>CAZCYB010000041.1:0-26381 GCA_964502805.1 uncultured Desulfocurvus sp.
GGGGAACTTTTCACCGAAAAGTTCCCCCGCCCTCCCCCCGCTTCCTCTTCCCCCTCACGCGTCAGCGGATGACGACTTTGATCTTGTTGGCGATGGTTTTGAGGGTACGCAGGGGCTTGGCGTACCATTCCTCGGTCTTGTGCTGTTTGCGCCACTGCCAGGGCGGTGTGGGTTCGCTGTCGGCCCACAGGCCGCGCCCGGCGGTGCGCGCCTCGGCCTGGGCCGTGCGCAGGGGCTGGCAGATGTCATCCCGTGTGCAGTACTCATCGTAGACCCAGGCCAGCCCGGCGCGGACCATCTCCTCGTTGGCCAGGGTGCCGTCGGCGGTGCGCACCAGGGCCACGTTGCGGCCGTAGCGGTCGGTGTCCAGCACCTCGATGCGGACGTGCTTGCGCGCCACGAGCTTGCCGAGCCGCTTCTTGGCCTGTTGGCCGTAGGGCTGCCTGGTTTCGGGCGCGTCGATGCCGTAGAGCCGGATGTTGACCAGCGCGCCTTCGGCGTTGACCACGTTGATGGAGTCGCCGTCGTGCACGGACCTGGTGCGGGATTCCCAGGCGCTGGCGGCGCAGGGCGGCGCGAGGAGAAAAAGGCAGAGAAAGGCGGAAAAGCTGCGCATTATCGTTGCTAACAAATACGCATGGTTCGGTCAACGGATGCGCAGAACTGCGAAGGATTACAGGAGTTCGGCGTAGGCGGGTGCGCACTTGACTGCGTACTGTGCGGTGCGTATTGATTGGATGCCTGGCGTGGGAAAGCCTGCGCTGGCAATTCCTCCCAACCTCAAGCGGGTACGAAGACCATGGAAGAAAAGATTCGCATTCTGCTGGCTGAGGACCACGCCCTGCTGCGCCAGAGCCTCAAGGCCTATCTGGAGGCCCAGGGCATGTGCTGCGTGGTGGGCGAGGCCCAGGACGGCCGCGAGGCCATGCGCCTGTATTCCGAACTCAAGCCGGACATCGTGCTCATGGACCTTTCCATGCCCGGCGTGGACGGCATGGTGGCCGTGAAGAGCATCAAGCGCGACTTCCCCGGCGCGCGCATCATCGCGCTCACCGCGCACCGCGGCGAGGAGTACCTGCACGCGGCCCTGGATTCCGGGGTGGACGGCTACGTGGTCAAGGCCGCCAGCGCCGACGACCTGCTCACGGCCATCCGCGCGGTGTGCCGGGGCGAGGCCTATGTCAGCCCCGAGGTCTCGGCCACGCTGATCAACGGCTACCTGCGCGGCAAGCGCATCTCCCAGGGCGCGCCGCTGGAGCTTCTGACCACCCGCGAACGGCACATCCTGGAGATGGTGCTGGGCGGCATGAAGAACAAGGACATCGCCGACAAGCTCTTCCTCTCCACCCGCACGGTGGAGAAGCACCGCGCCAACTTCATGAAGAAGCTGGACCTGCACAACGTGCACCAAGTGCGCGAGTTCGCCCAGGAGAACGGGCTGCTCACGCAGGGCGAGCAGTAGTCGGCAGCTTGGCCCGCAGGATGGTGCCGCACCCGGGCCGGGTGAGCACCACGCAGGTGCCGCCTGCGTAGCGCACGCGGCTCTGGAAGTTGTGCAGCCCCAGGCCGGGGGAGGGCGCGGTTGCGTCGAACCCCTGGCCGTTGTCTCCCACCGTCAGCACCAGCCAGCCCTGGCGGATGCCCAGCCGGACCACGACCTTGGTGGCCCGGCTGTGGCGTCCGGCGTTGCTCAGCGCCTCCTGCAGGATGCGGAAGGCCGCGGTGCGTACCTCCGGCTCCAGCAGCGACTCGTCCAGCCCGATGCGCGTGACCACGCGCATGCCCGGGTTGCCCAGGGCGAACTCCCGGCACATGGACTGCACGGCGGCCTCCAGGCCCAGTTCGTCCAGGGCCTTGGGCCTGAGCGCCAGCAGGATGCGCGAGAGCTCCTCCTCGGTGCTCTGCACCAGGGGCACCACGTCGGCCAGGGCGGTCTGGGCCTTCTGGGCGGCCTTGCCCTTGCCCAGGGCCAGCTTGGCGCGCTCCACGGCCCACTTGATGCCTGTCAGCAGCTGGCCCACGCTGTCGTGCAGCTCCTGGCGGATGCGCGTGCGCTCCTCCTCCTGGGTGGAGAGCAGGAGCTCGTTGAGCCGCCGGAGCTCGGCCTCCGAGTCCTTGAGCTCCTCGAGCATCTGCCGGCGCTCGGTCATGTCGCGGGCGATGCCCACCACCCCGATCACCAGCCCGGTCTCGTCGAAGATGGGCGTGCGGATGACCTCGTGCCAGCGGGAGCCCAGGCCGGGCACGTTGTAGGGCTGCTCCACGCGGTGGCGCTGGCGGGTGCCGATGACCGTGAGGTCCACCTCGCGGGTGAACAGGGCCTCCTCCGGGGAAAGCAGGGCCTGGTCCAGCCGCCCGGCGATCTCCGCCGGGCTGGTAAGGCCGATGCTCTGGGCGAAGGGCACGTTGACGGAGATGTAGCGGCCGCTCACGTCCTTGAGCCAGGCGATGTCCGGCATGTTGTCCAGCAGGGCCTGGAGCCTGCGGCGCGAGTCCTCCACCTTGCGCGCCGCGCGGGAGAGGTCCTCCGTGCGCTCCATGACGCGGTGCTCCAGCAGCGCGCGCGATTCCTCCAGCAGGGCCTCCAGCTGGCGCTGCTCGGTGATGTCCGTAAGCGTCATGCTCGCCAGGGGCAGGTCGGCCAGGGCGTCGCCCGGGGCCTGGCCCGGCCTGGGTCCGGGGCAGGGGCGAAGCAGCACGGCGTAGCGGCGCTGCTGGCCCAGGGCGCTGGCCAGGGAAATCTCCAGCGGGCCGGCGGGGCCCGCCAGGCCGGTGGCCATGGCCGCGAGGATGGCGGCGGCGTCGGCCTCGAAGCCCGGCAGCTCCACCAGATGGCGACCGGGAAGCCCCGCATGGGGCGGCATGGGCACCATCTGCCGGAAGGCACGGTTGGCCTTGAGCACCCGGCCTCCCTGGTCCAGCACGGCGTGGGGCACCGGCAGCGATTCGAACAGGGCGGCCAGCCTGGCGCGCTGGTCGGCAAGGCTGCGCATGGCCGCCTGGGCGCCCAGGACCTTCCGCTGGCTGTTGTGAACGCGGCGCAGCAGCAGGTGCACGGCCAGGGCCGCGCCCAGGGTGAACAGGCTGGCCAGGGCCGAGACCAGGATAGTGCCGCGAACGCGGCCCTGCGCCTGGGTGGCTTCGAGCACGGCGTGCTCCGGCGTGGCCACGAACAGGGTCCACACCGTTCCCGGCAGGCGGATGGACTCCCAGTTCACCTGCTCCGGCCCGGTGGAGGGCAGCCACTGGTAGCTGCCCCGGCCCCGGCCCCCCTCGGCCACGGCCTGCAGCAGCATGCCCAGGTTCTGGCCGCCGTGGGTGGACTGCTGGCTCAGCAGGTGCCCCAGGTCCTTGTGGTGCAGGCGGTCGAAGCGGCTGTCGAACACCGGGCCCTGGCGCGACCAGACGAAGAGCCTGCCCAGGCCCTCCAGGGGCCGGAGCTGGCGGAGCTTGTGCAGGAAGATGGCGGTGAGCCGCTCCTGGCTCTGGCCCTGCTCCAGCCCGGCGGTGAAGTCGGACTCGGCCTCGGCGGCCACAAGCTCGATGAAGTCCGCCTGGCGGGCGGCCCAGCCGTTCAGGGCGCGCTGGCGCATCTGCTGGATGCTGGCCGCGGCGTGCCACCAGATCAGCCCCAGCACCGCCGCGGCGAGGGCGAAGGTGAGCAGCGTGTGGAGGCGGCGCGTGCGCGCGGTACCGGCGGCGGTCATGGGCGTGGACCTCGGGTGGCGGTGCGGGAGACTCCGCACCACTATCCAATCCGCTGGCCGGGGGCAAGGACGGCGATTGCGCAGGGGCAACGGCCCGGCGGGCGGCGGACGCGAAAAGGCCCCGGTCCCCTCCCTCGACGACCGGAGCCTTTGCCGCCGGAACATGCGGCGGTCACATACGTATCGGACCCCCTGGGCCCCGGCTTTAGCCCTCCCGCCCCGCGGGCGAAGAAAAAGGCCGGACCCTTGCGGGCCCGGCCTTGGGAATGCTTGAACCGGGACAAGACTACTTCTTCTCGTCCTTTTCCTCGGCCTTCTCGGCCACGGCGCACTCGGTGGTGAGGAGCAGGCTGGCCACGGAGGCGGCGTTCTGCAGGGCCACGCGGGTCACCTTCTTGGGGTCGATGACGCCGGCGGCCACCAGGTCGGCGTACTCGCCGGTGGCGGCGTTGAAGCCGAACCCGGCCTTGCCCGCGCGGACCTTCTCCACCACCACGGAGCCCTCGAAGCCCGCGTTGGCGGCGATCATGCGCAGGGGCTCCTCGGCGGCGCGGCGGACCACGATGATGCCCGCGGCCTCGTCGTCGTCGGAGGTCTTCAGGGAGTCGAGCACCTTGGAGGCGCGCACCAGGGCGGTGCCGCCGCCGGGCACGATGCCCTCTTCCACGGCCGCGCGGGTGGCGTTGAGGGCGTCCTCCACGCGGGCCTTCTTCTCCTTCATCTCCACCTCGGTGGCGGCGCCGACCTTGATGACGGCCACGCCGCCGATGATCTTGGCCAGGCGCTCCTGGAGCTTTTCCTTGTCGTAGCTGGAGGTGGTGGTGCTGATCTCGCCCTCGATCTGCTTCACGCGGGCCTTGATCTCGTCCTTCTTGCCCGCGCCGTCGACGATGGTGGTCTTCTCCTTGTCCACGGTGACGCGCTTGGCGCTGCCCAGCTCGGCCACGGTGACCTTGTCCAGGGCCAGGCCGATGTCGTCGGAAACCACGCGGGCGCCGGTCAGCACGGCGATGTCCTGCAGCATGGCCTTGCGGCGGTCGCCGAAGCCCGGGGCCTTGATGGCGCAGACCTTGAGGGTGCCGCGCAGCTTGTTCACCACCAGGGTGGCCAGGGCCTCGCCGTCCACGTCCTCGGCGATGATCATGAGCGGGCGGCTCATCTTGACCACCTGCTCCAGCACGGGCAGCAGTTCCTTCATGTTGCTGACCTTCTTCTCGGAGATCAGCAGCAGGGCGTCGTCGAACTCGCAGGTCATCTTCTCGGCGTTGGTGACGAAGTAGGGCGAGAGGTAGCCGCGGTCGAACTGCATGCCCTCGACCACGTCGAGCACGGTCTCCATGCTCTTGGCTTCCTCGACGGTGATGACGCCTTCCTTGCCGACCCTGCTCATGGCCTCGGCCAGGATGTCGCCGATGGTCTGGTCGTTGTTGGCGGAGATGGTGCCCACCTGGGCGATCTCCTTGCGGTCCTTGGTGAACTTGGCGCTCTTGCCCAGCTCGGCCACCACGGCCTCAACGGCCTTGTCGATGCCGCGCTTCACGCTCATGGGGTTGCGCCCGGCGGCCACCAGCTTCAGGCCCTCGGAGAAGATGATCTGGGCCAGCACGGTGGCGGTGGTGGTGCCGTCGCCCGCCACGTCGTTGGTCTTGGAGGCGACCTCCTTGACCATCTGGGCGCCCATGTTCTCGAACTTGTCCTCCAGGTCGATCTCCTTGGCCACGGTGACGCCGTCCTTGGTGATGGTCGGGGCGCCCCAGGACTTCTGGATGACGACGTTGCGGCCCTTGGGGCCCAGGGTGACTTTCACGGCGTCGGCGAGCTTGTCCACGCCGATCTTCAGGCCCGCGCGGGCGGTTTCGTCAAAGCGGATGGTCTTGGCCATGTTCTTCTCTCTCCTCTTGTGGGGAAGTGTCGGCGCTCAGGCCGGTTATTTCTCGATGACGGCCAGGATCTCTTCCTGGCGCATGATGACGCATTCCTCGCCATCCATCTTGAACTCGGTGCCCGCGTACTTGGCAAAGAGCACCACGTCGCCCTTCTTCACCTGCATTTTCACCTTCTCCGAGCCGGGACCGGCGGCCACCACGGTGCCGCGCATGGGGCGCTCCTTGGCGCTGTCGGGGATGATGATGCCGCCGGCGGTCTTTTCTTCCTCGGGCAGGCGCTTGATGATGACGCGATCGTGCAAGGGCTTGAGCTTCATTAAGAACTCCTCCTGAACAGAATGTGTGGATTTGGTGCCGCATGGCCCTGGCTGCGATGGCCTGATGCAGCCTGCGCCGGGGCGAAATTGGGCGCGGCGAGGGGAAGATAAGCAGGCGGGGCGGGATGTCAACGGCGGGGGGAGCGATTTTTGTTTGAAAAGCGCGGCCCTCTCCCTTTCCGCGCGCCCAGCGCGACAAGGCAAGGGCGCCGGGCCCGGCGTCTGGGCCGGACCCGGCGCCCCGTGAGCGCTGCGCTGGCGGGCCGCCGCTACAGGCCCTGCGCCAGGGCCGCAGCCAGGCCGGGGATGGTGTAGTCCTCGGGCTGGATGTGCGGGGCGAAGCCGTAGCGCGAGAGCGTCTTGGCCGTGACGGGCCCGATGCAGGCGATCTTCACGTCCGGGTAGTTGCGCAGGGTGTCCGGGGAGAGCAGGGTGAAGAAGTTCTCCACCGTGCTGGAGCTGGTGAAGGTGAGCGCCTGGATCTTGCCCTTTTCCAGGGCCTCCACGATCTCGGCGGGGTCCTGCTGGGTCAGCCGGGTCTCGTACACGGGCAGGATGCGCACCTTGCACCCGGCCTTGGCCAGCTCCTCGGGCAGCACCTCGCGGGCCACCTTGGCGCGGGGAATGAGCACGCTCTTGCCCGCGATGCCCAGGCCGAGCAGGCCCGAAACCACCTCCTCGGCCACGTACTTGGCGGGCACGAAGTCCGGGTTGACGCCGCGCGCCTTCAGCTCGTCCGCCGTGGCCGGGCCGATGGCCGCCACGCTGATGCCGCCCAGGGCCCGGCTGTCCAGGCCGATCTCGTTCAGCTGGGTCCAGAAATGCTTCACGCCGTTCACCGAGGTGAAGACGAGCCAGTCCACCAGGCCCAGGGCCAGGATGGCCTGCTCCACCTCGTCGTAGTCGTCCAGGGGCTCCACGCTGATGGTGGGGAACTCGAACACGCAGGCGCCCATGTGCTTCAAGAGGTCCGCCAGGTCGCTGGCCTGCTCGCGGGCGCGGGTGACCACCACGCCGCGGCCCAGCAGGGGCTTCTTCTCGAACCAGGAGAGCTTGTCCGCCAGGCTGCACACCCCGCCCACGATGATGATGCTGGGCGCGGCGAACTTGCGCTTCTCGGCGTCGGCGGCCACGTTCTCCAGGGTGCTGACCATGGACTCCTGGTTGCAGCGCGTGCCCCAGCGCACCAGGGCCACCGGGGTCTGGGGGTCGCGGCCCCCGGCCATGAGGTTGCCCGCGATCATGGGCAGGTTCTTGACCCCCATGTAGAACACCAGGGTGCTGGTGCTCTTGGCGTAGACCTCCCAGTTGTGGCCGGTCTCCTCTTTCGTCGGGTCCTCGTGGCCGGTGATGAAGCAGACGGAAGTGGTGTGGTCGCGGTGGGTGACCGGGATGCCCGCGTAGGCCGGGGCGGCCACGCCGGCGGTGACGCCGGGCACGACCTCGAATTCGATGCCCGCCTCCACCAGTTCCTCGGCCTCCTCGCCGCCGCGCCCGAACACGTAGGGGTCGCCGCCCTTCAGGCGGGCCACGCTCTTGCCCTCGCGCGCCTTGTCGATGATGAGCTGGTTGATCTGGTCCTGGGGCAGGGTGTGGTCGCCGCCCTTCTTGCCCACGTAGATGATCTCGGCGTCCGGGCGTGCATAGGCCAGGAAGTCCTTGTTGGCCAGGTAGTCGTACACCACCACGTCGCAGGTCTCGATGAGGTGCTTGGCCTTGACGGTCAAGAGGCCGGGGTCGCCGGGGCCCGCGCCGATGAGGTAGACGATGGACATGAACTACTCCTGGTCGCCGTATTGTTTGGTGGCCGCGGGCTCGAAGAGCATGACGCGGCATTCCTGTTCGCACACGGGCTTGTGCTCCACCCCGCGCGGAATCACGTAGAATTCATCGGGCCCGAGCACCACGTCGCGGTCCCTGAGCCTGATGGTCAGCTCGCCCTCCAGCACCCAGAACATCTCGTCCTCCTGGGCGTGGCGGTGCCACTGGAACTCGCCCTTGAGGCGCACGAACTTCACCAGCTGGCCATTGAGCTCCCCCACCACGCGGGGGCTCCAATAGTCCTGGATGGCCGCGAACTCGTCCTTGGCGCTCACCTTGCGGCGGATCAGGCCCATGGCCCGTTCGTCGGCCAGCACCACGCTGGTTTCCACCTGGCGCTCCGGGATGTTCCAGTAGACGCGCAGGAGTCTTTCCTTTTCCGCGTGCGAGGTCAAGGCGAAGCCGTGCTTGCGGTAGAAGCCGATGGCCCAGGTTGCGGCGGCCCAGGTGCCCATGAGCATGGGCCGGGCGGCGATGCCCCGCAGGTGCGCAAGCAGCGCCCCTCCGATACCCCTGCCGCGCTGCGTGGTACGTACGTAGGCATGGCGTATGAGCGTCACCGGGCCGATTCCATCCGGGTTGTCGTTCTCAACATCCTGGATGCCCATGACGCCCACGAGTTCGCCGTCGACCTCGGCACCCCAGAAGCGCACGCCCGCCGAGATCTCGCTCTGCATCTCCGCAAGCGGCATGTAGGGCTCGTGCCAGCGGTCCGCCGGGATGACGCCCTTGTACGCCTGTGCCGCGTCGTTGATGATGGCGTTCATGCGCGGCTCGTCGGCCACGGTGCAGGGGCGGATGATCACGTCGGACACGGGCGTTCTCCTTGGGTGTGCGGTCCTAGCCCTCGGCCAGGGCGGACTTCAGCCGCTCCTGCAGCTCGGAGAGCTTGGCCCGGGCGTCCTTGAGGTTGGCCAGCTTCTCGTTCTCGGCGGCCACGATGTCCGCGGGGGCGTTGTTGGCGAACCCGGGGGCGCTGAGTTTGCCCGTGAGGGCCGTGAGCTGCTTGTCCAGCTTGCCCAGCTCCTTGTCCAGCCGGGCCACCTCGGCGGTGAAGTCCACCAGGCCCTTCAGCGGCACGAAGATGCGGCTGCCCTCCACCACGGCGGTGCCGCTGGCGCGGGGGCCGGTCTTGCCGGGGCCGATGTCCGCGCTCTCGATGCGGGCCAGCTGCTGGATGAGCAGCACGTTGTCCGAGAGCACGCGCAGGGCGTTCTCGCCACCGGACTCGGTGTCGATGATCAGCGAGAGCTTTTTGGCCGGGTCGATGCACAGCTCCGTGCGGATGGCCCGGGTGGCCCCGACGACGCCCTGGAAGAAGGCCATGTCGCGGGCGGCCTGGTCGTTGCGGCATTCGGGCCTGCGCGCCGGGAAGGGCACGGTGGCGATGTCCTTGTTCTCAATGCCCGGCAGGGCGTTCCAGATCTCCTGGGTCACGAAGGGCATCACCGGATGCAGCAGCACCATGGTCTCGGAGAGCACGGTGAGGAGCACCTGGCGGGTGGCGTCCTTCTGGGCCTCGTCCTGGCCGTACAGGTCGCCCTTGGCCATCTCCACGTACCAGTCGCAGAACTCGTTCCAGATGAACTTGTACAGGCCCTGGGCGATGTCGTTGAAGCGGTATTCCAGCGTGGCGCTCTCCACCTCGTCCTTCACTTCCTCCAGGCGGTGCAGGATCCAGGCGTTGGCCAGGCCCGTGGCGTCGGAAAGCCTGGCCTGCGGCGCCGCGCCGTCCTCGGGCATGTTCATGAGCGCGAAGCGCGCGCTGTTCCAGATCTTGTTCACGAAGTGCCGGTAGCCCTCGATGCGCTTTTCCGAGAGCTTGATGTCGCGGCCCATGGCGGCGAAGGCCGTGAGGGTGAAGCGCAGGGAGTCCGTGCCGTACTTGGCGATCATCTCCAGCGGGTCGATGACGTTGCCCGTGGACTTGCTCATCTTCTTGCCCTGCTCGTCGCGCACCAGGGCGTGGATGTACACGTGGTGGAAGGGCACTTGGCTCTGGAAGTGGATGCCCATCATCATCATGCGCGCCACCCAGAAGAACAGGATGTCGAAGCCCGTGACCAGGCAGCTGGTGGGGTAGTAGGCCGCCAGCTTGTCGGTCTTGCCCTTCCCGTCGCCGGGCCAGCCCATGGTGCTGAAGGGCCACAGGGCGCTGCTGAACCAGGTGTCCAGCACGTCTTCTTCCTGGGTCAGCGCGCCGCCGCACTTCGGACAATTCGCCGGGTCCTCGGTCTGCACGATGAGCTCGCCGCAGGCCTGGCAGGTCCAGGCCGGGATGCGGTGGCCCCACCAGATCTGGCGGCTGATGCACCAGTCGCGGATGTTGTCCAGCCACTCGTAGTAGGTCTTCTCCCACTGGGCGGGAAAGATCTGCGTGCTCGCGGGCACGGCCTCGCGCGCGGCCTTGGCCAGGGGCCCGACTTTCACGAACCACTGCTCGCTCACGTGGGGCTCGATGACGCTCTTGCAGCGGTAGCACTCGCCCACGCTGTGGTCGTGCTCGGCGATGTCCACCAGCAGGCCCGCCGCCTCCAGGTCTTCCACGACCTTATCGCGGCAGGCGGTCTTGGGCAGGCCCCGGTAGGCCTCGGGCGCGTTCTCGTTCATGTCGCCCTTGTCGTCGATGACCGGGATGACCTCGAGGTTGTGGGTGCGCGCCAGGGCCCAGTCGTTCATGTCATGCGCCGGGGTGATCTTGAGGCAGCCGGTGCCGAACTCGCGGTCCACGTAGGCGTCGGCGATGACGGGAATCTCGCGCCCCACCAGGGGCAGCAGGACCTTCTTGCCCACCGCGTGGGTGTAGCGCTCGTCCTCGGGGTGCACGGCCACGGCCACGTCGCCCAGCATGGTCTCGGGCCGGGTGGTGGCCACGATCAAATCACCAGAGCCGTCGGCCAGGGGGTATTTGATGCGGTAGAGCTTGCCCTTCTTGGGCGCGTGCTCCACCTCGTCGTCGGCAAGCGCCGTGTGGCAGCGGTTGCACCAGTTGACGATGTAGTTGCCCTTGTAGATGAGCCCCTCGCCGTACAGGCGCACGAAGACCTCGCGCACGGCCTTGGAGCAGCCCTCGTCCAGGGTGAAGCGCTCGCTCGTCCAGTCCACGGACGCGCCCATGCGGCGGATCTGGTTCAGGATGCGGTCGCCGTACTCCTTCTTCCAGTCCCACACGCGGTCGATGAAGGCCTCGCGGCCCAGGTCGTCGCGCTTCTTGCCTTCCTTCTTGAGCTGGCGCTCCACCACGTTCTGGGTGGCTATGCCCGCGTGGTCCGTGCCGGGCACCCAGAGCACGCTCTTGCCCTGCTGGCGCATGAAGCGGCAGAGGATGTCCTGCAGCGTCAGGTTCAGCGCATGGCCCATGTGCAGCGCGCCGGTGACGTTGGGCGGCGGGATGACGATGGAGTAGGGCTCCTTCTTGCCCGAAAGCACGTCCTGGGGATCGGGCGTGAAGGTCTTGCTGTCTTCCCAGTGCTTGCCCCAGCGGGCTTCCACGTCGGCGGGCTCGTAGCCTTTCGGCAGTGTGGCGTCGGACATTGTGGACTCCTTGAGAGTGTCGCGCGCCTTCTGCTCCGTTTCCCCACGAGGGGGGGATTGCCAGGGTGGCCGGGCGCGGGTAGGGTGCCCGGAAACCTTGGGAGCGTACAATGGCGCGCGTTTTCGTCTTGTGGGATGAATCGCACCTGTGGGGGGTGCTGGTGCTGCGCGCCCTGCGGGCGCTGGGCACTTCTCACCAGATTTTACGCGCCCATGACATAGCCGAGGGAGCGCTCGCTGGCAAGTCTGGCGTACTGGTGGTGCCCGGCGGCTGGGCCAGGGGCCGGGCGCTGCGCCTGGGCCCAGCGGGCATGGACGCCATCCGCGCCTTTGTGGCCGGGGGCGGCGGCTACCTGGGCTTCTGCGGCGGCGCGGGCCTGGCGCTCACCAGCCCCAGGCCGGGCGAGAGCCTTGGCCTGTGCCCCTGGGGCCGCATGGGCTTTGCCGGGCGGCTGCAGCATTTCCTCTCCGGCGACGTGGTGCTGGCCCGCTCAGATGATAAACCAGACGGCGCTCAAATCACGGCCCAGGTCTGGTGGCCCGCGCAGTTCGCGCCCGGCAAAGCGGAAGGCGTGGACATCCTGGCGCGCTACGCCGGGCTGGGGCCGGACTTCTGGGTGGCGGACCTGAAGCTTTCCCTGCTGCCCGAGGAGACCCTGCGCGACTGGCAGAGCCTCTACGGCCTGCAGATCCGCCCGGACTTCCTGGCCGGGCGCCCGGCGGTGATCTCCGGGAGGTATGGCGCGGGTCGCTACGCGCTCTCCTACCCGCACCTGGAAACGCCGGACAGCCCCCAGGCCAACGCCTGGCTGGCGGCAATCCTCTCGGAACTGGGCGGCGGGGAGTGCGCCCGCGCCAGCATCCCGCCCTGGCGGGTGGGCCAGGACGACACGCGCTGGCCCGACCCCGCGCTGCTGGCCGCCAAGGCCGCCGTGGAGCGCGCCGTGGCCGTGGGCGAGAGCCACCTGCTGCTGTTCTGGCGCAACCCCTGGCTTCTGGGCTGGCGGCGCGGGCTGCCGGGGCCGGGCATCAACAGCCTGTACGCGCTCATCTGCGAGGCGCTCAGCGCCGCGCCCACGCCCCGGGCCGAGGAATACTGGGCCGCGCATTCCCGGGACTTCGCCCGCCTGGCGGAGCTGTTCGAGGCCGGGCTCTCGGGCCTGCTCTTGGCGGAGCGCCTGGACATGACCGTGCGCCAGACAGCCCACGCGCCCTCGCACTTAAGCGGCGAGCCCGGCCCGGACGAGATGTTCGCCACCGGCCTGCGCGAGACGCGCCGGGCGCTCTTCGGCACGCCCCCGGCCCTGGGCGGGGTGTGCGGGGAGATGCTGGGGGTGCTGGAGGAGCTGTGCGGGAGGCTGTGGGCTGAAGGGGCCTGACCCGTCGGGCCCGCCGCCCGCCCAGCCCCTTGACCCCGGCCCCGCCTTGCCCTAATTGCCCTCCACCGCCTGATTGCGACGCCTGATTCCGGCCCCCGGGACGACCCGCCACGGCCACCCATCCACGGGGACGACCCCGCAGAATCCAGAGGAAATTCCGCCATGTCCTGGCTGTACCTGTTCGTGGCCGGGCTGTTCGAGGTGGCCTGGGCCGTGGGGCTCAAGCACACCGAGGGCTTCACCCGGCTTGTCCCGTCGCTCTTCGTCGCGTTTTCCATGATCGCCAGCATGGGCCTGCTTGGCCTGGCCGTGCGCCACCTGCCCATCTCCGCTGCCTACGCGGTGTGGACGGGCATCGGCACCCTGGGTGCGGCGGCCTGGGGCATGCTGGTGCTGGGCGAGCCCGCCGGGGCCCTGCGCCTTGCCTGCATCGGGCTCATCGCCCTGGGCATTGCCGGGCTGAAGCTGCTGCCCGCGTAGGGGCCACCGGCCTGCGCGAGACGCGCCGCGCGCTCTTCGGCACGTCCCCGGCCCTGAACTGTGTCTGCGGGGAGATGCTGGGGATGCTGGAGGAGCTGTGCGTGAGGCTGTGGGGGGAGTAGGGGCTCTGATCGCCCAGAGGGTTAGGCGGCTTTGGCCTCCGCGCTCCAGAGCTTGAAGGAGACCTCCTTGGCCTGGTCGATGACGCCGTCGCCATCCAGGTCGATGACCAGCAGGCCGTCCTCCGGCCCCACCCAGGCCGTGCGCTCGCGGTAGCCGTCGCCGTCCATGTCGAAAAACGCCGTGGAGCTGAACATGGACTTGAGGCTTAAGGCGTCCCTGGCCAAAGCCTGGGAGTCGTTGCCAAGGTCTATGCCGATGGGGCAGCCCCAGCTGGTTGGGACGCCCATGCTTACGCCTATCGAATTGATAGTTCCGCTGTTTGTAACTGGGCGAATGCTCACGCTAGTCCCGGCGATGTCGAACGAGGTGCCGGTCAACAGGGTGTTGGCCCCGGCGACGATGGAGTCGAAGTAATTAGGCGGGGTGTCGGTGACGAGAGCGGCGTTGTAGGCCTCAAACGCCTTGTCGTAATTGCGGGGATTGTAAGCGGAATAGCTGTTGCCCAGCGGGTACTGCAAGTTCGAGCCGGGGCCAGTGTAGTTGGTCAGTGTGAACATGGACAGGCTGGGCAACGTAGCGGGCTGCATGCCGCTGGTCAGCCCAAGGCTTTCAAATGCCCTGGAAATGTCGAGGGCTGTGCCCTTCGTGCCTGCGGTGAGGGAAAACGTCGTAAGTTCCTTGATGGCGTCCTGGCCGAAAAAATTGAACGCGGATACCCGTTTGCTGAGCTTCCAGTCCTCGTATACCTCCGTGGGGACGACGCCGAGGCCGGATGTGTCGTCGGCGTCGAGGCCATACATGGCGCTGATGCTGGCGTATTCATAGCTAGACACAAACGTAACACTGTTGGCTTCTCCGACCTTAATATGTTCGCCAACGTATATGTATATCGTTTTGCCGTCAGCGGAAGTTCTTCTTTGCAGGTCGGGGTTCATGGCATAAATCTCTTCACGAGTCCGACCAAAGCGTTTCTCAACGACAGAGATTGTGTCACCACTTACAACTTTATAGTATTGGTTGCCTTCATTTTCAACAATGACGCCGTCAGCCGATTGATTTGCTTGCCAAGCTGGTGTGCTGCTAAGCAGTTGGCTCATTGATCTAACGATTGCAGTGTTGCCAGTCCCATCTCCAGACATTTTGCCATGTGCCCAACCGCCAGTCGTGTAACGTGTAGATAAGTCAGGTATTTTTGAATAGTAAAGCGATTGAGGAAGAAAAGAATAATCGGTGTAATATCCACCATCATCAATGGTGTATTTCTCGGGCAAGCTTACATATCTACAATAGTCAGGAAGGATACTAACGCTTCCAACCAATTATTTCTTGGCTATGCTGTCAAGCTGTTCAGCAGAAAACAAATCGCCGAGGAGTAGCGTGCCTGAAAAAAATAGTACCGTCATACCCTTGTCTGTAGTTTAGTAAGTATTGACCGTATTTAACACAATTCTGTGCGCTTTCAACTCCGAAGATGTATTTAGGCACAGCCTGATAATCAAGTGCGCCCGCCCAAATTGCAATCATTTTCTTCGTGTAATCATGTCGCACTTTGTATTCTGGATAGCTCAGAGGAAGCTTCATCGAAGAGATCAGAACATTCTGTTTTTCAGCAAAAAATACTTCGTCGTCCCTCACAATACCATCACCAGAAACGTTTGCAAACGCATAGGATAGTTTCTTGACTGGCTCAGACTCTGAAGCAATTGTGTGTACTCCGGAATAGCTAACACGGCCATGTCCGTCACCCAACTCAACAATAAAATGACCACTGGCCCCTGTAGGGTCAACGTGAAACCGCATATATGCCGTTGCCATGCTAGTTCTCCTTGGGGTGCACAGTTATCCGTTCGCCGCTTACAGGTTGCTTTACAACAAATCTAAATTTGCTAAGCGGTACAAGTGTAATGACAAAGCGCTGCCCACTTCGAAGATTTCGATACGCAATAGATGGCTTAAAGTCTTGCTCGTTAACTTCAGTCTCACCTATTGATTTGAAACGTTCATTATGGATTATGTGTATATAGCGAGAAGGATTTCGAATGGCGTCCACAACTATCGCCTTCAAGTGCTCACTCATCAATATTTCGTCATTCACTCCAACGACGACTTCACCGTGCATACCTTCATATGTAAGAGCCATGCCAGCATACAGCAAATTTAAAAAATTTAAAATATTGTTATAGTCACTTACTGCCATGGTGGCCGCTGCGATATTGCATGAGCATATATTATTCGTCTTAATCTGTTCGTCTGTGCAATTGCTGTAATCCTGAGAGTATGCATGCATTCATTCATATGTATTATATTTTGTTTCTAGCAGTATTGCCTTTTTGATAGCACTTGGGTACATATTAATTAACTCAACCCGATCGTTTATGCTGTAATTTATGTGTATCATAACAACAGACGCCAGCCAATAGATAAGTGATAGCGTAGTTACAACTGCAAAAATTTTTAATATTTTTCTCATTGGTCAACTCCATTGTTTCATCGTCACAACATACTTGAAATGATACACAATTATTGCTCAGTCATTGCATGTGCCATTTCTATATATTGCCTGCACATTTTGATTTGCCGCACAAGAGCATCATGTTTTTGCAATCAAAGTAACTGTTACAGCGTCGTGTAGGCGTAATATTTGTGTTCGCCGCGTCAGCTTCGCTAGCTATCTTTCGATGTTGCTGCTCAATATGAGCCACGTCTTTTCGCTAACATTTGCGACCGCTCCCCGTCACCTCCCGCAACGTATGCACTTCCTTCCCCGCAAACACCGTCATCCTCACTTCCTTCAGCACCTGCTCCCCGCCGCCAAAGGGCGCGACAACAGCCATGACGATGACATGCTCCCCACAATTCCACTCTCGAGTGCGGATGCGCGTGCCCAGCTTCTTCAGCCGCGCCAGCACCTCGTCGTTCACCTGCGCCCAGCACACAATGGCCATGGGCGTGTCGCCCTTGTAGAAAAGGCGGTACTGGTTCAACTGGTACGGCGGTATGATCGCCCAATCCAGGTCCGCCAGGAACATGTACTTGTACTCCGGCGACTGCGTCAGCAGCCAGATGGCGTCCTTGAACAGGGCCGCGCGGCAAGACTCTCCGCCACCGCTACACCACCCGCCACAGGGTTTCAATGCCGCCGTATCGGCTAGGCGATGGTCCCGCCCAAAACAAAGCCCCCCACACCATCTTGGCGCGGGGGGCTTTTGTGTTCCAACTCGGTTCTAGTAGCGGCGGGGCGGGCGGGGGGCGCGCTCCTTGGCCTCGTTCACGCGCAGGGTGCGGCCGCCGTAGTCCTTGCCGTCCAGGGCCTCGATGGCCTTGGCGGTTCCGGCGTCGTCCATCTCCACAAAGCCGAAGCCGCGGAAGCGGCCCGTCTCGCGGTCCATGATGAACTTCACCGCCTGGACTTCGCCGTAGGCGGCGAACAGGTCACGAATCTCGTCTTCCTTGGCGCTGAAAGGCAGATTGCCAACGTAAATGGACTTCATCTCTTCCCACTCCTGGTGAAAAACGAAAGATACCCGCCTTGTCCCGTCACCCGAAATGCATTCCTTTCGCCTCGCGCGACGCTCCAAGCATGCCACTGACCTATGCCGCCCATATCTCAGGCAAATGAAAACAGCAAGGGCGAAAAGCCAAAAATCTCGCCCCGGCACGAAAATAATTCGGGCCCTGCGTATGCCGTGCCGCAACCTTCTCCGGCCCTGCTTCGGCCCCGGCGCAACATCCCCAGGCGCGGGCGCGGCGCATCAGCCCCTGCGGCGCAACAGTGCCCCCCCGCCGGTAGAGGTCAGCAGGTCCTGCAATTTCGCGTCGCTGGCGTCGTAGAGGTCCAAGAGCTGGTTGGCCTTTTCCACCTCGATTTCCGTGCGCAGGCCGGGCTTTTTGCGCATGGGGTCGCGCTCGCCGAAGCTCTCCGGCCCCCGCAGCATGGCCTCGGTCCCGGCCTCCAGCGCGTGCCGGGCCTTGCCCAGCAGGTCGGGCAGCAGGCCCTGCCCCGACCCGTCCGCCGCGCCACCGCCCAGCAGGGCGGAGCGCACCGTGTCCGGCCGCTCGATGAGCGCCTTCAGGAACCCCTGGGCCGAGAGCCAGAGCATCCTGTCGCGCCCGGTTTCCAAAAGCCCGATGTCCACCAGCTCGCCCCGGCGCGAGGCGATGGGCGCGCGCCAGGCCTCGGGCAGGCTCACTTCCGCGCCGACGCGCCAGTTGTTGCCCTCGCCGCCGCTGCCCTGGCCGGGGCGCAGAATGTCTTCGTTGCCCAGCATGAGCCCGCGCAGGTCGTTGTACGCGTTCACCACGTCGGTGAGGGTCTCGGCCAGGCGCTCGTAGGGCTCGCTGACGCCCACGGGGGTCACGTCGCCGAAGGTGGCCGAGGCGGAGAGCACGACACGGCCCCGGTCCGTGGTGAAGGTGTTGTTCGCTCGCGTCTCGTCCTGGCCGTTGATGCGCATGACCCCGTCGCTGCCGGGCTGGGCCGTGGCGTTGAGACCCAGCTCCTCCAGCATGTCCACGGAGGCCGCGTCCGACCCGGAGAGCGACAGCCGCCAGCCGATCTTGGGGTCCCGGGCGCTGATCTCCACGGCCTGGCCGTCCACCAGCTCGTTGTACTCCCCGTCGCTCGAGGTCCACACGCGCTTGGCGGGCACCAGCTGCGCGGACATGGCCGGGCTGGCCGAGCCGAACACGTTGGCCATGTGCTGCAGCACCTCGCCCCAGGTGTCGCCCGCGGCCACGGTGATGCTGACCTCGCCGGAGTAGGCGCTGCCGGAGGAGGGCCCGGCGGCGTAGGCCACGGTGTAGGTGCCGGGGGTGAGGGTGGTGGTGGCCTCGGGGTCGTAGGCGCGGGTGCGGAAGGTGCTGGGCCGGGCCACGGAGAGGCTGGAGACCTGGTGCGTGCCCAGGGTGGCGGGCTGGGCCGGGGCGGAAGGGGCGGCCAGGTCCAGCCAGGCGGCCAAGTGGCCGGAGGTGTCGGCGAGAGACGCGCTCTGGCTGGCGCTGGCGTTGTTCACGGAAAGGGCGAGAAAGCTCCCGGTCTGCACCAGGTCCGGGGCCAGGATGCCCGTGCCGGTCTGGGAGAGCACCCGGGCCTCCACCCCCAGGCCGGACTGGTTCACGGCGTCGGCCACGGCGTCCAGCACCTGGCCGTTGGTCCAGCCGCTGCCGATGGTCACGGACAGGGCGTCCGTGGCCGGGTAGGCGACCCCGTCGCCCAGGCCCAGGGCCAGGCCGTAGGTTCCGGCGGCCAGGCTGGTGGCGGCGCCGGCGTCGAACCCGCGCGAGAGGAGTTTGTCCTCCTGGATTACGCTGCCGGGCGTCTGGAAGCGCACGGAGAGCTCCCCGCGCCGGGCGTCGGGCACGCCCGCAAGGCGGGAGTCGTCGAAGGTGAGCCCGCCGGAGGGCCAGGAGAAGGCCCCGATGCGCTCGGACAGGCGGCGCAGGGCCCCGTCCAGGGCCAGGGCCAGGGGGGAGCCGGTGCGGGAGAGCTTGCCCGAGGCCAGGCCCTCCCTGCCCTGGTCGTACAGGCTGGCGGCGGTGGCCGGGGCGGCAGAGGAGGCCCCGCCGGGAGCGCTCCCGCCGGGAATGGTCAGGTCAGCCGAGGCGCTCTGGCCCGGCTCCGTCAGCGGGGTATTGAGAACCCCCTGCCAGCCGATGGTCGTCATGGCTCCCGTTCGAGGGCGCGCCGGCATTTTCCGGCTCGTCGCCGTAGTACACGCGCTCCATGCACAGGCCCCAGGGCGGGGCCGTGGGCAGGCCGTGGTTGCGGTCGCGCCTCTCGATGAGTTTTCGGACGATAGTCGGCGGCACTTTACCTTTGCCCACGGCCACCAGGCAGCCCATGATGTTGCGCACCATCTGCTTGAGGAAGCCGTCGGCCCGCACGCGCCAGACGATTTCCGCCGGGGTCTCGCCGGGCTCGCGCCACAGGTGCGTCAGGGTGCGCACGGTGCCGCGCGGGCCCAGGGGGTTGCCCTCGTTGCGGAAGCTGGCGAAGTCGTGGCTGCCGATGAAGAGCTTTGCGGCCTCGTCCATGGCGGGCAGGTCCAGCGGCGGCACGTCCCAGACGAAGCGGCGGCGCATGGGGTTCACGTGGGTGCGGTCGTGCCAGAGGGTGTAGGCGTAGGTCTTGCTGGTGGCCTGGAACTGGGCGTGGAAGTCCGGCGCGGCCAGGCCCGCCTCCACCACGCGCACGTCCCGCTCCATCAGGGCGTTCAGGGCCACGCGCCAGGGCACGCGGGCCAGGTTCTCCGGGCAGTCGAAGTGCGCCACCTGGCCCAGGGCGTGGACTCCGGAGTCCGTGCGGCCCGCGCCCTGCACGGGCACGCGGCGGCCCACGATCCTGGCGATGGCCCCCTCCAGCTCGGCCTGCACGGTGCGGTGCGCCGGGTTCTGGAACTGCCAGCCGTGGAAGTCGGTGCCGTCGTAGGCGAGGAGAAGCTTGATGCGCGGCATGGGGCCGGACGTAGCACAGCCCCGCGCGGGCGTCCATCTCGGGGCCTTGCGCGGGGCTGTGGGTGTTCGCGGCGCGCTACTGCGCGTTCTGGATGGGCGCCTGGACCTTGCTCATGGCCTCGGTGAGCTTGGCGGCCTTGTCGGTCTTGACGAAGGTCATGATCTCGCCCGCGACCTTGGGCTTCATGCCGGTCAGAATCTTGACGGCCAGCTCCTGGTCCATGTTGGAGAGCACCTCGGCGGCCTGCTTGGGCTTCATGGCGGCGTAGGTGTCCACCTGCCGCTTGATGCGGGCGTCCTTGAGCACGTCGGCCTCGTCCAGGAGCTTCTTGAGCGAGCCTTCCACGCGCTTGAGCTCGGCGAGCTTGTCGTCGATGCTCTTCTCCATGGCCGTGAGCGCGCGCTCCCTGGCGTTCAGCTCCGCCTCGCGGCGGTTCAGGTCGCGGCTCTCCTTGGCCTCGGGCACCTTGGCGCCGGGGATGTTGGTCTGGGCCAGCATGTCCGGCTCGGCCTGGGCGCCCATGTCGCCAAGGCCCACGGGCGCGGCGGGCTCGGCGCCGGGGGCCACGGCGGGCGGGGCGGGCTCGGCGGCGGTGGCGGCCAGGGCCTTGGACAGGGGCAGCTCGCCCCGGGTCAGCTCGTCCCAGGCCTGCAGGCCCAGGCTGCCCAGCACGGTGAGCTTGAACACCGCGATGAGCGCCAGCCCGGCGAGGATCTTAGTGATCTTCGCGTTTATGGCGAAGCGTTGCCATTTCGTCGTATTCTTTCTGTTCGGCGAGGTTTTCGGCGACATGGTGTTTCTTTGCCTGCCGGTCCTTGAGTTTTTCCAGGAGTTTCTTCTCCCTGGAGCGGAGCACGGCCTCCTGGCGGCAGTTTTGCAAAATGAGGGCCAAGCGAGCCAGCTCGGCCCTTGCGGCGGCCAGGTCCATGGTCAGGGCCTCGCGGTACTGGTTCCATAGCCAGATGTCCGCCTGGGTGGGCGTGTCGCCGAAGCCCTTGGCCACATGGGCCGCCAGCCTGGCCTCCACGTCGGCCACGGCCCGCTCCTGGGCCTCGTGCCGGGCCTTGGCCTGGGCCAGGGCCAGGCGCGCCTGGTCCTCCAGCTGCTGGCGGTAGTCCAGCACCTTTTGCAGGCGGAAGATGTGCGGCTTGCCCATGGGGCGGTGATGCCACGATCCCGGCGGTGCCGCAAGGGGGCGGCCCCGGAACCCCGGCCCGGAGCCTTGCCCAGGCGCGCGGGAAGGTGTACATCCGCAAGCGGTTGCAACCGCCTGAGCGCCTCCGCCCGCCGGGGACGCTCCCACCGCCCGGAAGGAGCCAGGAGAGCCCCCCATGCCCCATGTTCCCCATGCCCCCCGCGCCGTCATCTTCGACCTGGACGGCACCCTGCTCGACACCCTGGACGACCTGGCCGACTCCGGCAACGCGGCCCTGGCGAAGCTGGGCCTGCCCGGGCACGAGGCCGGCGCCTACCGCATGTTCGTGGGCCTGGGCGTGGGCGAGCTGGCCCTGCGCATGCTGCCCGAGGCCGCGCGCGACGAGGCCACCGTGGCCCGCGCCGTGGAACTGCTGGTGGCCGAGTACACGGCTCGCTGGAAGGACAAGACCCGGCCCTACGAGGGCGTGCCGGAGATGCTGGAGGAACTGCGGGCCCTGGGCCTGCCCCTGTGCGTGCTCTCCAACAAGCCCCAGAATTTCACCGAGGCCTCGGTGCGCCTGTTCTTCCCCGGCTTTCCCTTCCGGCTGGTGCGCGGGGCCACGCAGGAGGTGCCGCGCAAGCCCCACCCGGCGGGCGCCCTGGCCATTGCTGGCGGGCTGGGCCTGGCTCCGGGGGCCTTCTGGTTCGTGGGCGATTCCTCCACGGACATGAAGACCGCGCGCGGCGCGGGCATGCTGCCCGTGGGCGTGCTCTGGGGCTTCCGCTCCCGGGCGGAGCTGGAGGAGAGCGGGGCGGCGCTCCTCATCGCCCGGCCCGGGGAGCTGGCCGGATGCGTGAGCCAGGGGGCGGACTGATGCCGGGCCGACCCCAGGGGGACCCCGGCGCTGTTGCCGCCACGGGAGTGGGGCTGCTGCAGGCCGTGCACGCGGGCGTGCTGGTGCTCGACGCCCTCTCCGGCCGGGTGCAGCTGGCCAACGCCAGGGCCCTGGCCCTGCTGGGCCTGGCGGCGGACGAGCTGCCGGAATTTCCGCGCCTGGCGGCCATGTTCCAGCCCGGCGAGCTGGTGCTGGGCCACCTGGCCGCCGGGGTGGAGGAGCGCGAGTGCCGCATCACCGCGCCGGGGGGCGGAATGCTGCCGCTCCTGGTCTCCTCGCGGCGGCTGGCCGCGGCCCAGAGCCCCACGGGCCAGGACAGCGTGGTGCTGACCCTGGCGGACTTCTCGCGCATCAAGCGGGCCGAGGCCCGGTTCCAGAATTTCTTCGAGAACGTGGTGGAGGGCGTGTTCCAGTCCACCCCCAGCGGCCAGTACATCATGGCCAACCCCGGCCTGTGCGCCATCCTGGGCTTCGACAGCCCCCAGGAGCTCATGGCCCACTACTCGGACCTGCGCAGCCAGCTCTACGTGGACCCGGCGGACCGCGACGCGCTGTTGCGGCACCTGCGCGAGGACGGGCAGGTCAAGGGCTTCGAGACGCGCTTCGTGTGCAAGGACGGCTCGCACAAGTGGATCTCGCTCACCGCCCGCGAGGTGCGCGACCCCGTCACCGGCGAGCTTCTGTACATCGAGGGCCTGAACATCGACATCACCGCGCGCAAGGAGGTGGAGCGGGCCCTGCGCGAGAGCGAGGAGAAGTTCCGCCGCACCTTCGACCAGTCGCCCATCGGGGCCTCCATGGTCAGCCTGAAGAACACCTTCCTGCGGGCCAACGAGACCTTCTGCCGCATCACCGGCTACACCGAGGAGGAGCTCAGGCACCTGACGTTCGCCGAGATCACCCACCACGAGGACCGGCGCGAGAGCCTGGTGCAGTATGGCCGGGTCAAGCGCGGGGAGATCGACTCCTTCGAGCAGGACAAGCGCTACATCCACAAGGACGGCCGCGAGGTCTGGGTGCACCTTTCCGCGGGCATGGTGCGCGACTCCGCGGGCAGGCCACTGTACCTGCTGCCCATCGTCCAGGACATCGGCGACCGCAAGCACGCCGAGGAGGCCATGCGCCTGGTGCTGGCCGAGAAGGAGCGCCTGCGGGCCAACCTGGAGGCCGTGTTCCGGTCCATCCCGGACACCATCATCACCGTGGACACGGACATGCGCATCATCCAGACCAACCGCTCGCAGAAGGAGATCTGCTGCATCGGCGGCTCGCTGGAGCAGGGCCAGGACCTGGCCGGGGTAACGGGCTCGTGCAAGCGGGCCTGCTTCTCGGTGCTCAAGACCACCCTGGAGACGCGCAAGCCCGTGGTGGAGCACCGCGTGGAGTGCCAGACCCAGGCCCCGGGCAAGGTGGTGGTCATCAACTGCTCGCCGCTTCTGGACAGCCAGGGCGACTTCGCCGGGGCGGTGCTGGTCATCCGCGACATCACGCGGCTGGCCGACCTGGAGCGCAGGCTCACGGACCTGCACAGCCACCGGGGCATCGTGGGCAAGAGCAAGGTCATGCAGGACATCTACGGCGTGCTGGACCACCTCTCCGACGTGGAGAGCACGGTGCTCATCACCGGGGAGAGCGGCACCGGCAAGGAACTGGTGGCCGAGGCCATGCACTACGGCGGCTCGCGCTGCAAGGGCCCGCTCATCAAGGTCAACTGCTCGGCGCTCTCCGAGAGCCTGCTGGAGAGCGAGCTCTTCGGCCACACGCGCGGGGCCTTCACCGGGGCCATCCGCGACAAGGTGGGCCGCTTCGAGGCCGCCGAGGGCGGGACGATCTTCCTGGATGAGATCGGCGACATCTCCCCGCGCATCCAGCAGAACCTGCTGCGCGTGCTGGAGCGCAAGGAGTTCGAGCGCGTGGGCGACTCCAAGACGCGCAAGGCCAACGTGCGCGTGCTCACCGCCACCAACGTGGACCTCATGGACAAGATCCGCCAGGGCCAGTTCCGCGAGGACCTGTACTACCGCCTCAAGGTCATGGTCATCCACCTGCCGCCCCTGCGCGAGCGGGCCGAGGACATCCCGCTCTTGATGTCCCACTTCATCGCCCACTTTCAGGCCAGCTTCGGCAAGCACATCGACAAGTGCTCCGACGAGGTGATGCGCCTGTTTTTGACCTACCCCTGGCCGGGCAACGTGCGCGAGCTCAAGTACGCCCTGGAGCACGCCTGCATCCTCTGCCCCGGCGGGGAGATCACGGCGGCCCACCTGCCCGGCGACCTGCTGCGCTTCCGCCAGGCGCGGCCCATGTCCATCACCGGGCGCGGGCCCTCGCCGCGCGTGGGCTCCCACGGGCTCACGCGGGAGTCCATCCTGGACGCCCTGGACCAGACCGCGGGCAACCGGGCCAAGGCCGCGCGCCTGCTGGGCGTGGACCGCCGCACCCTGTACCGCAACCTGGAGCGCCTGGGCCTGCACTAGCCCCCTGTGCGTGACCCACATGCCACATATGTGTGGCGCCACACTTGTGGCGCACGCCACACATATTTTGACTTGCGTGATGCGGACTTTTCTCGACACGAGATTCGCATCCTGCTAACATGGCAGGTGATTATTGCGAAAAAGCGGGCAGGTGCCCGCTGGCACGGCAATTGCCTATGGGGGGCGCGGTCCATTCCGTCTGAGGGGGCGGGGTGGCCGTGGGGCGCGGCAGCGATGCGGCGCACCTTGAACAGGGGCGATCCCGCAGGGGCGGGGGCAGAACTCGCCGCGCCGCGCATCCGTGCGGCGCGCCAGGCGAGCCTCATCCCGCCACGTCGTTTGCGGCGCCGGCTCCGGCAGCGGAGCCGGGCGGCCGCCCCACCCCCCGGACCTTCCGGCCGCGCGCGGCCGACAGGGCCAGACACGAGCAAGCCCCCCGCCCGCATCCGGCCCGCCGAGACCGAGCCGGGGCGGGCGTTCCTGAACCAGAGTAAACAGAAGTGGAGGAGTGCATGCAAGTACCTGTGACGGCCAACCACCAGAGCCTGCGCAGCCACCGCCTGGACGGCGTGATGGACTGGGCGCAGATGCTCTCCGGGGCTGGGCTCATCCTGTTCATGTGGGCGCACATGACCCTGGTGGCCAGCGTCCTCATCAGCCCGGGCATCATGAACGCCATCGCCGAGTTCTTCGAGAGCACCGGCATGGCCCAGGTGGGCGGCCCCTTGGTCTTCCTGCTGTTCCTGGGGCATTTCATCCTTGCCGCGCGCAAGATTCCCTTCCGCCTGGAGGGCCAGAGGATCATCTGGGAGCAGGCCAGGCTTCTTCGCCACACCGACACCTGGCTGTGGATCGTGCAGGCCGTGACCGCCATGATCATCCTCATCATGGGCGCGGCCCACATGTGGGTGGTGCTCTCGGACCTGCCCATCACCGCCGTCAAGAGCGCCGCCCGCATCCAGCGCGGCGGCTGGATGCTGTTCTACCTGGTGCTCTTGCCCCTGGTGGAGCTGCACGTGGGCATCGGGCTGTACCGCATCGCGGTGAAGTGGGGCTTTGTGAAGCGCGAAGGCCGCAAGGGCCTGAAGCGCGGCGAGAACATGCTGACCCTGGTGTTCATCGGCATCGGCGTGCTCACCCTGTTCCGGTTCTGGTTCATGGCGGTCTAGGAGGGCACGATGCAGACCATCTACACTGACGTACTCGTTGTGGGCGCCGGCCTGGCCGGCGAGCGCGCGGCCATCGAGGCCGCCCAGGCGGGATTCTCCGCCATCTGTTTGAGCCTGGTGCCCGCCCGCAGGTCCCACTCCTCCGCGGCCATGGGCGGCATGCAGGCGGCCCTGGGCAACTGCGCCAAGGGCGACGGCGACTGCCCGGACGTGCACTTCGCCGACACGGTGAAGGGCTCCGACTGGGGCTGCGACCAGGAAGTGGCCCGGCTCTTCGCCGACCGCGCGCCCATCGAGATGCGCCAGCTGGCGCACTGGGGCGTGCCCTGGAACCGCGTGGTGCCCGGCAAGGACACCTACTTCAAGGGCGGCAAGCAGTTCGAGAAGGAAGAGAAGGAAGAGAACCGGGGCTTGATCACCGCCCGCGACTTCGGCGGCACGGCCAAGTGGCGCACCTGCTACGTCTCCGACGGCACGGGCCACAGCGTGCTGTTCACCGTGGACAACGTCTGCGCCCAGCTGGGCGTGGAGGTGCACGACAAGACCGAGTCCATCGCGCTCATCCAGGACGGGCAGACCTGCTTCGGCTGCGTGGCCCGCTGCCTGCGCACCGGCGAGCTGCGCGTCTACCTGGCCAAGGCCACGGTCATCGCCTCGGGCGGGTTCGGGCGCATCTACCCCGGCACCACCAACGCGGTGATCTGCGACGGCGGCGGCCACATCACGGCCATCAACACCGGCGTGGTGCCCATGGGCAACATGGAGGCCGTGCAGTTCCACCCCACGGGCATCGTGCCCACGGAGATCCTCGTCACCGAGGGCTGCCGCGGCGACGGCGGCACCCTGCTGGACGTGAACGAAGAGCGCTTCATGCACATCTACGAGCCGGAGAAGCAGGAGCTGGCCAGCCGCGACGTGGTCTCCCGCTGGATGACCCACCACATCCGCCAGGGCAAGGGCGTGAAGAGCCCCTACGGCGACCATCTCTGGCTGGACATCCG
>CAZCYB010000042.1:0-6648 GCA_964502805.1 uncultured Desulfocurvus sp.
CCAGCCCGGCCAAAAGCGCGGGCACCTCGGAGCGCAGCAGCTCCGGGCGGGCCTCGGCCAGGCGGCCCAGGGCCCAGAACACCCCGCGCCGCAGGGGCACGTGCTCCAGGTAGTTGCCCTCGCCCGTGGTCTCCTCCCTTACGTAGGAGGCCAGCACGCGGTGGAACTCCCCGGCCAGGCGGGCATGCCGGGCCAGGCTCTCGCCCAGGGCCTCGGGCGCGCCCCAGCCCAGGCCGCCGGACTCCTCGTTCAGGCGCCACAGGCACTGGCGCAGGATGACCCGTGCCTGCTCGATTCCCCCGCCCATCTTGTCGCCGGGGGGAGCATCGGCCATGCGGGCCACGGCCCGGCCGAAGGCCTCCACCGCGCGCCAGCGCACCAGGGGCTCGGGATCGAGCAAAAGCGAAAACAGCGGGCCGGGCAGGCGCCTTGCGGGCACCTCGTCCAGCTCGCTGATCTCCCGCCGCCAGTCCGGGCCGGAAAGCCCGGCGCGTATGCGGCGCTTCAGGTCACGGAAATGGGCCATGGCCCCTCCGCGGGCTACTTCACGTTCTTGGCGATGTCGTCCAGCAGGGCCTGGGGCACGTCGTAGCCGGTCTCCTGGGCCTTCTTGGCGCAGGCGTCGGCATCGGCCCAGTTGCCCATCTCCGCGTGGACCAGGGCCAGGTTGTTCCAGGCCGGGCCGAACTTGGGCTGCAGCTCAACGGCCTTCTTCAACTGGACCAGGGCGTCGTCCATCTCCCCGCGGGAGAAGTGGGCGCTGCCCAGGGTGGCCATGGCCTGCACGAAGCCCGGGTCGTACTTGATGGCCTTCTGCAGGGCCTGGATGGCCTTGTCCGAATCGCCCAGCTGCATGAGCACGAAGCCGATGTTGCCCCAGGGCACGGCGAAGAACGGGCGCTGCTGGGTGGCCTGGCGGTTGTAGTTCAGGCAGCCTTCCAGGTCGCCGCGCTGCAGGCAGATGCCGCCCAGCTGCACGTAGGCCTCGGCCATCTTGGGCGAGTTGGCCACGGCCTCGCGGAAGCTGCGCTCAGCGTCCACGAACTCGCGCTTGGACAGGAAGGCCACGCCCAGGTTGTAGTGGGTGTTGCCGCACTCCGGGTTCTGGGCCAGGCCCTGCTTCAGGTGGGCGATGTACTCGTCGACGTTGGCGAACTGCTGGGACATGGCGAATCTCTCCGATGATCGGTGTTATTTCAGGGTGATGCCGCGCTGGCGCAGCTGCTCGTTGTACCAGTCGCTGAACTCCAGGATGGGCCGGACCTTCTCGATGTTCATGACCAGCATGACCATGAACTCGGACAGGGTCTGCATGTAGTCCGGGTCCGGCGGGGTGGGCAGCGTGCGGAAATACTTGTTCAGAAGCTCGTGGGTGGTGAGCCCCAGGGCGTCGGTGCGGATGTCGATGGGGTCGAAGGGCTCCTGGTAGGGGTTCCAGTTCTCGTACCCGATGCGGTCCACGAAGCGGCGGCGACGCGGGCTCATGCCCTCGTACATCATGCGCTTCTGCTCCTCCAGCTGGTCCTGGGAGTACATGGGCTTGGGCATGTCCATGGGCCTACCCCTTGGCCTTCTTGGCGGCTGGCTTCTTGGCTGCGGACTTGGGGGCGGCGGGCTTCGCTGCCGGTTTGGCGGCTGGCTTGGCCACGGGCTTCTTGGCGGCGGGCTTCTTGGCGGGCTTGGGGTCGGCCACGCCGATGGTGAAGCTCTTGGGCGAGCAGCCGGAGCAGCCGCCCTTGGCCTCGGGCTGGCAGCCCGCGCACTCGGCCAGGCCCTTGCCCACGGGCTTGGCCTGCTTCGGGGCCGCCTTGGGAGCGGGTTTGGAAGCGGGCTTGGCCTTGGGCAACATGTCCGCCGTGACGCCGGGCACGCCCGTGGGCGCGGCGGCCTGGGGCTGGGGGGCCTTGCCCACGCCCAGGTAGTCCTCGCTGTACTCGGTCAACAGCGCCAGGGAAAGGGGCACGAGCATCTCGCCCAGGCCCTTGTAGCGGCTCTTCAGGGTGGCGGCCATCTCGTGGGAGAGGGCGTAGAGCTTGTCCTGGATGCGGTCCAGGTACACAGTGGGGTAGGCCTTGCCCTTCTCAAAGGCGGACTTGCCGCAGATGTGCGCCTGGCCGCCGATGGCCGTGGGCACGCCGTAGATGCGGCAGGTGACGGGTCGGGCCTCATACATCTCGCACAGGCCGTTGTCGTCCAAAAGCGGGCAGCGCAGGCGCACGCCGGCCATCTTCTTCAGGATATCCGAGGCGTTGGCCCCGTCCTTCACGGCCTTGTAGGCGTCGCGCTTGAGCTTGTGCACCCCGCGGTCGGCCTCGTCGGCGCGCTCCAGGATGGCCGTGCGGCCCAGGCCCGAGAACTTCTTGTTGAACAGGGCGTTGATGTACAGCGCTTCCACCAGGGTCAGGTCGAACAGGGCGTGGCAGCAGTCGCTGCAGCCCTTCTCGCAGCGCACGTTCTCGGAGAACCTGGCGCGGACCGTGTTGAAGACCTGGTCGGCTTCGCCGATGATCGCCTCGTACTTCTTGAAGAATTCGCTGAAATCCAGGGCCATGGAGCACTCCTCGAAATATGGTCCCCGCCGCCTTGGGGCGGCCGGAGCCTGTGCGGGAATATGGGAACGGGCGGGCCGTCTGTCCAGGGGTGCGGGCCGGATTTCCGGCACATACAAAAAAGCCGGGTTGCCCCGGCACTCACCCCGCCACCATGGGCGGACGTCCCTCGCGCTTTTGCCCGCGCCAGGGAGCCGCAGGCCCCCCGCGCAACGCAAAATATGGACGGAGACGGCGTGAGCGCCGCCTCCGTCCGAGCAGCCCAGGGCTGCCTATTGCTACTCTTCTTCGATGACGATGGCGTCCTGCTCGCAGACTTCAACGCAGGACTCGCAGCCCAGGCACTCTTCCATGTTCACGGGAACGGCCTTGCCATCCTGCAGCTCGTAGACTTCCACGGGGCAGACATCCACGCACTCGCCATCGCCGATGCACTTGTCGTTGTCGACAGTAACTTTGTAGCCCATTGTACCCTCCAGGTGTGTAGATAGATATCGTCAGTCCCAACCGGCCCGCGTCCTGCGGCCAGACCTCGGTCCGGGTGGGGCAGGCGCCATGTTCACAGCCCCCGAGGGGGCACTGGGAGCGCATAGGCTCCGGGGTTGCAGATATATCCAGCAAGCGTCCCGTGTCAAGACAAAGCGGGAAATCTGGGTGTCTCTTTGCGTAGCGCCCCGCAGGGCCAGGAAAAGCC
The DNA here is from genome assembly GCA_964502805.1 of uncultured Desulfocurvus sp. Classification (GTDB taxonomy): domain Bacteria; phylum Desulfobacterota; class Desulfovibrionia; order Desulfovibrionales; family Desulfovibrionaceae; genus Humidesulfovibrio. The sequence goes on from CAZCYB010000042.1 coordinate 3,244, forward strand.
CCCGCCCCCCCCCGCCCCGGGGCATGCCCGGTTGTGATTCGCCCCCATCCGGGCTATCCTGCCAGCCACCGCGCGCCGGCTCGGCCTGGGCGCGAATACACCATACCAGAGGCCACCCATGTTCACCCAGGACGAACTGAAGAAATACGCCCGCACCCTCTGGTGGGGGCTCACCACCGCCCGCACCAAGCCCTACGCCCCCGGCGACCTCATCCTGCTGCGCTTCGACCAGCCCGCCACCCCCCTGGCCGAGGCGGTCTTCGACCTTCTCATCGGAGAGGGCATGGTGCCCGTGGTGCGCCAGAACCTCACCAGCGCCATGGAGACCAGCTTCTACGGCAAGGGAACGGACGCCCAGATCACCGCCGTGCCCCCCGGCGACCGCGAGCTGACCCAGCACCTGTCGGGGCTCGTGTCGCTCATCGCCCCGGCCTCGCTGACGCACCTCTCCGGCGTGGACCCGGCGCAGATAGGCAAGACCGCGGTGTCGCGCAAGTTCCTGCGCGAGATCATGGAAGGCCGCGAGCAGAGCGGCGACTTCGGCTGGACCCTGTGCGCCTACCCCACCGAGGAGCAGGCCCGCTGCGCCGGGATCACCATGGACGAGTTCGCCCGGCAGATCCGCCGCGCCTGCTTCCTGGAGGAGGCCGACCCCTCCGCCCACTGGCAGCGGGTCTTCGACGAGGTGCAGCGCGTGAAGCAGTGGCTGGGCTCGCTGCCCATCAAAACCCTCCACGTGGAGAGCGCGGGCTGCGATCTCACCGTGACCCCGGGCGACCAGCGCCGCTGGCTGGGCGTCTCCGGCCACAACATCCCCAGCTTCGAGATCTTCCTCTCGCCCGACTGGCGCGGCACCACGGGCGTGTACCACGCGGACCAGCCCTCGTACCGCTCGGGCAACCGGGTGGAGGGCGTGCGCCTGGAGTTCAAGGACGGCCGGGCCGTGGGCATCACGGCCAGCCAGGGCGAGGAGTTCGTGAAGAAGCAGCTGGCCATGGACGAGGGCGCGGCGCAGCTGGGCGAGTTCAGCCTCACCGACCGCCGGTTCTCGCGCATCGACACCTTCATGGCCAACACGCTCTTCGACGAGAACTACGGCGGGGCCTACGGCAACTGCCACGTGGCCGTGGGCGCCAGCTACGCGGACACCTTCTCCGGCGACCAGGCCAAGCTCGACGCGGACCTCAAGAAGTCGCTGGGCTTCAACGACTCCGCCCTGCACTGGGACCTGGTCAACACCGAGGACAAGACCGTCACCGCCACCCTGAAGGACGGCTCGAAAAAAGTCATCTACCAGGGCGGGGAGTTTGTGATGGAGTAGAGGGAGTGAGAGCGGGGGCGGGAGGGGGAACTCTTTGGAAAGAGTTCCCCCTCCCGCCCCCGCACCCCCACCCTCCCCCTCAGAAACTTTTCGTGGTTTGCTGGGGCACGAGCACCCAGCCAATTCGCGTCGGCCAGTAGCGAAAGGTCGCGACTATCACCCCTTGCCCTCCCAAAACGGGCAGCATTTCCCATCCCCCTCCCCAAGCGGGCCAACCGCGAGCGGGGTGCGGGGGCGCGAAGCCCCCGCCGGATGCGCATGTCTGGACCTGCTCAGGTGCCGCAGAAAGTACGATAGCCCGGAATGGGGGCTGGCGGGGTGCGGTAGGGCTCCTGGTCCGGGCCGTCCTGGAAGGGGCTGGCCAGGGCTGCGAGAAGCCGGTGCAGCGGGTCGAGGTCGCCGGACTCCGCGGCGTCCAAAGCGTGCTCCACGTGGGCGTTGCGCGCGATGACCGCCGGGTTGTGGCGCAGCATGAGCTGTTGGGCCTGGAACGGGCCCTCGGGCTGGCGCTCCAGCCGCGCCTGCCAGCGCCGGTGCCAGTCCTCGCAGGCGCTGTCCGCGAAGATGGTGGTGGCGGTGGCTGCGGCCTGGGCGAGGTCGCGGAAGGTTGCCGTGTAGTCGGCGCGGATGTTCTTCATGCAGGTGAGCAGGCCGGTGGCCAGCTCCAGGTCGCCCTCCTCCTGGGTGAAGAGGCCCAGCTTGGCGCACATGCCGTCCAGCCAGTGGGCCCGGAAGGCGCCAGCGAAGCCAAGAAGGACATTCTCGGCCAGGGCGATGGCCTGCTTCTCGTCGGTGTGCAGCAGCGGCAGCAGTGTCTCGGCCAGGCGCGTCAGGTTCCATTGGGCGATGTGCGGCTGGTTGCTGTATGCGTAGCGCCCGACCTGGTCGATGGAGCTGAACACGGTGTCGGGGTCGTAGACATCGAGGAAGGCGCAGGGGCCGTAGTCTATGGTTTCGCCGGACAGCGCCATGTTGTCGGTGTTCATGACCCCGTGGATGAAGCCCACGTGCAGCCACCGGGCCACCAGGGAGGCCTGGCGCTCCATGACGACCCGCAGGAGTTCCAGGTAGGGATTCGGAGCCTCGGCCAGCTCGGGGGAGTGGCGGCGTATGGTGTAGTCGGCAAGCTCCCGCAGGGCGTCGGTATCGCCGTGGGCGGCCAGGAACTGGAAGGTGCCCACGCGGATGTGGCTTGAGGCTACACGGGTGAGCACCGCTCCGGGCAGGGTTTCCTCGCGCAGCACGTCCTCGCCTGTGGCCACCACGGCCAGGCTGCGCGTGGTGGGGATGCCCAGGCCGTGCATGGCCTCGCTGATGATGTACTCGCGCAGCATGGGACCGAGGGCGGCGCGGCCGTCGCCCATGCGCGAGAAGGCCGTGCGGCCGGAACCCTTGAGCTGGATGTCGTAGCGCTGGCCTGCGGGCGTGAGGTGCTCGCCCAGCAGGATGGCCCGGCCGTCGCCCAGCATGGCGAAGTGGCCGAACTGGTGCCCGGCGTAGGCCTGGGCGATGGGCTGGGAGCCTGGCGGCAGGCTGTTGCCCGCGAACACCGCCGCCCCCTCCTCGCCGGAGAGCGCGTCCGGATTCAACCCCAGCTCCGCGGCAAGGGCGCGGTTGAACAGCACCAGGCGCGGGGCGCGAACGGGCACCGGATTCACGGCCTGGTGCAGCAGCCCCGGCAGCCGGGCGTAGCTGTTGTCGAAGTTCCATCCCGCGTCCATGGCGCCTCCGTGCGGCCCAACCGAGGCCGTCATCTCAGGGAGATAGCCATGAAAGACGGACAGGCAAGGGCGGGGTCGGAGAGGCCCCCTACTGCACCACGTCCGTGTCCGGGTCCGGGAAGTCGCCCGGCCCGGCGTCCTCGACTTCGGCCTGGGCGTCTGCCTGGGCGTCTGCCTGGGCGGCGCGCCACTGCGGGATGTCGGTCTCCGGGGGCAGCAGGGTCAGGATGCGCTCCACCAGGGGCTTCAGGGTGTCGCGGTCCGTGGCGGTGGTGGTTATGGCGCCTGGGTGCTGGCCCAGCATGCCCTCGCGCTGGTCGTCGTCGAGCCTTTCCCACTTGTTCAGCACCTGGATGCGCGGCA
>CAZCYB010000042.1:6658-26336 GCA_964502805.1 uncultured Desulfocurvus sp.
CCAGCTCCATCTCGGTGAGGATGGCCTCCACGGCGGCGATCTGCTCCTCCACCTCGGGGTGGGAGGCGTCGGCCACGTGCAGCAGCACGTCGGCGGCGGCCAGCTCCTCCAGCGTGGCGCGGAAGGCCTCCTTCAGGTCCGGCGGCAGGCGGCGGATGAAGCCCACGGTGTCCGTGACGATGACCTCGCGCTCGTGCGGGAAGCGGATGCGCCTGCTGGTGGGGTCCAGGGTGGCGAAGAGCTTGTCCTCGGCCAGCACGGCGCTGCCGGTGAGGGTATTCAAGAGCGTGGACTTGCCCGCGTTGGTGTAGCCCACCAGGGCGATGACCGGGGCCCCGGCCTTGGCGCGGCGGTCGCGGGTGCCGGAGCGGTGGCGGCGCACGTCCTCCAGGTCCTTCTTGACCTTGGTGATGCGCTCGCGAACCCTGCGTCGATCGATCTCCAGCTTGGTCTCGCCGGGGCCGCGCCCGCCGATGCCGCCCATGAGCCGGGACATGGCCGGGGTCTTTCCCACCAGCCTGGGCAGGGTGTACTTGAGCTGGGCCAGCTCCACCTGGAGCTTTCCGGCCCGGCTTGTGGCCCGGCGGGCAAAGATGTCCAGGATGAGCTGGGTGCGGTCCAGCACGCGGCGTTCCGTCGCGTCCGCAAGGTTGCGCAGCTGCGAGGGCGAAAGGTCCTGGTCGAAGATGACCATCTGCGCGCCGTGCTGCAGGCAGAGCACTTCCAGCTCCTGCAGCTTGCCCTTGCCCAGGATGTGGCGGCTGTCCGCCCTCTCCACCCGCTGCACCAGGCGCGCGGGAGTGGCCAGCCCGGCGGTGCGGGCCAGCTCGGCCAGTTCGTCCAGGCTGCGCTCCTGAACGGTCTTGGGCACCGCGGCCACGCTGACCAGGATGGCCCTTTCGCGCCCGTCGTCGGCCTTGGCTGTCTGTTCGCCGCGCGCAAACTCGTCCTCCAGGGCGCCCACCAGGGCGGCGTGGTCCACCTCGGAGCGGTCCCAGCGGGTGGCGGGCAGAACGTCGTAGGGCTTGGCCCCGGCATCGGCCTCGGCCGCGCCGGTATTCAGCGGCAGCACGTGGGCCACGTGCAGGGTGCCGGGATCGCCGAACTCGCCCACGGTGAGCGCGCTGACGCTGTCCAGGCGCAGGGCCACCATGTCGGTCAAGTCTTCCTGGGTCAGAGGCTCGCCGGAGAGGTGCGTGTGCAGCAGGCGCAGGCCGCGCAGGCGCCCGGCGCCCAGGCGGGCGCGGGGCAGCTCGGGGATCATGATGGCGCCGGGGTCGCCCACGATGCACAGCTCCACGCGGCCCTGGCGGTCGATGAGCAGGCCCACCTGACGCCCCACATCGCGCGAGACCATGGCCAGCTCGCGGGCCTGCTCCACGCTGTAACCCCCGCCGGTGGACGGGAAGCGGCGCGTGGCCAGGCGGGCGAGCCTCGTCAGCTGGCTGGGCTTCAGGCCCTGGATGTTGCCCTGGGGCTTCTGGGCGATAGGATCGCCCCCCTTACAGCGGCGCGGAGGCCAGGTAGCCCGCGATCATGGCGTCGTAGGCGCTGACCCGCCGGAAGGTCTCGGCGGCCATCTCGCGCCGAAGCGCCAGGGACACGCCGCCCTTCCCGGCGATTTCGGCCTGCACCCGGGCGTAGAACGAGGGATCGGGCACCACGCACACGGAGTGGAAGTTCTTGGCCGCGGCGCGCAGCATGCACGGCCCGCCGATGTCGATCTCCTCCACCGCGTTCTTCAGGTCCAGGCCCTTGGCCGCGGCGTCGGCGAAATTGTAGAGGTTCACGCAGACCATGTCGAAGGCGGCGATGTTCAGTTCGCCCAGGGTCAGCAGGTGGCCGGGGTTGTCCTTGTCGGCCAGGATGCCCGCGTGCACGCGCGGGTGCAGGGTCTTCACGCGGCCGCCCAGGATCTCGGGGAACCCGGTGACGTCGCTGACGCTGGTGACCTTGAGGCCCGCGGCCACGAGCTTCTTGTGGGTGCCGCCGGTGCTGATGAGCTCGGCCCCGCTCTCGGTCAAAAAGGCGGCGAACTCCGCCAGGCCGGACTTGTCGGTGACGGACAGAATCGCCCGCTTGATGGGAAGCAGATCCATAAAACCCCCGCTGTGTTTGCGCCAACTTGCCAGAGAAAACGCGCGAAGGCAAGGCGGGCCGGGCAGGCGCGGGGGCAGGCCCCGCAAGGGCGGACGGGAAAAGAGGGCCGGCCGGCGGGCAAACGGAAGGCAAGCCGAGGGCGAACGCAGGGCAAACCAAGGGCGGGCCCGGGGCGAACCGAGGGAGAACGGAAGGCATGCGCGGAGCGGGCGGAGGGCACGGGAAAGGCCGCCGCCGGGCGGGCCGGAAGCGGAGGGAGGGCGCGCGCAGGGCGCTCCGGGAGGTGGTCCCGGGCGCGGGAAGGGCGCAGCCGTGGCGTCGGGTCTTCTCCTGATGTGGTTCTCCGCCCCGCCCGACCGACCGGGCGGAGCGGAAAACCAATAGGGAGGGGAGACCGTGGTTTAGGCGTGCAGCTGTTCGAGCAGTTCCCGCGCGGGGGCGAAGCCGGGGTCGCTCTCCAGGATGCGCTCCAGGTGGGCCTGGGCGTCGTCCTTGCGGTCCAGGCAGATCATGCAGCCTGCCAGGGAGTAGCGCACCTCGCTCTTGCCCGGGTCGATGGAGAGGTAGTTCTCCAGCAGCGGGACGATCTCGCCGAGCTTCTCCAACTCGTGTCCGAGCCGGATGATGCTGTACAGCGCCACCATGTTCTCCGGGTTCTTGGCCAGGGCCTGGGCGAACATGGAGTAGGCCTCGGCCTTCTCCCCCAGCTCCATCCTGACCAGGGCGATCCCGGCGAAAGTTTTGTCGTTGGCCTCGATGCCGTGGGCCTTGGTGTACAGGCTCAGGGCGGTGGGCAGGTCCCCGCGCTGGACGGCGATGGTCGCCAGGCCCAGATAGGGGTCGGGGTGGATCCCGTTGGATGAGGCGGCCTTCTTGTAGTAGTCCTCGGCCTTGTCCAGCTCACCCATGAACAGGTAGCACTCTCCGAGTTCCTTGTTGATCTCGTAATCCAGATGGCTCATGGTTCCCCTCCGTTTCCCTAAAAACCCGCGTCTCCGTGCGGGCGGCAAATGTTGCTCGACCCTGTGGGTCTGACCCCGTCAAGCAACATGCGTGCCAACAATGCAAATCCGGCATATCCGGCTGGCGATTGCCGCACGCCCGGGCCGATGCACGCCCCGTGCCGCCCTGCCCCGCCCCCTTCTCGCGCGCCCGTATCAACCAGTACAAGCGCCAAGGCTCCGCCTCCCGGCGGGGCCCGGGCGGCGCATTTTCAATTTTTGCCATTCAATTTCATATGGTTACAAACTTGGAACGCGAGTTGCTATGACAGAGGCACGAAGCCGCGAGGCGGGCCAAGGGCCGCCCGGCAAGAATGGCCGCAAGGCAAGGAGGGACTAGGCATGAAGGAACTGTTCGAGCCGCATATCCACCTGGTTGGAAAGGTGATGGACCTCCGTCTGCAACGTCAAAATGTCGTCATGGCCAACGTGGCCAACGTGAATACGCCCAAGTACAAGGCGCGCAAGCTGGCCTTCGAGGAAGACCTCCAGAGCGCCCTGCAGCTGGACGCCAAGGGCAAGATGACTCGCACCAGCGCCATGCACATGCCCTCGGAGTTCGACGTGAACGGCTTTGCGGGCAAGGGCATCACCGACTTCAAGCCGCGCCTGGTGCACGGCGAGGACGTGGTGGACCTGGACAAGGAAATGGGCGTGATGGCCAAGAACGGGCTGATGTACAACGCCCTGTCAGACATCATCGCAAAGAACCTGAACGGTCTGCAGACCGTCATCATGGAAGGGGGCAAGTAAATGGACTTCATGAGCGCACTCGACATCAGCGCCAGTGGCATGAAGGCCCAGCGCACTTACATGAACGTCATCTCCATGAACCTGGCGAACATCAAGACCACCAAGACGCCGGAGGGCGGCGCGTACCGCCGCAAGAGCGTCTCCTTCGCCGCCACGCCGGTGTTCAACCCCTTCTCCAAGGAGATGGAGAACGCCGAGAACCGCGAGCTCAAGGGCGTTTCCGTCCGCGGCATCGTGGCCGACAAGCGCCCCTTCAAGCGGGTGCACGAGCCCGGCCACCCCGATGCCGACAAGGACGGCTACGTCACCTACCCGGACATCAACGTGGTGGAGGAGATGGCCAACATGATCACCACCATGCGTTCCTACGAGGCCAACGTCCAGGCCATCCAGGACACCAAGGCCATGTTCAACAAGGCCCTGCAGATCGCCCGCTAGCCCCCAGGGAACAAGGAGAGACACCATGATCGTCAAGTCCGTCGCCATGCGCGCCTACCAGGATGCGCTGAAGCTGCAGCAGGCCGCCCAGGGCAAGGTCGACGCCAACTTCAAGACCAAGGCCGAGCCCACCCAGAGCTTCGTGCAGACCCTCAAGGGCTCGCTCGAGAAGGTCAACGACCTGCAGGCCGAGAAGTCCAGCATGGTGCAGTCCTTCGCCGCGGGCAAGGAGCAGAACGTGCACGAGCTGATGATCACCCTGCAGAAGGCCGGCCTGGCCATGAGCATGACCAGCGCCGTGCGCGGCAAGATTCTGCAGAGCTACCAGGAACTGACCAAGATGCAGTTCTAGGGTCCCAGGGCTTACGGATAGAGCCACACAGTCATCTCAAGGAGAGAGAGCATGCACCCCAAGGTCCTCGAATACATGGATAAGGCCAAGAATCTCTGGACGGCCCGCAGCATGCCGCAGCAGGTGCTCATCGGCGGCCTGGCGGTGGTGGTCCTGGTGGCCTTCGGCGTGGGCATCTACCTGATGAACAAGCCCGACTACAAGGTGCTCTACTCCAAGCTCTCCCCCGAGGACGCGGGCAAGGTGGTCAACATGCTCAAGGCCACCAAGGAGCCCTTCAAGCTGGAGGACAACGGCCAGACCGTGCTCGTCCAGGCCGAGAAGGTCTACGAGCTGCGCCTGAAGGTGGCCGGCGAGGGCAACCTGCACGGCCAGGGCATCGGCTTCGAAATTTTCGACGACGTGAAGATCGGCCAGACCGACTTCGTGCAGCACATCAACTACCAGCGCGCGCTGCAGGGCGAACTGGCCCGCACCATCATGGAATTTCCGCAGGTGGAAAAGGCCCGCGTGCACCTGGTGGTGCCCAAGAAGAGCCTGTTCATCGAGGAGCAGGCCCAGCCCTCGGCCTCCGTGGTGCTGAAGCTCAAGGAGAAGGACGCCAAGCTCGACCCCAAGGAAGTCCAGGGCATCGTCAACCTGGTGACCATGGCCGTGGAGGGTCTGGACAAGAAGCGCATCAACATCACCGACCAGAGCGGCAGGCCCCTGTACCAACCCGCCGAGGATGAGACCGCCGGCATGAGCACCACCCAGATGGAGTTCAAGGCCGCCACCGAGCGCAAGCTGGAGCGCCGCATCGAGGAGCTCCTGGCCCCCATCGTGGGCCAGCAGAAGATCGGCGCCCGGGTGAACACCGACCTGGACTTCAGCCACAAGACCATTAAGAAGGAACTGTTCAACCCCGACCAGAGCGTGGTGAGAAGCGAGACCAGGAGCGAGGAAACCGTCAACGGCAAGGCTGCGCTGGACGGCAACGTGCCCGAGGCCAACTTCCGCGGCGACGGCTTCGCCGGAACCCAGAGCTCCCAGGACAGCGCCCGCGAATCGCGCACCACCAACTACGAGATCAGCAAGGAAGAGCAGCAGATCGTCTCCCCCATGGGAGAGTTGAAGCGCCTGGGCGTTGCTGTTATCGTGGACGGGACGTACGTGAAGGACGAGAAGACCGGCCAGATGACCTACACTCCCCGCAGCGAGGAGGAGTTGGCCCGGATCAAGAGCCTGGTGGCCAGCGCCGTGGGCATGGACAAGGAGCGCGGCGACACCCTGGAGGTGTCCAACATCTCCTTCGGCGCCGTGGACAGCGGAGAGGGCCAGACCCTGGTGCAGAACTTCCTGGAGTTCGGCCAGCGCCTGGGCAAGCCGCTCTTGACCGGCCTGCTGATCTTCCTCTTCCTCATCCTGGTGGTCCGTCCCGTGGTCATGGCACTCATCCGGCCCAAGGTGGCCGAGCAGGAGGTCGAGGAAGTGGCGAGTCTGCCCAGCATGGACGAGCGTCTGGCCATCGAGGAGGTCGTCGAGGTGCCCGAGGAGGCCCTGGACATCTCCCGCAGGCTGGAGAACGCCAAGAACCAGGCGATGCAGTTGACCGACCAGAACATGGACCAGGCCATCCGACTGCTCAGGTCGTGGGCCAAGCAGGAGGCGTAGGATCGTGGCAAGCTTCACCGGCCCGCAAAAGTCCGCCATCGTCATGCTGGCCCTGGGCGACAAGTTCACCGCCGAGGCCTTCAAGAGAATGGAGCGTCAGGAAATCGCCACCGTCTCCCGGGCCATGCTGGACATCGAATCCGTGACGCGCGACGACGTGCTCGACGTGCTGCGCGAGTTCAACGAGTCGCTGACCTACGGGGCGGAGATGCTCATGGGCGGGGCGGACCAGGTGAAGCGCCTGCTCTCCAAGGCCCTGGACGGCGAGACCGCCAAGTACATCATGGACACCCTGGAGCTGAACACCGGACCCACTCCCTTCCAGGAGCTGTCCAACGTCAGCCCGAGAATTTTGGCGCAGATCCTGCGCAACGAGCACCCGCAGACCCTGGCCCTCATCCTGGGCCACCTGCACCCGGACCAGGCCGCGGAACTGCTTTCCAACCTGCCCTCCGGCGTGCGGGCCGAGGTGCTCATGCGCCTGGCCAAGCTGGAGGCCGTGGCCGAGGAGATGCTCCACGAGGTGGACAAGGTGCTCCAGAGCCAGCTCATCGCCATGGGCGGCAAGGAAGGCAAGAAGGTCGGCGGCATCACCAGCGTGGCCGAGATCCTGAACGCCGTGGACCGCGCCACCGAGGAGGAAGTGCTCTCCGAGATCGAGGAAGAGAGCCAGCAGATGGCCGACGACATCAGAAACCTCATGTTCGTGTTCGAGGACATCAAGGGCCTGGACGACCGCAGCATCCGCGAACTGCTGAAGGACATCTCCAACGAGGAGCTGACCAAGGCCCTCAAGGGCGCCAGCGAGGAGCTCAAGGACAAGTTCCTGAAGAACCTCTCCGAGCGCGCCGCGGGCATGATCCGCGAGGACCTGGAGATCATGGGCCCGGTGAAGCTCTCCGAGGTGGAGGCCGCCCAGCAGAACATCGTCAAGACCGTGCGCCGCCTCGAGGACGAGGGCCGCATCGCCATAAGCAGAGGAGGCGGCGATGAATTCATCTAGCCCCCTGCCGCAGGAAACCATCGCCGCCCCGGCCGCCATGCCCGCGCCCAAGCGCTACACCGGCAGGGTGTTCATGGGCTGCGACACCCCCGGCCCGGACGTGCTGACCATCCAGGAGATCGAGGGCAAGCGCCACCGCCCCGTGTGGGACGAGGCCACGGAAGAGGAGTACATCGCCCGCTGCCGCGAAAAGGCCCAGACCATCGCCCGAGACATCATCGCCCAGGCCATGGCCAAGGCCGAGGCCGACGCCGAGGCCATCCGCGAGGCCGGAAGGCTGGAGGTGGCCCAGGCCGTGGAGGCCGCGCAGAAGCAGGCCTACGAGGAAGCCACCGCCCACTACCAGGCCCAGTACGAGGCCATGGCCCTGAGCCTGGGCACCCTGCTCCACGGCATCCAGGGGCTGGGAACCGAGGTGTGGCAGGCCCGCCGGGGCGACTTCGTCACCCTGGCCAAGGCCTTTACCGAGCGCGCCCTGCGCGTGGAGATGGGCGCCCGCCGCGCCGAGATTCTGCGCAACCTGATGGACGAGGCCGTGGCCCGGCTGGACGCCGCCCGCGACTTCACCCTCAAGGTTGCCCCGCAGGACTTCGAGCTGGCGCAGGACCTCATGGAAGAGGCCAAGGCCCGCAGGCCGGACCTGGGCCAGTGGCGCCTGAGCACCGACCCCGGCCTGGCCGAGGGCGGCGTGGTGCTGGAGACCAGCGACCTCTTGTGCGACAACGGCGTGGGCAGCCGCCTGGAGCTCATCGCCCCGGTGCTGGAGCAGATGGACCTGCCCGAGGACCGGACTCTTGCCTCGCAGGGCCAGAGCGAAGGATAGGGAAACCATGGCCATCGACCCGGGCGCCTGCGCCGACTACATGGGCTCGCTCGAGCTCTGCCAGACCTTCGGCAAGGTCACCAAGGTCGTGGGCCTCATCGCCGAGGGCCAGGGCATTCGCCCGCCCGTGGGCAGCGTGTGCCACCTGCTGCCCGAGGACAAGAACTCCCAGCCCATACCGGCGGAGGTGGTGGGCTTCCGCGAGAACGCCTGCCTGTTCATGCCCTACGGCGACATGCGCGGCATCCGCCCCGGCAGCCTGATCCGAAATTCCGCCGCGCCCCCGCACATCCCCGTGGGGCCGGGCCTGCTTGGCCGCACGCTGGACGCCTTCGGCGAGCCCATCGACGGCAAGGGCATGATCGCGCCCGAGGCCTACGTGCCCCTGTACCGCGACCCGCCCAACCCCATGGAGCGCCCGCGCATCGACCAGCCGCTTGACGTGGGCGTGCGCGCCATCAACGGACTTTTGACCCTGGCCAAGGGCCAGAGGGTGGGCATCATGGCCGGTTCCGGCGTGGGCAAGAGCACCCTCATGGGCATGATGGCCCGGTACACCAAGGCGGACATCAACGTCATCGGCCTGGTGGGCGAGCGTGGCCGCGAGGTCGTCGAATTCATCGAGCGCGACCTGGGGCCCGAGGGCATGGCCCGCAGCGTGGTTGTGGTGGCCACCTCGGACAAGAGTCCGCTCATCCGCATGCGCGCGGCCTTTGCCGCCACGGCCATTGCCGAATACTACCGCGACCAGGGCCTGGACGTGCTCTTGATGATGGACTCCGTGACGCGCTTCGCCATGGCGGGGCGCGAGGTGGGCCTGGCCGCGGGCGAGCCGCCCACGCGCGGCGGGTACACGCCCAGCGTGTTCGCCCTACTGCCGCAGCTTTTGGAGCGCACGGGCAAGAGCGCGCTGGGGTCCATCACCGGGATTTACACCGTGCTGGTGGACGGCGACGACTTCACCGAGCCCATCGCCGACGCGGTGCGCTCCATCATCGACGGGCACATCGTGCTCACGCGAGAGCTGGCGGACCAGGCGCACTTCCCGGCCATCGACGTCTTGAAGAGCATCAGCCGTCTGCGCAGCGAGGTGGTGGACAGGCCGAACATCGAGGCGGGCCGCGCGGTGCTCAAGCTCATGAGCACTTACAAGCGCGTGGAGGACATGGTGAACATCGGCGCCTACCAGAAGGGCGCCAGCGCCGACGTGGACCGCGCCATCGAGATGGTCGGGCCCATCAACACCTTCCTGCAGCAGAACGTGGCCGAGAACGTCAGCCTCGAAGACTGCTTCGCGAAGTTGAAGGAGTTGGCGGGGAAGGGGTAAAGAACCGCGCCTTCTCTATCTATCTGCACTCTGATAAAATCTGACCAACAAGTACATCAAACTCTGTTGTTATAGCCTCAATATAAGCATTAATAGCCATCGCCCTAACAACACTTTCTTCCGAATCAGACTCGCAAGCTATGCACTCAGCGATTTTGTGATGATCAATAATATCATTACGCTGTAGAACCCAGTCCACATCAACACCAAACTTATCCAGCACCATTGACTTTACAGATGGCGTCGAAAAAACTTCAACTTCAGGTGGTTTTGTACCAGGAAAAACATACAAATGATTATTTGCATCTGGTCCAACATCCGCATCACGAACCGCAAGTGCTTTCCTACCCGTTTTTAGCAATAGTCTTACGGCCTCACGAACCGCATCTTTATCTCCTATGGCGTGTATTCTTACTGTCTTTACTAATTCCGGCTTTTTTATTCGAAGTGCTTCTGTAAGCAAGACCTTAGCAAAAACATCTTCAACACAAATATCAACATCGCGAACATGACCTGAAGACAAAATTGATTTCACATGATACACAGATATTTTATCCTGAATAGACACGCCACTATCATCACGGCAGATAAATTTCCTGGCATCTGGCGGTAATGCATTAAGTATGACACTGGAGTGCGTAGACAGTACTACTTGATGCCCTTTCCTATCGCAAACATCTAACAGATACTTTACGAATTCATGTTGAGCACTTTCGTGCAAAGAAGTCTCCGGTTCTTCAATAACAAACAGGCTTTGAGATGGTGCATTTTCAAGCTTATCGATTGTGTACAAGACCCTTCCTTCTCCAAATCCCATATTATTCTCAGAGTATGAATATCCAAGCCTAGATGCTATCCCTATCTCAGACTCTTTATTTTTGTGAGATACACCTTGAAATAAAATATCGTCATAATGGTGACCAATAACTCTTGCCATTTTCTTAATAACAGAATCATCAATCATTCTTTTTTCCGTAAACTCTAAATATGCTCCGCCGTATACGCTCAAATCTCTTCTTTCAACCTTCGGTATGTATACTGTAAAACCGACATAGTAGCAGTACCGCTCTGGCTGCCGCTTGTATCCTGACCAAGCTGAGCTTGCCCGAGCAACAGTAACCTCCTGAGCTTTTCTATAATCATTGGACTCATAACAATATATAACCTTTGCACCGTCATCGATAGGCTTCGGATCAGCAGGAGAGACAGGAAAAAAATCCTTGATGTACTGCCTCTTGTAGTTCGTTGATCTTACAGGCTTTTTGTATGCACAAACGGCCAACTGTCCTAAAGTTGTCTTCCCTGCACCATTTAACCCAGAAATTGCCGTCACAGGGTAGTCGAGGCGGAACTCTAAACCGCCAATTCCCCTAAATCCATCGATGTAGATTTTTCGTAAGCAAGGACCAAAGTTAGAGTACCTGTTTCTATCCGCATATTTAGCCGACAACTTCTTAGAAATATCTGACATCGTAGCTACTCCAGCTTGCAAACCTTTCATCACGGCAATTATCGACAACAACATAACTGTTTGTAACCTAGCAAAGCAACGCCATCAAGGATTTCCTGATAGTCATCAGCCTCACACTTTACTTCCCCCCCATCCGCCGCGCCCGGGCGCAGGGGTCGCCAGGCCTGGCATTCATCACCCGAACCAAGAGACCGACCCGCTCCTCCCGGCCAGCGGAGCCCTCGCGCAGGGACTCAAGCCATCGCGCCTCAAGCTCGTCCAGGTCCGCGCCCAGGGCCTCGCGCCAGGGGCGGCCGCCCCGCGTGTGCGAGAGCCGCTGCAGCCGCTTCAGGGCCTCCAGGCCATGCTTCGCGGCCAGGTACCGCGCGAAGGAGGCCGCCTCGGCGTAGGCCCGCTGCTGCCTGTGGCGGTCAAAGGCCACAAGCCGCCCCCCGCCCTCGTCGCGCATGCCCCAGGACTGGTGGTCCGGGCCGAGCTCCGCCAGGGGGATGAGCATGCCGCCGCGCCCGAAGGCCCGCGCCCAGTCGTCCACATCCTGCCCGCAGGCCGGAAAGCTTGCCGGATCGCCCACCCAACCCTCGGAGAGCGCGCCCCACATGTTGCGCAACAGCTTGTCCGGCTGCGGCATCAGCGCGCTGGTCATCTTGTGCGCCAGCATGAGCGGGGCCTCTGCGCAGCCGAACACGCGCAGGGTGCGGGGCCTGCCCGGGGCCGCGCCGCCGGGCTGGAAAAAGGTGGCCGTGCAGTGCCCGCGCAGGGGCTCGTCGTAGACGACGCGGATCTTGCCCCTGCTTTCGACCTGGGCGTCCAGGCCCCAGGCGTCCCGGACCCCGGCCAGGACCTGCTCCACCCTCTCGGCCAGAGCGGTGAGCCGCTCCCAGCCCAGGGTGCCCGTGGCGTCGTGGACGCTCAGATGCGCGGTCTCCACCATGGTGTCCGCCCTCACGTCCGCTTTCATGTCCGCTTTCATGTCCGCTTTCATGTCCGGGGGCGTTTCCGCCGCGTGGGCCGCGCTGGCCGCGCAGAAGGTTCCGCCCAGCAGCAGGGCCAGCCAAAGCCCGCCCACGGCCACCAGACAATGCGGAGTCCTGTTCATCGCGCGCCCCCCCTGGCCCCGCGCGGGGGCCACTTCCTCCACGCCCAAATCGTCAGCCCCAGCGCCACCAGATACAGCGCCAGGAACACCCGCTCGTCGAAGTCGTAGAACAGCAGACGGCTGAGCCAGTGGGCGATGAAACCGGTCTCGTAGCCCCCCTGCCCTGCCCCATTGGCCGAGCCGCGCAGCCAGCTTTCCAGGTCCGTGAGCGGGCAGGCCATGCCGACGACCGACTCCGCCGCCACGATGGCCAGCCCGACGAGGTGGACGATGCGGAACGTCCGGTTGCGCACCCATTTCCACTCCAGCGGCCCGCCCATGAGGATCGCCGCAAGCCCCAGCGTCAGGAACGTCGCCAGGGCGAAGTGCAGGGCCAGCACAAGATCGGCCAGCAGGAGCAGGGCGTGCGGGGTCATGGCCCGAGCATATCCGCCCAGGCCGAAAAACGCCACAGCCCCCTCCCGGTTCTGGAAGGGGGCTGCTTGTTTTGGGATTCGGCCCAAGGGCCGGAGCAGAACGCAGGGCTGTTTCAAAAAGGATGCATTTTGTTCCATGGCGAGAAGAGAGCCGGTTTGGGGCCAGGGATAGTACTCCAACGGTACAGACCTTGCCCCGAACCGGCTCACGACGATGCCCAGGGGGCAAAAGGCGCGTTTTTGAAACAGCCCCTAGGCCGTGCGGCGGTTGAAGAACCCCACGGCCAGGCAGAAGGGAAGCGCCACCAGAACCACGGCCAGGGCGTTGGGGCCCGGCCCGGCGGGGCTGCTGGCCCAGCCCATGTTGTGCGCCAGGGCGGCGGAGGTCAGCATGCCCAGCACAAAGGACCCGGCGTCGCCGCTGCCCTCGCCCGCAAGGATGAGCTGCCTGCCCGGGCAGCCCCCGGCCAGGGAGAACGCCAGGCCCGCTACCAGCATGCCCAGGTAGTTCCACAGCCCGGCGGTGTGGGCCACGGGCTGGCCCTCGAACCCGGGCTTGAACTGGCCCAGCATGAGGTTGCCCACGAAGGCCGCGAGCAGGAAGGTGGCCACGCCGAAGATGAGATGCTTTTGCCTGCCGTTGAACAGCTCGCCCAGGGAGCCCACGGTGCAGAAGCGGCTGCGCTGGGCCAGCACGCCGATGAGCAGGCCACCGCCCAGGGAGGCGAGGATGGGCGCGTGCTGCGAGCCCGGGCCCTTGGCCGAGGCCCAGAGCCAGCCCAGGCCGGGGTTCTCCGCGCCGGGGGCCAGGAACAGGGCGGCCAGCAGCAGGGCCACTGCGGCCAGGGGCATGGCCAGGCCGGAGAAGGTGGACTGGGCCACGCTGTCCGGCAGGGAGAACCCGGCCTTGCGGAAGCGCGTGCCCACGAACACCCCGGAGAGCAGGCCCGCGAAGCCGAGCAGCGCGTTGCCGTCACCGCCGGCCAGGCGCAGCAGCACGCGCCAGGGGCAGCCCAGGAAGATCAGCGCGCCGGCCATGGCGCTCATGCCCAGGAAGAAGCGCAGCACCGGGGCGCTGCCCGCGCGGGAGCGGAACTCCCCGCCGTGCAGCGAGGCCAAGAGCGAGCCGAGCACGAAGGCCGGGATCTCCGGCCGCAGGTACTGCACGGGCGCGGCCTGGTGCAGGCCCAGGGCCCCGGCGATGTCGCGCAGGAAGCAGGCCACGCACACGCCCATGTTGGCCGGGTTTCCGGCGAATTGCAGCAGCACCGCCGCCAGCCCGATGACCGCCCCGGCCACCAGGATCTCGCCCTTGCCCGCAATCCAGCTCCTCTGCTCGCCCATGGCCCCCTCCGAATAATTGGTTCAAGCGCACCCTGCCCTCTCCCCCACGGAGAGCGACTGTGCTGCGATTATTCGGAGTTCGTCTATTTGTCAAATTTAATATATCGATACAAGATCTGGCACAAGACGCTAATTATGCTGAATTTAGCATACTCAAAAACAGGACAGGTTCCTATTCGATCACAAAACAAAGGGAACGGGGGAATGCTGGTCGGGCCTGCTTCCAGCTACCCGAACATACGCAAGCCAAACTTCTCGAAGAGCAGGCTCTGGAACTCGGCCACGAGCTTGAACGAGGCCCGCAGGCGGTCCAGTTCCAGCGCGCCCAGCCCGTCGGGGCGGATGTCGTTGTCCGTGGGCAGGCCCTGGCGCAGCTGGGCGGCCTGGTGGCGCATGCGCAGGGTCTGCAGGAAGTCGCAGGCGTCGCGCAGGCCCAGGGCCAGCCCGGTGGAAAGGGCCCCGGAGCCCTCCAGGGCCTTCAGCCTGCCGGAGGTGCTCGTGGCGTCCAGCCCGTGGGACAGGGCCAGCACCTTGGCCCCCAGGGTCACGGGGAACACGCCGCCGCGCTTCACGTCCAGGGTGCCCTTCTTCGGCCCATCCTTGTGCACGGCCAGGCCGCCCACGGAGCCGCCGGTCACCCCGCCGAGGATGCCGCCGATGCCCCCGGCCAGCGGCGGGCTGAAGCGCACGGCCTCCCGCGCCAGGTACTTGAGCAGCACCGTGGCCTCCCTGAGCCTGGCCAGCATGGCGGCGCGCAGGCGCAGGCCCAGGTCCAGGTCCCCGGCCATGGGCCGCATGTCGGCCAAAAGCGCGGCGCGCACCACCCCGTCGGCGTCGGGCCGCTCGGCGATGGCGTCGATGCTGTCCAGCCAGCCGTCCAGGCTGTCGCGCCAGTCCGGGTTGTCCAGCATGATGCGCTTGGGGCAGGGCGGAAAGCCCACGGCAAGCAGCAGGTCGGTGAGGCGCTCGCCCAGGGCGTCGAACCAGATGTCCGCCTCGCGGGCGGTCTCGGCATCGCTGGCCGGGGCGTCGTACACCAGGGCCAGGTCCTGGTCCGTGGCCAAAAACTGCTCGCGCCTGCCCTGGCTGCCCAGCACCAGGATGGCGTGGGGCGCGGGCGCGGGGCCCAGCTCGGCCTCCACCGCGCCCATGGCCAGGGTCCAGGCCTTGGCCATGATGTGGTCGTGCATCTCGCTGATTAGCCTGCCCACGGCCTGGCTGCCGATGCCCTCGGCCACGCTTTGCCCGGCCATGCGGTGCAGCCGCTCGAAGGCCCGTGCCAGGCCCGGCTGGTCGTGGGCGGCGGCGATGTCCTGGGCCAGGGCCAGGGGGCTCTCCCCGCGGGCGGCCAGCATGTCGCGCTCGCCCAGGATGCCCACCGGGCGGCCGTTTGCGTCCACCAGCACCAGGCGGCGTATGCCCTGGTGCACCATGCGCGAGAAGGCCTCGATGAGCAGGTCCTCGGCCCCCACGGTGACGAGCTGGCGGGTCATGACCTCGGCGGCGGGCAGGGTGGCGGCGTCGCGGTCCTGGGCCACCACCTTGGAGAGCACGTCGCGCTCGGTGAGGATGCCCAGAACCAAGCCGTCTCCCCCGCCCGCCCCTTCGCGGCGGCGCACCAGGGCGGCGGTGGCCCCGGCCCGGGCCATGGCCTTGGCCGCCTGGGCCACGCTGGCCCCCTCGTCCACGAACACCGGGGCCGGGCAGGCCACATCCCCGGCCCGCAGGCGCAGGAAGGGATCGGGCAGGGCCCCTGGGTTCGCTTCGGGTTCGTCCATCATGTCGGCTCCTGCGATTGGGCTGGCCATGCTCTGGATGCGCAAGGGCCCCCCGCCCCGCCCGGAACTTCCGGAGCAAGGCGGGAGGCCGCGTGGTCTGCTTGGGTGCGGGGACTATTCCACCGTCACGCCCAGCCCCGTGGTCATTCCACGGTCACACCAAGATAATTGCGGACCTTCTGCTGTGCATACATGCTCTCGGCCCGTTCGTCACGCTTGAGCTTGGAGCCGATCCACCCGGCCACGAAGGCGCCGGTGATGGAGATGAGCGCCGGGTTCTTGAGCGGGAACACCGCCATGGGGTTCTTCAGGATGTCCACCCACACGGTGGGGCTGAAGAAGATGAGCACAACGGCCAGGGTGGTGCCGGTGACGATGGAGCACACCGCGCCGAAGGTGCTGAACTCGCGCCACATGATGGAAAGCACCAGGGCCGGGAAGTTCGCGCTGGCGGCGATGGCGAAGGCCAGGCCCACCATGAAGGCCACGTTCTGGCCCTTGAAGGCCAGGCCAAGGGCCACGGCCAGCACACCCAGGCCCAGGGTGGCGGCCTTGGCCACGCGCACTTCTTCCTGCTCGTTGGCCTGGCCGCTGCGGAACACGTTCACGTACAGGTCGTGGGAGAGGGTGGTGGCCCCGGCGAGGGTGAGGCCCGCCACCACGGCCAGGATGGTGGCGAAGGCCACCGCCGCGATGAAGCCCAGGAACATGGTGCCGCCGGTGACCTCGGCCAGGAGCAGCGCGGCCATGTTGCCGCCCTTGTCCATGCCGGCGATGACGTCCTGGCCCACCAGCACCATGGCGCCGAAGCCGATGATGAAGGTGAGGATGTAGAAGAAGGCGATGAAGCCGGTGGCCACGAACACGCTTTTGCGGGCGGCCTTGGCGTCGGGCACGGTGTAGAAGCGCATGAGGATGTGCGGCAGGCCCGCGGTGCCGAACATGAGCGCCATGCCGAGGGACACGGCGTCCCAGGGGTTGGCCACCAGGCCGCCGGGGGCCAGCACCTTGTCGCCGTACTTGGCCTGGGCCGCGGCGAACAGCGCCACGGGGCTGAAGCCGAATTTGGAGAGCACCATGGCCACGAGCACCGAGGCGCCGCCCAGGAGCAGCACGGCCTTGATGATCTGCACCCAGGTGGTGGCGAGCATGCCGCCGAAGAGCACGTAGGCGATCATCACCGCGCCCACGAACACGATGGCCACCTCGTAGGGCAGGCCGAACATCATCTTGATGAGCGAGCCGGAGCCCACCATCTGCGCGATGAGGTAGAAGCACACGGTCATGAGCGAGCCCACGGACGCCGCGATGCGGATGGGCTTCTGGCTCAGGCGGTAGGCCACCACGTCGGCGAAGGTGTACTTGCCCAGGTTGCGCAGGGGCTCGGCGATGAGGAACATGATGATGGGCCAGCCCACAAGGAAGCCGATGGAGTAGATGAGGCCGTCGTAGCCCTTGAGCGAGACCAGGCCCGCGATGCCCAGGAAGCTGGCCGCGCTCATGTAGTCGCCGGCCAGGGCCAGGCCGTTCTGGAAGCCGGAGATGCCGCCGCCCGCTGTGTAGAACTCCGCCGTGGTCTTGGTGCGCTTGGCCGCGTAGTAGGTGATGGCCATGGTCACCGAGATGAACACGAAGAAGAACAGGATGCTGGTGAGGTTGGGCTCACCGATGGTGCTCTGGAACTGCTCCATGGCTATTTCCTCCGGAGGGTTTCGCGGATGGCGGCCACCGCGCTGTCGTACTTGTCATTGGCCCAGAACACGTAGACTCCAGTGAGCAGCCAGGCCAGCAGGATGACGCCCAGGCCGATGGGGATGCCCACGGAAAGGCCGGGGCCCAGGGTCTGGCCCAGCAGCTGCTTGTTGAAGGCCAGCACCAGGATGAACCCGAAGTACACGGCCAGCATGATGACGGACAGGACTGCCGAGACGGACCATTGCGTGGCCACAAGGGCCTTGAACTCCGGCGAGTTGATGATGGCGTCCGCGTCTTTGTGCATGGTCTTCCTCCTGGCGTAAGTGGTGGCATTCGGGGCGCTCCGGGCCGCCCGGCGCGGCCTGGGAGCGGTGCCCCGCGTCGTCGAGTCCAGGTGTACAAGAGGTTTTTCCCCGTTTTCCAGGCCGATTCGCCCAGCGGCAGGAAAAGCGCGGCGAGCATGGGGTTTTGGGCAGGTGAACACTCGCCGGGCGTTTCGCGCCGTTCGCCGGGGGTGAGCGGCGGCGAATGGCGCCCAGGCCCCCGCCAAGCCCCGCACCTGCCCAACGTGGACGCCATGCCCGGCACCCATATAACAGGCGAAGCCTGCCCGGCGCCCATGAAAGGGGCGAAGCCCCCGAAGCCTGCGGCAGGGTTTTTGCTTGGAGGGCCGTGGCGGAAACTTCCGCCGGAGCGCCCATGAACATCCTGGTCATGAACTTAACGCGCCTGGGCGACCTGCTCCAGAGCCAGCCCGCCATCGCGGGCCTGGCGGCGCAGGGTCACGCCATCCACCTGGCCTGCCTGGAGAACTTCGCCCCGGCGGCGCAGCTCATGCAGGGCCTAGCCAGCGTGCGGCCCTTTGCCGGGGCGCGGCTTCTGGCCCGGCTGGACGCCGACTGGAGGCAGGCCCTGGCCGCGCACCGGGAGGCCGTGGCGGCGCTCAATCCCGGCGGCGCGCCGGATCTCGTCATCAACCTGACGCCCTCGGAACCGGCGCGGCTGCTGGCCCGGTCCCTGGCGGGGGAAGGGGGCGCGCGCCAGGTGCGCGGCTTCGTGCTGGACGAGTTCGGGTTCAACGCCGACACCAGCGCCTGGGCGGCGTTCCTGCAACTGGCATCGCGTTCGCGCGGGGCCAGTCCCTTCAACATAGTGGATATCTTCCGGCGCATCGCCGGGCTTTCGGGCGCACCGGAGTCCTTCGGCCTGCGCGGGCCCACGGACGAGGAGAAGCGCGCCGCGCGCGCCAGGCTGGTGGAGCTGTGCCCGCAGGCGGCCACCGCGAGAGGGCTGGTGGCGCTGCAACTGGGCGCCAGCGAGGAGCGCCGCCGCTGGCCGGTGGCCCGCTTCGCCGAGGTGGCCGCGCGGCTGGCCGACGAGGGCTACATCCCGGTGCTGCTGGGCACGGCGGCGGAGAGGCCCCTGGGCGAGCGGCTGAAGGAGCCGGCGGGCGTCCCGGTGGCGGACCTCATGGGCGCCACTGGCCTGCGCGAGCTGGCGGCCACCCTGGCCTGCTGCGACCTGCTCGTCACCAACGACACGGGCACCATGCACCTGGCCGCAGGCCTGGGGGTGCGTAGCGTGGCGATTTTCCTGGCAACGGCCCAGCCCT
Source organism: uncultured Desulfocurvus sp. (assembly GCA_964502805.1). GTDB lineage: Bacteria > Desulfobacterota > Desulfovibrionia > Desulfovibrionales > Desulfovibrionaceae > Humidesulfovibrio. Next base: position 25,521 of record CAZCYB010000042.1, read on the forward strand.
GGGACACCGGGCCCTACCTGCCCGGCTGCCTGTGCCTGGAGCCGGACCTCTCCGGCAGCACGGGCGACTGCCACCCCTGCGGCTTCGGCCAGGCCTGCCCGCACCTGACGGAGAGTGGCGAGGCCTGCCGCCAGGCCATCGGCGCGGCGGGCGTGGCCGACCTGGCCCTGGCCATGCTGGCGGGCCGGGAGCCCACGGTTCCGCCGGGCCTGGGCGCGCGGGTGTGGAAAAGCATCATTGGAGAGGACGGGCTCATGGACCTGGAGAGCCTCTCCGGCCACGAGGACAGGGACCGCACCCGGCTCATCCGCGTGCAGCGCCGACTGTATCGTCGATATCTTGACGGCGAGGACCTGGAGGCCGAGGCCACGCCCCAGGCCGCCCTGCCCTTCAGCCCGCTGGCGGCGGCGGCCCTGCGCAAGGCCCTGGGCGAGGCGGCGGACCTGCTGTTCCTGCTGCTGCGCCAGGGCGAACTGCTGGGGATGGACCCGGCCCCGGCCATGAAGGCCAAGTTCCTGGCCACCTGGCAGCGCGTGCAGAGCGTGCTGGGCGCCGAGGAGCGCCTAGCCGTGCTGGCGGCGCTGTGGGTCTACGAGAGCGAGCGGCCGGGGCTGGACCTGCCCGGCATCCTGGCGCTGGCCGGGCGCTTCCGGGCTTTGGCCCTGGCCCTGCGGGCCTCCGTGCATTCTGGCACGCAACCTGCATGAGCCTGCGTAGTTTTTCCATCATTTCGCCACACCACCCAAGGAGGGGATGACATGATGTTAGAGTCCACGGACGTGGTGTAAATTCTGAGGTTGGCCAGGGGGAGAGGGA
>CAZCYB010000043.1:0-25304 GCA_964502805.1 uncultured Desulfocurvus sp.
GAAAAGTTTCCCCCGCCCCCTCCGATTCGCCTAGCCCTCCACCTCGTCCTCGGCCTTTGCCGGGCAGGCGGCCGTGCGCTCCACTTCCTCGGCGCGCAGGGCGCGGCGCAGTACCTTGCCCACCAGGGTCTTGGGCAGGGAGTCGCGGAACTCCACCTGCCGGGGCACCTTGTAGCCCGCCAGCTTGCTGCGGCAGAAGCCGATGACCTCGGCCTTGGTGAGCGTCTCGCCCTGCTTGGGCACGATGTACACCTTGACCACCTCGCCGCGCGCGTCGCAGGGGATGCCCACGGCAACGGCCTCCTGCACCTTGGGGTGCTGGTGCAGGATTTCGTCGATCTCGCGCGGGTAGATGTTGTACCCGGCGCTGATGATCATGTCCTTCTTGCGGTCCACGATGAAGAAGTAGCCGTCCTCGTCCACGTAGGCCAAATCGCCGGTGTACAGCCAGCCGTTTCTGAGCACGTCGGCGGTCTCGTCGGGCTTGCCGAAGTACCCGGCCATGACCTGCGGGCCGCGCACCACCAACTCGCCCACCTTGCCGGGCCCCAGGTGCGGGCCGCCCAGGTCCATGTCCACGATCTTGGCGTCGGTGCCGGGCACGGGCAGGCCGATGGAGCCGTTCTTGGTGGTGCCGCGCAGGGGGTTGATGTGCGTCACGGGGCTGGCTTCGGAGAGGCCGTAGCCCTCGCAGATGCTGGCCCCGGTGGCGGCCTTGAACTGCTCCAGCCACTCCACGGGCATGGGCGCGGAGCCGGACACGCAGAACTTGATGGAGGACAGGTCGTAGCTGCCGACGTTCTTCTGCTGCAGGAGTGAGATGTACACCGAGGGCGCGCCCGGGAACACCGTGGGGCGTTCCTTGTGGATGGTCTTGAGCACGTCGCCGGGCACGTAGCGCGGGAAGGGGATCTGCGTGGCCGCCAGGGCGGTGCACAGGTTCAGGCACACGGTGAGGCCGTAGATGTGGAAATAGGGCAGCACGCCGATGAACAGCTCGCGCTGGGCGCCCACGCCCGGCAGCATGGCCACGCACTGCATGACGTTGGCGTGCAGGGCGGCGTGGGTGATCATGCAGCCCTTGGCCAGGCCCGTGGTGCCTCCGGTGTACTGCAACAGCGCCAGCTCCTTCTCCGGGATGAGGCCCTTGATGGAGTAGGTGCTCAGGCCGCGCAGCAGGGTGCTCCAGGGCAGCACGTTGGGGTCGCTGGTGGGCACCTTGCCGCCCTGGCCCTCGCGCCAGCTCTTGAGCTTGTACAGCAGGTTCAGGGGAAAGCGCAGGCCGTCGGCGATGGTGGTGACGAAGAACTTCTCGATGGCCAGCTGCGGGCGCAGGGCCTCGATCTTGGGCCAGAGCAGGTCGAGGGTGATGAGGAAGCGCGCGCCGGAGTCCTTGAACTGGTGGACGATTTCCGTCTCCATGTACAGCGGGTTGGTGAACACCACGGTGCCGCCGGCCTTGAGCACGCCCCAGTAGGCGATGATGGTCTGGGGGGTGTTGGGCATCATGATGGCCACGCGCTCCCCGCGCCTGAGGCCCTGCTTGCGCAGGTTGGCCGCCAGGATGCCGGAGAGCCGGGCGAGCTTGGCGTAGGAGAGGGTCCAGTTCTGGAACGAGACGGCCGGGCGGTCCGGCCAGTTGGCGGCGGCGCGGTCGAGGATGTCGAAGACAGGCTTGGCCTCGATGTGCGGGCTGTGCGGAACGTCTTTGTCGTAGTGCTTGAGCCAGGGGCGGTCAATTTCCGGCATGGGCCAACCTCTTGGGGGGGTGCATGCGCCCTTGGGCGCCGAAGGAGTATAGGTGCGGCGGGGAAGTGTGGCAAGGGAAAACCCGCTCGGGGCGGGAGGAGACCTTCCCCGCGCCAACTCGTGCCGCCCGCACGATTGTTCATTGTGTCTATGAACGAAATTCGGTGGATGGACCCTGCGGGCAGGGGCGACGAGAATGCCGCCGGACTGTTGACAGATTTGCCTCCCTGGGGCAAGATTCTTCAGGCTAGGTTTTTTGGATGGTGGGAGTAATCATTGACCATCCGAATGATTTGCAGGGTTTTGGCGCGCCGTTTGCATGAATGTTGTCGCCATGCCCCCAGGCGGCAAGCCTTTCGCCTGCGGAGCGCGGTCAAAGTGGCCCAGGCATCATCAACAACCGAGTGAACGACATGCTGCTCGCCGACGGAAAATTCATCAAGCCAAGCAAGGAAACCAGGGTGCTGGCCATCCTGGACTCCCTGTCACAGGACTCGGCCCTGTCCCAGTTCGAGCTGGGGCGGCGGCTCAAGCTCAGCGGGGCCATGGTCAACCAGTACCTGCGCCTGCTGCAGGAGCAGAACCTCATCGAATACCGCCCGGTGAACGGCAAGAGCTACCGCTACGTGCTCACCTCCGGCGGGGAGCGAAGCCGCCGCCAGATGTTCTCCGACTACTCCAGCGAGACCATCCGGCTGTATACCAACATCAAGGACTTCATCCTCTCCAAGCTGCGCAGCCTGGAGGCGCGCGGCAAGCGCAAGATCGCCCTGTTCGGGGCCTCGGAGACCTGCGAGGTGGTGCTCTCCGCCCTGCGCGACACCTCGTTCCAGATCGTGGCCGTGGTGGACAACGACACCGAGAAGCACGGCACCATCTTCCACGGGCACGTCATTTCCTCCCCCCTGGTGCTGGAGCACGTGGACTGCCAGTCCGTGATCATCACCTCCTTCGGTCGCCAGGACGAGATCCATCAGCAACTGCAGCCCGTCTCCCAGAAGAGAGGGCTCGAAATCGTGAGGCTGTGAGCATGGCGAACCACCCCTTCATCACCCTGCGCTCCGGCAGAAAGATCGGCCCCGGCCAGCCCTGTTTCATCGTGGCCGAGGTGGGCAACAACCACCAGGGCGACATGGACCACGCCCGCCGCATGATCCAAGAGGCCGCCAAGGCCGGCGCGGACGCCGTGAAGTTCCAGAAGCGCCACCTGGAGAGCCTGCTCACCCGCGCCGGGCGCGAGGCCCCCTATACCGGCCCCAACAGCTTCGGCCCCACCTACGGCGCGCACCGCCTGGCCCTGGAGCTTTCCGCCGCGCAGATGGCCGAGCTCAAGACCCTGGCCGAGAGCCTGGGCCTGGTGTTCTTCGCCTCCGCCTGGGACGAGGTCAGCCTCACCGAGATGCTGGCCCTGGACGTGGAACTCATGAAGGTCTGCTCCGCGGACCTGGTGAACCTGCCGCTTTTGCGCCGCGTGGCGGCTTCCCGCCTGCCGGTGATCCTCTCCACGGGCATGAGCACCCTGGAGGAAGTGGACGCGGCCGTGGCCGTTGTCCGCGCCGAGCACGACGAGGTCGTCATCCTGCACTGCAACAGTTCCTACCCCTGCGCCGAGGAGCAGATCGGCCTGCCCGTGATGGACACCCTGCGCGAGCGCTACGGCGCCCCGGTGGGCTACTCCGGCCACGAGCGCGGCATCGCCCCCTCCGTGGCGGCGGCGGCCCTGGGCGCCTGCGTGGTGGAGCGCCACTTCACCCTGGACAAGGGCCAGGTGGGCACGGACCACAAGGCCAGCCTGGAGCCCGCCGAGCTTGCCGCCATGGTGGCCATGATCCGCGAGGTGGAGGCGGCCATGATCGTCAAGGGCAAGATCGTGTTCCCCGAGGAGCAGGCCGCGGCCAAGAAGCTCCGCAAGGGCCTGGTGTTCTCGCGCGATCTGCCCGCCGGGCACGTGCTCACCCACGCGGACCTGACCACGAGAAGCCCCCTGGTGGGCGTCTCGCCGGTGCACTTCGACGAGGTGCTGGGCGCGGTGCTGAGGAAGCCCGTGAAGCTGGAGGAGCCCGTGCAGTGGGAGAACATCTCCCAGCCGGGCGCGCAGACCACGGCGGCCTCCTCGTCCAGCTGATTCTCGCAACCGGGGGGACGGGAGCATGAACCAGACGAACATCCTGCTGGAGAGCGGCACCAACGAACTGGAGATCATCGAGCTCTACCTGGCCGAGCCCGGCCCGGACGGTCGGCCCGAGCACGCCTACTTCGGCGTCAACGTGGCCAAGGTGCTGGAAATCATCGAGGCGCCCGGCAGGCTGGAGCCCTCGCCCTCGGCCACGCACGAGAGCTTCCTGGGCGTCATCTCCCTGCGCGACATGGTGCTGCCCGTGGTGGACCTGGCCGTGTGGCTGAACATGGAGCGCGTGCCCTCCGACCACGAGCCCATCCTGGTGACGGAGTTCAACGGGGTCAAGACCGGCTTCCTGGTCTCCGGGGTCACGCAGATCCACCGCGTCACCTGGGCCGAGGTGGAGCCGCCCAGCCGCTATCTTTCCGAAATGCCCGGCAACAGCATCACCGGCACCGTGCGCCTGGGCGACCACTTCGCCCTGCTCTTGGACCTGGAGCGCGCCCTGGCCGAGCTGGGCGCGGTGAACACCGACCTGCCCGAGCCCTCGGGCGCCCCGGCCCCGGACGAGCCCTTCCGGGTTCTCCTGGCCGACGACTCCACCTCGGTACGCTTCCTGCTCAAGCGCAACTTCGAGAGCGCGGGCTTCGTGGTGGAGGCCAAGGGCAACGGCGAGGACGCCTGGAACCATCTGCTGGAGCTCAAGGCCGAGGCCGCGCGCCGTCAGGTTCCCGTCGCCCGCCTGCTCGACGCCGTGGTCTCCGACGTGGAGATGCCGCGCATGGACGGCTACACGCTGACCCGGCGCATCAAGGAGGACAAGGCGCTGGGGGTGCTGCCCGTGGTGCTGTTCTCCTCGCTCATCTCCCCGGCGCTGTTGCACAAGGGCCAGAGCGTGGGCGCCGACGCCCAGATCACCAAGCCCGAGTTCGGCGGGCTCACCGCCCAGGTGGCCGAGATCATCCGCGCCCGCCGGGCCACCTAACCCCGTCCAAGGCCTTTCACATTTCTCCCCACTGATACGGTCCGTACCTTGTGTTCGGCCCGTCGCGTGCGCTATTGTGCCTCCAAAGCCCCCCGCCCTGCCCGGCCCGGGGCCCTTCTCGATTCCCCCTCAAGGAGGCCAGGATGTTCCCAGGGCGCATTCTTTTCGTGGACGACGAGGAAAATCTGCTCACCAGCTTCCGCACCACGCTCCGGCGGCATTTCGACGTGCACACGGCCCTGGGGCCGGAGGAGGGCCTGCTGGCCATCCAGGGTCCGGAGCCTTTCGCCGTGGTGGTCTCCGACCTCAAGATGCCGGGCATGGACGGCATCACCTTCCTGGCCCGCGTGCGCGAGCTCTCGCCCGACACGGTGCGCATGATGCTCACCGGCTACGCCGACCTGGACATCGCCATCAGCGCGGTGAACGAGGGCCAGGTGTTCCGCTTCCTCACCAAGCCCTGCCCGGTGGACGTGCTGGTGCGCGCCCTGCAGGCCGGGCTGGAGCAGTACCGCCTGGTGACGGCGGAGAAGGAGCTCTTGCGCGGCACCCTGCGCGGCAGCATCCGCGTGCTCTCCGAGGCCCTGAGCCTGGCCAACCCGGAGGCCTACGGCCGTTCCCGCCGGGTGCGCCACCTGGTCTCGCGCCTGGCCAGGGCGGCGGGCATCGCCACCGGCTGGGAACTGGACCTGGCGGCCATGCTCTCGCACATCGGCTGCATGTCCATGCCGCGCAGCGTACTGGAGAAGCTGGCCGCCGGCCAGGAGCTCTCCTTCGAGGAGCAGCGCCTGTACGACAGCCACCCGGTCATCGGCGCCGGGCTCTTGCGCCAGATTCCGCGCATGGCGCGCGTGGCCGAGATCGTGGCCGACCAGCACAAGCGCCACGCCGACGCCCCCTGCGAGGGCGCGGGGCTGCTCAAGCTGGCAGTGGACTACGACATGCTGGAAGGCCGGGGCCTTTCCACCGAGGAGGTGCTGGCGCGCATGCGCGAATGCCCCGGCTGCTACGACCCGGCCCTGCTGGCGGCCTTCGAGCGGGCCGTGGCACAGCTCGGCGCCTTCAACAAGAAGTGGGTCATGGTGCGCGAGATGCGCCCGCGCATGGTGCTGGACGAGGACGTGGTGACCCGCGAGGGCCTGCTGCTGCTGGCCCGGGGCATGGAGCTCTCCACGGCGGGCATCAACCGGCTCAGGGAGTCGCTGGAGGCCTTCGGCGTGGTGGAGCCGGTGGCCGTGCTGCTGCCGCCGGAGGACGAGGCCCCGGCCCAGGAGGTCCAGGAGGCGGCCCCTGCGGGCTAGCCCGGTTTTCTCCGGGCCTTGCGCAGGGCCTCTTCCAGGGCGCGGGAGCGGGCCTTCTTCCAGGCGGTGAGTTCGGCGGCCCTGGGCTCGGCCCAGTTGAGCGGCGTCTGCCTCGCGGGCGTGATTTCCAGCTCCGACCACTCGCCGCCCCCCTCGGCGGGACCGCCCCGCAGCACGCGCACGCCCACGGCGCGCCCGGCCTCGGCCTCGGCCCGGGCCTTGGGCGAGTACGAGGCCACGAACGCGGCGGCGTCGGCCAGCACGTGGTCCGGCCAGGCCTGGGGGCAGGTGCCCTCCGGGGTATCTGCGCCGGGCGCGTACTGCCGGGCCACGGCCATGGGCCCGGGCACGTCGCGCAGGCGGATGAGCAGGTCCGTGGGGGCCAGGGCGGCCTCCAGGGCGGCGTTGTCCTCCTGGTTGCGGCCGATGGACAGCCAGTACGGCCCGCTCCAGTACTGCCGCCCCAGGTGCGAGAGGGCGAAATCCGCCGGGCCGGGGTCGGCCAGGTTCACCAGGATGGGCAGGTAGCGGTTGGCGTTCTCGGCCTCGGCCAGGCGGCAGCCGCCCGCCGGGGTGGGAATGTCCGTGATGCCGAAGTGCGCGGCCAGCTCCATCTGCCCCTTGCGGCCCCGGCCCCACAGGGCGGGCAGGCGCGAGCGGTCCACCAGCCCGGCGGTCTCCATCCTTGTGGGGTCCAGCTTGCCCGCGGACAGGGGCCGCAGCAGGATGTCCCGCACGCCCGCGCCCTTCTTGATGAGGTTCAGGGCGTCGGCCCGCTGGCTCATGGGCCGCTGGCCCAGCACCTCCCCCGTGGCCAGGAAGTGCGCGCCGTACACCGGCAGCAGGCCCTTGGCGTGGCGCAGCATGAGGATCTTGCAGTCCACGCAGGGGTTCAGGTGCTTGCCGTAGCCGTTGCGCGGGGCGGCCAGCATGTCCAGGTAGGCGCGGCGGATGTCCACCGGCACGGCGTCGATGCCGTAGGTGTCCTTCCAATGCTCGATGAGGTGCGGCTTGCCGAAGAACGGGCTTATGAAGTGCAGGCCCAGCACGCGCAGGCCCTGCTCCTGCAGCACCTTGCAGGCCAGGATGCTGTCCAGGCCGCCGGAGAACAGGACCAGGGCGTCGTAGGGAGGGCCGGAGTAGGTGCTCATGGAGCGCGCTCCTACGTGAGCTTGGCGCACAATGCAAGGGCGCAAAAGCGGACCCCGGCCGGGGGGCGAACGGGCTGCTCGCCTCCTGGCCGGGGCCTGGGGAATACCTTGCCTGCCTGGGCGAAAGCCGCGCTTCGCGTCCAGGTTTCATGGGAAAAGTCGCCGGTCCGCGCCATGTGACGCTGTACCGGCCAGGCGCAGCGGGCACCTGGAGCCCCCGGCGGCGCGGCGCAAACGCCGCATGCCGCCGGGGCCTTCCTGAGGCTGGTCGATTCTTCCGCTGCTACTTCTTGGCCGCGGGCTTCTTGGCCGCGGGCTTTTTCGCCGCAGGCTTGGCCGCAGGCTTCTTGGGCGCGGCGGGCTTCTTGGCCACGGCCTTCTTCGGCTCGGCCTTCTTGGCGGCGGGCTTGGCCGCAGGCTTCTTCGCCGCAGCTGGCTTCTTGGCCTCGGCCTTGGCGGCAGCGGGCTTGGCCGCAGGCTTCTTCGCCGCGGCGGGCTTCTTGGCTTCGGCCTTCTTCGGCTCAGCCTTCTTGGCGGCGGGCTTGGCCGCAGCCTTGGGGGCCGCCTTCTTGGCCTCGGCCTTGGCCGCGGCGGGCTTGGCCGCGGGCTTCTTCGCCACGGCGGGCTTCTTGGCCTCGGCCTTGGCGGCGGCGGGTTTGGCCGCGGGCTTCTTCGCGGCGGGCTTCTTCGGCGCGGCGGGCTTCTTGGCCGCAGGCTTCTTGGCAGCGGCTTTCGCCGGAGCCGGTTTGCTGGCAGCGGCGGGCTTGGCCGCCTCCGCGGGCTTCGGGGCCGCAGGCTTGGCCGGGGCCGTCTTCTTCGTCGCCATGTCCTAACCTCCTGTGCTCGAGGGTTAACGCCCAGGCCGACTGTCGGCCGAGGCGACTCGCACGAACCGGGGGCGGGCGCTAGCCGAAATAGCGCTCGCGGATCTTGCGCGCCACGGTGGCCGCGGTGAAGCCGTACTTCTCCGCAAGCTTCTCCGCCGGGGCGCTCTCGCCGAAGTGGTCGATGCCGATGGCCAGGCCGTCGAGCCCGACGTATTTGTGCCAGCCCTCGGGGCGTCCGGCCTCAACGGCCACACGCTTCAGCACCTTGGGCGGCAGTACGCTGTCCTTGTATTCCTGCTTCTGGGACTCGAACAGGGCCACCGAGGGCATGCTGACCACGCGGAACTTGCGGGCCGGGGCCTCGGTTTCCAGGATCTTCACCGCGTCCAGGACCAGCGAAACCTCGCTGCCCGAGGCCATGACCAGCACGTCCGGGGCGCCCTTGCAGTCCTTGAGCACGTAACCGCCGCGCTTCACGCCCTCGGCCACGCCGGGGTACTGGGCGGGATCGAGGGTGGGCAGGCCCTGGCGGGTGAGGAACAGGCACGAGGGCTTGTGGGACTGGCGCAGGGCCACCTCCAGGCACAGGGCCGTCTCCGTGGCGTCCGCCGGGCGCAGGTCGAGGAGCTCGGGGATGAGCCTGAGGCTGGCCACGTGCTCGATGGGCTGGTGCGTGGGGCCGTCCTCGCCCACGTGGAACGAGTCGTGGGTGAACACGTAGAGCACGGGCAGCTTCTGCAGGGCCGACATGCGGATGGCGTTGCGGCAGTAGTCGGAGAAGGTGAGGAAGGTGGCGCCGAAGGGGATGACACCGCCGTGCAGGGCCATGCCGTTCAGGATGGCGGCCATGGGGAACTCGCGCACGCCGAAGGACATGTTGCGCCCGGTGGGGTTGTCCGCGCCGAAGATGCCCACCGCGTCGCGGTACTTGGCCGTCTGGTTGCTGGGGTCCAGGTCGGCGCTGCCGCCCATGAGGTGCGGCAGGGCGTCCTTCAGCGCGTTCAGGCAGCTGCCCCAGGCCGCGCGGGTGGCGATCTTCTTGCCCGGCTCGAAGGCGGGCATGGGCAGGACCAGCTCGCCGCGGCCGGTGTTCATGGCCTTCCAGAAGGCCTTGAACTCGGGCGTGCCGCCCTTGAGCTTCCTGGCCAGCTTCTCGGTCCACGCGGCCGAGGCCTTGCGCAGCTCCGGGTAGCGGGCCTGGAAATGCTTCCTGGCCTCCTCGGGCACCTGGAAGCACTGGCCTTCCATGAGGCACATGCTCTTCTTGGTGGCGGCGATCTCCTCGGGCGCCAGGGGCTCGCCGTGGGTGCCGAAGTCGCCCTCGCGGGTGGCCGCGCCCTTGGCCATCACCGTGTGCCCGATGATGAGGCTGGGCTTCTTCTTCTGGGCCTGGGCCTTCCTTATGGCCGCGCGGATCTGGTCGCGGTCGTGGCCGTCCACCTCAATGACGTGCCAGCCCATGGCGGCGAAGAGCTTGGGGTAGTCGGTGCGGTCCACGCGGTCCACGGGGCCGGCCAGCTGCACCTTGTTGGAGTCGTAGTAGGCGATGAGCTTGCCCAGGCCCCACAGCCCGGCCAGGCTGGCCGCGCCCAGGGCCACGGGCTCCTGGATGTCGCCGTCGCTGAACAGCACGTAGGTGTGGTGGTCCACCAGCTCCTTGCCCACCTTGGCGCGCAGGAAGGCCTCTGTGGCGGCCATGCCCACGGCCATGCCGAAGCCCTGGCCCAGGGGCCCGGTGGTGGCCTCCACGCCGGGGGTCACGTCGTGCTCCGGGTGCCCCGGGGTGCGGCTGCCCAGCTGGCGGAAGCCCATGAGGTCGTTCTCGTCGATGAAGCCCGCCAGGTGCAGCAGGCCGTAGAGCAGGGCGGACTCGTGCCCGGCGGAGAGCACGAAGCGGTCGCGGTTGAACCAGGTGGCGCGGTCGGGGTCGAAATTGAGGAACTCCGAGTAGAGCACCGAGGCGAAGTCCGCCGAGGACATGGCCCCGCCGGGGTGGCCGGAGTTTGCGGCGCGGGAGGCATCCATGACGATGCCGCGCAGGGTGTTCACCACGAGCTGGTCGGGCGCGATTTTGGTCTTCATGCGTCTGGTCCTTGCGGGTGCGGGCCTTGGGGCCTGCTGGTTTTAGGGTTGCGGGATGGTCTCGAACTGCTCGATGCGCCGCAGGTGGCGGCCGCCCTCGAAGGGCGCGGTCAGGAAGGTCTTGGCGATCTCCGCCGCAAGCCCCTGGCCGACGACGCGCTCGCCCAGGCAGAGCACGTTGGCGTTGTTGTGCGCCCGCGCCATGCGGGCCATGAACTCGCAGGTGCACACCGCCGCCCGGATGCCGGCCTTCCGGTTGGCGGCCATGCTCATCCCTAAGCCCGTGCCGCAGACCAGGATGCCCAGCAGCTGGCCGTTCTGGCCATCGGCCCCGGCCTCCAGGATGCGCGCGGTGAGCTTGTCGGCGTAGAGGGGGTAGTCGCAGGAGTCGGTGCAGGCCGGGCCCAAATCCTCCACCCGGAAGCCCGCGGCCTGGGCCACGGCCACCAGGGCGTTCTTGAGGGTCAGTCCGCCGTGGTCGCTGGCGAGCAGTACGGTGCGCTGCATGTCTTCTCCCTCCTTCACTGCCTGGCCTGGGGTTCCGTGGCTTCTTCCTCGCGCCGCAGGCGGGCGATCTCGGCCTTGAGCATGGCCACCTGCTGCTGGGCGAGCTTGTACTCGGGGTTGTCCGGTCCAGCGCCGTGCTGCTCCAGCCGGCCCAGCACGGCGGTCTCCTCGCGCAGGCGGGCCTCCAGCTGGCGCACCTCGTGGCGCTTGGCCTGGCCGGTGAGGATGCGGCGCATCTCGCGCGCCCACACGGACAGGCCCAGGGTGAAGGTTCCCAGGAAGCCGGGCTTCTCGGCCTCGGCCACGGGAACGAGGTTGCGGTTGTCGTTATCCATGCGATTTCCCCTGGGTTTCCGGTTCGCTGTCGCTCTCGCCGGTGATGATCTTGGTCACGCCCTCGGGGGGGGCGCTCTGGCGGTCCAGGGCCATGAAACCCGTGCCCGAGGGCAGGTTCAGCGTCAGGGACTTGAGCGGCCAGGGCTCCGCGCGGGGCTCCACGCTCTTGACGCGCAGCACGGCGGATTCGCCGCCGGGCAGGGCCAGGGTCAGGGTGCGCGCCGGGCCTTCGGGGTCGCCGTCGTCCTCCGGATAGGCCGAGAAGGCCATGCTCCAGGTGCGGCCCGGGGGCACGGGCAGGTTCTTTTCCCGCTCGGCCTGGGTCTTGAAGTACGGAGAGAGCAGGCCCTCCATGCGCTCGGGCCGCCCGTGGGGGTCCAGCACCAGCAGGCGCACCGGGCCCTCATGGTAGCCGAAGGCCCAGCCACCCGCCTTGGTGGTCTGGATGGAGTCCGGGGCCCTGTCCACGGGGATGAGCGTGCGGAACTGGCCGGAGAGCACCAGGGCCAGGTCGCGCAGGGCGAAGGGGAAGGGCAGGCCCAGCAGCTGGGCGCCGGTGACGGGGTCCTGGTGGGCGTAGGCCTTCTTCTTGTCCGGGTAGTAGGCCAAAAGGCCCGCGCCGTCCTCGCGCATCAGCGCCAGCATGCTGCCCAGGCCCGCGCGCACGTCGAGCCTGAGCGGCCGGTCGTAGTCGCCGAAGAGCTGGACCTCGGTGCGGTTGGAGCGCTGCGGGGTGGAGTAGAGCAGGCTGGTGCGGGCCGAAAGCCCGCCGCCCACGGCCAGGGGCGGGGCGAAGCGGGACCGGAAGGCGGCGAAGTCCGCCCCGGCGTCGTCGTAGCGGGGCAGCTCCACCCTGGGCGCGCAGGAGCAGAGGGCCAGCAGGGCCAGGAGCAGCGGGAGGATCGCCTTCAGCGGCGCCCGCGTGGTGCGGCAAAGCGGTGCGTTGTTCATTGGCCCTTCAATTTCTGTTCGATGCGCGCGGGGTTCTCGTGCTTGAACTTGAGCGCGTTGCGCCACCCCTTGCGGGCCTGCTCGCGCTTGCCCAGGGCCTTGGCGATGTCGCCGTAGTGCTCCCACATGGTGGGGTCCTCGCCGGAGAGCTGGGTGGCGCGCTGGATCTGTTTCCAGGCCTCTTCCACCCTGCCCAGGCGGAAGTAGGCCCAGGCCAGCGAGTCCACGATGTAGCCGTTTTCGGGCTTGAGCTTGTCGGCCTTCTTGACCAGGGTCAGGGCGCGTTCGAGCTCGCGGCCCTCCTCGGCCAGGGTGTAGCCGATGTAGTTGAGCGCGTCGGCGTGCTCGGGGTTCTTGTCCACGATGCGCTGCATCACCGCCAGGGCCTCGCCCCGGTCGCCCGCGCGGTCCAGGATGGCGCCGTACTGGTACAAGAGCTCCTCGTCGTCGGGGCGGTTCTTGAGCGCGCCCTCCAGCACCTGCCGGGCCTCGGCCAGGCGCTTCTTGTCCATGAGGAAGCCCGCCTCCAGCAGGGGGAAGCGGTTCTGCCCCGGGAACAGGCGCTTGCCCTTCTCCAGGAGCTCCAGGCCCTCGGCCTCGCGGCCCATGGTCAGCAGCAGCTGCACCCGGAACTGCATGGCCTGGCTGTAGTGCGGGTCGCTCTCGGGCACCAGGTCCAGGAACTGCAGGGCCTTGCCCGGGTTGTTCTCGCCATCGTGGGCGATGACGGCCTTGTAGAAGAAGTATTCGCCCGGCACCGGAGGCGTGCTGGAGAGCACGTCCAGCAGGGTGCTGGCCTGGGCGGTGAAGCCCTCGTTCAGGAACATGAGCGCGGCCTGGAGGATGAAGGCCTTGCCCCCGGAGCTGGCGAAGGCCACCTGCAGGGCCTTGTCCGGGTCGTTGAGCTTGAGCCACAGGGCCACCACGCGCTGGCGGATGTCCTCGCGGCCCTCGCCCCCGCCGTTTTCGATGCGCTGGCGGATGTCCTCGCTGCCCTCGGCCATGCCCAGGATCTGCGAGTAGGTGGCCACGGCGGCGGCGTAGTCCTTGTCCAGCTCCTGCTGGAAGGCCAGCTCCACCCAGGCCTCCAGGTGGTTCGGGTTCTTCTTGGTGAGCTTTTTCAGGCTCTCGATGGCGACCTTGCGCTGGCCCATGCGCGCCTCGGCCCTGGCCAGCTGGTACTGGGCGTCCACGGAGCGGTCCTTGGCGGGGATCCTGCGCAGCACCTCCAGGGCCTTCTCGGGCTGCTCGGTGTCCACGTAGAGCTGGCCCAGGCGCTCGCGGATGGTGGCGTTGTCGTTGCGGGCCAGGTAGGCGGCCAGCACCTCCGCCGCGCCGGAGAGGTTGCCCTCAAGCGTCAGGGCGTTGGAAAGCCCGGCGGCGAGGTTGAAGTCGCCCGGGTACAGGGCCGCGCCCTGGCGCAGGATGGTCACGGCCTCGCCCGCCTGCTCCGGGTTCCAGAACAGGAAGGCCTTCTCCATGTACAGGCCCGGGGAACTCTCCCTGGCGATGACCATGTCCAGGGCCTGGGCCGCGGCCTTCTGCAGCTCCAGGGTCCGGGCGAAGGCCTCCGGCGAGGTGCGCGAGAGCTGGGCCGTGCGCTGCATCTGCTGCAGCAGGGACTGGTACTCCAGGTAGTAGAAGGCCGTGGCCGCGCCCGTGGTCATGGGGGCGCCGGGCGCGGGTTTCTGGCTGGCCAGGGAGCACCCGCCCAGCAGCGCCGCCAGGGCCAGGGCCAGCACCGGGGAGGCCGCCGCGCGGAGGCGGGCGGGAAGGGCGCGGGAGGCCGGGGGTGCGCTGGCGTGGACGTGATTCATGCTCAGGCGTCCTTGGGCTTGGAAGTTTTGGTGCCCTTGCCCTCCGGGGCCAGGGTGCGCTCGAGCATCCTTGTGAGCTCCTCGGCCTGGGAGAGCCCTTCGGCGATGATCTGCGGGCCGTAGCGGCGCCCCTCGTGGGTGCGGAAGGTGCCGGAAAATTCGCGGGCCAGGCGCGGGCCCTCGGCGAAGCGCGCGGCAATTTCCTCCAGGGTCCATTCGTCGCATTCGCACAACTCCCACAGGGTGGTGGCGAAGATGTCCGGACCATAGCGGAACTTGTCGGCGTCGTATACAGCGGCGGCCAGCAGGCTGGCGGCCTCGGGCCCGTTGATCCGCGGGGACTGGGGCGACTCGTGGGCGGCCACGGCCTGGGCGATCCAGAGGCGCTCCTCGGCGCTCACGGGGTAGCCGCGCAGGATGCGCATGCACAAGTCCGCCCCGCGCTCGGCGTGGTCGTCCTCGTGGCGCAGGGCATCGTGCAGCAGGCCCGCAAGCTCCGCCAGCACGGCCAGCCTGCGGCGGTCGTCGGGATTGAGGCCCGAGGGCTCGGCCAGCACGATGGCCGCGGCCTCCACGGCCACCTTCTTGGCATGCTCCACGCCCAGGCCGCAGGCCTCGTCCAGGTAGCCCAGGGCGTCGCCCTGCATGCGCAGGATGAGCGGATTGTCGAAGAAAAAGTCCTTGGCATAGCCAAGTTCGTCGGCGCAGTCGCGGTAGAACGACGGCTGGGGCCGGGAGGCCGCCAGATCCTTGGCCCGGCGCTTGAGCTCCAGTATGCGTCTGTCCATGCTTTTCATCTCTCGGCCTTGAGGTGGTTCAGCGCCTAGTCTCCGCCATCGATCCAGTCCGGGGAGAAATCCTTGATGCGGCTCTGCAGGTGGTCTTTGAGCTTCTCCAGCAGGCGCGCCTCGATCTGGCGCACGCGCTCGCGGGTCACGCCGTAGCGGTCGCCGATCTCGCGCAGGGTCACGGGGCTGTCGGACAAGAGCCGCTCGTTCAGGATGGCCTGCTCCTTGTCGGAGAGCGTGGGGGCCAGGGTCTTCAGGTTCTCCAGGAGCAGCGCGGAGATCTGGCTGGAGCCCAGCACCTCCTCGATGCCCGGCCCCAGCGCGGGCAGGAAGTCCAGGCGCGTGGTGTCCGAGTCGTCGCCCATCTGGATGTCCAGGGACATGTCCTGCTTGGCCAGGCGCTGGTCCATCTGCTCGATCTCGGCCTCGCTGACGCCCAGGCTCTCGGACAGGGCGCTGGTGGAGGGATCGAAGCCCATGTTGGTCAGGCGCTGGCGTTCCTTGTTCAGGTTGTAGAACAGCTTGCGCTGGGTCTGCGTGGTGCCGATCTTCACCATGCGCCAGTTGTCCATGATGTACTTGAGGATGTACGCCTTGATCCAGAACGCGGCGTAGTAGCTGAACTTGATGCCCTTGTCCGGGTCGAACTTGCGCACGGCCTTCATCAGGCCCACGTTGCCTTCCTGGATCAGGTCCTGCACGTTCTGCATCCAGCGGCGCTGGAAGTCCATGGCGATCTTGACCACCAGGCGCAGGTGCGAGGAGATGAGGCGGAAGGCCGCCTCCTGGTCGCCGGACTCGCGCACGCGCACCGCCAGTTCGTATTCTTCCTCGGGCGCAAGCAGGGGGAACTGGGCGATCTCGCGCAGGTAGTGGTGGAGCGAATCGCGCAGCCCAACCTCGCCCCGCTTGCGTGAAACCGGGGCGGGGAGATGGGTCTTCTTCCCGGCCGGAACCGGGGCTGTAGAGCGCCTGCTCTCTTTGGGGGAGGCTTGGGTGTTGTCCGACTTCATGCCGACCTGTGGCTCGGTCCGGCGGGGGAGAATCCCCGCATTGGGGCCGTGTATCCGCAAGGCGGGAGTGTAGAGCTTTTGGTTGTCAGTTTCAACGATTTTCAGTACACCCGAATTCCCGGTGGCGCCGCGCCGTTCAAGGGGCCCGCCGCCCTGGGCCCGCGCGCCTTTTGGGCCCGGCCGGTACGCCGCGGCCCTCCCCAGAAAAGCGTGGGGCCGGGGGTCCATCCCACCGAACACGGAGTGTCCCATGTCCGATTTCCGCTCTCTCCTGGCCGATGGCCGCATCCACTTCTTCGACGGCGGCTTCGGCGCGCTGCTCCAGTCCCGGGGCCTGCCGCCGGGCGTTTCGCCGGAGCTCTTCGGCCTGAAGAACCCCGAGCCCGTGGCCGCCATCCACGCCGAGTACGCCGCCGCCGGGGCCGAGGTCGTCACCACCAACACCTTCGGCGGCACGCGCTTCAAGCTCGACCCGGACACCGACGTGCGCGCGTTGAACCGCAACCTGGCCGCCACGGCGAAGAAGGCTGTGGCGGGCCGCGCTTTCGTCGCCGGCAGCGTGGGCCCCACCGGGCACTTTGTGCAGCCCCTGGGCAAGCTCACCCTGCGCGAGCTGGTGGCCGCCTTCCGCGAGCAGATCGAGGGCCTGGTGGCTGGCGGGGCCGACCTGGTCATCATCGAGACGCAGTTCGACCTGGCCGAGGCCAAGGCCGCGGTCATCGCCGCGCGCGAGGTATGCGATCTGCCCGTGGCCGTGAGCATGACCTTCGAGGGCGGGCAGAGCCTCACAGGCACCGGCCCGCTCACCTTCATCGACACCATGCAGAACCTGGGCGTGGACTTGATCGGCACCAACTGCTCCGCCGGGCCGGAGCAGATCGTGGACGTGGTGCGGGCCCTGCTGCCCCGGCTTTCCACCCCCCTGCTCGTGCAGCCCAACGCGGGCCTGCCCGAGCTGGACGAGAGCGGCAGGACCGTGTTCCGCCTGGGGCCCGAGGACTTCGCCAAACAGTGCCGGGCCTTCGCCGAAATGGGCGCCAAGTTCCTGGGCGGTTGCTGCGGCACCACCCCGGCGCACATCACCGCCCTGCGCGCCGAGGTGGGCGAGTACGCCTACGCGAAGCCCGAGCCCGAGGACAAGAGCCCCCTGGTGCTCACCTGCCGCTCGCTCTCCGTGCCCCTGGGCTTCGAGCAGCCCCTGGCCGTCATCGGCGAGCGCATCAACCCCACGGGCAAGCCCGTGCTGGCCGAGCAACTGGTCAAGAACGAGCACACCGAGGCCCTGCGCCTGGCCCAGGACCAGATCGCCGACGGCGCGGCCATCCTGGACGTGAACGTGGGCGCGGCCATGGTGGACGAGAAGCTGGTGCTGCCTTCCCTCGCGCTTGCATTGTCCTCGCGCTTCGAGGTGCCGCTCAGCCTCGACACCTCCGACCCCGAGGCCATGGAGAACGCCCTGTGGACCCAGCCGGGCTCGCCCCTGGTGAACTCCATCAGCGGCGAGCCGGGGCGCATGGAGCGCCTGGGCCCCTTGTGCAAGAAGTTCGGCGCGCCGTTCATCCTGCTGCCCCTGGTGGGCCGCAAGCTGCCCGTCACTGCGGCGGAGCGCATCGCGGTCATCGAGGACCTGCTCGCCAAGGCCGACGCGCTGGGCATTCCGCGCAGGCTCATCATGGTGGACGCCCTGGTGCTCACCGTTTCCAGCAAGCCGGAGGCCGCCAGGCACTGCCTGGCCACCATCCGCCACTGCAAGGAAGAGTGGGGCCTGCCCACCACCATGGGCCTGTCCAACGTGAGCTTCGGCCTGCCTGCGCGCGAGCTTTTGAACACCACCTTCCTGGCCATGTGCATGGCCAGCGGCATGACCTCGTGCATCGCCAACCCGGCCAGCGCGCGCCTGCGCGAGACCCTGGCCGCGGGGGAGGTGCTGCTTGCGCGCGACCCCCAGGCCGGGCGCTACATCGACGGCTACGCGAACTGGACCCAGGCGGCGCCCACCGTTTCGGCGGGGGGCGCGGGCGCGGCGGGCAAGGGCGCGGCCACCACGCCCGGCGAGGCGGTCATCGTGGGCGACAAGGCCGCCCTGCTCTCCATGCTGGAGGAGAAACTCTCCGCCGGGGCCGACCCCTTCGAACTGGTGAACAAGGAGCTCATCCCGGCCATCCTGGAGGTGGGCCAGAAGTACGAGCGCAAGGAGTACTTCCTGCCGCAGCTTCTGCGCAGCGCCGAGGCCATGCAGGCGGGCTTCGCGCGGCTGGAACCGCTGCTCCTGGCCAGCGGCAAGGCCGAGAAGAAGACCCCCGTGGTCATGGCCACGGTGGAGGGCGACATTCACGACATCGGCAAGAACATTGTCTGCCTGATGCTGAAGAACCACGGCTACGAGGTCTTCGACCTGGGCAAGGACGTGCCCGCGCTGAAGATCGTGGACGAGGCAGAGCGCGTTGGCGCGCGCGTCATCGGCCTTTCCGCGCTCATGACCACCACCATGGTGCGCATGGAGGACACCGTGCGCCTGGTGAAGGAGCGCGGCCTGGACATCAAGGTCATGATCGGCGGGGCCGTGGTCACCGAGGCCTTCTCCCAGTCCATCGGCGCGGACGGGTTCTCCCGCGACGCCGTGGCGGCGGTGAAGCTGGCCGGGGAGCTCTGCGGAAAGGGCTAGGGCCTGCTCCGAAAGGCGTCCTTGCCCAAAGAGTCTCCGCCCCCCCGCGAGGCCCTCGCCGGGGAACGCGGCGCATCTGCTGGAGGCAGGCCAGGCGAGAGCAGGGCTGTTTGCGTGGGAGCCTTTGCGTCCCGCCGCGCAATCTGGTACACGGCGGGTGACGTTGTGACGGTCCGGCGGCAAAGCCCGCCGAGGGCCGAGAAAGAGGAAAAAATGACCAAGCTTCGCAGACTGTTGCCCCTGCTGCTGGTGCTTTTGCTGGCGGCTGCGCTGCTGCCCGCCTGTTCCGGCGGCAAATCCGCCGTGCCGGAGAAGTTCGAGACCGTGGACATGCCCGCCCTGGAAAAGCGCATCAGCGCCAACAAGGGCAAGCCCACGCTCATCATGTTCTGGGCCACCTGGTGCCCGGCCTGCAAGACCGAGCTGCCCGTGCTGGAGCAGCTGCGCGCCAAGTACCCGGTGGAGAAGCTGGACATCCTGGCCATCTCCGTGGACGACACGGAACAGGCCATGCGCTCCTATCTGTCCACCCGGCCCACCACCATCCCGGTGGTGCTGTCCACGGCGGACGTGGGCATGGAGTTCGGGGTCAAGAGCATTCCCGCCCTGGTGATCTTCGACGGCGAGGGCCAGGTGGCCTTCAACAGCGCCGGGGCCTATCCCTTCGAGATGCTGGACTCGGTCATCAGCCAGCTGGTGAAGGGCTAGCGCGAGGTGGCCATGCAGCTGCGCAAGGCGCGCATCACCGACGTCAAGGGCGTGCACAAACTGCTCATGAACACCAGCGCCGACGACGGCCTGGTGCTCCCGCGCTCGTACAACCAGCTTTACAGCCACCTGCGCGATTTCTTCGTCATCGTGGACGACGCGGACGACGAGACCGTGCTGGCCTGCTGCGCCCTGTCCATCTGCTGGGACAACCTGGCCGAGGTGCGCTCCCTGGTGGTCGCGCGCGAGCAGCGCGGCCTGGGCCTGGGCCGCAGGCTGGTGGAGGCCTGCGTGTCCGACGCGCTGACCCTGGGCATCTACCGCGTGTTCGCCCTCACCAACACCCAGGCGTTTTTTCAAAAAATGGGCTTCACCGAGGTGAGCAAGGACAGCCTGCCCCAGAAGGTCTGGAGCGACTGCCTGAACTGCCCCCGGTTCCCGGACTGCGACGAAGTCGCCATGCTCATGGAGTTGTAATCATGGCCCACAAGATGCTGCCCGTCATCGGCGCGGACGCCATCCGGCGCCGCGTGGCCGAACTGGGCGCGGAAATCACCGCCCACTACCAGGGCAAGCCCCTGGTCTGCGTCTGCGTCCTCAAGGGCGCCTTCCTGTTCTTCGCCGACCTCATGCGCCACGTCCGCACGCCCATGGAGATCGACTTCGTGCGGCTGGCCAGCTACGGCTCCGGCACCAGCCGGGGCAGGCAGACCATCTTCAGCAAGGACATGGAGGTGGACATCGACGGCAAGCACGTGCTGCTCGTGGAGGACATCGTGGACACGGGCCGCAGCGCCGAGTTCCTGCTCCACGTGCTGGAGAAGCGCGGCGCCGCCAGCCTCAGGATCTGCTCCTTCGTGGACAAGAGCGAACGCAGGGAAGTGAGCCTGAAGGTTGACTTTGCCGGGTTCCCCATACAAAAGGGGTTCATTGTAGGATACGGCATGGACTATGCGGAGCAATACCGCGAACTGGACGCCGTGTACGAGCTCGTCCCGGAATAGGGGCGCTGGAGTGGAACAGACATGATCGTCGCCTGCCCGAACTGCCAAAGCAAATACAACCTGCCCGAGGACAAGATCGCGCCCACCGGGACCAAGGTGCGCTGCGCCAAGTGCCAGCACGTCTTCTCCGTGACGCCGCCGTCCAAGGACTTCGACGCCGAGCTGGCCGACCTGGGCGGGGCTGCCCCGAAGCCCGCCGCGCCTCAGCCCGCGCCCGCGCCGGAACCCCCTGCCGCGCCGCAGAAGATGCCCTGGGACGACGACGAGCCCGCCTCGGGCCCCGCCGCCGCGCCCAAGAAGATGCCCTGGGACGATGACGACGCCGCGGCCGGACCGGCCGGCGACGAGGACGATTTCCCCGCGCCCGCTGCGGGCGCAGCGGCCAAGGGCGGCCTGTTCGACGACGAGGAAGCCCCGGCCCTGGCGCGCGGCGGCGGCCTTGCCGCAGGGGCCTCCAAGGGCGGGGACGACGACTTCCTGGGCGCCATGGGCGGCGGGGGCGACTCCCTCTCCCTGGACGGCGGCGCGGCCAAGCCCGTGGACGACAAGGCCGCCAAGAGGAAGAAACTCATCATCCTCGCCTCCGCCGTGGTGGGCGTGCTGCTGGTGGCCGCCGCGCTGTTCTTCTTCAAGCCCTGGACCAAGTTCAACATCCCCTTCCTGGGCGGGGCCAAGACCGAGAAGTCCGCGGACAACGCCGAGAAGGTCAAGGACATCGCCCTGCGCAATGTCCGCCAGTACTACATCCCCAACGAGAAGGCCGGGCAGATCTTCGTGGTCGAGGGCAAGGCCGTGAACAACTTCGCCACGCCCAAGGAGCGCATCAAGATCGAGGTCTCGCTCTTCGACGAGAAGGGCCACGTGCTGGTGAGCAAGCAGCTCCTGTGCGGCAACACGCTCTCGCAGTTCCAGCTCCAGGTGCAGAGCGAGGAGGAGATCAGCTCCAGCCTCGCCTCCGAGGTGGGCATCCTCACGAGCAACACCTACCTCAAGACCGGCATGGACACGCCGTTCATGGCCGTGTTCTTCAAACCGCCAGACCAGGTCAAGGAGTTCGGCGTCAAGGTCATCGACGCGCTGGACCCGAAATAGCACCCAGGATCACAGCAATCGGCACGGCGCCGGGGGCAGGGCGCGAAACCCCTCCCCCGGCGCGTTTTTTCCTCCAAGGAGCACGAGCCCATGACCCGCAAGCCCTACACCGTCGCCCTGATCCAGACCTCCTGCCGCGAAAGCGCCGAGGCCAACCTGGCCGCGCACCTGGAACTGGCCGAGCGCGCCGCCAATCTGGGGGCGGACGTCATCTGCCTGCAGGAGCTCTTCCTGGGCCCCTACTTTTGCCAGCAGGAGGACGCCCGGCTCTTCGACCTGGCCGAGAGCGTGCCCGGCCCCACCACCGAGGCCTTCGGGCGCCTGGCCAAGAAGACCGGCGCCGCCATCGTGGTCTCGCTGTTCGAGAAGCGCGCCATCGGCCTGTACCACAACACCGCCGCCGTGCTGGGGCGCGAGGGCGACGTGCTGGGCGTCTACCGCAAGATGCACATCCCCGACGACCCGGCCTTCTACGAGAAGTTCTACTTCACCCCCGGCGACCTGGGCTTTTTAGCCGTGGATACCCACGTGGGGCGCATCGGCGTGTGCGTGTGCTGGGACCAGTGGTACCCCGAGGCCGCGCGCCTCACCGCCATGAAGGGGGCGGAGGTCATCTTCTACCCCACGGCCATCGGCTGGCACCCGGCGGAAAAGGACCTGCTGGGCGACGAGCAGCGCGAGGCCTGGCTCACCGTGCAGCGCGGGCACGCCGTGGCCAACGGCTGCTACATCGCCGCCGCCAACCGCATCGGCCTGGAACTGCCCCTGGCCGACAGCCACAACGCCCAGGGAGCGGGCATCGAGTTCTGGGGCACCAGCTTCGTGGCCGGGCCCTCCGGCGAATACGTGGCCAAGGCCCCGTCCGGCGAGGAAACCATCCTGCTCGCCCAGGTCGACCCCGGGCGCATGGAGTTCGTGCGGCGCGGCTGGCCCTTCCTGCGCGACCGGCGCGTGGACGCGTACGGCGCGCTGGTGAAGCGGTACGACGACTAGCTGGGGCTTGCGGTCGGCTCTCAGAGCTTTCGGTCGCGCTCTCTCACCATGATGATGGGGTCGGTGCCTGCCACGCAGGCCTCCCAGTTGCCCTGGGCCTCCTCGACACCCTGGGAGAGGTCCAGCGTCATCTTTTGGTTGCACTGAAAGAACAGGCCGGGCGTCTCGATGACGAGGTTCAGCGTCGCTCCGTCGAGCCGGACGCCGCTGACCCGGAGAACGCGCGCGTTGCAATTGAACTGGTCGGTGGTGGTTGCTGTCAGCGAGTCGCCTTCGAGACCGAACTTGACCAGGAATTTGTTGCTGCCGCAGCCGAAGTATTGGTCTCCGCCCCGCCACCGGAACGCGTAGGTCCCCACTAGCCGGCCCTTGAGCTCAAGCCCCCGCGCGAGTCTGGCCGGGTGCTCGCCGCGCTCCGTCTCCGGCACCAGGGCCTGGTAACGGCGCAGCGTGTCCTCGGCCTTTTCGAACTGCCGGGCCCTGGTCTGCGCTGTGGCCTGGCACAGGAGCGCCAGCGCCTTGTCCGTGCCCTCCTCCATGGCCCGCCCGATTTGGTAGGCGGCGTCCTGGTCGCCCTCCGCGCCGAGCAGAAGCCCCCGCGCCAGCCGCGCATGGGCCGTCTGCGCGCCGGTCTCGGCCAGGCGCTGGGCCTGGAGCCTGGCGTCTGCCTCCCTGCCCATGAACATCAGCGCCATGACCAGCCCGGCGCGGGCGTCGGCGTCGCCTGGGCTGGCCTGCGCCGCCCGCTCGAAGTATGCCCGCGCCTCTGCGTCGTGGCCCTTGCCCAGCCGGGCGAACATGGCCTCATGCGCTTCCGTCCGCGCTGGGCTTGCCGCACCGGGCGCCTGCTTGGGGCCCTCCTTGGGGCGGGAGGCCATGGCCAGGAGCTTGGCCTGCTCCAGCCGCTGGCGCTCCGCCTCAAGCCTGTCCCTCTCGGCCTGGAGAGCCTGCAGCTGCGCCAGCTCCTCCTTCTCGCGCCGCAGACGCGCCGCCTCTTCGGCCAGCCGTTGCTTCTCGGCCTTGGGGTCGAGCTTTGGCCGGAGCGGCGGAAGCGGCGCGGCCTGGCCCGCCGGAGCGCCCTGCTGGTTGAAGTAGAAGTCGCCGGTGAGACTCGACGATTCCCATGGAGTCTGCCGCCTTCCGGAGTCCTGCAGCACACCCACTCGCACACGCTTGAGCATGGTCTCTATGCCCTGCCCGGGCACGCGCATCTGTTCCAGGAGATGCTTGGTATACACGCCGTTCTTGCCCTCACCGTCCGAGGCCACGGAGTCCGGGGCTGTGGCGTAGCCGATGAGCGTGCCCGTGGGCGCGTCCATCTTCGCCAAGCCTGCCTCCGCGCTTCGCCAGGAACGCGCGAAGGGATTGTTGCGGCAGGCGTCCAGCAGGATGATGTTCAGACCATTGCCCGCGTTTTCCATGCGACCGAGAACCTTGTTCGCATCCAGGCACGCGCTTCTCACGTCCTGCTCCACCAGGATGCGGGCGTCCACAGGGACGAGGTAGTTCACCCCTTTCACCTGCAGGCCATGCCCGGCGAAGAAGAACAGGCCGGTGCCGCCCTGCCGTATGTTTGCCCAGAACTGGTCCAGGGCGTCCTCCATCTGGCGGAGGCTGGCGTTTTCTCGAAGGAGGACCTCGAAGCCCAGCTTCGTGAGCTCCCTGGACATGTCGCGGGCGTCGTTCACCGGGTTGCGCAGGGGGGCGTCCTTGTAGGCCCCGTTGCCGATGACCAGGGCCACGCGGCGCTCCGCCCGCGACGGGGTGGCGAGCAGCAGGACCAGGCAAAGGGCGAGGAGAAGGGGAGCGGCGACGCGCATGGGCACCTCCGGGTTACGAGGTGCGATAGCAAAGACGAGCAGTGGGCACAAGCGGGGCCCATCCGGAAGCGTCCCCTAGCCCAGCTCCAGCACGAAGCGCTGCTCCACCACGGGCGTGCCCCATTGCTGGCCGGGCAGTTCCTCGGCCAGGCGGAAGCCGTGTTTTTCGTAGAGGCGCCGGGCCGGGTCCAGGCCCTGGAAGGTCCAGAGGAACACGCGCGGGTGCCGGCAGGCGGCGCAGAAGTCCAGGGCCGTGCGCAGCAGGCGCGCGCCGTGGCCCTGGCCGTGCAGGCTTTCGTCCACGATGAACCAGCGCAGGTGCGCGCCGTCGGCTTGGGCCTTGGCGCCGTCGATGGCGATGGAGCCCATGATCTGGCCGCCGTGGCGCAGGGTCCACAGACCGTCGCGGGCGGGGTCCAGGCGCGGCAGGAATTCGGCCAGCCCGCTGGCTACCTTGGCCTCGAAGTACAGGCCGAAGTTCCAGTGCCGGGAGTAGTGCCGGGCGTGCAGCTCGGCGATGCGCCCCAGGGCGCCGGGGGTGTAGCCGGGGAGGATCTCGCCGGGCATGGGGTGGCCTCCGGGCCTCAGGGGTTCAGCAGGGGCAGCAGGGCCTGCCACGCGGCCTCGGGGGTGATGTCGCGCATGCAGGCGTGGTGCTGGCGCGGGCAGGCCTTGTGCCCGTGCAGGCCGCAGGGGCGGCAGTCCATGGACATCTCCAGCACGCGGGAGTTCTCCCCGCGCGGGAAGAAGCCCAGTTGACGCACGGTGGGGCCGAACAGGGCCACCAGCGGCACATCCTGCACCCAGGCCAGGTGCATGGGCCCGGAGTCGTTGGTGAGGTAGGCGTTCAGGTGGGGCAGGCTGGCGGCCATCACCGGCAGGGGCAGCTGTCCGGCCAAGTTCTTGAGGAAGCCCGCGCCCGCGCAGTCCTGCTCGATGCGCGCGGCCAGCGCCTCCTCGCCGGGCCCGGCGAAGAGGGCCACGCTGACCCCGGCGGCCAGGGCCGTGCTGGCCACGGCGGAGAAGTGCTCCACGGGCCAGCACTTGGTGGGCCAGGTGGAGCCGGGGTGGATGCCCAGAATGGGGGCGGCGGGAAAGCCGGCGAAGGCATCCGCGGCGCGGGCGCGCGCGTCCTCGGGCAGGTCCAGGCGCACCTTCGGTGGTGTGGGGGAAATTTCCAGGGGCAAAACAAGCTGCATGAGCCGCTCCACCTCGTCCAGTTCGTCGAAGCGGCGGGGCACCAGGTGCGTGTAGGCCAGCCAGTTGTACCAGGGTTGGTCGTAGCCGATGCGCATGGGCGCGCCCACGGCGCGGGCCACCAGGGCGCTCCTGAGGCTCTTGTGCGGGCTGATCCAGAGGTCGTGCCCTCCAGGGCGAGTTCCTTGCCCAGGCGCCC
>CAZCYB010000044.1:0-24619 GCA_964502805.1 uncultured Desulfocurvus sp.
GCCCCGGCGCCCAAGGCCGAGGCCAAGCCCGCCAAGGCCCCCAAGGCCGCCGCCGTGGCCGAGACGGCCCGGATCGTCGAGCCCGCCAAGCCCGCCGTGGAGGAAGCCCCCGCCGCCAAGGTCGTGGATCCCGCCGCCCAGGCTGCGGAGCCCGCCCCGGCCAAGGACGAGGCCCCTGCCGCCAAGGCCTCCGTTGCCAAGGCCCCCGCTGCCAAGGCCAAGGAAGAGGCCAAGCCCGAGGCCCAGGACGAGGTCCAGGCCCCCTCCGAGACCAAGGCCGACGCCGACGCCAAGGCCGAGTCCAAGGCCGAGGAAGCCCAGCAGCGCAAGCCCAAGCGCGAGGTCATCGTGCCCGCCGCGCCCCAGGTGCGCATCATTTCCCGTCCCGATCCGAGCCAGGTCGCCGCTGCCGCCGCGGCCTCGGCCCACCGTCGCCCGGAGTTCTCCGCCAACAGCACCGGCGGCGGCGCCCGCCCGTACACCCCGCACCCCGGCGCCCCCCGCCCCCAGTCCGATGGCCCGCGCGGCGGCGGCTACGGCGGCGGCCAGCGCCCCGGCGGTCCCGGCGGCCCCGGCGGCGACCGTCCCGGCGGCTACCAGCCCCGTCCCGGCGGTGACCGTCCCGGCGGCTACCAGCCCCGCCCCGGCGGGCCTGGCGGTCCCGGCGGCGCCCCCGGCGCCACCCCGGCCGTGCCCCCCACCGAGGAGGAGCTGCGCGCCCGGAGGAAGGACCGCCGCGTGGTGGACTTCCCCGGCGGCGGCAGCAGCGAGGAGGACCGTCGCAAGGCCGCTGCCGGTCCGGCCAAGAAGCGCTCGCACGCCGCGCCCATGCCTCCCGTCCTCTCCGAGGACGGCGACGCCCCCATGCGCCTGAAGAGCTCGCGCCGCAAGAAGAGCCGCCACGGCGGCCAGGAGCAGCGCGAGGAGCAGAAGCCCGTCGGCAAGCGCAAGATCCGCATCGACGAGCACATCCGCCTTTCCGACCTGGCCCACCAGATGGGCATCAAGGCCCAGGCCATCATCAAGACCCTGTTCGGCATGGGCATGATGGCCACCATCAACCAGGCCCTGGACCTGGACACCGCCACCCTGCTGGCCAGCGAGTTCGGGCACGAGGTGGAGAGCGTGGGCTTCGACGAGCAGGAGTTCCTGTCCGCCAGCGCCCCGGACACCCCGGAAGACATGAAGTCACGGCCGCCGGTGGTCACCATCATGGGCCACGTCGACCACGGCAAGACCTCGCTGCTTGACGCCATCCGCAAGACCAGCATCGCCTCGGGCGAGGCCGGCGGCATCACCCAGCACATCGGCGCCTACCACGTGGCCACCAACCGCGGCGAAGTCGTGTTCCTGGACACCCCGGGCCACGAGGCCTTCACCGCCATGCGCGCCCGCGGCGCCCAGGTCACGGACATCGTCGTCCTGGTGGTCGCCGCCGACGACGGCGTCATGGACCAGACCCGCGAGGCCGTGAACCACGCCAAGGCGGCGGGCGTGCCCATCGTCGTGGCCGTGAACAAGATCGACAAGGAAGGGGCCAACCCCGACCGCGTGAAGCGCGAACTGGCCGAGTTCGACCTCGTGCCGGAAGACTGGGGCGGCAGCACCATCTTCGCCAACGTCTCCGCCAAGCAGCGCATCGGCCTGGACGAGCTGCTGGAAATGATCCTGCTGCAGGCCGAGGTGCTGGAGCTCAAGGCCAACCCGAGCAAGCCCGCCCGTGGCCACATCGTGGAGGCCAAGCTGGACAAGGGCCGCGGCCCCCTGGGCACCGTGCTCATCCAGGAGGGCACCCTCTCCGCCGGCGACGCCTTTGTCTGCGGCACCGTGCACGGCAAGGTGCGCGCCATGTTCAACGACCAGGGCAAGAAGCTCAAGCAGGCCGGCCCGGCCATCCCCGTGGAGATCCAGGGCTTCGACGTCGTGCCCGAGGCGGGCGACGAGTTCGTGGTCGTGGCCGACGACAAGGTGGCCCGCAAGATCGCCGAGAGCCGCATGGCCAAGCAGCGCGAGAAGGACCTGGTGGGCAAGAGCACCCTGACCCTGGAGGGCTTCCTCAAGAGCAAGCCCGCCCAGGAGGCCAAGAGCCTGAACCTGGTGCTCAAGGCCGACGTGCAGGGCTCGCTGGAGGCCATCACCGAGGCCCTGAACAAGCTCTCCACCGAGGAAGTGAAGATCCAGGTGGTGCACGGCGGCACCGGCGGCCTCACCGAGTCCGACGTCATGCTGGCCACGGCCAGCCAGGCCATCATCATCGGCTTCAACGTGCGCCCCACCGCCAAGGTGAAGGAAGTGGCCGAGCGCGAGCAGGTGGAGATCCGCTTCTACGACATCATCTACAAGCTGGTGAGCGAGATCAAGGACGCCATGAGCGGCATGCTCGCCCCGGACATCCAGGAGGTCTACCTGGGCCAGGCCGAGGTGCGCGAGACCTTCAGCGTGCCCAAGGTGGGCATGGTGGCCGGCTGCGGCGTGGTGGACGGCAAGCTGGTGCGCAACGCCAAGATCCGCCTGCTGCGCGACGGCGTGGTCATCTACACCGGCGCGCTGTCCTCGCTCAAGCGCTTCAAGGACGACGCCAAGGAAGTGGCCAAGGGCTACGAGTGCGGCGCGGGCCTGGAGAACTTCAACGACATCAAGATCGGCGACATCATCGAGGCCTTCGAGACCAAGGAAGTGGCGCGCACCCTGTAGCGGGGGCGCGTCCGCCTTGGCGCGGCCCGCCCGGGCCACATTGCCAGGCGGCCGGGGAACGTATATATGATCATCGGCGTCATGACGCTCACCTTCCGCCTGCACGGCAACGACTCCCTCAAGGGCAAGCGGCAGGTGGCGCAGAGCCTGAAGCAGAAGCTTCGCAACACCTTCAACGTGGCCGTGAGCGAGACCCAGGACCAGGACGCGCACCAGAGGCTGGTGCTGGCCGTGGTCACCGTCTCCGGCGAAACGGCCAAGGTGGAGAGCACGCTCTCCAAGGCCCAGGCCATGGTGGAGGCCATCTCCCCGGCGGAGCTGTTGAACGTGGACACCGAGATATTCTCTAGCAGCGGAGACAACAACTGATGAAGGCTTCCGGCAGCAGACGCTCCATCCGCCTCGGCGACCTCATCCTGCGCGAGCTGGCCAACATGCTCCTGGAGGAGGTGGCCGACCCGCGCCTGGAACTGGTGAGCCTCACGGGTGTGAAGCTCAACGCGGACATGAGCATCGCCCTGGTCACCTTCTCGGTGGGCGGCGGCGAGGCCCGCCGCGCGGAGGTGCTGGAGGGCCTGAACAAGGCCAAGGGCTACCTGCGCTCCGGACTGGGCCGCAGGCTTCAGCTGCGCTCCCTGCCGGATTTGCGCTTCGCGCACGACGATTTCCTCGAGGACATGGTGTATGGCAAGCCCGGCAGCGGCCATAGCTGAACTCATCCGCCGCAGCGACCAATTCCTGGTCGCGGCCCACGCCAACCCGGACGGTGACGCCATTGGCTCCTCCGTGGCCATGGCCCACCTGCTGGCGGCCCTGGGCAAGGAAATCTGCCTGTACAACGCCACGCCCCTGCCCAGCCAGTACGACTGGCTGGAGCTGCCCTGCCCCATGCACAGCACCCTGGCCGGGGCGGAGTTCAACTGGATCGTGGTGCTGGACTGCGGCGCCCCCCAGCGCGTGGGCGACGAGCTGTCCAAAGTCATGGGCTCCCGGCCCGTGGTGAACATCGACCACCACCTGGGCAACCCCATGTTCGGCCAGCTCAACTGGGTGGACGAGAAGTACCCGGCCGTGGGCGCCATGATCGCAGATTTGGCCGACGAGCTGGACGTGCCCCTGACCGGCCCCCTGGCCGAGGCCATCTACCTGGGCATCACCACGGACACAGGCTTCTTCACCTTCGACAACACCACCCCCGAGGTCATGGAGCTTGCTGCCAGGCTCATCCGCCTGGGCATGAGCCCCGGCGCGGTGAACGCCAAGATCCGCAACCAGTGGGCCGTGAACCGCTTCAAGCTCTGGGGCGAGAGCTTCGCCACCACGGAGCTGTTCTACGGGGGCCAGGTGGCCGTGGTGCAGGTGACCCAGGGCATGTTCGAGCGCACGGGCACCACCGCGGCGGACTGCGAGGAGATCGTGAATTTTCTGCGCCGGCTGCGCGGCACCCGCGCGGCCATGATCCTGCGCGAGGAGCCCGACGGCTCCTACAAGTTCAGCCTGCGCTCCTCCGGGAGCGACAATGTTCAAGGCGTGGCGGCGCTTTACGGCGGCGGCGGCCACCGCAACGCCGCGGGCGGCATCATCCGGGAGGACATCCTCTCGGCCAAAATGCACCTCGTGGAAGCACTTGGCGAAAGCCTCGGCTTGGTGTAGAGGGCTATCCGTGGGCAAACGCCGCAAGAGACTCGATACGCAGCTTGACGGCCTGCTGGTGCTGAACAAGCCCAGCGGCCCCACCAGCGCGGGATGCCTGAACAGCATCAAGCGCGCCCTGGGCCAGGGCAAGATCGGCCACGCGGGCACCCTCGACCCCCTGGCCGAGGGCGTGCTCCTTGTGCTTTTGGGCCAGGGGACCAAGATGGCCGGGTATTTGACCAGCGGCCAGAAGGTATACAGCGGCAAGCTGAAGCTGGGCATCACCACCGACACCTACGACCTTGAAGGCGCGGTGCTGGAGGAGAAGCCCATCGACAATATTTCGCAAGACGACGTGCGGGAGGCCATCCTGGGCTGGAAGGACCTCACGGAACAGGAAGTTCCCGCATATTCCGCGGCCAAGCACGAGGGCAAGCCCCTCTACGAGCTCGCCAGGCAAGGCGCGCCCGTCCCGGCCAAGGAGAAGACCATCGAAGTGTATGAGGTCGAACCGCTGGAGATAGAGCTCCCCTTCGCACGGTTCAGGGTACGTTGCCAGGCGGGCACGTACATTCGATCCCTGGTCCACAGCTTGGGGATTCGGCTCGGTTGCGGAGCGGCGCTTGCGCAGCTCACGCGGGAGGTCTGCGAGCCCTACGGGCTTGAGGCCGCGCACAGCCTTGACGCGGTTCTTGGAGAGCCGGAGCGTTTCGCCGAGAGGGTCATCCCCCTCGGCCGGATGCTCCCGCACTGGCGCACCATCACCCTCTCCCCCACCCTGGTGGCCCTCGTGAAGAACGGGACCTGGCTGCCGGTCGGCGGGGCGAGCGGCGCGGAGCTTCTCGGCAAAGCCGGGGAGCGCGTGCTCTTCGCCGGAGAGAACGGGGAATGCGTTGCGCTGGCGGAGGCTCAACCCAGGGACGGCGGCTTGCGCTGGACAATCCTGCGTGGACTGTGGGGCGACGCCGCATCCACCTGATCGGGAGCTCCCAGCCAACATCAACACCCCAAAGGAGGGTATCGCTGTGGTTATGACGCCGGAAGGAAAGACCCAGGTCATCGAGAATTTCAAGCGCCAGGAGGGGGACACCGGTTCTCCCGAGGTGCAGGTCGCGCTTTTGACTGAGCGCATCACCTACCTCACCGAGCACTTCAAGGTGCACAAGAAGGACTTCCACTCCCGCACCGGCCTGCTGAAGATGGTCGGCCAGCGCCGGAAGCTTCTGAACTACCTGAAGAAGAAGGACATCATGCGCTACCGCGAGCTCATCGAGAGACTGGGCATCCGCAAGTAGGACATCCCCGCCGCGCGCGGGGGGCCGGTTCGCCCGGTTCCCCGCGCACGCGGCTTGACCCGCGCCGGAGACTTCGCCAGGCAACCGGCCCTGGCCCACTACAACGCCCACGACGCGGACACTCGCCTCCTCTGCTGCATCTGCCCCTTAGTTGGCTGCGGAAAGCGCTTTTGGACACCAAGAGCCCTTCCCCAAGCCGGCTAAACCGGGCTTCGAGAGCGAGCGTCTGGGCGTCCAACCCCAAGGAGTACCCATGCTCGTTCCCTTTGAAAAAACCCGTCTCACCTCCAAGGTGGGCAACATGGACGTGGTGCTGGAGCACGGCAAGATGGCCAAGCAGGCCAGCGGCGCCGTGTGGGTCCAGTCCGGCGGCACCGTGGTGCACGTCACCGCTGTGAACCAGCCCCTGGAGATCGACCGCGGCTTCTTCCCGCTCACCGTGAACTACCAGGAGATGAGCTACGCCGCGGGCCGCATCCCGGGCAGCTACTTCCGCCGCGAGATCGGCCGGCCCAGCGAGCGCGAGACCCTGGTCTCCCGCCTCATCGACCGCCCCATCCGCCCCATGTTCAAGAAGGGCTTCCGTGACGAGGTCCAGGTCATCGCCACGGTCCTCTCGGCGGACAACACCATCAACCCCGACGTGCTGGCCATCACCGGCGCCTCGGCGGCCCTGCACATCTCGCACATGCCCTTCGAGGGCCCCATCTGCGGCGCCCGCGTGGGCCACGTGAACGGCGAGTTCGTGCTCTTCCCCAGCTACAAGCAGATCAGCGCCGAGAGCAAGCTGAACCTCATCTTCGCCGCCACCCGCTCGGCCATCGTCATGGTCGAGGGCGGCGCCGAGTTCGTGAGCGAGGAACTGGTGGCCGAGGCCCTGGAGTGGGGCCACAAGCAGCTCACCCCCATGTTCGACCTGCAGGACGAACTGCGCGAGAAGGTGGGCAAGCCCAAGATCGAAGTGGTGGCCCCCAAGGCCGACGACGCCATCGTCGCCTGCGTCGAGGAAATCGCCACCCCGGCGCTCAAGGCCGCCTTCGCCATGACCGAGAAGATGGCCCGCCGCGACGCCAAGGACGCTGCCAAGGCCGCCGCCCTGGCCGCCGTGTCCGAGAAGTTCCCCGACCAGGCCGACGCCCTGAAGCAGGCCTCCGGCGTGGTGAGCGACCTGGAGAAGAAGATCGTGCGCGAGCGCGTGCGCTCCGAGAAGATCCGTATCGACGGTCGCGACCTGACCACCGTGCGCCCCCTGTCCATCGAGGTGGGCGTGCTGCCCATGACCCACGGCACCGCCCTGTTCCGCCGCGGCGAGACCTCGGCCCTGGCCGTGGCCACCCTGGGCAGCAGCCGCGACGAGCAGCGCATCGAGACGCTCATCGGCGAGGACACCAAGCGCTTCATGCTGCACTACAACTTCCCCCCGTACTGCGTGGGTGAAGTCCGCATCCTGCGCGGCCCCAGCCGCCGCGACATCGGGCACGGCGCCCTGGCCGAGCGCTCCATCATCCCGGTGCTGCCCAGCGCCGAGGAGTTCCCCTTCACCCTGCGCGTGGTCAGCGAGGTCATGGACTCCAACGGGTCCTCTTCCATGGCCACGGTCTGCGGCGCGTCCCTGGCCCTCATGGACGCGGGCGTGCCCATCAAGGAGCCGGTGGCCGGCATCGCCATGGGCCTGATGAAGGAAGGCGACGAGTTCATCGTGCTCACCGACATTCTCGGTGACGAAGATGCGTTGGGCGACATGGACTTCAAGGTTGCCGGCAGCCCTCGCGGCATCACCGGCATCCAGATGGACATCAAGATCACGTCGGGCATCCCCTACGACGTGCTGCGCCGCGCCCTGGCCCAGAGCCGCGACGCCCGCCTGCACATCCTGGAGCACATGAACATGGTGCTCGACAAGCCCCGGCCCGAGCTCTCCGAGCTGGCCCCGCAGATGGTGGTGGTGCACATCAACCCCGAGAAGATCCGCAGCGTCATCGGACCCGGCGGCAAGAACATCAAGGCCATCACCGCAGAGACCCAGGCCGACATCGACATCGAGGATTCCGGCCGCGTGGCCATCTTCGCGCCCAACACCGAGAGCCTGGAGAAGGCCAAGGCCATGGTGCTCTACTACGACCAGACCCCGGAGCCGGGCCGCAACTACCTGGGCACCGTGAAGAAGATCCTGGAAGTGGGCGCCCTGGTGGAGATCCTGCCCGGCGCCGAGGGCATGCTGCACGTGTCCCAGCTCGACGTCGAGCGCGTGGACCGCGTTGAGGACCTGCTGCAGCTCGGCCAGGAAGTGTGGGTCAAGGTCATCGAGCTGGAGCCGGGCGGACGCATCCGCCTGTCCCGCAAGGCCTGGCTCATGGAGCAGGCCGGCCAGGAAGTGAACCTGGACGAGTTCCGCCGCCCGGCCCCCCGTGGCGATGGTCCCCGTGACCGCGACCGCGGCGGCGACCGTGGCGGACGCGACCGCGACCGCGGCGGCCGTGGCGACCGCGACCGTGGTGGACGCCGCTAGGCTGCCCGCCCCGAAAGGCAAATGACAAGGGCCGCTCCCGGATGGGGGGCGGCCCTTTTTCTCGCTCCTGCGGCCCGGCTCAGGCCTTGGGCCTGGCGGGCACGCGCACCACGTCCCCGGCCTCCTGCTCGAAGCCGCGCACGTTCCAGGGCAGGCGCTCCCCGGCGCGCTTCAGGGCGTAGGCCTCCACCTCGTCGTGCCAGGCCATGAAGTCGCGCATGAGCTCGCGCGCAAGCGGCGTCAGCTCGTAGCCCTTGCGCCCGCTGGCCTGGGCCAGAAGCGGCTCGCCCAAAAGCTCCTCGCTCTTCTTGATGCGCCCCCAGGCCGCGCGGTAGCTCATGCCTACGGCCTTGGCCGCCTGGTTCAGCGAGCCCAGCCTGTCCACCAACTGCAACAGCTGCACGCGGCCCAGGCCGAAGAACATGCCCCGGTCCGTCTCCAGCCACAGGTGCACGCGCAGCACCGGCGACTGTTCGGCGCCTGACTTCACAGCTTTCTCGGCCTTGCTGGGCATGGGCTCCTCCTCTGTGGGACATTGGGGTGGATGGTTTGTTATGGCACCGCCAGCATAACAAGGCAAGAAAAACCGCGCCCGCCCCTTGGCAGGGGCCCAATCGTGCCTAGATGTTCTGATTGGCCCCGAGAACCCGAGAACCCAAGAAGCCCCATGCAGCCCGAATCACACAGCCAGACCCGCCTCATCTGGAACCTCTCCTGGCCCCAGATGCTCATGATGATCTTCCACTTCCTCATCGGATTCGTGGACGTGTGGGTGGCCGGGCAGATCGACCACCGCGTGCAGGCGTCGCTTGGCATCATCACCCAGTCCCTGTTCTTCTTCCTGGTCATCGCCATGGCCGTGGCGAACGGCGGCGTGGCGGCCATCAGCCAGTCCTTCGGCGCCGGGCGCACCCTGCGCTCGGAGCGCTACATCGGCCTGTGCCTGCTCATGGCCGGGGCCTTCGGGCTGATCTTTCCGCTGCTGGGCCTGCCCGCCAAGGGCCTGTTCGTGCGCCTGCTCCAGGTGCCCCAGGACATCGCGCCCCTGACCGAGCGCATCCTGGAAGTCTTCCTGTACACACTGCCGCCCTACTACCTGCTCATCGTGCTGAACGCCGTGTTCCGGGCCCGGCGGCAGGTCATGGTGCCGCTGTACGCCATGATCCTGGTGACGGCGGTGAACACCCTGGGCGACCTCGGCTTCGGATTGGGCCTGTGGGGCTTGCCGCGCCTGGGCGTGGAGGGCGTCATCTGGGCCACCTTCAGCTCCATCTGCCTGGGCTCGGCCTTCAGCCTGTACATGCTGCGCCGGTCCGGCACCCTGCGGCGGCAAATCTTCGCGCCCTGGCGCTGGGTGCGCTGCGCCTTTCCCTACCTGTTCCAGGTGGCCTGGCCCGCCGGGCTCATGCAGGTGGTCTGGCATTCCGGCTACCTGGTGCTCTTCGCCATCACCGCCAGCCTGCCGGAGAACAGCGTCACCGCGCTGGCCGGCATGGCCGCCGGGGCCCGGGTGGAGTCCCTGCTCTTCCTGCCCGCCTTCGCCTTCAACCTCACGGCCAGCGTGCTGGTGGGCAACTACCTGGGCGCGGGCAAGCCGCAGGAGGCCAAGCGCGTGGGCCTGCGCATCCTGCTCATCGGGCTGGTGTTCATCTCCGCCATCGCGCTCGTCGTCTGGCGGTTCATGGACCCCATCTCCGCGTTCATCGCGCCCAACCCGGCGGTGCAGGCCGAGGCCAAGGGCTACCTGTTCTACAACGTCCTGGCCATCCCCTTCACGCTGACCACCATGATCCTGGCCGGGGCCTTCGGCGGTGCCGGGGCCACCCTGTACAACCTCGTGGGCATGGGCGTGGGCACCTGGCTGGTGCGCCTGCCCCTGGCCTATGCGCTGGGCCACGTGGTCTGGGGCAACTCCACGGGCGTGTGGTTCTCCATGCTGGCCTCACAGGCTTGCCAAGCCACCATATTGTATTACATCTTCACCCGCAGGAACTGGCAGCGCTTCGCCATGTCCAAAACCCGCAACGGAAGCACCTCATGAGCACAGCCCCGGTCACCGACTCCGCCCCCCTCATCGAACCCGCCCCTGCCTTCGAACCCATCGGGCTGGAGCGCCAGGCCGAGTACATGGCCGCGCTCTCCGCCTGCCCCCAGGTCACCAGCGACTACGCCTTCGCCAACCTCTACGGCTGGGGCGGGCACTACGGCCTGTCCTGGCGCTTCGCCCACGGCCTGGTGTGGATCCGCCAGAGCCTGCCCTCGGAGGTCTGCTGGGCCCCGGTGGGCGACTGGAGCCTGGTGGACTGGGCCAAGCTCTCCTGCCTGGCGGGCCCGGGGCGCTTCACCCGCGTGCCCGAGGCCCTGGTGGAGATCTGGCAGCGGGCCTTTGCCGGGCGCATCAAGGTTGAGGAAGCCCGCGACCACTTCGACTACGTCTACTCCGTTCCGGAACTGGTGGAGCTCAAGGGCAACAAGTTCCACAAGAAAAAGAATCTGTTGAACCAGTTCGAGAAGACCCACCTGTTCGAGTACTCGCCCATGTACGCCGAGTGCGTGGAGGAGGTGCTGGACATGCAGGCCGAGTGGCACAGCTGGCAGGAGCACCCCTCCGAGGCCCTGGTGGCCGAAAACCAGGCCATCGGCCGCGTGCTCAAGGACTTCGACCGCATGCGCTGCCTCATGGGCGGGGCCATCCGCGTGGAGGGCAAGGTGGTGGCCTACACCGTGGGCGAATGCCTGGGCAACAGCACCGTGGTCATCCACTTCGAAAAGGGCGACACGCGCTACAAGGGCGTGTACCAGGCCATCAACAAGCACTTCCTGGCCGCGCAGGAGGGCCGCTTCGCCCTGGTGAACCGCGAGCAGGACCTGGGCGACGAGGGCCTGCGCAAGGCCAAGATGTCGTACAATCCCGTGTGCTTCATGAAGAAGTACGACGTGGAGCTGACGTAGCGGCCATGACCGGCCAGCGCCACCGCCTGGTGGTCCTGGGCCTGGACGGCCTGCCGCTTTCCCTGGCCCGGACCCTTGCTCCCCAGCTGCCGAACCTGGCTCGGCTCATGCCCCGGGCCCGGAGCATCACCGCCGAGCTGCCCGAGGTCTCGCCGGTGAACTGGACGAGCTTCTTCACCGCCTCCGGCCCCGGCGCGCACGGGGTCCACGGCTTCACCGTGCTCGACCCTGCCAGCTACTCGCTGCGCATCGTGGACTCAGGCGACGTGCGCGTGCCCACCATCTTTGACCGGCTTGGGGAAAAGGGCCTGGTGAGCCGCGTGGTGAACCTGCCCAACATGGCCCCGGCCAAACCCCTGCGCGGCATGCTCGTGGCCGGGTTCGTGGCCCCGGACCTGCGGCGGGCCGTGTTCCCGCCCTTCCTGTACGGGCCGCTTTCCGCAGCCGGGTACCGCGTGGAGGGCGACACCACGCGCGGAGCCACCGACCCCGACCACCTGCTCTCCGAGCTTTCCCGCTCTCTGGACGCCCGGCGCGCGGCGCTGGACCTGCTCTGGCCGGACCTGGCCTGGGACCTGTTCGTGTTCGTGCTCACCGAGACTGACCGCCTGTTCCACTTCCTGTTCCACGCCGTGGCCCACCCGGAGCACCCGCTGCACCCGGCCTGCCTGGCCCAGCTGCGCCAGTGGGACCGCGTGCTGGGCGAGGTGCTGGACCGCTACGAGGCCCTGCCCGGCCCCAAGCGCCTCATCGCCCTGGCGGACCACGGGTTCTGCGAGCTGGAGCGCGAGGTGGACCTCAACGCCGTGCTGCGCCAGGCCGGATACCTCCAGCTCTCCCGCCCCCCGCGCGACGAATGGGACGCCTCCTGCATCGGCCCCCAGAGCCGCGCCTTCGCCCTGGATCCTGGGCGCATCTACATCCACAGGGCCTCGCGTTTTTCACGAGGCTGCGTCCATGACTCCGACGCCCCGGCCCTGCTGCGGGACCTGCGCCAGCTGCTGCTGGGCTTGACCTTCCCATGCTTGACCTCAGGCGACCGAGCGGTCATGGAACAGGTGCTGGACGGCCGCGAGTTGTACGAAGGGGCGCCCGAGGACATGGGGGCCGCCCCGGACCTGGTCTGCGTGCCCACAGCAGGCCTGGACCTCAAGGCCAAGTTCGACCGGGCCGAGGTTTTCGGCCACCATGGCCGCACCGGCATGCACCGGCCCGGGGACGCCTTTTTTTTCGATTCCATGGGCGACTGCGCCGATGCGCACCCCGAACGCGTGCGCGACGTGGGCCAGCTTGTCCTGGAGCATTTCGGCGCAAACCACTGCAACCCAAGCGGCACACCCGGCGGCATCCTGGCATGATCGACTTCGAGCGCGAACTGAACCCCGCCCAGCTGGAAGCGGCCCTGCACGTGCACGGGCCGGTGCTGGTCATCGCCGGCGCGGGCAGCGGCAAGACGCGCACCATCGTCTACCGCCTGGCCCGGCTGGTGCAGGAGCACGTCTCGCCGGAGAACATCCTGCTCCTCACCTTCACCCGCCGCGCCTCCCAGGAGATGCTGGCCCGCGCCGGGCGCCTGCTTGGCCGCCCCCTCACCGGGGCCAGCGGCGGCACCTTCCACAGCTTCGCCTACTCCGTGCTGCGCCGCCACGCCGCAGAGGCCGGGTACCCGAACGGCCTCACGCTCATGGACCGCGCGGACTCCGAGGACCTGCTGGGCGAGCTGAAGGCCCACCTGGACCTGGGCAAGGGCGACCGCTCCTACCCCAAGCGCGCCACCCTGGCGGACATCATCACCAAGTCGCGCAACAAGGAGCTGTCCATCGCCGCCCTGCTGGACCGCGAGGCCTACCACCTGACGCCCTACCAGGCCGACCTGGAGCGCCTGGCCGGGGAGTACGACAAGGCCAAGCGCGCCCAGGGCCTCATGGACTACGACGACCTGCTCTTCGGCCTGGAGGCGCTCCTGGCGAACAACCAGGAGATCCGCGAGCAGCTGCGCCGCCGCTACCCCTTCGTCATGGTGGACGAATACCAGGACACCAACCTGGTGCAGGCCCGGCTGGTGCGGCTCATCGCCGGGGAGTCGGGCAGCGTCATGGCCGTGGGCGACGACGCCCAGTCCATCTACGCCTTCCGTGGGGCCAACGTGGCCAACATCCTCGACTTTCCCACCATCTTTCCCGGCGCCAAGCTGATCCGCCTGGAGCGGAACTACCGCTCCACCCAGCCCATCCTGGACCTGACCAACCACGTGCTCGCAGGCGCCCGGCAAAAGTTCGACAAGCACCTGTTCACCGACCGCACCGAGGGCCCGCGCCCCCGCGTCATCGAGGCCTTGAGCGACCAGTCCCAGGCCCAGCAGGCCGTGAGCCTCATCACGGACATGGCCGGGCGGCACCCGCTTTCGGACATCGCGGTGCTGTTCCGCGCCGGGTACCAGTCCTACCCGCTGGAGGTGGCGCTGACCCACGTGGGCCTGCCCTACCGCAAGTTCGGCGGCGTGCGCTTCCACGAGGCCGCCCACGTCAAGGACGTGCTGGCCTACCTGCGGCTGATTCCCAACGGCTCGGACATGCTGGCCTGGCAGCGGGTCTTGAGCTTCATCAAGGGCGTGGGCGGGCGCACGGCGGCCAAGATCGCCACGGCCCTGCTGGCGGCGGACGCGCCCATCATGGCCAAGTACCACAAGCGCTTCCCCGAGCTGCCCGGCCTGCTGGCCGAGCTGGAGGCCCTGCGGGGGCTCAGGCACAACCCGGCGGCGGCCCTGGAGCGCGTCATGGCCTACTACGCGCCGCAGCTGGTGGCCCTGTACCCCGACGACTACCCCAAGCGCCAGGCGGGCCTGGAGCAGCTGGCGCAGATCGCCGTGAACTACAAGGACGTGGAGGATTTCCTGGCCGACCTGACGCTCGACGGCAGCGTGGAGGACGGGGACGAGGGCGGCAACGCCGTGGTGCTCTCCACCGTGCACTCGGCCAAGGGCCTGGAATGGGGCGCGGTGATCCTCATCGACCTGGTGGAGGACAGATTTCCCTCCAAGAAGGCCATGCAGCGCCAGGAGGACATGGAGGAGGAGCGCCGCCTGATGTACGTGGCCTGCACCCGGGCCAAGGACGAGCTGGCGCTCATCGTGCCCGGCACCCTGTACAACCGCTACAACAACTGCCGCGAGCCCGCCGTGCCCAGCCCCTTCGTGCAGGAGCTGCCCGAGGCCTGCGTGGAGCGCTGGGTGGAGCAGTACATGGGCGGCCTGCGCCGCAAGGACGACAGGAGCGAGCGCGCCACCAGCGCCCAGGTGCTGGACAGCACCGGCTACATGGCCCCGGTGGTGCTGCCCACCCCGCCGCCCCGGCCCGGCTACGGCAGCGGCCCGCGCCCGCTCAGCGCCGCCGAGGTGCCCCAGCCCGCGCGCGACGCCGCCCCGCCCCCGCGCTCCGCCCTGGACGGCCCGGACGTGAAGCTGGGCCTGTGCGAGCACCGCATCTTCGGCCAGGGCAAGATCATCGCCGAGATTCCGCCGGACAAGGTCCGCGTGAACTTCCCCGGCTTCGGCCTCAAGGTCATCGTCAAGGACTTCCTGAAAATCCTGTAGCCGCAGCGCAAGGAGAACCGCCATGCCCGCGTCCGAGCAGGACTTCCTGGACCAGATCGACCGCCACTTCGCGCCCCACACGCTGGGGGGCGCCCCGGGCGTCAGCCTGGGCCGCGGCGACGACTGCGCCATCCTCGACGTGCCCGGCCCCCTCTGCCTGTCCACGGACCTGTTCGTGGAGCACCAGCACTTCCGCCGCAGCTACTTCGCCCCCGGCGACATCGGGCACAAGGCCCTGGCGGCCGCGGCCAGCGATCTGGCGGCCATGGGCGCTGTCCCGGTGGGCTTCGCGCTCTCGCTCATGGTGTCCGAGGCGGACGCCACGGCGGAGGGCGACGAATTCCTGGACGGGCTGCTCTCCGGCATGGCCGCGCTCTCGCGCCAGTTGGAGCTTCCCCTCATCGGCGGCGACCTGAGCCGGGGCCCGGCCCTGGCCCTGGACATCACCGTGCTGGGCAGGCCGGGACCTTCGGGACGGCTGCTCAAGCGCGCCCAGGCCCGCCCCGGCGACACGCTGGTGGTGGTGGGGCCCGTGGGCCTGGCCCGCGCCGGGCTGCTGGCCCTGGAGGCCCAAGGCCGCGAGGCCTGCCGCCTCTGGCCCGCCGCCACGAGCGCGCACCTGCGCCCCCTGCCGCGCATCGAGGCCGGGCTGGCCCTGGCCGGACTGATGACGCAGGAAGGGCCGGCGGTGCGCGGGCTCATGGATCTCTCCGACGGGCTGGCCCGCGACCTGCCGCGTTTTTTGTCCGCGTATGGCTGCGACTTGGCCCTGAAGCCTGAGGGGCTGCACCCGGAAGCGCGGGAATTCTACGCCCGGCAGGAGCTGGACCCTGTGGAGCAGGCCGTGCTGGGCGGGGAGGACTACGC
Organism: uncultured Desulfocurvus sp.; assembly: GCA_964502805.1. GTDB lineage: Bacteria > Desulfobacterota > Desulfovibrionia > Desulfovibrionales > Desulfovibrionaceae > Humidesulfovibrio. The sequence continues at coordinate 15,545 of CAZCYB010000044.1, forward strand.
CCTGCTGGCCGCCGTCACCCCCTCGGGGCTTTCAGCGGTGCTGGAAGCGATCCCGGAGGCCTTCGCCCTCGGCACGGTTTCCGAGGCGCCGGGCCTGCGCCTGAACGGGCGGCCCTTCGCCAAGGCCGGGTTCGACCACTTCGGCTAGCCCGCGCCGCAGACATGCGGGAGGTTTTTTCATGACGACCGACCCGACCACCCCCACGGCTACTGGCCCCACGCCTACTGGCTCCACGGCCCCTGGCACCACGCTCACCATCCTCGGCCACGTGCGATCGCAGCTCACGGACCGCGACGCGGCCCCCAAATCCGGAGCCGAAGGCGCGCCCGAGGCCTGGCTGGACCTCGACCCGGCCTATGCGCCCGCGCTGCTGGGGCTGGAGGTGGGCCAGCGCGTCCTGGTCCTCACCTGGCTGCACCAGGCCGACCGCTCGGTGCTCCAGTGCCACCCGCGCGCGGACAGGAACCGGCCCCTGCGCGGGGTCTTCGCCACCCGCTCGCCGGACCGGCCCAACCCCATAGGGCTGCACGAGGTGGAAATCAGGGAAATCGCGACGCCCGCGCGGCTACGGGTCTATCCGCTGGAGGCGATTGACGGGACGCCGGTGGTGGATGTGAAGAAGGTGGGGTGAGGGCGCTAGATACCTCGCTTGCTCAGCCTTGCCAAATGCGCGATCCGGTCAGGCAAGAACGGATGAGAACAGAACAATCCAGCTAGCCATCCCCAGAACCCACCATGGGCTTTCGCATCGGCCATATACTGCTTGACGTTCATCCTTCTGTACAAATCAGAACCGACACTAAGTATGCACAATCCCTTGATTGATCCACGTTTCGTCAGCGAGTATCCAATCCCATCGCATGTATACTCGCAAGCTCTGGAGTAAGCATTATGTAGAAAAGGAACAATCAACGAGGGAAATAACAACATGTTTAGTGTCATGTGTCGACGCATAATGTGGCCAAGTTCGTGGCCTATAATGAACTCGACGGCGTCACCACCGTCTTCATACGCGACAGAAAGAATATCGGAGTAAATTACAATATAATCTCGACCGACAAATCGCGTAGCCAAGGCGTTCAGGACACCACCAGACTGCATGATGTACAGCGAAGGCATTCTTTTGACTTGTAGTATTTCACAGTGCTTCGAAAGCATTGTATACACATCTGGGTACTGATCCGGACCGACTTTAACACATCCGCGCCGAACATACCCAACAAACAGCCCGTTCCGGACCCAAAGCAAGAGCATGAAGCTGAACAAATACCCTGCTCCGGTGACGATTGCTGTCGACGATTTTCCTCCGCGTCCATATTCAAACACGATACCGTAAAGAATCGCCACAGTGGCCACAACCTTTAGAGCGAGATACAAATACTCTTTCTTGCAAACGTATTGACGCATACAACCTCTCAAAATACTGACACTATTTCATTGGATAAGGGTGATTAATGCCAGCTTGCACACATTTCTTGCGAACAATCACGCATCACTGTGCTGGCTTTTCATGAATGACTGTCTCTATTTTCAAATTTTTGTCTCGTAACGCCTTAATGAGTGCTGCCACATTGTTGTCCTGAGGACGCATCGACTGATACTTCTCCAGGTTTTCCAGTGCCGCCTTCTTGTCGCCAATGATCATGTATGAGAAGCCAAGACTGTATGTTGCATCCGGTACGCCAAGTTCTTGCGCCTTCTTGAGGTAGGGGATGGCCTGCTTCACCTGGCCCGTGTTCCCAAGGAACGCACCGTATTGCAGGTTGGCCATCGGATTCTGCGGATCCAAGGCGAGGAGCCTTTCGTAATATTTCACCGCGTTTTCCGCTGCGTTGGGGATGTCGAAATTATGCCCGATACTGCAGGCAATGGCGGCGTCCAGGAGCAAACGTTGGTCAGGAGAAGGATTGTTGACCAGCACGGACAGGGTTTGCATTATGAACTGGATGTCCGTCCGTGCGCGTTGTTTGTCCTGCTCCGTGTCAAACTGCGGCGGATAGTTGCTGGCGTGCGCGAAAAGATCCCCCAACACGTGCCTGAGAAATCCAGTATCGACATACCGTTGCTGCCCTTGCGCAGTATCACGCACTCCCAGGGCGCGGCGCATGTCGTACATGCCATAGGGCCGCGCGAGGGCTGTGTTGGCAAGAAGCCCAAGCAGAAGGACGAGCAGGGTGAAGCAGCGCAGCATATGGGACTCCTTGCAAGTTAAATTCTAGAGCTATCTCCGCTAAACATATTCACCAACCACCACCAACTCAAGCACAAATATTCAATCAGCACAATGTCCTCCAGTTCAAAACCAAAAAAGGCCCGCCGCTTCCGCGACGGGCCTTTCCTTTCAACTCAAGTCTACTCTAAGCCGTCAGCCTAGAACCAGTCCTGCACGCCGGTGGGGTCCTTGAACTCCACGGCCTTGTCGAACTTCAGCTTCTTCTCGCCGCGGCCTTCAACGTACTTCTCAAGCTCCAGGTTGACCTTGATGGGCACGTCCACGCCCGCCTTGGCCAGGGCCTGGCGCAGCAACGCCTCGCCCTTGGTGGCGAAGGCCACCGAGTCGCCCAGGATGCGCAGGGCCTCGGAGGGGTTGTGGAAGCCCACCGAGTTCTCCGCGCCGATGAACAGGCTGCGGTAGAAGGCCTCCTCGTAGTAGTCCTTGGCCTTGTCGTACATGGCCTTGTCGATGGTCTTGCCGTCGGCCTGGGCCTTGTGGACGATCTCAAACAGCTTGGCCAGGGTGGCCGTGGCGTACCCGGCGCGCAGCTGGATGGACACGGTGCGGTCCTGGATGGTGGTGACCTGCTCCTTGAGCCAGGCCGCCGTCTCGGTGTGGCACTGCATGCAGGCCTTCATGTCGTTCTTGATGGGGCTCATGACGCGGTGGTCGCTGATCTTCTTCACGCCGATCTTGGTGTAGGGCATGTGGCAGTCCGCGCAGCTGGCCCCGGCCTTCCAGTGGGTGCTCTTGTTGGAGAACAGCTCGAACTCCGGGTGGCGGATGAAGCCCATCTTGAACCCGGTTACGTTCTGCTTCCACTCGCGGTAGCTGTCGTCACTGCGGATGACCTTGATGATGTCCTCCATGGTGATGGCGCCCCACTTGCTCTTCTGCCAGGGGAAGAACAGCCCCACGGACTTCATGTCCTTGTCCTTGGGGATGTTGTAGGTCACGTGGCACTGGGCGCACACGGCGCTGCGCTTCTCCTGGCGGGTCAGCTTCTTCTGGTCCACGCCCATGGCGTCCAGCGCCGCGCCAAGGGTGAACCCGCGCGAAAGCTTCAGGCTCATGTCCTTGTTGTCGTGGCAGTCGATGCAGGCCACGCCGAGGGTGCGGTTCTTCTCGGGGATCATGGCCAGGATTTCCTTGTACGGCTTGGCGTAGTAGTCCTCGCCCAGCTTCTTCTGCAGCTCCACGGAGTACGGGCTCTTGCAGGAGAGGCACACGCCGCCGGCCTTCAGGCGGCTAGCGTCGATCTCAAGCTGGTCGCGCACCATGTGGGCGTGGCCCTTGGGCTCGTTGTACTCCACGCCGAAGCCCCAGCCGTTGAACAACAGGGCCATGTACGGGTATTCGGAGAGCTTGTCGTAGGTGATGTGGTCGGCGTCCATGCCCTTCTTGTACTTGCTCTTGCCCGCGGGCTCGGGCTGCTCGGTCTTCTTCCATGTCTCGTATTCCTCCGGGTAGGCCTTGCCCCAGATCTCCGGGTCGATCTCATTGTCCGGAATCTGCACGGTCTTGACCATCTCCGGCTTGCCCGGGGCGCAGCCGTACGGCACCACAAGGTAGGCCATGGCCAGAACCACGCCCACGATCATCCAGTAACCCTTTTTGTTGCGAAGCATCGTCGCCTCCCTTCCTCTTGGTTCACCCGCACCCCTGCGGGAGGAAATTTCCTTTGGTTCCGTTTCCGGCCGCGCCTACTGCGTCTCGATGGCCCCGCTGCGCTTGTGCATCACGCGGCGGTGGCAGTCCCAGCACGGGCGATCCTGGGCGATCATCTCCACCGCGGCCTCGTGGCAGCGGATGCAGTTGGCCTGGATCATCTTCTTGCCGCCCTCCGAGACGCGGATGTCGTCGGGCACGCGCCCGGCGTTGAACAGCACCACGTCCTTCATGCCGTCGATGCCCTTCCACAGGTAGTGGTTGGCCACGTTGTCGTTGGGCAGGTGGCAGTCCACGCAGGTCTTGCGGCGGTGCGCCCCGTGGTGGAACCAGGCCTCGTAGGTGGCCTCGTGGATGTGGCACGAGGCGCAGAACTCCGGCGTCTCGCTCTTGGCCAACAGCTGCGGCGGCCCCAGCGCAAGGAACAGGCTGACCACAAGCGCCAGCCCCCCTCCGATGAAGACCACCTTCCAGAATTTCGATTTGTCACTCATCCCCTCACCGCCTTGCGCTGGTTGAAAAGCGCTCCGGCACCCCTGCCGGACCCTCGAACGAGAAACCCATTTCCTGCAAAACCCTCCGGCCGAATCCTTACCAATAGATGCACGCTACATATTCGTAGCTTAGCATATTCCATCGCGAATGGCTTGACTTAAGTCAAGTCCTTTCGATCTTTCCCGCGCGCTCCGGGAAAATGGCGGGGTAATCAGGCGAACTTGCGGTCCAGGGCCAGGTGCGAGAGGTAGCCCCCGGCAAAGGCCAGGTACAGCGGCAGAAAGGTGCGCCAGGGCGCATCGGCGATGAGGGCGGGAAGGAAGAGTATGGGCAGCGGGGCCACCAGCATGGCCCACCAGGTGTGGGTCCAGCCCCGGTGGTGGGCCACCCCGGGCAGGATGGCAAACAGGCCGGTCCAGGCGGCCCACTCGTAGCGGCGCTGGAACAGCAGGAACAGGTCCGCCGCCAGCAGGATGGAGTAGAACAGGCGCTTGCCCACGGAGTCGGTGTCCACGTCCGGGAACAGCGCCCCAAGGGCGAAGAAGCCCAGAAGCCCGGCCAGGGGCAGGGGCTCGCGCGCAAGATAACCCAGGTGCACCGCCCCGGCCAGACACAGGCAGCCCGTGACCAGCCCCGCTCCGATGTGCGCCTTGTATCCCGGCATCCTCACCCTCCCCTTGGCCGTAGTTCGCCGCCGCGACAGGGCTTCCTACTCCATGCCCGCGACGGAATAAAGCCCCGAGGTGTTGGATGACGCTCAAATCCTCTTGACGCTCGGGCTTAACAGGGGCAAAAGAGTATAGCCTAACCCCCTTGAAACATGCGTACTACGTAGCGCATGCAGGACCGCAACCATGAGCAGCACCCCCCGCCTGGGCCTCCTCGCCGCCATCGCCTGCCTGCTGCTTGCGGCCTGCGCAGAGCCCGAGCCCATCCGCATCGGCTTTTCCGGCCAGCTCTCCGGTCCCAAGTCCGACCTCGGCGTGCAGGGCCGCAACGGCGCCCTGCTGGCCGTGGAGGAGATCAACGCGCGCGGCGGCGTGGCCGGGCACAGGCTGGAGCTTGTGGCCGAGGACGACCAGGACACCCCCGAGGGCGCCCGCCAGGCCGATGCCCGGCTCCTGGCCCAGAAAGTCGTGGCCATAGTGGGCCACATGACCAGCGGCCAGACCCTGGCCGCGCTGCCGGACCTGGAGGCCAGCGGCACCATCCTCATCTCCCCCACCACAGCGTCACCTCTCCTCTCCGAAAAGCAGGACCTGTTCTTCCGGGTCATCACCTCCAACGCGCAGTGGGCCAGGGGTCTTGCCGACCACTGCCTGCGCCAGGACCGCCGCCGCGTCTTCCTGCTGGGCGACTCGGACAACGTGGGCTACACCGAAACCTTCCTGGACGCCTTTGAGCGCAGGCTGCGCGAGAACGCGGGCATGGTGTCGGGCAGGCGGCTTTACTCCTCCTCCAAGGGCCTGGACGCGAAGAAGATCGCGGCTGAGATCCTGGCCGCCAAGCCCCAGGCCCTCATCGCCTGCGTGGCGGCCCGCGACCTGGCCGCCCTGGCCCAGGCGCTGCACCCGCAGCAGGCGGGCATCGCCGTCATGGGCCCGCCCTGGCCTTCCACCCGCGACCTGGTGCTCACCGGCGGCAAGGACGTGGAGGGCTTCGAGTTCATCTCCAACTATGCCGAGGACAACTCGCACCCGGCCTTCGCGCCCTTCCTGGAGCGCTACCGCAAGCGCTTCGGCTGGGCCCCGAACTTCGCCGCGGCCTTCGCCTACGAGACCGTCACGGTGCTGGCCGAGGGACTCCGGCGCACCGAGGGCAAGCGGGCGGGCCTGGAGCATGCCCTGGTGCGCGGCCAGACCATGGAGGGCATCATCGGGCCCTTCGTGCTCGACGACAGCGGCGACGTGCGTAGGCCCAACTTCATCACCCGCGTACAGGAAGGCCGCTTCGTGACCAGGGCCATGACCGGGCTGTAGACATGCATCCCCCCACCATCTCCCGCATCATCCACCGCAGCCTGTTCTACTGGCTGCTGCTGCCCTGCCTGCTCATCACCGCGCTGGTGGGGGTCTACACAGCCCTATGGATGCGCGCGCACTTCACGGAGTCGAGCAACCTCGCCGTGGAGACCCTCTCGCGCCACGTCCAGGCCACCATCGGCGACGCCTCCCACGGCCTGGCGGCACTGTGCGCGCGGCTGCACGCCACCCCCCCCGGCAACCGCGAGCGGCTCATGGCCGACTTCCTGGATGCCACGCCCCATCTGTCGCGGCTCATCTACCTGGGCCCTGGCAGGCGCATCGAGGCCGCCGTCCCCCCGGGCACCAGGGGCCATGACTTCCCCCTGGAACTCAGCGAGGTCAAGTCGGCCTCCCTCATCCTTTCCCGGCCCTTCCTCTCCCCGGCCACGGGTCGGCTGGCCATCTACCTGGGGCACGTCGCACCCGATGGCCTGGCCCTGGTGGGAGAGCTGAACCTGGAGCAGTTGCAAAGCCACATCCAGAGCCTGAAGCCCCTGCGCCAGGGCCGCATCGTCCTCACAGACGCCTTCGGCAACGTCATCTCCCACCCTGACGAGGGGCTCATCGCCCGCCAGGAGAACCTGGGGGGCCTGGAGCTGGTGCGCGAGAGCGGGCCCAGGCCGACAACCAGCCTCTACCGCGACGCAGACGGGCTGCGCTTCGGCACGGCCATACGCCTGCAGGATACCGGCTGGGTGGTGCTGGCCAGCGCCTCCACCACCACCGTGCTCGCACCCATCCTGCGTTCCACGGCCATCCTCCTGGTCCTTGTGGCGGGCATGCTCATCTTCGTCACCATCCGCACAAGGCAGGTGCTGGGCGAGCGCGTGGTGGAGCCCCTGGAGCATTTCACCCAGGCCATCCCCAAGGTTGCCGCGGGCGACTACGCCGCCGTGGAGGCCGTGCACCCCTTCGCCTCGCGCGAGCTCGCCCAGGCCGAGCACGAGTTCATCGCCATGGCCCGCACCATCCGCGCCCGCGAGGAAGAGCTGCGCGAGAGCGAGGGGCGCTTCCGCCAGGTGGTGGAGAACGTGCGCGAGGTGTTCTGGGTCCGCGACATGGCCACCGAGGGCATCCTGTACCTGAGCCCGGCCTTCGAGGCCGTGTTCGGGCTCCCGCGGGAGACCGTCGAGGAGGACAACCAAGCCTTCTACCGCCTGCTGCTGGACGAGGACAAGCCCCGCGTGCGCGAGGCCTACGACCGCCTGCGCCGCGACAGGCTGCCCATGGACCTGGAGTACCGCATCCGCAAGCCGGACGGCTCCCTGGCCTGGATCCGCTCCAAGGCCTTCCCGGTGGAGGACCGGCGCGGGGAGTACACCCGCATCGTGGGCATCGCCGAGGACATCACCGAGGCCAAGCGCTACCACCAGTCGCTGCAGACCATCGTGCAGGGCACCAGCAGCACCACGGGCAGCCAGTTCTTCTACTCCCTCACGCAGACCCTGGCCGAGGCCCTGGAGGCCCCCCACGCCCTGGTCACGGAATTCCTGGGCGATCCGCCGGACCGGGCGCGCACCCTGGCCTTCTGGCGCGATGGAGGCCACGCGGACAACTTCGAGTACGACCTTGCGGGCACCCCCAGCGACGCCGTGCGCGAGCAGGGCTTCTGCTGCAACGAGGGGGACCTGCAGGAGCGCTTCCCCGGCGACACCTTCCTGCGCGAGCTGGACGCCCGGGCGTACATGGGCATCGCCCTTGTGGACTCCCAGGGCCGCCCCGCCGGGCACCTGGCCGTGCTCACCCCCGGCACCCTGCCCGAGGAGCGCACCGCCCGGTCCATCCTGGCCGTGTTCTCCGCCCGCGCCGGGGCCGAGCTGGAGCGCCTGCGCGCCGAGCGGGCCATCGCCCAGTCCCTGCGCGAGAAGGAGATCCTGCTCAAGGAGATCCACCACCGGGTGAAGAACAACCTGCAGGTCATCTCCAGCCTGCTCAACCTGCAGATGCTCCAGGTCACCGACCCGCTGACCATCGAGATGCTCGAGGAGAGCCGCGACCGCATCCGCTCCATCGCCCTGGTGCACGAGGAGCTCTACCGCTTCAACGACCTGGCGCACATCGACGTGGGCGCCTATGTGGCCACCCTGGCCAAGAAGCTCACCGAGAGCCACGCCCGGCCCGGCATAGTCCTGGAGCGCGACGTGGACGACGCCAGCCTGCCCGTGAACTCCGCCGTGCCCATGGGGCTCATCCTCAACGAGCTTTTGACCAACGCCTTCAAGCACGCCTTCCCGGGCACGGACCGGGGGCGCATCTTCGTGCGCTTCCGCGAGGAGCCGGAGCGCTTCGTGCTGCGCGTGGAGGACGACGGCGTGGGCATGCCCACGGGCTTCCGGGCCGACCTGGCCGAGAGCCTGGGCATGCAGCTCATCCACAACCTGACCCTGCAGCTGCGCGGCACCCTGGAGATGGCCACCCCGGAGGGCGGCCAGGGCAGCGCCTTCACCATCACCTTCCCCAAGGAAGCCTGACGGCGGCCGCGCGGCGCGAAAAAGCCCCCGCCTCCGGCACTGGGCCGAAAGCGGGGGCTCTTGCTTGCGCCTTCTGGCGCGGGCCCTACATGGCGTTCGCGTCGATCTTCTCCACCTGCTCCTGGATGGCCTTGGCCAGGGGCCCTTCCAGGCCCATGATGTCCACGTTGAGGAACCCGCGCACGATGGTGCTGGTGGCCT
>CAZCYB010000045.1:0-24282 GCA_964502805.1 uncultured Desulfocurvus sp.
GCGGGAGGGGGAACTCTTTCCAAAGAGTTCCCCCTCCCGCCCCCGATTACACCCGTCTACCTCTTCGTGGAGCGGTAGGTGTCCTTGTCGCGGTGGCGCTGGTAGCGGGTCACGGCGCGGTTGTGCTCGTCCAGGGTGCGGCTGAACTCGTGGGAGCCGTCGCCCTTGGCCACGAAGTAGACGTAGTCGTGGGCCTCGGGGGCCATGGCCGCGCGCAGGGAATCCAGCCCCGGGGAGCAGATGGGCCCCGGGGGCAGCCCGGCGCGGGCGTAGGTGTTGTAGGGGTTGGCGGCGTCCTCAAGATGTGCGCGCTTCAGGTCGCCGTCGAAGGCGGGCCCCAGGCCGTAGATGGTGGTGGGGTCGCACTGCAGGCGCATGTTCTTGGCCAGGCGGTTTTGGAACACCCCGGCGATGCGCGCGCGCTCGCTGGCGTCGCCGGTTTCGCGTTCCACCAGGGAGGCCAGGATGACGATGCGCCGGAACTCGGCGGGGGCGGGCGGCCCGGCGGGCCAGAGCTTCTGGGCCTGCTTGGAAAATTCCTTGAGCATGGCCTCCACCACGGCGGGCGCGCCGTCGATGAACCCGCGCGAGAGCTGGTAGGTCTCGGGGAACAGGTAGCCCTCGGCGCTGGGCGCCGGAATGCCGTACTTGGCCAGCAGGGCGGGGTCGCGCATGGCGCGCTCGAACCCGGCAACGTCGGCCAGGCCTTCCGCTTCGAAGAGCTTGGCGGCGGTCCACCAGGGCAGGCCTTCGCGCACCACCACCTTGTGCAGGATGCCGCCGGTGCTGGTGATGACGCGCAGGATCTCGCGCGGGCTCCAGGCGGTGTTCAGCAGGAACTCGCCCGCGCGCGGGCCGTTGGCGTGGCCCTGCCACTTGGCCAGGGCCAGGAAGGCGTAGGCGTTCTTGATGACCCCGTCGGCCTCAAGCTGCTTGGCGATGGCGGGCAGGGTGGTGCCGGGCTTGATGAGCACCACGCGCTCCTGGCCGGGGGCCCGGTCCACGGGGCCCAGGTACAGCTCTATGCCCGCGCCGAGGAGCAGCGCGGCGCAGACAACGAGCCAGAAGACGGACCAGAGGAGCGTCTTCAGCGTCGAGCCGCGCTTTGGGCCAGCCAGGTTTCCAGGATCAGCACCGCCGCCTGGCTGTCCAGATGGGTCTTTCTCTTCCGGCTGCACAGACCGGCCTCCTTGAGCTCTGCCTCGGCGGCGGCGGAGGAAAACCGCTCGTCCGCGAGGTGTATGGGTATTGTGACGCGGCGGCCCAGGCTCTCGGCGAAGTTGCGGGCCTGGCGCGTGGTCAGGCTGTCGTCGCCTTCCAGCGTCAGCGGCAGGCCGATGACCACGGCCTGGACGCGCTCCTCCTCGATGAGCCGCAGCAGCGCGGCGAACAGGGCGTCGCGGCTGGCGCCTTCCTTGCGCTCGATTGCCGGGCGCGGAAAGGCCATGCGGCCCTCGGGGTCGCTGATTGCCAGGCCCACGCGCCTGGTGCCGAAATCTATGCCGAGGACTCTCATGACGGGCCGCTCCAAGGCCTGGGCAGGGCGTGCCTGCTCAGACCGGGCGGAGTTTGGGCGAAAGGGGGGCTGGTGTCAACCTGGGCGTGTTAGGTGTCTGGGCGTATGCGCAAAATATCGTGTAGTGCTTGATGTGTTGTTCTTACAATTTCTGGGTATTGGAATCGTCTGACCCCAAAAAAGTGTCACGAGTTGTCTCTAGCTCCCAACACATAGCGTCGATGACCGCGTCAAGTTTTTCCGGTACATCACGATGATATTTGATGTTTTGCTTAACAAATTCCCCTGCAAGTTCGAAGAACTTTTCCCAATACTTCCCCTCTTGCATGTTCTTAATAGTCATGCTTCCGAGCAGTGCACTCGGTGCGTATCTGGAATCCAGATATGAGTTGATCGCGATAGATACTCTTGGGGAGCAGATAAGATGATGGTACTTGAGAATTGCAAGATCGAATAAGAGGTTGTGCTCATCCTTGTTTTCGACGCAAGCCAGGATATAGCGGTATACATGAATCCTGGTCAGGGTGTCTTTGGAATCGGCGGTTCTCATTGTCCCCTCCATTCGATAGGTTTGCACAGCCTTAATGAGTCTTATGTGATATCTGTGCACACATCAAGAAGAGTTTACCCTATCTCCCTCCCCAGTTCCTTCAGCCACCCCCGCATCACCTCAACCCTTCTCTCCGCCTCCCTTCTCCCCGCCCCGGTCTGCATGCTCGCGGCGGTTTTGAAGAGCTTGGCGTAGAAGTGGTCGATGGTGAACAGGTCGTCGTCCGGCTGGCGGCTGGCGCAGAAGGGGTCGTGGGCGCTGTACAGCGCGCGGTTCATGGCCCCGCCGGTGACGAGGCAGCGGGCGATGCCGATGGCCCCGATGCCGTCCAGCCGGTCGGCGTCCTGCACCACCTTCGCTTCCAGGGTGGTGGCCGCAATGCCCGCGCTGAAGCTGTGCGCCTCGATGGCATGGGCGATGTTGTCGAGGTACTGGGCCGGGTAGCCGATGCTGGCGAGATGCTCCCGCGCGGCCGCCGCCGCCAGGCGCGAGGCCTGGGAGCGGCGCGGGTCGTCCTTGGGCACCACCACGTAGTCGTGCAGCCACGCGGCGGGGATGACCACGGCCATGTCCGCCCCTTCCTCCGGGCCGATGCGCCTGGCCGTGGCCACCACGCGCTCCAGGTGCAGCAGGTCGTGGGCGCTGTCCGCGCCGTGGGCGTTCAGACGGTCGACGAGGTGCGCGCGCAGGGCGGCCTCCAGCCGGTCCATCGTGCCGAAGTTTGCCGCGCCGACGTTCGCCGCGCCGGGGGCCGCGAGGCCGGCCAGATCGCGGGGGCTACCCACGCTCCTTCCCCGCATCCACCAGCACCATGCGCCCCTTCTTCTCGCCCTTGTCGATCATGCGCTTGAGCTCCTTCTGCCACTTGGGCCCGCCCAGGCGCTCGGCCAGGTACTCCGTGGTGTGCATCACCTCGTTGGGCCGGTGCATCTGCATCAGGCAGCGCTTCACGCCGATCTTGCACGAGGGGCAGCCCACCAGCACCGGCGTATCGCGGTCAGGGCGCTTGGAATCGGGCCGGGCCAGGTCGCTGGCGAGCTGTTCCTTCTTGCGGTCGCGGATGCGGTTGTAGATGGCCGGGCTGGTCAGCGCGCCCAGGCCGGACTCGCCGCAGCAGCCGGGCGAGAGGCGCACGCTGGCCCCCGTGGCCTCGGCCAGGGCCTTCTTGTAGATGTCCGGGGCCTTGACCTTGTGCACGCCCACCCATTCCACGTGGCAGGCCGCGTGGTAGAGCACCTTGTCGTCTTCCTTCGGGATGTCCAGCCTGCCGAGCAGGAACTGCACGATGTCCTGGTGCTTCAGCGGCTCGCTGAGCTCCTGGCTGAAGTCGTAGGTCTCGATGCTCTCCCGGCAGGTGCCGCAGGAGGTGACCAGCGTGGTGGCCTTCATGCCCGCGCGCCCGGTGGCGATGAGCAGGTCCAGGATGGCCTGGATGGTGCGGTGGCGGTTGGCCCCGTAGGCCTCGGTGCAGCCGCTGGCCAAAAGCGGGTAGCCGCAGCACAGGTGCCGGTCGGGCAGCACCACGTTCACGCCGCTTTTCAGCAGCAGGTACACCCCGGCCAGCCCGATGTCGTGGCTGAACAGCCCCGCGCCGCAGCCCGGGAAGTAGAGCACGGTCTCGTCGAAGGCGGCCTCGGGCCTGCGGAAGAGCGACTGCTCGCTTAGGTTCAGCTCCTGCGAGAGGTTCCGCAGGTCGATGAGCGGGCCGGGGCCTTGCAGCACCGGGCTTTCCAGGCGTTTGCGGAAGTGGCCGGGCACGAAACCGAGCACGCTGTTGGCCGCGGCCTGGCCCAGCGACAGGAACTTGGCCACCTTGGGCAGGCGGTTCGACGGGTCCTCGGCCAGGTGGGTCAACAGCGCCGTCTTGATGGGGTGGCCGCCCTTGCCCTTGTATTCCAGGAACGAGCGGATCTGCAGCGCGTTCTTGGAGCTGTCGATCTTGACGGGACACACCCCGGCGCACTTGCCGCAGGCCGTGCAGTGCTCCAGGATGCGCCTGAGCTCGTCCAAAAGCTCGGAGGACGGCTCGCCGCCCTGCACCTGGGAGTAGTAGATGGCCTCGGTGAGCGCGCCCAGGCTCAGGTTCTTGTTGCGCGGGTGGTACAAAAGGCCGCGCGCCGGGCTGTACATGGGGCACACCTGCTTGCACTTGCCGCAGCGCGTGCAGGTCTGCACGTTCTTGAGAAGCTCGATGAGCGTCTCCTTGTCCTTCAGCGCGGTCTTCTGCAGGTCCTGGATGAGCCGGTTGAAGGAGAAGGTGTAGGGCTCCACGGGCAGCTCGCGCCGGGTCAGCTTGCCGGGGTTCAGCACGTCGGCCGGGTCCACCAGCTTCTTGTACTTGGCCAGCGCGTCGATCTTGGCCTGGGCCAGGAAGGCGATTTTCGTGATGCCGATGCCGTGCTCGCCGCTGATCTCGCCGCCCAGGCGCAACACCTCGGCGAAGACCTCGTCCACGGCCTCGTAGGCCTGGGCCATCATCTCCGCGTCGTTGGAGTTCACCGGCACGTTGACGTGGCAGTTGCCGTCGCCCGCGTGCATGTGGTTGGCGATGACGATGCGCTTGGCCTGGGCCTCCTGGTAGATGGCCTCGATCTCGCGCTCCTGGCGAGGGTAGCGGTCCTTCAGCTCGTGGAAGAGCAGGCGCACGCCGCTGGCCAGCTCCTCGTCGGAGAGCTCGCTGGCGTCGGTGCGCTTTTTCAGGATGAACATGCAGCGGTCCAGCCCGAACTCGATGTCCGGGTCGTTCATCAGCGTGTCTGCGGGCACGCCCGGAAGCTCGCGCACCTTGAGCAGGGCCTTGCGCGCGGCCTTGGCCATGTAGCGCAGGTTCAGGTTCTCCAGGAACTCCGCGAAGCCGGGGATGGCCCGCATGGGGATGACCACGTCCTCGTTGACCTTGAAGCCCGAGGTGCGCTTGGCGATGGCCGAGAGCTTGTGCCGGTCCTCCCAGAACAGCTCGGCCTCCTTCTCGCCCTGCGCGGCGAAGATGTCCACGCCGGGGTAGGGCTTGGCGATGGCCAGCACCGCGTCCACGGCGTCGGCCAGGGCGTCTTCGTGGTCGCTGTCCAGCTGCAGGATGAGCACGCTGATGGGGTCGCCCTCGTACTGGGCGGACTTCTTCCTGTACTCGATGGCCTGCACGTACTTGGTGCCGAACTCCTCCAGGGCGCTGATCTTCACCAGGTCGCCCTGGTCGCGGATGGTGTCGCGCAGGGCCACCACGTCGCCGATGACGTACATGGCGTTCTTCATGCTGCGGCCATAGAACTCCAGGCACAGCACGCGGGAATAGCTGGGCCGGTGGTGCAGGGTGAAGGAGCAGGTGGTGATGATGCCGTCCACGCCCTCCTTCTGCACGCCGGGCAGCCCGCCCAGGTACTTGTTGGAGACGTCCTTGCCCAGGCCGGTGCCGCGCACGTCCGTGCCGGAGAGGGTCACGGTGTCCCTCACCGCGCCCTGCTCGTCCAAAATCTCGAACACCGCGTCCTCGCCCTCGAAGATCTTGTGGCCGGGGTGGTCCTTGCGGCGCACGGTGATGACCTCGCCCGCCGGGGTGACCATCTCGAAGGAGGCGATGTTGTCGATGGTGGTGCCGTACTCGAAGGCGAAGGGCCCGCCGGAGTTCTCGGCGATGTTGCCGCCCAGGGTCGAGCCGGCCTTGGAGGCCGGGTCCACGGTGAAGAGCAGGTCCTGCTCGGCGGCGGCCTTGATGGCGTCGAGCGTGATGACCCCCGCCTGCGCGGTGAGCAGCATGCGGTCGGGGTCCACGTCGATGATCTTCTTGAACCGGGCCAGCGAGAGCACCACGGTGCGCGCGAACATGGGAATGGCCCCGCCGGTGAGGCCCGTGCCGCCGCCGCGCGGGATGATTCCGAAGCCCATTTCATTGGCCAGCCGGACAACGAGCCGCACCTGGGAGGTGGTCTCGGGGAAGAGCACGAACAGCGGCAGTTCCAGGCGCAGGTCCGTGGCGTCGGTGGCGCACTCGATGCGCGTGTTGGCCGCCTCGCCGATGCAGTCCGCGGGCAGGAAGGCCGCCAGGCGCTCCTTGAGCCTGGCCGCGAAGGCGCGGTCCTCGTCGTAGCGTTCCCAGAAGCCCGCCACCGCGCCCGCCAGGAGGCGCGGGAACTCGCCGGAGAGGCCGGGCCGGGCGATGGAGAGCTTGCGGTCCACGCTCTGGCGCACCAGCTCCGCGTCCACAAAGGGGTTGTAGCGCACCAAAAACAGCTCGGCGGCCAGGCTCATGGCCAGCTCGCGCACGCTGTCGGGCCACTGCTCGTAGCCGCCCTCCTCGGCGCTGGCGGTCAGGCCCAGCACGCGGGTCAGGATGCGTTCATCGGAAATGGAAATATGCGGGCCAATAAGCGGCATGTCGGGGCAGCTCCAAGGCGGGCCGAAGGTTTGTTGCGGGGGTTTTGTTGCGACGTGAGGCGTCCAGTATAGGTCCGGCCCAGGCGAATGGCAAGGGCGGCTGCGGGGCCGTCCCCGCCCCTCCACCATGAAACCCCCGAAGGGGGATGCTTTACAGCGCCGGGCAGGATGGGTATGGACTCTGTTCCACCATGCGACGCATCCCACGCGCCGCGCCGAACATTCTTCTACCACGAGGTGAGCCGCCCATGAGCACCCAGGATTTTGCCGAGCTGCAGCTGTTCATCACCGGTCCGACGTTCATTCGCCCCGAGATCCGCCAGGCCGGGCTGCTGCCCGAGTTCGGGCACCGCGACTCCGAGAACAACAAGCGCTTCGGCCCCATCATGAAGGGCCTGAAGGAGCTGGCGGGCGCGGGCGAGGGCTGGCACGTCATCATTTTCAACGGCTCCGGCTCCAGCGCCATGGAGGCCACGGTGCGCTCCCTGGTGGCGGACGACGAGACCGTGCTCAACGTCTCCGTGGGCGCCTTCGGCGATCTGTACCACAAGATGGCGGTGGTGAACGGCAAGAAGGCCGTGCAGCTCAAGTTCGAGGCCGGCCAGGCCATCGACCTGGGCAGGCTGGAGGCCGCGCTGGCCGAGCACAAGCCCGCCTGCGTCACCTTCACCCACAACGAGACCAGCACCGGCGTGATGAACGACATGAAGGCCGTGTGCGCGCTTATCCGCAAGCACGGCGCCCTGCCGCTCGTTGACGGCGTGAGCATCTTCGGCGGGGCCGAGATCGGCCTGGACGGCTCCGGCGCGGCCACCTACGCCACCAGCACCCAGAAGTCCCTGGCCCTGCCCGCGGGCTTCGGCATCCTGTTCGTCAGCGACGAGGCCATCGAGAAGGCCAAGGGCGTGAAGAACAAGGGCTTCGCCACGGACATCAACGCCCAGCTGGGCCGGGCCTCCAAGAGCCAGACCCTGACCACGCCCAACACCACCCTGGCCAACCAGATGGCCGTGCAGATCGACCACATCGTGAACGTGGAGGGCATCGCCAAGCGTTTCGCCCGCCACCTGAAGATGCAGGCCATGACCCACGAGTTCGTGAAGTCCCTGCCCGGGTTCGAGCTTTTGGCCCCGGAGGGCCACCGCTCGCCCACCGTCACGGCGGTGCGCGTGCCCGCCGGCGTCACCGTGGCCCAGCTCAAGAAGGTCAAGGAGGCCATGCGCGCCAAGGGCTACCTCTTCGACCCCGGCTACGGCAAGCTGAACACCGACCTGGAGGAGAAGGGCCAGCGCGTGCTGCTGCGCCTGGGCCACATGGGCGACGTGACCCCGGACATGCTGGCGGCCTACCTTGAGGCCCTGAAGCCCGAACTGCTGAAATAATTCCTTGTAGGGGGGAGAGCATCATGCGGATTCTTGCCAACGACGGCCTGAACGAGGAGGCCGTCGCCTATCTGAAGAAGGAAGGCTTCACCGTCGAGACCGAGAAGCGCAGCACCGACGACCTGCTGGGCGAGATCGGCGACTTCGACGCCCTCTTGGTGCGCAGCGCCACCAAGGTCACCCGCGAGATCCTGGAGGCGGGCACCAAGAACGGCGGCAAGCTCAAGATCGTGGGCCGCGGCGGCGTCGGCACGGACAACATCGACCTGGAGGCCGCCAAGGAGTTGGGCGTCATCGTCAAGTTCGCGCCCAACGGCAATACCAACGCCACCGCCGAGCACGCCCTGGGGCTCATGTTCGCCGTGGCGCGCAAGGTGCCCATGGCCCACCACTGCCTCAAGGGCGGCGTGTGGCACAAGAAGCGCTTCCAGGGCAACGAACTGCACGGCAAGACCCTGGGCGTCATCGGCTGCGGCCGCATCGGCCAGTGCCTGGCGGGCAAGGCCCTGGGCATCGGCATGAAGGTCGTGGGCTTCGACCTCTACCGCATGGAAGACTCCAACGTGGAGTACCTGGACAGCATCGACGAGGTGCTGAAGGTTTCGGACTTCATCAGCCTGCACACCGGCGGCAAGAACGCCATCATCACCGAGCGCGAACTGGCCCTGATGAAGCCCACTGCCTACCTCATCAACGCCTCGCGCGGCAGCAACGTCAGCGAGGCCGCCCTGTACGGCGCGCTCAAGAACGGCGTCATCGCCGGCGCGGCGCTGGACTGCTTCGAGAAGGAGCCCAAGCGCGAGGGCGAGCCCTTCGCCTGCTCCCTGCATGAGCTGGACAACATCGTCATGAGCGCGCACCTGGGCGCCAGCACCCACAACGCCGTGCGCAAGACCGGCATGGAGATCGCCGAGGTGGTCACCAAGTACCTGCGCCGCGGCGACTTCGGCAACTCCGTCAACGTGGGCGAGACCGTGGAGGAGGAGGGCAAGCGCATCTACACCCTCTTCATCACCCACGAGGACAAGCCGGGCATGTTCGGCAAGTTCGGCACCACCCTGGGCGACCTGGGCGTGAACATCCGCGAGAACAACTCCCGCTTCCTGTCCGACAGCGTGCAGACCGTGTACATCGTGCACCAGGAGCCCACCGAGGAAGTGCGCGAGAAGCTCCTCGCCATTCCGGGCGTGAAGCGCGTGACCTTCTAGGCCGAGAGATTCCAGAAAAGCGAAGCCCCCGTCCGGACTCCGGGCGGGGGCTTTTTGTTGCGCGGCGCGGTGCCGGAGCCCTAGGCCATCCTGGCCGAAATGGCCAGGCAGTCTCCCCGGTAGGCGCAGTGCCCCTGGTCGCAGTAGCCGCTCCCGGCCTTGGCGAAGCAGTCGAAGTGCCCGGCCTGGCGTTGTTCCAGGCGCACGGCCTCGATCCTGGCCAGCATGCCATCGCGGCTCATGGCCTTGGCCCCCGCCTTGGACGGGGCGCCGGACTTCTTGCCTGTTTTCGCTGTGCTCATGCTCATGGCCTTCATGTCTCTCCCCCTGGTTCGGTCCTCCTTATCGGTTCCCGGAATGGTGCTCGGCCTGGACAGCGTTCAGCCTTCGACCTTGATCTTCTGGGGCGGCTTGCCGGGCTCGGCCTTGGGCAGGGTCACGCGCAGCACGCCCTTCTCGAACTTCGCCTTCACGCCCTTGGACTCCACCTTGGCGGGCAGCGGCACGGCGCGGGTGAAGCTTCCGTAGCTGCGCTCGATGCGGTGGAAGTTCTCCTTCTTCTCCTCGCCCTCGAACTTCTTCTCGCCCCGGATGACCAGGGCGCCGTTCTCCAGGCTCACCTCCACGTCGCCGGGCTCCAGGCCGGGCAGCTCGGCCTCCACGCGGATCTCCTTCTCCGTTTCGGAGACGTTCACCGCCGGGAACCCCTCCCGCCCGCCGAAGAGTCCCTTCTGGAACTCCTCCGGCAAGAGGGACGGGCCAAAGGGCCTGCGCCAGAAGTCCTCCATCATGTCCGCAATGCTCACCGGGCGCTGCGCCTCTTCCGAGCGCCTGCGCAGGGTGGGCAGCCAGTGCTTCAACATGGGCTGATCCTCCTGTTCAAGGTTTCAGAAGTCGTGTCAGGTACTTGTTGCTATAAGCTTTAAATCCATGCGGTTAGGCGCGCCGCACTCGGTGTGAATATAGTCACGAAGTGCGCAGGGGCAAGCGCGCCGCCCCTGAAACAGAGAGCCCCCGTTCCGGTGTTGCGCCGGGCGGGGGCTTCTGTATGGCCCCCTTTGGGGGAGGGCCGGAAGGACCGGGGAAGGGGAGCCCTCAGGCTCCGTTCACCAGGGCCAGGCCGCGCGCGAAGGCCAGTTCGAAGGCCTCCTCCTTGTTGGCGCAGCTTCGCTTCAGGGAAATTGTCCTGCCCGGGCTGCCGGGGGCGTGTTTGCGGGCCGCCAGGCACGGGGCGTAGGAGCCGTCGGGCTCCCTCACGGCGAAGGGGCGGAGCTCCCAGCCGCCCACCAGTTGCATCCTGCCGGTGAAAATGCGCTTTCCCCTCAAGTCCATGGCGTCCTCCTCCCCCGAAACCGGGCGTCTGCCGTCCGGGCCGCCCCTGGCCAGCACCGTGCGCGCGAGCGCCGCATCGGCCATGGGGGGCATTCTGACTGTACCTTACAAAGCGGGCCGGAATTCGCAAGGGGAAAATTTGGCAGTCGCTCCTGGTTTGGGGCTATCCCTTCAATTTCGCGCATAATAAAAAATTGCCATGCTATATCTGTCCGTCATGGCAGGAGAAAGCCCCGCCCGGAGCCTTGCGGGCTCCGCGCGGGGCCGGAAAAAACGCGGGATGACTGGGCGTTACGGCTTGGTCGGGTGGAGCTTGGACATCTCCTCCTTGCCCTGCATCATCATCTTCATGCCGTCCATCATCATCTTCTTGCCCATCATCATCTTCTTGTCCGCGGCCATCATCTGCTTCTTCTTGGCCGGGTCCATCTTCTTGGCCATCTTCATCCCTTCCATCATCTTGGCGTGGCCCTCGCCCATCATCATGGCGCCTTTTTCCATGTTGGTCTTCATCATCTCGCAGCCGTCCATCATGGTCTTGGCGCCTTCCTCGGCCTTGGCCGCGTGGGCGTCGTGCTCGCTGGCCTTGTCCTGGGCCAGGGCGGTTCCGGTGAGGGCCAGGGTGGCGATGAGCAGCGGAATGGCAAGCTTGCGAAGCGGATTCACCATGTTCATGTGTCCTCCTTGCTTTGGACGGTTTCGGGCGATTGCGGGCCGCACGATGCGGCCGCCGTCGGAATTGCGGTTTGCTGCTAGTGGCCCGTGTGCTTCAGGTCGAGCGGCACGGGGGCGGGGGCCGTGGCCGGTGCCAACGGGGAAAAGCTGACCCCGTTGGGGGACTGGCCCGTGGGTATGGTCGCCACAACGGTCCGCGCCGGGATGTCCAGGACGCTGACCGTGTTGTCGTAGATGTTGGTGATGTAGGCGAACCGGCCCGAGGGCTCGATGGCCACCCCGTGGGCGCCCCGGCCCGTGGTGACCGAGCCGGTGGTGGCCATGGTCCGGGCGTCGATGAGGGAGACCGTCGTGCCCGGCCTGGCCTTGCCGCCCTGGTTGGCGGCCAGCACCAGGGAGCTGTCCGGGGTCACGTAGACCTGCACCGGGCCTTCCCCGACCCTGGCCTTGCCGACAACGGTCCGCTTGGCGGCGTCGATCTTGGCCACGGCGTTCTCCCCGTTCAGGGAGACGTACACGAAGGCGCCGTCGGGCGAGAAGGCCACCTGCACGGGCTTTTTGCCCACGGGCACCTCGCCCGCCCCGGCTTGGCGGGCGGCGTCGAGCACCGTGACCGTGCCGCCGTTGATGTTGGCGACGTAGACCGAGGTCCCGTCCGGGCTGGGCCGCAGGCCGTGCGGATAGCGCCCGGTCTTCAGCTTCTTCAGCTCCGCGCCCCTGGCCGTGTCGATGATGCTGACGCTGTCTTCGCCCGCGTTGGTCACGTAGGCGTGCCTGCCGTCTGGGGTGAGGACGACATGCGCCGGGTGTTTGCCCGTGGGCACCACATGGCGCACCTTGTAGGTCGCCGCGTCTATGAGCACGGCCAGGGAACCGTGGCCGCTCACCGCCCACACGTCCTTGCCGTCCGGCGAGACCTGGAGGTTGTGGGGCCCGCCGATGCCCGTGAGCGTGGCGGCGACCTTGTTGGTGGCCGCGTCGATGACGGTGATGCTGTTCCCGTCCTCGTTGGCCACCCATATCGCTCCCGCCACCGGCGGGGCCGGTTCCCGGGGGGCTGCGCCAAGGCCGGCGCCGGGGCACGAAAGGACGAGCCAGAGGGCGAAAACGGAAAGCAGGGCTGCGCGCGCGTTCATGGCACCCTCCCAAGCGGGCCGTGGGACAAGCATGGATGATTCCATTCTGTAGCGTATGCATCCCCGGAAGATGGAAGTCAACATCGGCCCGGGAAAACGCCCTTGACCTCTCCGGTCGTGCGGGTAAGGTGCAAGAGTATGGGCTCGCCCCGTGGCCGAGCAAGGAGGTTCCATGACGCGCACCCGCAGAGAGTTCCTGTCCCTGGCAGCCAAGGCCTCGGCCCTGGCCCTGGCTTCCCCGCTGGCAGGAGGCCTGTCCGGCCTCTGGCCCGAGGGGGCCCTGGCCGCCGCGCCCGCGTCCGCAGTGGGTGGTCCCGGCGGGCTGTACGGCCTGCTCCGGCCCACGGGCCCGCTCACCCTCACGGCCCGCTCCGTGCCGGGGCTCCTGCCCGCCACGGCCGCGGGAATGCTGGCCTACGTGGCGGAGCAGGGGGGGCGTGCCTATTACAACCCCGTGCTCGTGCTGGAGAAAGGGCAGGAGTTCCGCGCCCGGCTGGTCAACGGCCTTGCCGGAGCGGATGCCGGGCCCACCATCATCCACTGGCACGGGCTGGACGGCGACTGGCGGCAGGCCGGGCACCCCGGCTACGCCGTGGGGCCGGGCGCGCACTACGACTACGCCTTTCCGGTCACCAACCGCGCGGGCACCTACTGGTACCACCCGCACCCCCACGGGCTCACGGCCCGGCAGTCGTACCTGGGCCTGGCCTCGTTCTTCCTGGTGCGCGACGAGGAGGAGCGGGCCCTGGCCCGCGAGCTGGACCTGGAACTGGGCGTCACGGACCTGCCCATCGTGCTCCAGGACAAGCGCTTCGACGCCTCCGGGGCCCAGGTCTACGCGCCCACGCCGGACGACCTGCTCATGGGCCACCTGGGCAACGAGGTGCTGGCGAACGGTGCCCGGCGCCCGACGATCCCGGCCTCCACGCGCCTCTACCGCCTGCGCCTGCTGAACGGCTGCACGGCGCGCATCTTCAATCTGGTCCTGTCCAGCGGGGAGCGGAAGGTTCCCTTCACCCTGTTGGCCAACGACGGCGGCTTGCTGGAGGCCCCGCGCGAACTCGCCGAGGTCTTCCTGGCCCCGGGCGAGCGCGTGGAACTGCTGGTGGACCTGCGCGGGCTCAAGCCGGGCGAGAGCCTGACCCTGGCCAACGCGCCCTTCGACCCCATGCACCGCGAGCACGCGGGCCACGACGCCCCCCCTGCCGTCGCCCCCAAGGACGACCCCCACGCCGGGCACGGCGCCCCGGCCCCCGCCCCCAAGGACGATCCCCACGCCGGGCACGGCGCGGCCCCTGCGGCCCAGGTCGCCCCCCAGGGCGTCTCGTTGGACGAGGGCGCGGCCTATCCCATCCTGAGCCTCAAGGTGGTGCGCCAGGAGCGCTACCACCGGCGCGTCCCGGCGCGGCTCTCCAGCCTGCCCGCGCCCTCGGGGCCGACGCTTTCCGGCCCGGCCCGGAGCTTCGAGCTGGCCCTGGACCGCGCCGCGGGCCGCTGGACCATCGCCGGGCTGACCTTCGACATGGCCGCCGAGCCCGTGGTGGTGGAGCGCCGCGCGCCCCAGGCCTGGGAGTTCGTGGGTGCGCACGATGGCATGCCCCACCCCATGCACCTGCACGGCTACTTCTTCCGGGTGCTGGCCCGCCGGGGCGGCCCGGAGCAGTCGGCCCGGCGCGCCGTGGACGGGCAGGGCAGGCTGGCCACGGACCTGGGCCTCAAGGACACGGTGCTGGTCTGGCCCGGGGAGACCGTGGCCGTGGCGCCGGACTTCGGGCGGCCGGACTACCCCGGCCCGCAGCTCTTTCTGCTGCACTGCCACAACCTGGAGCACGAGGACCAGGGCATGATGCTCAATGTCCGGGTGCGCTAGGCCCTAGGCGTCCCGGTTCGCGTGCAATATGCTGCACATGGTGCAGGCTTGAATCCGAGCAAAATGGTCGGATAAGTGCAAAACGCTGCATCAAGAGTTTCTAGAGAATGTCCAGTATGCTGGAATTGCGGATGTTATTCTCTGGCATGGGCGGTGCAGAGACGAAGGCAAGCGACACGCAAGAAATCCCCCGTTCCGGTCGCCCTAACACGTTTGGAGGACACCATGACCCGCACCAGCAGAATCCTCGTCGCCGCCTTCGCCGCCCTGGCCCTCACGGCCTCCCTGGCCCTGGCCGCCGATCCCGCCCCGGCCCCCGGCCCCGGCGGAGAGCCCCACACCGGCCCCCATTCCGGCCACGGCCAGTCCGGCCACAGGGGCATGGCCCACGAGGTCATGAGCCGCCTGGGCATGAGCCAGGACGGCATGGTCCACCGGGCCATGCATGGCGGTTCCGGTCACATGGGCCAGGGCCACATGGACATGGCCGCCGCCCGCTAGCCGAAACAGCCGCCCAAACCCGCTGAGCAAACCGGCTGGCCGACCGCAACCGGTCAGCGCAACAGACCACCCAAACGCAAGGAGACACGATCATGAAGCGCTTCACCAAAATTCTTACGGCCACCTGCGCCGCCCTGGCCCTGACCTCCTCCCTGGCCCTGGCCGCCGAGCCCGTGGCCAAGGACGCCCCCAAGCCCGTTCCCGCCCCCGCCGGTCCCCACGCCGGGCATGGCAAGGGAGCCCAGATGGGCATGGGCGCGGGCATGGGCGCGGGCATGGGCCATGGCGCCCTCTCCGCCCTGACCCCGGAGAAGCAGGAACTGGCCCGCACCCTCATGGCCGCCCATTCCAAGGCCATGGCCCCCCTGCACCAGAGCCTGTACGCCAAGAACGCCGCCCTGGAGGCCCTGAACGCCGCCGGCGAGGGCGATTCCGCCAAGGCCAAGGCCGTCATCCGCGAGATCGCCGACCTGAATGCCAAGATGCTCACCGAGAACGCCAAGTTCCGCGCCCAGATGGTCAAGCAGACCGGCCTGCGCACCCCGGTCATGGGCCACGGCGGCATGATGGGCGGCGGCATGATGGGCGGCAAGGGTGGCATGATGGGCGGCAAGGGCGGCATGATGGGCGGGATGTCCTGTCCCATGATGCAGAACATGCAGCACGGCCAGCCCGCCCCCGCTGCCCCGGCCGGTGCCACGGCCCCCGCCCCGGCTGCCCCGGCTGGCGAGGCCCACACCGACCACGGCAAGTAGACCCGCGCCCCTGCGGGCAAGCGAAAGGGCGGCTCCCCGGAAACGGGGAACCGCCCTTTTTCGCGCCCTCTGCCCGGCCCAGCCTGGCCCAGCCCGACTCAGGAAGTCCGGCTCAGGAGGTCTGGCTCTCGGCCCGGCCCATATCCTCGTTCAGGTCGTCGAAGTGCACCACGCGGTTGCGGCCCTGCTGCTTGGCCGCGTACATGGCCCGGTCGGCCTCGCCCAGCAGCCGCACGCGCTGGCCCGGGTCCGCGCCCTCGGACCGGGTGACCCCGATGCTCACGGTGTAGCGGATGTGCTGGCCGCCGTACATGGTCTCCCCAGCCTCTATGGTCTGGCGGATGCGCTCGGCGATGGCCAGGGCGTCCACGCGCCCGGAGCGCGGCAGGATGATGCAGAACTCCTCGCCGCCGTAGCGGAAGATGAAGTCCTGGCTGCGCAGCACGCGCTCGGTGCGGTGCACCAGGTCCACCAGCACGGCGTCGCCCGCGGCGTGGCCGTAGGTGTCGTTCACCTGCTTGAAGTGGTCGATGTCCATGAACAGCAGGCTCAGCTGCGCGCCGCCCCGGCCCAGGCGGGCCACCTCCTTCTCCATGATCAGCTCGAAGCTGCGCCGGTTCAGGCAGCCGGTGAGGGAGTCGTGCAGGGCCAGGGTCTTGATCTCGGCCTCTGTGCGCTCCCTGTGCATGAGCACGAAGCCGAAGGTGCTGCCCAGCAGGGTGACCAGCAAGAGCAGGAAGGTGGCGGTCTGCGGGGCGTTGGAGCCCAGCAGGTGGTAGCCCGGCTCCGAGGCGATGGTGAAGGCGCGCAGCACGATGGCCACGGCGTTGACCAGGAAGGGCACGCCCACCAGCAGGCTGGTCAGGTCGCCCCTGGGGCGGGAGCGCAGCACGGCCACGGCCAGCAGCAGGCACTGGAAGGCCAGCAGGGTGTTGATGGCCTGGATGCGCGGCAGGGGGGTCTCCAGCCCAAGGGAGGTTATGGCCGCCGCCGCCAGCACCGGAAAGGCCATGAGCCCCGGGCGCAGGGGCCGCTGGAAGAAGTTCTGCAGCGCGGCCAGAGCGCAGGCGAGCGAGCCTGTGATCAGGATGTTGGCCAGCACGATGGACAGCCAGGGCGAGATGCGGTCGCGCAGGGCGTACAGCGCAAGGCCCGGCACCTGCAGCGCCAGCCAGAGCATCCACAGGCCCACGCTCTTCGGGCGCTCGTGGCGGTAGGACACCAGCAGCAGCGCCAGCATGGTCAGGGCGCAGAGCACGTAGCTGGCGAAGAGGGTGGGAATGTCGAGGACCATGGCCGACCGTCCTGTGCGGCTGTGCTTGCGGCCCGGAGCAGGGGATGCGCCGCGCCCTCCGCCCCGTGCGGCGGAGGTTGGCCCAAGTCTGCGTCAGCCCCGGGGCAAAGTCAATGAGTCCGGGAGGTTTTCCCGGCTACTCACCCCGGCCCGGGCGCTGCACGCGGCACAGGAAGCCCTTGAGGTATTCGGTCTCGGGCATGGACGGATGGATGGGGTGGTCCGCGGCCTGGTGGCACTGGCGCAGGATGGACAGCCGCACCCCGGCGTCCCTGGCCGCCCCGCAGAGCGTCTTGCGCAGGGTGTCGCGGTCCACGTGCTGGGAGCAGGAGCAGGAGACGAGGAACCCGCCGTCCTCCACCAGCTCCAGGGCGTGGCGGTTCACGCTGCGGTATGCCGTCAGCCCCTGCTCCAGGTCCTTCTTGCGCTTCACGAAAGCCGGGGGGTCCACGCTCACCAGGCCGAAGCGCCTGCCCTGGGCGCGCAGGTCCTTGAGCACGTCGGCGGCGTCGCCGCGCAGGGCGCCCACCCTGTCGGCCACGCCGGTGCGCTCCGCCGCCTTCAGGGCATGGGCCAGGGCCGTCTCCGAGGCGTCCAGGCAGGTGGCGCTGGCCGCCCCGGCCTTGGCGCAGGCCACGCCCAGGCCCCCGGCGTAGCTGAACACGTCCAGCACGTGCCGCCCGGCGGCCAGGGAGGCCGCCTCGGCCCTGGTCTGGCGCATGTCGTAGAACCAGCCGGTCTTCTGCCCTCCGGCCAGGGGAAACACGTAGCGGCAGCCGTTCTCCTCGATCTCGCACTCGTCGGGCACGCTCCCGGCGGCCACCTCCACGGCGCGGGGCAGGCCCTCCAGCTCGCGCCCGGGCAGGTCGTTCTTGAGCAGGATGCCCGAGGGCGAGAGCAGCTCCGTGAGCGCCTCGACGATCTCGCTGCGCACTCGCTCCATGCCCGCGGTGCCGATCTGCACGGCCAGCACGTCGCCGAAGCGGTCCACCACCAGCCCGGGCAGCAGGTCGGCCTCGCCGAAGACCAGCCGGTAGTGCGGTGTGGGGTAGAGGGCCTGGCGCAGGGCCAGGGCGGCGGCCAGGCGCAGGCGCAGCAGGTCGGCGTCCAGGGGCCGGGTGGCTGTCTGGCAGTATACGCGCGCGGCGATGAGCGCGCCGGGGTTGACGTAGGCGCTGCCCAGGGGGCGGCCCTGGGAGTTCTCCACGCGGGCGCACTCGCCCGGGGCAAACGCGGTGAGCGGCGTTTTGGCCACGTCCACCTCGTTGCTGAAGATCCACAGATGCCCGGCGGCCAGGCGGCGGTCCTCGTTCCTGCGCAGGGTGAGCGTGCGCAGGGCGTGGCCCTGCGGGGCGGGCTGGCCTAGCATCCGCGCTCCTTGCGCAGGGCCAGCAGGCGCTGGCCGTACACGGCCTGCCCCAGGGACACGCAGGCGTCGTTGGGCGGCAGGTGGCGGTGCGCCAGCGGGATGAGCCCCCGGTCGCGCAGGGCCTGGGGCAGCCCGGCGGCGAGGGTCAGGTTCTGCATGCAGCCGCCGGAGAGGGCCACGGCGGAGATGCCGAGCTTCCCCGCGAAGCGCGCGGCCATGTCCGCCAGGCCCATGATGAGGCTGGCGTGGAACCTCCGGGCGATGACCGGCACCGGGGTTCCGGCCTGCATGTCCGCCAGGAGCGCCCGGAACATGGTGTACACGTCCAGCTCGCGGGACTGGTCGCCCTCCCTGGGGGTGCCCAGGCGCTGTGCCGGGTCGGCCTTCATCACCGGGCAGGGGTACACGGCGGCCTCGGCAAGCGGGATGGACGTGTCCTGGGCGCGCTCCAGCAGCATGGCCGCCTGGCCCTCGTAGGTCATCACCAGGCAGAGGTTCAGCATGGCCGAGACGGCGTCGAAGAGCCTGCCGCAGCTCGAGGTCAGCGGGCAGTTGATGTTCTTGCCCAAAATCTGCGGCAGGAAGCGGCTGGCCTGCTCGTGCTCGATGAGCCAGGGCCAGGGCGGGGTGTTGTCCTGGCCGCTCTGCTCGATGTCCAGCTCCCACAGCAGGGCCTGGGCCAGGCGCCAGGGCTCGCGCACGGCGGCCTCGCCCCCGGGCAGGCTGAACTCGGCCAGGTGGGCCAGGCGCACGTGCCGCAGGTCCTTGTTGTCCACCAGCAGGCACTCCCCGCCCCAGACGCTCCAGCTGGCGCTGAAGCCCTGGCCCCCGGCGGTGGTGCCGTAGCCCGTGCCGTCCAGGGCCAGGCAGATGGCCGGGCCGAGGTGCTTGTTCTCGGCCAGCACGGCGTGGGCATGGGCGAAGTGGTGCTGCAGGGCGCTGGACTGGATGCCGGTCTGGCGGACCATCTCCTGGGCCACGGTGGTGGTGAGGAAATTGGGGTGCAGGTCGCGCACCACCATCACCGGGTCCACCTGCAGGATGTCCGTCAGGTGTTCGGCCATCTCGTGGTGGAAGCCCAGGGTCTCGATGTTCTCCATGTCGCCCAGGTGCTGGCTGACAAAGGCCTGGTCGCCCTTGGTCAGGCACAGGGTGCACTTGAGCTCCGGCCCGACGCCCAGCACGCAGGGCCCGGCCTCAGGCAGGTCCACCGGCTGCGGGGCGAAGCCGCGCGCCCGGCGCATGAGCAGGGTCTCGCCGGTCTCGGGCACCACGCGCAGCACGGAGTCGTCCACGCGGATCAGGATGTCGCGGTTGTGGAAGACGAAGATGTCCGCCACGTCCGTCAGCCGCGCCAGGGCCTCGCGGTTGCCCAGGCAGATGGGCTCGTCGCTTAAGTTCCCGCTGGTCATGACCAGGGCCGCGGGCATGTTCTGGCGTTCCTGGCCCAGCAGCCGGGCAAAGCGCCGGAAGATCACGTGGTGCAGGGGCGTGTAGGGCAGCATCAGGCCCACGTGGTCCGAGTCCGGGGCGATGGCGCTGGCCAGGGGCGCGCCCTTGCGCTTCTTGCAGAGCACGATGGGCCGCACGTTCCCCGTGAGCCAGCGCTCCTCGGCTTCGCTCAGCTCGGCCAGCTGGCGCGCGGTGTCGATGTCCGGCACCATGACCGCCAGCGGCTTGTGCGGGCGCTTCTTGCGGCGCCGCAGTTCGCGCACGCTCTCCTGCCGGGTGGCGTCGCACACCAGGTGGAAGCCGCCCAGGCCCTTCACCGCCGCGATGCCGCCCTGGAACAGGATGGCCGCCAGGTTGCGGATGGCCTCGTCGCGCCGCGCCACCACGGTGCCGGAGCGGTCGGAGAGCCACACGCGCGGCCCGCACACCGGGCAGGCGTTGGGCTGGGCGTGGAAGCGCCGGTTGGCCGGATCGTCGTACTCGCGCTGGCAGTCCGGGCACAGGGGAAAGCAGGCCATGGACGTGTTGGGCCGGTCGTAGGGCACGCTGCGGGTGATGGTGTAGCGCGGGCCGCAGTTGGTGCAGTTGATGAAGGGGTACAGGAAGCGGCGGTCGCCCTTGTTCAGCAGCTCGGCCTGGCAGTCCGCGCAGGTGGCCGTGTCGGGCCCTATGAGCACGTTGTGGCCGGAGCCGCCGGTGCTCTTCAGGATCTCGAAGCTCTTTTCGCCGGGCACGGGGCCCAGGCCCTGGGCCGCCACGCGGGTGATGCGCGCCAGCGGCGGCTGCTCCAACTCCAGGTGCTTGAGGAACAGGTCCAGGTTGCGGTCCTTGCCCTGGATCTCGATGACCACGCCCTCCGGGGCGTTGCGCACGCTGCCCGTGAGGCCCAGTTCCGTGGCCAGGCGGTACACGAAGGGCCGGAAGCCCACGCCCTGCACCTGCCCGGTTACGGTGACGCGGCGGCGGGGCAGGGTGTCGGACATGCGGGGCTCCTAGCGTGTGTCGTTCCCCTCTGTACTAGCCAAGGCCGCAGCCCGAGGCAAGGGGGTTCTCGGCGGGCGGTCGCTCAGCCCAGGCGGTGCATCAGGCTCTTGACCCGGCCCTTCACGAAGCGCAGGGGTTCGAAGCGCATGGGGTCCAGCACCGGCTGGACCTCGAACCCGGAGGCGTCGAAGCCCTTCGGGGTCTCCAGGGGGTAACGGGCCCGGGCCGGATCGGCGCCGGGCAGGCCCTGGCGCAGGGCCTCGGCCCACAGGGGCACGGTCTCCGGCGTCTGGCCCAGCAGGGAGAACAGCGCCGCGTCCAGGGCCAGGGTGTCCGGCGAGGCCCCCAGCAGGCCCAGGGGGTAGGGCTGGCCGTGGATGGGCCCGCCCCGGTGCATGGCCTCGACGGCGTCCACCAGGCCCAGGGCCGGGGGCAGGGCGGCGCGCAGGGCCAGGATGAGCCGCTCCATGCGCAGGGGCCGGTCGCCCAGGCGCACGTGGGCCAGGGCCTTGCGGCAGCCGCACACGCAGCCGAAGAGGTTCTTGGTGCTGGCCGTGACCCGGAACTGGCCGTGGGCCTTCAGCTTGGCCAGGCTGACGATGCGGTCCGCCTCCAGGGCCCGGCGTGACACGCCGATGGTCCCGCCCCCCGCCTCGTCCGGGGAGAGGGGGGGCAGCCGCAGGGCCACCGGGCGGTCCAGGTTGCCGATGGGCACGCCCAGCCCGGCCAGCGCTTCGAAGTAGCCCGCCGCCCTGGCCACGCGCCGCCCGCTGCCGAAGGCCGGGGAGTCCGCCACGAAGGGCCTGGCCCCGTGGTCCAGCAAATGCTCGCACACCGCGCGCGCCACCTCCGGGCGTGTGCAGCACAGCGCCGCGTTGGCGCGGGAGACGAGGTTGGGCTTCACCAGCACGGACAGCCCGCGCAGGCCGCGCAGGGAGGGCGGGTCCAGGGCGGCGAACAGGGCGTCCACGGCCCGGCGCAGGGCGTCGCGGTGGTAGGTGTCCTGGCGCAGCAGGGCCACGGGGAAGCGGTGGTCGGCGGGCATGCCCCTGGCTAGCCGCAAACGCGGCTCGAGACAAGGGGGGGACAAGGGGGGTGACAGGGGGGTTGATGCCCCGGGCGGGCGCGGGCATGATGCGCCCCGGAGGACGACAATGCCCGGCAGCCCCAACCACAGCCCCCTGCCCCTGGTCCGCCTGCGCGGCGCCAGCCTCACGCGGTCCGGCCGTCGGCTGGTCTCGGACCTGGACTTCGACCTCATGCCCGGCGCGCGCTGGGCCGTGCTGGGGGAGAACGGAGCGGGCAAGACCACGCTGCTCAGGCTGGTGCGCGGGGATGTTCCGCCCGATGCCGGCGGCGTGCGCGAATACCGCCTGCCCGGCCCCGGCGGCGAAGCCGGGGCCCCGCAGCCCAGTCCCCTGGGCCTGCGCCAGCGCCTGGCACTGGTTTCGCCGGACCTGCAGGACCTCTACGCCGTGAGCGGCTGGGCGGCCACGGGCCTGGAGGTTGTGCTGGCGGGCTTTGCCGATTCGCCCCTGCTGTACGCCCCGGCCCTGCCGGAGCACCTGGCCCGGGCCCGGGCCCTGCTGGCGGAACTGGGCCTGGCCGAACTGGCCGCCCGGCGCATGAGCCGGCTCTCCACCGGCGAGGGCCGCAAGATCCTGCTGGCCCGCGCCCTGGCCGTGGACCCGGACGTGCTGCTCCTGGACGAGTGCCTGGAGGGCCTGGACGCGCCCTCGCGCCGGGAGTTCCTGGCACTCATGGACCGCGCGGCCGCCGCCCGGCCCGGCCTGGCCCTGCTGTTCACCAGCCACCGCGCCCACCGGGCGGACGAACTGCCCGGCTGCCTGGACCGCGCCCTGGTGCTGGACTCCGGGCGCATCGCGAAAACCGGCCCGCTGGCGGCGATGCTGGAAGGCCAGGAGGTTCCCGTATCGGTCGCCGCCGATTCCGCCGCCGCACCCGCGGAGATTCCTCCCGCCCCGGCGCAGGCCCCGGGAGCCGATTTCCTGGCGCGCATCACGGGCGCGGACGTGGACATCGGCGGGGAGCGCATCCTCACGGGAATCCATTGGACCATCCGCCCCGGCGAGCACTGGGCCGTGCTGGGGCCCAACGGCGCGGGCAAGAGCACGCTGCTGGCCCTGCTGGCGGGCGAGCACTGGCCCTCGGCCCTGTCCGGCCCGCCGGGCACGGTGGAGTACGGCTTCGCCCCTGCCGGCAAAGATGGGGGCGAGACCTTCGACGAGGCCCGGCGGCGCATCGGCGTGGTCTCCGCCGCGCTCCAGGCCGGGTATTCCTGGAACCTCAGCGCCCTGGAGGTGGTGTGCTCCGGCGCTGCGGGGAGCATCGGGCTGCACGCGGAGCCCGGGGAAACCGTGCGGGCCCGGGCGTCGGAACTGCTGGAATTCTTCGGGGCCTCGGCCCTGGCGGGAAGGCGCATCCGGGGCCTGTCGCGCGGGCAGCTGCGGCGCGTGCTGCTGGCCCGGGCGCTCATGGGGCCTGTGGCCACGGGGCTTTCGGCCCCGCAGCCGCCCGCCATGCCGTTGCCCTCAATGTTGATGCCCTCACTGCTGTTGTTGGACGAGCCCATGGCCGGGCTGGACGCGGCGGCGCGCCGGGCCTTCCGGGCGCACCTGGAGCGGGTGGCCAGCCAGGGCGTGGCGCTTGTCCTGGTGACGCACCACGAGCGCGACCTGCCGGGCTGCGTCAACCGGGTGCTGGAACTCTCCGCCGGGCGCGTGGCCTGGGCGGGCGATGCGGCGGAATACCGCACAGGAAAACGGCCCGCCTCCTGACTGGAAGACGGGCCGTTCTGGCTGATAATGATGCGCGGACGGGCTAGCTGCTGCGGCTGATGAACACGCTCTGGACCCTGGGCGGGCGCGCGGCCCGGCCATAGCCCTGGTGGCGCTTCTGTTCCTGGTCGTTGCGCCGGATCTCGTCCTTGATGCTCTTCTGCAGGCGCTTGGCCTCCTCGATGATGCGGCCCTGGAGGGTCTTGAGCTCCATGAGCCGGTCCACCAGCGCGTCCAGGCTCTCGTCCGGCGTTCCGGGCAGCCCGGCGTCGGAGAGGTCCTGGTGGCCCAGGGCCTCGTCGATGAGTTCGTCGCGGCCGAAGGCCAGGGCCTCGGCCTTGTCCACATCCCCGGCCTGGAGGTGCGCCAGCTCCTGCTGGCCCAGCTCGATGGCCCTGTCGATGAGGCGCAGCGCCTGGTTCATGGCTTACTCCCTCCCGGAGGCCCGGACGTCCTCGCGCAGCAGCGCGACGACCTTCTTCCAGCGGTTCACGGCGGGCAGGAACTCGTACTCCAGCAGGTCGGCCAGCAGGATCCAGTCCTCGTTGCCCAGCACCTCGTTCATCTCGCTGAACAGGTTGGAGAGCTGCTCGCTGGCCTCCACGAACTCCTTGTGGTCCTTCAGGGAGAATTCGCCGCGCAGGGTGCTGATCATGCCGATGAAGTCGCGGGTCACGTCCAGCAGGTCCTGGTAGGTCTCCAGGGCCTCGGCGTCGTCGGCCTGGCGGAAGAGCTCGGCCACGCGGGTGGCGCCCTCGCCCATGAGGGTGACGACCTTGTACAGCTCGCGGGTGATCTCCACGGCGATCTCGCCCACGGGCAGGGTGCGGATCTCCACGCTCTGGACCTCGCTGATGTCGATGTCCTCGGCCTGGTGCGGGTAGATCTCGGAGAAGGGCTCGTTGTTCACGAACACGTCGGTGACCACGCGGTCGTTCAGGCGGCCCTCTTCCATGACCTTGACGAAGATCTGGTCCAGGTTCTGGAACTGGCCGACGTTCAAGTCGCTTTTCTGGCCGTCGATAAGAATCATGTCAGGTCACGTCCGTCAAGGTGGTGTAAATTCCGTTGGCCATGAAGGTGGAAATC
>CAZCYB010000046.1:0-23923 GCA_964502805.1 uncultured Desulfocurvus sp.
CGTTTTGAGCCGAGGAAACTGGCGGGATTCCGCTCTTGAGTTCAGCCTTCGTCCATCACCCCATGAGAAATTTTTGAGGGGGTGGGTGGGGGTGCGGGGGAGGGCGGGGGAATCTTTTTGGAAAAAAGTTCCCCCGCCCTCCCCCGACGCACTCCCCCCTAGAACGCCTCCACCATGTCGGTGGTCAGTTCGCGGTACAGGTCGGACACCAGGACGATGCCCAGCACCTTGCCGTTTTCCTCCACCACGGCCCAGCCCCGGCGCTTGCGCAGGAACAGCTCCATGATGGCGGGCAGCGCGTCGGTGGGCTTCAGGATGGGCAGGTCCGGCTCCATGTGTCCGGCCAGGGCGGTGTGCGTGCAGGCCGCGCTGGCCCGGGCGAAGGTCTTGTCGAAGTCGCTTTCCTTGGCGATCTTGAGCTGCGCGTCGCGCAGCACCAGCTCGTCCACGGCCTTCATGACGTTCCAGATGCTCACCGCGCCCTTGAGCGCGCCCTTGCTCATGACCAGGACCACGTTGTTTTCCGGCGAGGACTGCTGGCTCTTGCGCATGACGCGCACCACCTCGGCCAGGCTGGCCGACTCGTCCACCGAGGCGAAGTCTTCGCGCATGAGGTCCCAGGCCCGCTTGCGAAACAGCATACAGCTCTCCTCTCATTGGGGGTTCCCGCCCATTGCAAGCAACGCCGGGCGGTTGTCCCACGTGTAACCCGGCTTGGCGCCCGCGCGCAAGGTGCCGGGGGGCTGTTCGGCGGGCGTCCTTGACAAAAGGCGCGCCGGGCATCACCCTGCGGGGCATGAAGCGTTTTCGCGCGCTGGCGCTGCTGGCGCTGATTTTCGCCCTGGCGGCGACCCCGGCCAGGGCCGATCCCTCGCGCCCCGCACAGGCCGACTTTCCCTTCGCCGCCGGGGAGAAGCTCTCCTACGACCTGTTCTGGACCGTGGTGAAGGCCGGCTCGGCCACGCTGGAGACCGTGCCGGACGTGACCCTGGAGGGCAGGCGGACGCTGCACTTCCGGGCCCTGGCCAAGAGCACGCCGTTCATCGACACCTTCTACAAGGTGCGCGACAGCAT
Organism: uncultured Desulfocurvus sp.; assembly: GCA_964502805.1. Taxonomy (GTDB): domain Bacteria; phylum Desulfobacterota; class Desulfovibrionia; order Desulfovibrionales; family Desulfovibrionaceae; genus Humidesulfovibrio. The sequence goes on from CAZCYB010000046.1 coordinate 1,075, forward strand.
CGAGAGCTGGGTGGACCCGGGCATGGCGCGGGCCTGGCAGTACAAGAAGGACCAGGAGGAGGGCACGTACATCCGCCATTACCTGGTGCGCTTCGACGCGGGCGGCAGCGTGGCCCACCGCTACAGCAGGGGCGAGCTCAAGAACGCGGTCATCGTGCCCTACGGCTGCTTCGACCCGCTGTCCATGCTCTTTCTGTTCCGCACCAAGCCCCTGGCCGTGGGGTACGAGTTCGCCGCCCCGGTGACGGACGGGGAGAAGGCCGTGGTGGGCCGGGCGCGGGTGGTGAAGCGCGAGAAGATCACGGTGAAGGCGGGCGAGTTCGACACCTTCCTGGTGGAGCCGGAGATCAAGGAGATCGGCGGGGTGTTCCGCAAGAGCCCGGACGCCACCCTGCAGGTCTGGATCACGGCGGATGCCCGGCGCATTCCCGTGCGGGTGAAGAGCAAGGTCGTCGTCGGCCATTTTTCCATGGAGCTGACGGGCTACGAGGGCCCGCAGCCGCGATGACAACGAATCGACAGCCAAAGGAGCGGGCATGAGCCGCAATTCTTCCTCGGGCCGCGGAGGCGGGCGTTCCCGCTCCGGCAGGCATTCCCATTCGAGTTCCGGGCGCATCCCGCGCCATGGCGGCGGCCGCCCGGCCTCCCAGGGCCAGGCTTCGCCCCTGGTGGGCAAGGTGCTGGAGCTGGCCGTGGATTCCCTGGCCCTGGGCGGCGCGGGCGTGGCCCGCATGCCCGCCCTGCAGCTGGAGGGCGTTGCCGAGGACATGGCGGGCATGGCCGTGTTCGTGGCCGGGGCCCTGCCCGGCTCCACGGTGAAGGCCCGGCTCACGGCGGTGCATCGCCGCCACGCCGAGGCCGTGGTGCTGGAGGTTCTGGCCCCCTCGCCCGAGGCGGCCCAGCCCTTCTGCCGGCATTTCGGGTCCTGCGGGGGCTGCTCCCTGCAGCACCTGGCGCCGCAGAGCCAACTCAAGTGGAAGGAGCGCCAGATCCTGGAGGCGCTCTCGCGCATCGGCAAGGTGGAGCCGGAGCGTGTCCTTCCCCCCATCGCCGCGCCCGCGCTCACGGGGTTCCGCAACAAGATGGAGTTCGCCTTCCAGGCCCGGCCGGGCGGCCCGGTGCTTGGCCTGTACGAGGCCGGTGGCGGCCGGGTGTTCGACCTGGCCGAGTGCCCCATCTTCCCGTCCCACGGGGTGGAGCTGGTGCACGCCGTGCGCGGGGCCTGCCGCGCGGCGGGACTTCCGGCCTACGACCGGGGCACGCGCCAGGGCCTGCTGCGCCATCTTGTCTTGCGCCACAGCGTGCACCAGGACGCCTGGCTGGCCCAGCTCATCACCGTGCCCAGCGCCGAGGACCAGGCCCGCGCCGTGCAGCGGCTGGGCGAGGCGTTGCTGAAGGACTTTCCGAAGCTCACGGGCTTTGTGCACGCCGAGCGCGCCAAGGCCGACGGCCTGGCCCAGGCCGAGCGCACGCGCCTGAGCCTGGGCGAGCCGGTGCTTGTGGAGGCGCTGGAGAATGTGCGCTACTCCATCAGCGCGGACGCCTTCTTCCAGACCTGCACGCGCGGGGCCGAGGCCCTGTACGCGGGCCTGCGCGAACTGCTGGACCTGGCCCCCACGGAGGTGGTGCACGATCTGTACTGCGGCGGCGGGGGCATCGCCCTGTTCCTGGCGCGGGGCGCGGGGCGCGTGCTGGGCCTGGAGGCCAACCCCTCGGCCATCGCCGACGCCGAGGCCAACGCGGCCCTGAACGGCATCGCCAACTGCCGCTTCGTGCGGGCGGACCTCTCCGGCGAGGAGCCCCTGCCCGGCAAACTGCCCCAGGACTACGCCCAGGCCGACGCCGCCGTGGTGGACCCCCCGCGCGAGGGCCTGGACGCCGGGCTGGCCCGCTGGCTGGTGGAGCACCCGCTGCCCCGGCTGGGCTATGTTTCCTGCAATCCGGCCACCCTGGCGCGCGATGCCGGGCTGCTCTCGGCGGCCTACGACCTGGCGGCGGTGCGCGCGGTGGACCTGTTCCCGCACACGGCCCACGCCGAGTGCCTGGCCCTGTTCGTGCGCAGGTAGGGGCGGCTTGCCTGCCACGGGCAAGCGGGATACATTCCCGGACTTGAGCCACCCCAAGGAGGGCCAGATGTCGTCCACCGTCATCCGCAAGAGCCTGCTGCAACTCGTGTTCTCCGGCGCGTTCATGAAGCGCTGGAACGACCGCCTGCGCCCCATGGAGCTCATGGAGGTGGACAAGCAGGCGCACAAGATGATCGTGGCCTGGATGCTCCTGTCGCGCGTCACGGCGGGAATGCCCGAGGAGGAGCGCCTGGCCCTGTCCGACGAGGTCATCGAGGGCGGGCTGTTCGACTACTTCTACCGACTGGTCATCACGGACATCAAGCCGCCGGTGTTCTACAAGATCAAGGCCAACCGCGAGGACTACCAGAAGCTCACCCAATGGGTGCTGCCGCAGCTCAAGCCCCGGCTGGCGCCCCTGGGCGAGGCCTTCTGGCAGCGCATGACCGAGGCGCTCATGGAGCCGGAGGAGACCACCCCGGCCCGGCGCATCCTCAAGGCCGCGCACCTCTTCGCCAGCTACTCCGAGTTCCAGATCCTGAAGCCCTTCAACCCCAGGGACGAGGAGCTGCCGGAGATCGAGGAGAGCTTCGTCTCGCGCCTCAAGGCCCTGTCGGACATCCCCGGCGTGGCCGAGCTTCTGGCCGAGCACAACGAGTTCGCGCGCTTCGCCTCCAAGGCCGGGCAGCTCCGGTTCCAGAAGCGCTGGTCGCAGACCCCCCGCGTGCCCGAGACCACGGTGCTGGGCCACATGTTCCTGGTGGCGGCCTTCTCCTGGTTCTTCAGCGTGGAGACCGGGGCCTGCCGGGCCAGGCGGCAGAACAACTTCTTCAGCGGCCTGTTCCACGACCTGCCCGAACTGCTCACCCGCGACATCATCTCGCCGGTGAAGAGCGCGGACGCCTCCATCGGCGAGCTCATCAAGGCCTATGAGAACCAGGAGCTGGAGCGCAAGATCCTGAACCCCCTGCGCACCGGCGGCTGCGCCGAGCTGGCCGAGCGCCTGTCGTACCTGCTGGGCCTGGCCGTGGGCTCGGAGTTCATCGCCACCGTGCGCGAGCCCGGCCCCGCCGGGCCGGAGGTGCGCCACGTCACCGAGGGCGACCTGCGCACCATTTGCAACGTGGACGAGCTGGACCCCAAGGACGGGCCGCTGCTCAAGATGTGCGACCGGCTGGCCGCGTTCATCGAGGCGGACACCGCGCTCAGAAACGGCATCAACAACGAGCAGCTGCACCAGGCCCGCTGGCGCATCCGGCAGATGTACGAGCACAGGCCAGAAATCATGGGCATCCAGGTTGGAGCTTTGCTCGCGGACTTCGACTAGGGGGGCTGTCTCCCAAAAAGCGTCTTTTGCCCCCTGGGCTTCGTCGTGAGACGGTCGAGGACCAGGGCTGTACCGGAAAGTACTCTCCCTGGCCCTCGACCGTCTCCCTCCTCGCCAGGGAACAAAATCCATCTTTTTGGGAGACAGCCCGAGAGGGCGGGTGCCTTTCCTGGGCTGCAATCGCCTTCGCCCTCTCCAGGGCCTTGCCAGGGAACAAAATACATCTTTTGGAAACAGGCCCCCAGGAAATGCCCGAAATGCCCGAAACGCCCGAAACCAAACCGCCAAGCCTCGCCCCCGCCCTGTACGTGGTGGCCACGCCCATCGGCAACGACGCCGACCTCTCGCCGCGCGCCCGCGAGGTGCTGACCCGGGCGGCTGCCGTGCTGGCCGAGGACACGCGCCGGGCCGGGCTGCTGTTTTCGAGGCTCGGGATCGTACGGGAAAGGAAGGGCTTTTTCAGCCTGCATGAGCACAACGAGGCCGGGCGCATCCCCCAGGTGCTGGAAATGCTTGCGGAAGGCCAGGCCGTGGCGCTCATCTCCGACGCGGGCACGCCCGTGCTGGCCGACCCGGGGTACAGGCTGGCGCGCGCCTGCCGCGAGGGCGGCTTCCGGATCGTTCCGGTGCCCGGCCCCTTCGCCCCGGCGGCGGCGCTCTGCGCCTGCGGGCTGCCCCCGGCGCCCTTCACCTTCCTGGGCTTTCTGCCCCGGCAGAAGGGCGAGGTGAAGCGCCTGTTCGCCCGCCATGCGACCAGCGGGGCCTCCCTGGTGTTCTTCGAGCGCAAGGATCGGCTTTTGCCCACCCTGGCCCTGGCGGCGGAGGCCCTGGGCGACCGCGAGTTCGCCGTGTGCCGCGAGCTGACCAAGACCCATGAGGAGATCTTCGCCGGGCGGCTGGGCGCCCTGGACCCGGAGCGCCTGGCCGTGCTGGGCGAGGTCACGGTGGTCATCGGGCCGGAGGCCCTGGGCGGACCGGCGGCCCCGGCTGCCGGGCTTGACCTGGACGCCGTGCTGGCCGAAGAAAAGGCGCGCGGCGGCAAGCCCCGCGAGGTGGCCCGCCGCGTGGCCGAGCGCATGTCCGTGTTCGGCGTCGGTGTGAGCCCCAAGGAAATCTACGAGAGGCTGGTCAAAGGTGAGTGAACTGCAGAGGGCCGTTTCCCTGGCCCTGGAGAATGCGCCGCTGGACGAGGGGGCGCTGGCCGCCGTCCTGGCGGCCTGCCGCGCCGGGACCGAGAATCCGGCGGCCCCGGAGTTCGCCCTGCTGCTGGACGGCGCGCGCCGGGTGCGCCGCAAATACTTCCGCGCCGAGCTGCACCTCTGCGCCATCGTCAACGCCAAGAGCGGCGCCTGCACCGAGGACTGCGCCTTCTGCGCCCAGTCCAGCAGGCACAAGACCCACAGCCCGCGCCACGGCTTCCTGGAGCCGGAGGACATCGCCCGCCAGGCCGGGGAGATGAAGGCGCGCGGGGCCACGCGCTTCGGCATCGTGGCCAGCGGGCTCGAGCCCGGCGAGGCCGACTTCGAGAAGCTGCTCAAGGCCGTGGCGCTGGTGGCCGCCACCGGGCTGGCCGCCGATGTCTCCGTGGGCCTGCTCTCCCCGGAGCGCCTGGAGCGGCTCAAGGCCGCCGGGCTCTCCGGCGTGCACCACAACCTGGAGACGGCCCGCAGCTTCTTCCCCCAGGTCTGCACCACCCACGACTACGAACAGGACGTGCAGGCCGTGCGCCTGGCGCTGGAGGCCGGGCTCTTCGTCTGCTCCGGCGGCATCTTCGGCCTGGGGGAGAGCTGGGAGCAGCGCGCCGAGCTGGCCCAGACCCTGCGCGAACTCGGCGCGGTGAACGTGCCGGTGAATTTCCTCATGCCCATCGCGGGCACGCGCATGGAGCACCGCCCTGTGCTCGGCCCAGCCGAGGCCCTGGGCATCCTGGCCCTGTACCGGCTCCTGCTGCCCACGGCCAACCTGCGGGTGTGCGGGGGGCGGGGCCCGGTGTTCGGCGAGCCCGGCGGCCCCGGGCAGGCGGAATTGTTCGACTCCGCCGCCAGCGGGATCATGATCGGCGACTACCTGACCCTGGCCGGAACCCCGGCCCAGCGCGACCTGGACCTGGCGGCCAAGCTGGGGCTTGTGGTCGCCGGGCCGGAGGCGTAAAGTCGGGCGCGAAGCCGGGCATATCGGAGGACTGGTGGCGGACGCATCGGTGGCGGGCAGGGCGGAGGCCTTCATGAGCGAGCGCGGGCGCGCGCTGCTCAAGTGCTTCCTGCGCACCTACCTGGTGGGCGCGTCCATGAACCCGCGCGGGCTCATGAGCGTGGGCCTGCTCTACGCCATGCAGCCCGGCCTCTGGGCCATCCACTCCGATCCCAAGGCCCGGGAACAGTCGCTCAAGCGCTACGCCCGGCACTTCAGCTCCCACCCCTTCTGGGTGCCCTGCCTGGTGGGCATCTTCCTCAATGTGGAGGCGGACATAGCGGGCCGCCGCCTGCCCCCGGACGCCCTGGAGAAGGTCAAGACCACCACCAGCTACACCCTCTCCGCCATCGGCGACTCGGTGTTCGCGGGCAGCCTGCTCATCTTCTGGGCGCTGGCCACCTGCTGCCTGCTGCTGGCGGGGTTCCGCGCCCTGCCCTTCGGGATGGGCCTGTTGTTTTTTGTTGGATTGCAAATCTTTCGCGTGTACACTTTTCTAGGTGGCCTCCGCAGGGGCTTCGCCTTTCTGGGGGCGCTCAAGCGCTGGGATCTCATCAACTGGGGCCGGCGCGTCAAGTTCGCCAACGCCGCGCTCCTGCTGTGGCTCTGGGCGCTGCTGATGCCCTCGGGCGATGCGGGGGCCTGGGCCTGGGGCATGGTGGCCCTGGGCGCGGCGGGGGTGCTTTCCCTGCGGCCGCTGTTGCCGCGCTGGGTGGTGGCCGGCGTGGTGCTGGCCATCCTTTTGGGCGCGCCGTGGATCATGGGCCACGGCCCCCTGACCATGCCCATGCTTTTGCCCTAGCAAGCGTTTTTATTGGAGAAGATCGGAACGGCCATGTCGGAGCAGACGAGCAGAGCGGACGCGGGGGACTGCCCCGGAGAGGAGTGCGTGGGCCAGGTGCTGGTGAGTAACCAGCTTGGCCTGCATGCCCGTCCCGCCAGCCAGATAGCGCGGGAGGCCCAGGCCTTCGCCGCCAGCATCTCCATCGTGGCCCAGGGCCAGATGGCGGACGCCAAGAGCATTCTTGACCTGCTGACCCTGGCCGCGGGCCCGGGCAGCACGCTGGAGATACGGGCCAACGGGGCCGATGCGGCCCAGGCCGTGAATCGCATATCGGAGCTGTTCGCCGCAAAGTTCGGGGAGAAGTAGTGGCCAGAGCCATCGTTCGCGGCATATCGGTGTCCACCGGGTTCGCCATCGGCAAGGCCGTGTTCGTGAACCGCCGCCACCGCGCCGAGGTCCCCCGCCAGACGGTGCAGCCCGCCCTGGTGGCGGAGGAGGAGGCCCGCCTGCGCGCGGCCTTTGCCGCCGTGGAGGCCGACCTCGCCACCGCCCGCGACCGCATCCCGGCGGAGCTGGCCGAGCACCGGCACATCCTCGACTCGCACCTGATGATTTTGAAGGACCCCAAGCTGGCCGGGGCCGCGGCCAAGTTCATCCGCGACCTCCTGGTCAACGCCGAGTGGGCCCTGGAAAAGGCCGTGGCCGAGCTGGAGAAGGCCTTCGGCGCGCTGGAGGACGCCTACATCCGCGAGCGGCTGCAGGACGTGCGCGTCATGAGCGACCGCGTGCTCACCCGGCTGGTGGGCGGCGGGCAGGACCAGCTGGCCTTCGAGGGCCGGGTCATCATCATGGCCCACGACCTGACCCCGGCGGACACCGTGGCCCTGGAGGTCTCCAAGATCATGGGCTTCGCCACGGCCCAGGGCGGCAAGACCTCGCACACGGGCATCATGGCCCGCACCCTGGGCATTCCCGCGCTTGTCGGCTCCGCCGAGCTTGAGGAGCACGTGAACGACGGCGACCTCGTCATCCTCGATGGCGTGGGCGGGCGCATCCTGGTGGACCCGGACGAGGACGAGCTCACCGAGTTCAACGAGCTGGCCAGCCAGTTCGAGGACTACCAGCGGCGCATCTACAAGGGCTGCCAGCTGCCCGCGGAGACCATCGACGGCTACCGCGTGCAGGTGCTGGCCAACATCGAGCTCATCGAGGAAGTGGCGGCCGTGCTGGACAACGGCGGCGAGGGCATCGGCCTGTACCGCACGGAATACAGCTACCTGAACCGCCTGGATTTGCCGACAGAGGACGAGCTTTCGGACAAGTATTCCGACCTGGCGGCCATCATGAGCCCGCGCAAGGTCATCTTCCGCACCCTGGACCTGGGCGCGGACAAGTTCATCACCAGCTTCGGCTCCCTTGAGGAAGCCAACCCGGCCATGGGCCTGCGGGCCATCCGCTTCTGCATGAGGCACCCGGACCTGTTCAAGACGCAGCTCAAGGCCATCGCCCGGGCCAGCGCCTACGGCAACGTGTCCATCATGTTCCCCATGATCTCCGGCCTGCGCGAGGTTCGCCGGGCCAAGGCCAAGCTGCGGGAGGCGCAGGAGGAACTGCGGGCCGAGGGCAAGCGCTTCAACCCGGACATGCCCGTGGGCATCATGATCGAACTGCCCGCGGCGGTGATGATCGCCAACCTGCTGGCAGAGGAAGTGGACTTCTTCAGCATCGGCACCAACGACCTGATCCAGTACAGCGTGGGCATAGACCGCACCAACCCGCACGTCTCCTACCTGTACCAGCCGCTGCACCCGGCCATTTTGCGCAGCATCAAGCACGTGGTGGACGCCGCGCACCAGGCGGGCATCGAGGCCAGCCTCTGCGGCGAGGTCGCCAGCGACCCCTTCTGCGTGCCCATCCTCATGGGCATGCAGGTGGACTGCATCTCGCTCTCGCCCCAGGCTATCCCGGGCATCAAGCGCATCATCCGCCAGGCGCGCATGGGCGAGTGCAAGGCGCTCTTGCGCGAGGTTCTGGCCTGCCGCACCGTGGGCAAGATCAACCGCCTGGTGCGCGACACCATCTTTAACAAGTACCCAGAGGAATTGATGTTCTTCGCCTCGCTTCTGGATAACGACGACCTCGGCGGCTAGCATGTCCCAGCAACCCAATCGCCACGCGGGCGAAAAGCTCATCGCCAGCAACAAGCAGGCCCGGCGGCTCTACGAATTCGTGGAGGTGCTGGAGGCCGGCATCGCGCTCATGGGCTCGGAGCTGAAAAGCCTGCGCGAGGGCCGCGTGAACTTCATGGACGGGTACGTGCGCTTCGCCAACCACGAGGCCTGGCTCACCGGGGTGCACATAGCGCCCTACGCCAACGCGGGCATGGACCCCCACGAGCCCACGCGCGAGCGCAAGCTCTTGCTGCACCACCGGGAGATCGACCATTTGCAGGCCAAGGCCGCGCAGAAGGGCCTGACCGTCATCCCGGTGCGCCTGTACTTCAAGAACGGCCGCGTGAAGCTGGAGATCGCCCTGGGCAAGGGCAAGAACGTGCACGACCGCCGCGACGACCTCAAGGCCCGCGACATGGCCCTGGACACCCAGCGGCAGCTGGCGGACATGAAGAGGTAATTCAGTGCAGATTCGGGGCGATTTGTTTTTCTTTGTTGGCACGTTGGCCGGGCTTCAGGCCAAGCTCGCTATGTCATTTGGTAAAGCGAGGATTACTGATCGTCCTTTGCCTCAGCGCGTATTTCTCATGTCATATGCTCTTTTTTTTGAGAGTATTACGACATGTCTTACTCTCCTGCAGTCTGGTCTTTACCATACTGTTCCAATGGTGCTGCGTGCAGCATTAGAGAGCTATGCGGATGCTATTAACACAAAAAATGATACCAGCTATGCAGAATCATTGTTGTACCAGCTAGACAAAAATCAAATGACCTACCTTAAGTCTTTGTCTAACTTTTCTGGCGCTTGGGATAGCGCCCTCAGAGACAAACTTCAAAATTTAGAAAGCGCTATCTCTGCACGCAGTAATGCCGGATTTAAGAAGATAAAGATTAAAGAAAAAATCTCCAGTGCTGGCATTGAGCATTATTATGACGTTTTGTACAGGTTCTGTTCTGGATTTGTCCACAACGACTTTCATGCATTGCTGGCAGAATGTACAGAGACAGACTGCCCTGCCCTCGACATGTGCGGAAGCAGAAAAGTTGAGGGTAGAACATTGTTTGTATACTTGGTTATCATTTTTGGACTAATTGGCAATGCGGCAATCGCGATGGAAGAGTATATCGGACCAGATGACAGCAATATGCTTAAAATTTTTTACTCAGAGTGGCAATCCTTAAAGCCGTATTTTGACGAAGCACAGTTAAGATACGAACCAACGGAAGCTGATTTTTTGTCAGCAAGCCACTGATAACACAAAGGGGTTCCTGTGCTCGCCCCCTCCCTCACCCCCGCCCATCTCCGCTTCCTCGAATCCCTGTTCCCCGGCGAGGGGCTGGTCACCAGGCCGGAGGAGATGGCCGTGTACGGCGCCGATTCCAGCCGCCGCGCGGCCATGCCCTGGGCCGTGGCCCGGGCGCGGACCGAGGAGCAGGTCGTGGAGCTCTTGAAGTGGGCCGAGGCCGAGCGCGTGCCCATAGTGCCGCGCCTGCGCGGCACGGGCATGAGCGGCGGCGCGGTGCCCGCCTTCGGCGGCGTGGTGCTCTCCACCCTGTGGATGGACAGGATCATCGACATCGACGGCGCGGATTTCTGCGCCGAGGTGGAGCCCGGCGTGGTGACGGCGCAGTTCCAGGCCGAGGTGCAGAAGCGCAAACTGTTCTACCCGCCGGACCCCGCCAGCCTCAAGGTTTCCACCCTCGGCGGCAACGTCTCCACCTGCGCGGGCGGCATGCGCGCGGTGAAATACGGCGTGACCCGCGACTACGTGCTGGGCGTGCGCGCCGTGCTGCCGGGCGGCAAGATCGTGCACACCGGAGGCCGCACGCACAAGAACGTGGTGGGCCTGGACCTGGCCCGGCTGTTCGTGGGCTCCTGCGGCACGCTTGGCGTGTTCACAAGGTTGATCCTGAAACTCTTGCCCCTGCCGGAGAGCTCGGCCACCGTTCTTGCGGCCTTTGGGTCCATCAGGGAGGCGCTGGAAGGGGCTCAGAACATCTTCCGCGCGGGCATCCTGCCCACGGCCATGGAGTTCCTGGACGAGAAGGCCTGCTGGGGCATCGGGCAGATCAAGGACGTGCCCTGGGACAAGGATATTACGAAAGCCGTGCTGGTGCTCAAGGTGGACGGCACCGCCGCCGCGCTGAAGGAAGACCTGCTGCGCCTGGAGGCCGCGCTCGCGCCCGCGCACCCCTCGCTGCTGCTCAAGGGCCAGGGAGCCAAGGAGGAAGAGCCGCTGTGGGAGATCCGCAGGCTCGTCAGCCCGGCCAGCTTCCACCTGGGGCCGGACAAGCTGGGCGAGGACGTGGCCGTGCCGCGCGGCAGCACCGTCCAGGCCGTGGAGGGCTTCCAGGCCATGGGCGCGGAGCAGGGCGTGCACGTGGTCTGCTACGGCCATTTGGGCGACGGCAACATCCACGTGAACATCATCTACGACGCCGCCGACGAGGCCCAGCGCGCCCGGGCCAAGGCCTGCAAGGAGGCCGTGTTCCGCCTGACCCTGGACCTGGGCGGGACGATCTCCGGCGAGCACGGCACGGGCATCACCAAGGGGCCCTACGTGGGCTGGCAGCTGGGCGACGAGGAGCGCCGCCTCATGGCCGGGATCAAGGGGGTCTTCGACCCCGTTGGCATCCTGAACCCCGGCAAGGGCTGGTCGTAGCGTGGGCCAGCGCCAGCCGGACTGCGTCCTGTGCGGGTGCTGCCTGGAGGGCTGCCCGCTCTTGGCCTCCACGGGCCGGGAGGAGCTCTCCCCGCGCGCCAAGGCGCTCTTGGCCGGGCCCAGTAAGGCCGCGCTCGGAACATTGGACGAAGACGCCGTGGCCGCGCTGGCGGGCCTGTGCCTGGCCTGCGGCCGGTGCGAGAAGCTCTGCCCCCAGGGCGTGAAGGTGCCGGAACTCATCGCCCGGCTGCGCGCGGAGCACCCGGATTTCCGCCAGTGGCTGTGGAAGCAGTGGGTGACGCGCCTGGCCCCGCATTGGGGGCTGGCGGCGCGCGGCGCCGGGCTTGTCCCAGAGGCCGTCATCAGAGCCCTGGTCCCTGCGCAGTTCGGCCTGGCCGTGAAGGGCCTCAAAGGCCTGAAGCCCGGCGCGGGCCTGCGGCCCTGGCTCACGGTGACGGGCCTGCCCGTGGAGGCCTTCCGCGCCGCCCACGGCGACCGCCCCGTGGCCCTGTTCCACGGCTGCGTGGGCGGCGGGCCCCGCAAGCGCTGGGCGGAGACGGCCCTGGCCCTGCTGCGCGGCCTGGGGGCCAACGTGGTGGAGGCGGACTTTTCCTGCTGCGGCAGCACCCTGGGCGTGGCCGGGCTGCCGGAGGACCAGCGGCGCGCCCGCGCGGCCAACGTGGCGGCCTGGAGAAGCGCCGGAAAGCCCCTGCTCGCGGTGTACTGCGCCACCTGCCGCAAGGGCCTGCTGGAGTATGCGTCGGAAGGGGCCGGTGTTTTCGAGCCCGACGCCGAAGGGGCCGAGGCGGCAGAGTGGCGGGCGGCCATCGTGCCGCTTTCCGCGCTGCTTGCGGGCATGACGGCGAAGGCGGCCCATCGTGGCGGCGGGAGCGCGCCGGTACTGGCGGCCTGGCACGAGCCCTGCCACGCCGCGCCCGCGGACCTGGCGCTGGTGAAGTCCCTGCTGGGCACGCGGCTGCGCGCCCCTGCGGCGGCCAAATGCTGCGGCTTCGGCGGCATCCTGCAGTTGGGCGCGCCCGATCTTTCCGCCCGCGTGGGCGCGGACTGCTGGGCCGGGCTGCTGGCCGCCACGGGGGCGGACGCGGTGCCGGAGGCCGTGGCCCCGTACGTGCTCACCTCGTGCAGCGGCTGCGTGCTGCAGCTCGCAGCCACAGGGCCGCAGGGAGCCAGCGTGGGCCACTGGCTGGAGATCCTGAACCCGGGCTCCTTCCGGCCTTGATTTCCGCGGCATTTGACGCGGAGGCCGAAATGACCGAAGAAGGCCCCTGCGCGGGCATCGGCGAGGACTTCTGCCGCCCGCGCCGGAATGGCACAATCGCTGGCCGCAACACCCCGCCAGCTCCAGGAGTATCCCTATGTTCAGCTCGATTCTGAAGAAGATCATCGGCTCCACCAACGAGCGCTACCTGAAGAAGCTCCAGCCCCTGGTGGACCGCATCAACGCCTTTGAGCCGCAGATGACCGCACTGGCCGACGAGGACTTTCCGGCCAAGGTGGCCCAGTGGAAAGAGGAGGTCCAGAACGGACGCGGCCTGGACGACCTGCTGCCCGAGTGCTTCGCCCTTGTGCGCGAGGCGGGCAAGAGGGCGCTGGGCATGCGCCACTACGACGTGCAGCTCATCGGCGGCATGGTGCTGCACAACGGGCGCATCGCCGAAATGAAGACCGGCGAGGGCAAGACCCTCGTGGCCACCCTGCCCGTGGTGCTGAATGCCCTGGCGGGCCGGGGCGTGCACCTGGTCACGGTGAACGACTACCTGGCCAAGCGCGACGCCGCCTGGATGGGCAAGCTGTACAACTTCCTGGGCCTTTCCGTGGGCGTCATCGTCCATGGCCTCACCGACGAGGAACGCCAGCAGAACTACGGCGCGGACATCACCTACGGCACCAACAACGAGTTCGGCTTCGACTACCTGCGCGACAACATGAAGTTCTACAAGGAGTCCCTGGTCCAGCGCGAGCCGTACTTCGCCATCGTGGACGAGGTGGACTCCATCCTCATCGACGAGGCGCGCACCCCGCTCATCATCAGCGGCGCGGCGGAGGAGAGCACCCAGCTCTACCGCAAGGTGGACGGCATCATTCCCCTGCTCAAGAAGGGCGAGAAACCCAAGGAGGAGGACGCCCAGCCCACCGGCGACTTCACCGTGGACGAGAAGGGCAAGGCCGTGGGCCTCACCGAGGCGGGCGTGGCCAAGTGCGAGAAGCTTTTGGGCGTGGACAACCTCTACGACCCGGCCAACGTGACCCTGCAGCACCACGTCATCCAGGCGCTGAAGGCCCACAACCTGTACCGCCGCGACGTGGAGTACATCGTCAAGGACGAGCAGGTGGTCATCGTGGACGAGTTCACCGGCCGCCTCATGCCCGGCAGGCGCTTCTCCGACGGCTTGCACCAGGCCCTGGAGGCCAAGGAGCGCGTGAAGGTGGAGGCCGAGAACCAGACCCTGGCCTCCATCACCTTCCAGAACTACTTCCGCATGTACGAGAAGCTCTCCGGCATGACCGGCACGGCGGACACCGAGGCCGTGGAGTTCAAGGAGATCTACAACCTGGACGTGGTGGTCATCCCCACCCACCGGCCCATGGTGCGCATCGACTACCCGGACATGATCTTCAAGACCCAGCGCGAGAAGTACAACGCCATCGCCGACGAGATCGCCGAGTGCCACAAGACCGGCCAGCCGGTGCTGGTGGGCACGGTGAGCATCGAGAAGAGCGAACTGGTCTCCTCCATGCTGAAAAAGCGCGGCGTGCCCCACAATGTCTTGAACGCCAAGCAGCACGAGCTGGAGGCCCAGATCGTGGCCGAGGCCGGGCAGAAGGGCAAGGTCACCATCGCCACCAACATGGCCGGCCGCGGCACGGACATCGTGCTGGGCGAGGGGGTCAAGGAGCTGGGCGGCCTGCACATCCTGGGCACGGAGCGCCACGAGTCCCGGCGCATCGACAACCAGCTGCGCGGCCGCTCGGGCCGCCAGGGCGACCCCGGCACCTCGCGCTTCTACCTGGCCCTGGACGACGACCTCATGCGCCTGTTCGGGTCCGACCGCATCAGCGGGCTCATGGAGACCCTGGGCATGCAGGAGGGCGAGGCCATCGAGAACCGCATGGTCAGCCGGGCCATCGAGGGCAGCCAGAAGCGCGTGGAGGCCCACAACTTCGAGATCCGCAAGCAGCTTCTGGACTACGACAACGTCATGAACCAGCAGCGCGAGGTCATCTACGCCCGCCGCCGCGAGATCATGTACGCCCAGACCCTGGACGAGCTCATCGACGAGTACGTGGCCGAGGTGCTGAACGATACCTACGCCGTGGTGGAGGAGGCCAAGCACGGCCTGGACGAGGAGCAGGAGGCCATCCTGCGCGCCAGGCTGGACGAGGTCTTCGACTTCAGCCGCTTCCCGGAGTTCGCCCAGGGCGGCCTGCCGGAGCGCGAGCAGGCGGAGGCCTGGGTGGCCGAGGTGCTGAAAGCCCTGCACGACGCCTCGCCGGACCACTACCAGGACATCCTGCGCTACTTCAGCCTGGAGACCCTGGACCGCCAGTGGAAGGACCACCTGCTGAACATGGACCACCTGCGCGACGGCATCGGCCTGCGCGGCTATGGCCAGAAGGACCCCAAGCAGGAGTACAAGCGCGAGGGCTTCGAGCTCTTCCGGGGCATGCTCTTCGCCATCGCCGAGAAGAGCATGAGCCTCATCTCGCGGCTGCGCATCCAGGGCGAGGTGAAGGAGGAGGAGTTCCAGCACGAGGAGAAGGCCAGCGAGCTGGAATACCAGGGCTCCCAGCCCGCGGAGCCCAAGAAGAAGCAGCCGGTGAAGCGCGCCGCCAAGGTGGGCCGCAACGACCCCTGCCCCTGCGGCAGCGGCAAGAAGCACAAGTCCTGCTGCGGAAAGTAGACACGGACCCTTGCGTCCGGGCCCGGACGCGGCTAGTGTGATCAACTTGAGGCCCCCCGTTCCCCGCGGGGAGCCGAACCGCATTCGGGCCGCCTGCCGCCAAGGGGAGACCATGCCACGCCTGCTCATCGTCGAGGACAGTCGCACCTTCTCGCAGATGCTTGCCCGCCGCGTCACCGGCGAACTGGGCTTCGAGGTGGTCGTGGCCTCGTCGCGCGCAGCGGCCGAGGCCCTGCTGGCCAGGGACGCCGACTTCTTCGCCGCGCTTCTGGACATCAACCTGCCCGACGCGCCCCAGGGCGAGGTGGTGGACCTGGTGCTGGCCCACGGCATCCCGTCCATCGTCTTCACCGGCGAGATGGACGACGCGCTGCGCGAGAGGTTCTGGTCCAAGCACATCGTGGACTACGTGCTCAAGCAGAACATGGAGAACGTGCAGTACATGCTCGCCCTCGTCGAGCGGCTGTACAAGAATCCGGGCATCCCTGTGCTTGTGGTGGACGACTCGCGAAGCGCTCGGCACATGGTGGCCGGGCTGCTCCGGGCCCACCGCTACGAGGTGCTGGAGGCCGGCGACGGGAACGAGGCCCTGGCCCAGGTGGCGGCCCGTCCGGACCTCAAGCTCGTCATCACCGACTTCAACATGCCGGGCATGGACGGCTTCGAGCTGACCCGGCAGATCCGGCGCGACCACCCCAAGGACTCCCTGGCCATCATCGGCCTTTCCGGGGCGGGGGAGGCCCCCATCTCGGCCCGTTTTCTCAAGAGCGGAGCCAACGACTTCCTGCGCAAGCCCTTCCTCACCGAGGAGTTCTATACCCGCGTGACCCAGAACCTTGAGCTTCTGGAGCACATCGAGCGCATCAAGGACCTGGCCAACAAGGACTTCCTGACCCGGCTGTTCAACCGGCGCCATTTCTTCACCGCCGGCGAGCGGGCCCTGGCGGCCCTGCGCAAGGCGGGCAGGCCCGTGGCCCTGGCCATGCTCGACATCGACCACTTCAAGAGCGTCAACGACACCCACGGCCACGACGCGGGCGACATGGTGCTGCGGCACCTCGCGGCGGTTCTGTCCTCGCGCTTCGGGCCGGAGTGCATCCTGGCCCGCCTGGGAGGGGAGGAGTTCTGCGTGCTCGCCCCGGGGCTTGCGCCGGATGCGGCCCTGGACTGCTTCGAGGGGCTGCGCAAGGCCATAGAGGCCAGCCCTGCCCGCTGCGCCGGGGTGGACATCCCCTTCACCGCCAGCCTGGGCGTGTGCTGCCGGGCGCTGCCCAGCCTGGATGAGATGGTCCGGGAGGCCGACCGCGCGCTGTACGCCTCCAAGAACGCCGGGCGCAACCGCGTGACCCTGGCCTGAAATTGGCCCTTGGAAAGCGTCCCGGCCTGGGCTATCACTGACCCCGGCGGGGTGCGCCGCCCAGATTCTTCCGGAGGACGATCATGACCACAGTGCCCAAGGGCTTCTCCTTTGCCGTGGCCGCGGCGGGCTTCAAGCGCGCGGACAGAAACGACCTCATGGCCATTGTCAGCGACCGTCCGGCAGTGGCCGCCGGGGTGTTCACCACCAACAAGTTCCAGGCCGCGCCCGTGCTGGTGTGCAAGGAACTTCTGGAAAAGAGCCCCACGGCCCGCGCGGTCATCGTGAACTCCGGCCAGGCCAACGCCTGCACCGGGGCCGAGGGCCTGGCCAACTGCCGCGCCACCCTGGACATGGCGGGCAAGGCCCTGGGCCTGGCCCCGGAGTCCATCCTCCCGGCCAGCACCGGGGTCATCGGCGCGCAGCTCAAGATGGACCGCTGGGCCGCCGCCGTGCCCGCGCTGGCCAAGAACCTGGGCCAGGCCGCCCCCACGGACGCCGCCAAGGCCATCATGACCACGGACAGCTTTCCCAAGCTTGTGGCCAAAAGCGTGGACCTGCCCGGCGGGCGGGTGCACCTGCTGGGCATGTGCAAGGGCGCGGGCATGATCTGCCCGAACATGGCCACCATGCTGGGCTTCGTGGTCTGCGACGCCGGGGTGGAGCCCGGCCCCTGGCGCGAGATGCTCGTGGCCTGCGCGGACAGGAGCTTCAACGCGCTCACCGTGGACGGCGACACCAGCACCAACGACACCGTGCTGGCCCTGGCCAATGGGGCCAGCGGCGTGAAGGCCGACGACGCCAAGTCCCAGCGGCTGCTGAGGCAGGCGCTGCTGGAACTCTGCCAAGAGCTGTCCTACCGCATCGTGCAGGACGCCGAGGGCGGCACCAAGGTGGCACACATCAGCGTCAACGGCGCCAAGAGCGCGGCCCAGGCCGAGCTGGCCGCCCGGGCCATCGGCAACTCGCCCCTGGTGAAGACGGCGCTGTTCGGCTGCGACCCCAACTGGGGGCGCATCGTGGCGGCGCTGGGCCGTAGCGGCGCGGAGTTCGACCCCGACGCCGTGGTGCTGACCATCGGGGGCATCCTCGTGTTCGCAAACGGCCAGCCCGCGCCCGTGGACCTGGACGCCCTCTTGGCGCCCATCATGCGCCACCAGGACGTGGAGATCGCCCTGGATCTGCACGCGGGCCACGGCTCGTTCACGCTTCTCGCGTCTGATCTCACCAAGATGTACGTTGAAATAAACGCTGATTACCGTACCTGACGACTATCGCACCTAACCCAAGGGCCATTCCCGGCACCCCATGCGGGGGGCCTGGGGGGACGAGTCCCCCCAGCGGGGATGGTCCAGGAAGGGGCGGAGCCCCTTCCTGGCCGCCGGAGGCACCACCCCATGTCGCGACTCAAGAAACGCTCCCGCCTCACGCGCCTGGCCGACTTCATCCATGAGTGCGGCATGCTCAGGCGCACCCCGCGCTCGGGCTACCAGTTCCTGGGCACCGGGCAGGAGAACGTGGCCGAGCACAGCTTCCGCACCTCGGTCATCGGCTTCGTGCTGGGCGAGATGGCCCGCGAGGCCGGGCAGGAAGTTGACGCCCGCCACGTGGCCATGCTCTGCCTGTTCCACGACCTGCACGAGGCCAGAACCGGCGACTTCAACTACGTGAACAGGATCTACAACACCAGCACGCGCACCCAGGCCCTGGCCGACTGCCTGGCGGGCACGGGGCTTGGCGCCGCGCTCATGCCCCTGTGGGAGGAGCTGGAGAAGACCGAGAGCCCGGAGGCCATGCTGGCCCAGGACGCGGACCAGTTGGACCTCATGGCCAACCTGAAGGAGCAGAGCGACCTGGGCAACAGGTACGCGGACAAGTGGCTGGCCGCGGCGGTGCAGCGCCTGCGCACGCCCCAGGGCCGGGAGTTGGGCCGCGCCATCATGGAGACCGACCACACGGACTGGTGGTTCCTGGGCCCGGACGAGAGCTGGTGGACCAGGAAGAACGGCTCGCGCAAGGACCTGCCCAGGGTGGCGGTGCCCGGCGCGGCGGGGAAGGGCGGCTGCGGCGCTCCCTGCGAGGGGGACTCCGGCGACCCCGGCGAGAACGTGGACGGCCAGTAGCCGACCGGACTGGTCGGACTATGACGAATTTGTTTAAAATGCCGGGCCCGCGCCCGGCGGCCCTTGCGGGGCCAGCGGCGGTGTGCTAAAAAGCGGAGTGTTCGGGGAGAGCAGGAGGGGGGACCAGACTTCATGATCCAGGGACGACGCGAGACGCTTTCGCCTGTGGCCCGGCTTGGGGCGGCCACCCTGCGCGCCGTGGGCGACACGGGCGCCATGTTCCTGTTCCTCCTGGAGTCCTGCGCGCGCATCTTCTCCGCCTGGGGCCAGTTCCGCAAGATCGTCCGCCAGGTCTACTTCATCGGCGTCAAGTCCATCACCGTCATCACGCTCATCGGCCTGTTCACGGGCATGGTCATCGGCCTGCAGATGTTCTACGCCCTGTCCAAGTTCGGGGCCGAGGGCTTCCTGGGCGCGGCGGTGTCCCTGTCGCTGGTGCGCGAGCTGGGCCCCGTGCTCACGGCCATCATGATCACCGGCCGGGCCGGGTCGTCCATGACCGCCGAGATCGGCGTCATGCGCATCACCGAGCAGGTGGACGCGCTGCGCGTCATGGACATCAACCCCGTCGGCTACCTGGTGAGCCCCAAGCTGGCGGCCAGCGTCATCTGCTTCCCCATCCTCACCGCCTTCTTCGACCTGGTGGGCATGCTGGGCGGCTACCTCACGGGCGTGCTTCTTCTGGGCGGCAACTCCGGGGTCTATTTCTACCGCATCACCGCCTATCTCACCAGCCGCGACGTGTCCGGCGGGTTCATCAAGTCCCTGGTGTTCGCCGTGGTGGTGTGCACGGTGTGCTGCTTCATGGGCTACTACACGCACACCCGCCGCGACTCCGTGGGGCCCGAGGCCGTGAGCCAGGCCACCACCTCGGCCGTGGTGGCCTCCTGCGTGCTCATCCTCCTGTCCGACTACGTGCTCACCTCGCTGCTGTTCTAGGGCCTGGAAGGGAAAGAGGCATGTTCGACAACGCACCCGACATACGCCTGGAAGGCCTGGACATCGGCTACGGCGAGCGCGCCGTGGTCAGCGGCATCGACGTGACCCTGCCCGGCGGCAAGATTTCCGTGATCCTGGGCGGCTCGGGCTGCGGCAAGTCCACGCTGCTCAAGCACATCCTCATGCTCCAGCCGCCCCTGGCCGGGCGCATCTCCATAGGGCCGCACGACCTGGCCACCCTGGACCGCCGGGGCATGCACTGCCTGCGCCAGCGCATGGGCGTGCTGTTCCAGGACGGCGCGCTCCTGGGCTCCCTGACCCTGGGCGACAACGTGGCCCTGCCCCTGCGCGAGCACACCAGGCTCTCGGAGAAGGACATCCGCGAGCGCGTGCTGGCCAAGCTGGGGCTGGTGGGCCTGGAAGAGTTCTCGGACTACTACCCCAACGAGCTCTCCGGCGGCATGCGCAAGCGCGCGGGCCTGGCCCGGGGCATGGTCATGGACCCGCCTCTTCTGTTCTGCGACGAGCCCACAAGCGGCCTGGACCCCGTCACCGCCGCCGAGCTGGACCAGCTCTTGCTGGAGCTCAAGCGCCGCAGCGAGATGACCCTGGTGGTGGTGAGCCACGACCTGGAGAGCATGCGCGCCATCGCCGACCACGTGGTGGTTCTGGGCAGCGGGCGGGTGCTGTTCAACGGCGCCCTGGCCGAACTGGAGGCCACCGGTGACGAGTACCTGAGGCGCTTCCTGGACCGGCAGGCCCAGGAGCGCACCAGCCCCAGGCTTACCCTGCCGCCGCTGGACATGAAGACCATGAAGCGGGACTGCTCCAAGTACCAGGCCGGGCAGTAGCCCGGCTCCCTAGCGAGGTTGGCCATGAAGAAATACTCCAAGGAAACGCAGGTCGGCATCTTCGTGCTCATCGGCTGCATCGCCATAGCCTACATGAGCATCAAGCTGGGCAACGTGCACCTGTTCAGCGACGACCACTACGCCATCAAGGCCCGCTTCAACGACGTCACCGGGCTCAAGATCAACGCTCCGGTGCAGATGTACGGGGTTGAGATGGGCTTCGTGGAGCGCATCGGCATCGACCAGGGCTCCGGCATGAGCGAGGTGACCCTCAAGATCCGCAAGGACATCAAGCTCACCGACGACACCATCGCCTCGGTGAAGACCAGCGGGCTCATCGGCGACAAGTACGTCAAGCTCTCCAAGGGCGGGGGCGACACCATCGAGGCCGGTGCCATTCTGCGCGATACGGAATCATCTGTTGACCTCGAGGAATTAATAAGTAAGTATGTTTTCGGCGGCGTGTAAAGGCGCCGTCTATCTCGTTTTGTGCAGGGTGGAGGAGCATGAGTAAATTGCTTAAGATTTTCGGTGCGTTGGCCCTCGTCGCGTGCTTCGCGACCGGGGCTTTTGCCGGTGAACCGCAGGACCGCCTCAAGAGCGGCATCGACAAGGTCATCGCCATCCTGTCCGACAAGTCCCTCTCGGCACCCGCCAAAAAGGCGGAGCGCCAGAACAAGCTGCGCGCCGTGGCCGACGGGTTCTTCGACTGGCGCGAGCTCTCCCGCCGCGCCGTGGCCGAGAACTGGAGCAAGTACTCCCCCAAGCAGCAGGACGACTTCATCGCGAGCTTCTCCGAGCTGTTGCAGAAGACCTACATCCGCAAGCTTGAGAAGTACAACAACGAGAAGGTCAACTACATCAAGGAAGACATCCAGGGGAACCAGGCCTTCATCAACACCCAGGTGGTGATGAAGGACAAGACCATCCCCATCAACTACGTCATGATCAAGCGCGACCAGTGGCTGGTGTACGATGTCTTCGTCGAGGGCGTGAGCCTGGTGAAGAACTACCGCACCCAGTTCGCCAAGATCCTCGCCAAGGAAACCCCCGAGGTTCTGCTCCAGCGCATCAAGGACAAGATCAAGGCCCTGGATGAGGGCCAGAATGTGGACGACGCGGTGGCCAAGTAACGGCCCAATAAACAGGCGGCACAAGCACATGAAGAAGACCCTGCGCATTCTCCTGCCCGCCGTGGCCCTGGCACTGCTCGCCAGCGGAGCGGCTTTCGCCGCGGCCAAGCCCACGGGCAAGCCCGTGGACAAGGCCCAGGCCGAGGCCCTGACCACCCAGGCCGCGCCCACCACCGGGCCCACCCTGCTGGCCTACGGGGACGAGGACATCTGGGACGAGAACGGCCAGCTCATCAAGAAGGACGCCGCGGCCAAGGGCGCCGGCGGCTCCGATGTGGCCGCCCAGACCCCGGACCCGGTGGAAGGCTGGAACCGCTTCTGGTTCGGCTTCAACGACAAGGCCTACTTCTGGGTGCTCAAGCCCGTGTCCCAGGGCTACAGCTACGCCGTGCCCGAGCGTCCGCGCCTGTGGGTCCAGAATTTCTTCCACAACCTCATGTACCCCGTGCGCTTCGTCAGCCTCATGCTCCAGGGCAAGCCCGACGTGGCCGCCGTGGAAACCTCCCGCTTCATCACCAACACTGCCTTCGGCCTCGGCGGCCTGGGCGACGTGGCCGGCGACCTCAAGCCGTACAAGCCCGTCTCCTCCGCCGAGCAGGACCTGGGCCTGACCTTCGGCTACTGGGGCATGGACAACGGCATGTACCTGGTGTGGCCGCTCATCGGCCCCTCCAGCGCCCGCGACACCGTGGGCTACGTGGGCGACTACTTCCTGACCCCGGCCACCTACGTGCACCCCTGGTACTGGTCCATGTCCGCCAAGGGCTACGAGAAGGTCAACGCCATCAGCTTCCGCATCGGCGACTACGAGGCCGTGAAGGAAGCCTCGCTTGACCCGTACGAGGCCGTGCGCGACGGCTACCTGCGCATGCGCTACAAGAAGATGAACGACTAGCGCCTTCGCGGCGGCCACCCGGATACCCCTCTCCCATGCTCCTGGCCGTCATCTCCGATTCGCACATTCCGGCCCCGAACCCCTGGTTCGGGGCCGTTTTTGATCGCTACCTCGCCCCCGCCGACCACCTGCTGCACTGCGGCGACATGGTCGGGGCCGACCTCTACCACTTCCTCTGCACCCACAAGAGCTTCCACGCCGTGCGCGGCAACTGCGACCACTTTCTCACCAGCGGCGACCTGCCCACCCTGCACAGCTTCACCCTGCCCACCTGCGCTCGGCCGCTCACCATCGGCATGGCCCACGGCTGGGGCGAACGCTCCACGGTCTGGCAACGCGTGCTCGACTCCTTCCCCGCACACGACCTCGTCTGCTACGGCCATACCCACCGCCGCGACTGGTCCGAACACGGCGGCGCCTTCCTGCT
>CAZCYB010000047.1:0-21435 GCA_964502805.1 uncultured Desulfocurvus sp.
AGCCGCATCTGAAGGGCGCGCAGGGGAGCGCCGCGTTCGACAGCGAGGGCGTGGTGGCCTTCACCATCCTGCGCGACCTGGTGGGCTGGGAGATGGACAAGGGCCTGCTCTGGCGCATGAAGGACACCGCGCACCACGTGTTCCGCAACGACCCCGAGACCCCGCTCACCGGCCAGTTCCTGGACTGGGGCCTGGGCTACATCTTCCACGAGACCATCAAGCTCAAGGAGGACGGCTACCAGGCGCTGACCTACGCCCCGTGGTTTTTGGCCCTGCGCGGCCGCGACCTGCCCGAGGCCGAGCGGGCCATCGCCGAGGACCTGTTCCAGGTGCTCAAGCAGACCGAGGAGAGCATGCGCCGCGAGATCGACCGCATCCGGTTCATCATGAGCCAGTGCCGCAGGCTTTTGCCCATCTATCTCTCCAGGCATAAAGAGAACGCGCTCCTGGCCCGATACCTCTTCTCACAGAACGCCCTGGTGCGGGAGGTGTTCGGGGCGGACTACGAGCTGCTCATGAACTCGGTGTACGGGGAACATCCTGAACGAATGTACATACTTGCCGCGCAGAGCCTGCGCCTGGGCGGCTGGGTGGCCGAGGCGGCCCAGGCCGTGGAGCGGGCCAGCGCCATCAACGGAAATGATCGCATGGTGCTCCAGGAGAAAAAAATCTTGCACAATTGGGCCGAAAGAATGGGCTAATGCGCTTGACAGCGAAAAATCACAGGCATAGTCTTTAGGTCCCAACGGAGGAGGGAAAAAACCTATGAAGAAGCTCATGTTGCTCGCCATCGTCTGCACTGTTCTGTTCGCCGCGGGTTGCTCCAAGAAAGTGACCCCGGAGCCGGCCCCGGCCCCCAAGGCTGAGACTCGTGAGGTGGCCCCGGCCCCCATGACTCCGCGCCAGATTTTCGAGGCCGACTACGCCAAGCTGCCCACTTCCTACACGGTCGTGAAGGGCAACTGCCTGTGGTGGATCTCTGAATTCAAGCAGATCTACAACGATCCGTTCATGTGGCCCCTGATCTTCAAGGCCAACCGCGACAAGATCAAGAACCCCAATCTGATCTACCCCGGCCAGAACTTCGCCATCCCCCGCACCTTTGCGCTGGATGACGCCAAGGCCGCCCGCGTGAAGGCTGGCAAGTCCAAGAAGAAGGCCGCTCCCGAGAAGACCGCCAACCTGCCCGCGGACATCCGCGAGGCTCTGGGCTACGGCTTCTAGTCCGAAACCGATTCTCTGTTGGAAAGGGTGTGAGACGCCCGGCCGCAAGGCCGGGCGTCTTTTCTTTTCAGCACCGGCGCGGCCTGGCGGGGTGCCGTCGGCTTGCCCCGGGCTTGCCCTTTGCTCGCCCTTGGTTCGCCCTTGGTTTGCCCTTGGTTCGCCCGTGGGCTTGCCCTTGGGCGCCGGGCGCGCCTCCAACTCCCCGCCCCAGCGTCCGCATTCCGCAGTTCTCCGGCCCCAGCCGTCCCCTCACACCCAGTCGGCCCGGCCCCGCAGTCCCTGTCGCCAGGCCCTTGCCAATCGGACAGGCTTGACCTACTCTAGAAAAAGTTTAGGCCCCATTCCACCACGCCAAACCCGTCGCGGAGGCCGCCATGCCCGGACTTGCCCGCATCGCCAAGCAGGCCCTCACGGTCCTCGCCCTGGCCGCGCTGCTGCCCACCCTGCTCACCGGCTGCTACGGCGGGCGCGCCTCGGTGCCCGCGCCCGTGCAGCGCACCCCCGAGGCCGAGGGCCGCAAGGCGCGCCTGGAGCGCGAGGCCGCCCAGGCCCCGGCGCAGGTCGCCGCCGGAGCGGAGGTTCAACCCGCTTCCGAGCCCGCCCCTGAGCCCGCCCCGGCCCTCGCAGCCGCGCCCGAGGCAAAGCCTGAGGCCAAGCCCGAAGCAAGGACGGACGCCAAGCCCGAGCCCGCCCCGGCGCCCCCGGCCACCACCAAGGCCGAGACCTACACCGCTCCGGTCTTAAATGCCGAGCCCCCGGCCAAGGAGCTCACGCTCCAGGGCCAGTACGTGCAGATCGCCTCCTTCGGGGCGGAGAAGAATGCAGAAAACGCCGTGGCCTGGCTTAAGGCCAACGGCTTCGAATCATCGCGCGTGGTGCGGGTGGAGCAGGCGGGGGTGACCCTGCACAGGGTGCAGGCCGGGCCGTTCCAGGACCCCGCGGCTGCCCGGGGGGCCCTGGACGCCCTGAAGGCCCAGTGGCCGCAGGCGTTTATTCCTGCGGATTGAGCTCGGCGCGGAACTTGCGGGAGAGGCGGAAGACCACCACCTTGCGCGGCGGCAGGGTGATGCTCTCGTTGGTCTGCGGATTGCGGCCGCGCCGGGCGTTCTTGTCGTAGGCCTCGAACTTACCGAAGCCGCTGACCAGCATGGCGTGGTCCTTCTTGATGGACTGCTTCATCAGCTCCAGGGTGGACTCCACCAGGTCCTTGATCTCCGCGCGGTTGCGGTCCGTCTTCTTGTAGATGGCGTCCACGATGTGGGCTTTGGTCAGGGTCTGACCGCTCATTGGGGGCCTCCGTTTCTCGTTTGGCGTTGTGTGCCTTGTTCTCTCTCGTGCGGGGCTATTTCAGGGCCTGGCGCACGGCCTGGGCCATCTTCCCCATCTCCTCGGAACTCTCGTAGGCGTGCTGCGTCCAGAGCGTAAGGCCATCCCCGGCGTGGCGGGGGATGAGGTGGAAAGGCGCTTGGTGCACCAGCTGGCCGGCGGCCTCGAAATTGTTCATGCCCACGTTGATGCCCGCGGCGCCCGTGGCCTGCATCACCGCGCCACCCACCAGCTTCAGCGCCGTCAAAAGCTCGCGCCCCAGGTCCGGCGGCAGGTCGAACAGCGTGGCGTAGTGCGCCTTGGGCACCACCAGGGCATGGCCCTTGTTCACGGGGGCGATGTCCAGGAAGGCGAAGACCCCGCCGGAGTCGTAGACCTTGGCGCAGGGGATGGTTCCGGCGATGATCTTGCAGAAGATGCAGTCAGTGCTCACTCTGGGCTCCGGGGCCAAGGGCCGCTTAAGAAAATAGTCAACATTGCCCCATCATTACCTCGCCACAAAAAAGAGTGCAAGGGCAAATCGAGTTCGTGCGAAAAAAAACGAGCGCCGAACGAACGTCAGATGCCCGCTCCCTCCAGGTAGAACTGCTCGCTGGCCCGCGCCTGCACGATGCGCGCGCCCGGCTCCACGTCGCCCGTGACCCACACGTTGCCGCCGATGACCGCGCCCTTGCCGATGGTCACCCGGCCCAGGATGGTCGCCCCGGCGTAGATGGTCACGTCGTCCTGCACGATGGGGTGCCTGGGCAGGCCCTTCACCAGCCTGCTGCCGGTGTCGTCCTTGGGGAAGCTCTTGGCCCCAAGGGTCACGCCCTGGTACAGCCGCACGTTCGTACCTATGACGCAGGTCTCGCCGATGACCGTGCCGGTGCCGTGGTCGATGAAGAACCGGGGCCCGATGTGCGCGCCGGGGTGGATGTCGATGCCGGTCTCGGAGTGCGCCATCTCGGCGATGATGCGCGGGATGATGTCCACGCCCAGGTGGTGCAGCTGGTGGGCGATGCGGTGGTTGGTCAGCGCCTTGATGGACGGGTAGCAGAAGATGGTCTCGCCCGGGCTCTTGGCCGCCGGGTCGCCGTCGAAGGCCGCCTGCACGTCCGTGGCCAAGAGGTCGCGCACCAGCGGCAGCCGCTTCACGAACTCCACCGCCACGGCCTCGCTCCTCTTCTCGCAGTCGCTGCAGGGCTGGCGGTTGTCCTTGGCGCACACGAAGCAGTAGCCCCGGTTCACCTGCTCGGCCAGGAGCTTCACCACGCGGTCCAGCGCGCTGCCCAGGTAGAAGGGCATGGTGCGCTCGCTCACGTCCGAGGGGCCGTAGAACCCCGGAAACAGCACCGCGCGGAGTAACCCCACCACCTCGGCCAGGGCGTCCAGGCTGGGCATGGGCGCGTCGCGGCTGATGCGGTGGCAGGCGGCCTGGCAGGCGTCGCGCGTGCTGAGCTTGTCCACGGTCTCGGCAAGGGCGGCGTCCTTGTCCACGGCTTCCAACACTGGCGTCTGGTCGATCATGGCTCGCTCCCGGAACTACTCGGCATCCGCAAAAAGCGGGGTGGAAATATAGCGTTCGCCGGTGTCGCACACCACGAACACGATCATCTTGCCCGCCATCTCCGGCCGGGCGGCCACCCGCATGGCCGCAAAGGCGTTGGCGCCCGAGGAGATGCCGCAGCTGATGCCCTCCTCGCGCATCATGCGCCGGGCCGTGGCAAAGGCGTCGTCCGCGCCCACCTGGATGATCTCGTCGTAAATCTTCGTATCCAGGATGCCCGGCACGAACCCCGCGCCGATGCCCTGGAGCTTATGCGGCCCAGGCTTGCCGCCGGAAAGCACCGGGGAGTCGCTGGGCTCCACGGCCACCACGCGCAGCTCGGGCTTTTTCTGCTTCAGCACCTGGCCCACGCCCGTCACCGTGCCGCCCGTGCCCACGCCCGCGATGAAGCAGTCCACCAGGCCCTCGGTGTCGCCCCAGATCTCCAGGGCCGTGCTCTCGCGGTGGGCCTGCGGGTTGGCCGGATTGTCGAACTGCATGGGCATGAAGGCGCTGCCGCCCGCCTTTCTCGTCTCCTCCACCAGTTCCTCGGCCCGCTGGATGGCCCCCTTCATGCCGCCGGAGGCCGGAGTCAGCACCAGCCTGGCCCCATACCCGGCCAAGAGCTTGCGGCGCTCCACGCTCATGCTCTCGGGCATGGTCAGCACCAGCTTGAGCCCCTTGATGGCGCACAGGAGCGCCAGGCCGATGCCGGTGTTCCCGCTGGTGGGCTCCACGATGAGCGTCTGCTCGGTGATCTTCCCCTCGGCCAGGGCGGCCTCCACCATGCCCTTGGCGATGCGGTCCTTCACCGAGCCGCCGGGGTTCATGGACTCCAGCTTGGCCACCAGCACCGCGCCCAGGCCCTGCGATAACCGGCGCAGCGCCACCATGGGCGTGCCGCCGATGAGTTCATCCATGCCCGAAGCTATGCGCATCGTATGCTCCTTGTGTGTAATATTGGGGGCGCTGCCACCCTCCCATCGAGGGGCCCCCGGCGAAGGGGCGGGGTTGCCAGCCGGGCAGCCCCCCCAAAACCGGGTCCAGGGGCGCCCATATCACATCGAGCACCCTGGCCGCCGGAGGCTACCCCTTGCCCATCATCAGCACCCGCAGGCGGGCTTGGGGTCCAGGGGGTCGGGCGCGCCCTGCTTGTAGGGCGAGATCTTGCGCAGGTTCTCGATGATCCTGGGCACGTTGGCGATGACGTTGTCCACGTCGGCCTCGGTGGTGTAGCGCGAGAGCGAGAACCGGATGGACCCGTGGGCGTAGGTGAAGGGCACGCCCATGGCCCTGAGCACGTGGGAGGGCTCGAGCGAGCCGCTGGTGCAGGCCGAGCCGGAGCTGGCCGCTATGCCCAGCTGGTCGAGCAGGAGCAGGATGGCCTCGCCCTCCACGTACTTGAAGCTGATGTTGGCGGTGTTGGGCAGCCGGTCGGTCTTGTGGCCGTTCAGGCGGCTGTCCGGCACGGCGGAGAGCAGCGCGTTCTCCAGCCTGTCGCGCAGGGCGCGCACGGTGGTGTTCTCCGCGGGCAGGTGGGCCTTGGCGGCCCGGGCGGCGGCGCCCAGGGCGATGATGCCGGTGGTGTTCTCGGTGCCTGCGCGGCGCCCGTGCTCCTGGTGCCCGCCGATCATGAACGGCCGGTAGGGCAGCTTGCGGCGCACGTACAGCGCGCCCACGCCCTTGGGCGCGTGCAGCTTGTGGCCGGAGAGCGCCAGCATGTCCACCCCGGTTTCGGAGAGCTTCATGGGAATCTTGCCCACGGCCTGCACGGCGTCCGTGTGCAGGAAGATTCCCCGGCTCCGGGTGAGCCGGGCGATGTCCGGGATGGGGAAGATCACGCCGGTCTCGTTGTTGGCCCACATGATGCTGACCACGGCGGTGTCCTCGGCCAGGGAGTCTTCCAACTCCTGCATGTCCAGCTGGCCCTCGGAATCCACGCCCAGGTAGGTGACGCGGTAGCCCTGGCTGCGCTCCAGGAACTTGCACAGGGAGAGCACGGCGGGGTGCTCCACCCGTGTGGTGACGATGTGGCGCTTTTCCGGCTGGGCGGCCAGGGCGCTGCGTATGGCGGTGTTGTCGGCCTCGGTGCCGCAGCTGGTGAACACGATCTCGTCGGCCCCGCAGCCGAGCAGGTCGGCCAGGCTCTCGCGGGCCTCGCGCATCTCCTTGCCCACGGCGCCGCCGAAGCTGTGCATGGAAGAGGGGTTGCCGTAGCGCTCGGAGAAGAACGGCAGCATGGCCTCCAGCACCTCGGGCGCCACGCGGGTGGTGGCGTTGTTGTCCATGTAGATGATGCGGTTGTCGCTCATGTTAGGCCTCCCGCACCACGATTTCGGGGTCCACCTTCTCGCGCAGTATCGCCTGCACGGTGCCCTGCACGGTGGCCTGGCTGGCCGGGCAGCCGGTGCACCGCCCGCGCAGGTTCACCACCACGGTGAGCCCGTCGATGTCCGCAAGCTCGATGTCGCCGCCGTCCATTTGCAGGCGCGGGCGGATCTCCTTCTCCAGCACCTCCTCGATGAGGCGCATGCGCTGGAGGTTGGTGAGCTTCCTCACGGGCTCGGCCTTGGGGGCCTCCAGCCCGCGCGCCTTGGCGATGAGCTCCTCGATCTTCTCGTGGCACTTGGCGCAGCCGCCGCCGGCCTTGGTGTAGTAGGTCACGTCCTCGATGGTCTTGAGGTCGTTCTCGCGCACGGCGTGCAAGATCTGCTCGTCGGTGACGCCGAAGCATTCGCAGACGATCTCGCCCTCGGAGTGCTCGGTCTTGTCCACCTTCTCGCCGCGCCAGGTCTTGATGGCGGCCTCGAGAGCCTCCTGCCCCATGACGGAGCAGTGCATCTTCTCCTTGGGCAGCCCGCCCAGGGCGGCGGCGATGTCCTTGTTGGTGAGCTTCAGGGCCTCGTCCACGGTCTTGCCCTTGACCAGTTCGGTGAGGGCGGAGCTGGACGCGATGGCGCTGGCGCAGCCGAAGGTCTGGAAGCTGGCGTCCTGGATGACGCCGTCCTCGATCTTGAGGAAGAGCTTGAGCGCGTCTCCGCAGGCGATGGAGCCCACCTCGCCCA
This sequence comes from uncultured Desulfocurvus sp., assembly GCA_964502805.1. Taxonomy (GTDB): domain Bacteria; phylum Desulfobacterota; class Desulfovibrionia; order Desulfovibrionales; family Desulfovibrionaceae; genus Humidesulfovibrio. The sequence continues at coordinate 7,144 of CAZCYB010000047.1, forward strand.
CGGCGCTGGCGTCCTTCATCTCGCCGACATTCTTGGGATTTAAGAAGTGTTCCTTGACCTTGTCAGTGTATTCCCACATGGCGCATCTCCGGGACTGTCGATTGGCGCGGGCCGCTGGCGTCGGGCGCGTGACTGTCCATCACGGCGGGCGCTGGTGGCGGGCGCATTCATCCTAAATACACATGCTTGAGATAGGCGCAAGGGGGCGGCGTAAACTTTACGCAAACAATCGGGATGGCGGGGGCGGGCCGCCCCAAAATGCCCCCCTGCCCCGCCCTCTTCCAAACCGTGCGCAATTGGCGTAAGCAACCCGGACGTATGGTGCACCTGGACGGAGTTTCCTGTTCCCTCTGCGGCAGCGAGGTGCTGCGCGGCGTCACGCTTCATGTGGAGCGCGGCGACTTCGTGCTGCTCACCGGCCCTTCCGGCGCGGGCAAGACCACGCTTCTGCGCGTGCTCTACGGCGACGTGCGGCCCGGCAACGGCAGCGCCGTGGTGGCGGGCGTGGACCTGATGCGCCTGCGGCCCGCCGGGCTGCCGGAGCTTCGGCGCAAGGTGGCCGTGGTGTTCCAGGACTTCAAGGTGCTGCCCGAGCGCACGGTGTTCGAGAACATCGCCATCGCCCTGGAGGTGCGCGGGGTGTCCAGCGTGTCCATCGATCGCCGCGTGCGCGCGGTCATCCGCGCCCTGGACCTGGAGGACCGCTCCTACTCCCCCTGCGGGGTGCTCTCCGGCGGCGAGCAGCAGCGCGTGGCCATCGCCCGCAGCATGGTCGTCAATCCGGAGCTGATTTTGGCCGACGAGCCCACGGGCAACCTGGACGCGGACCTGGCCAAGCACCTGGTGGACCTGTTCAAGCAGTTCAACACCTACGGCACCACCATCATCATGGCCACGCACAACCGCGAGGTGCTCTCCTGGGCGCCGGAGGCCAAGCAGGTGCGCCTGGTGCGCGGCCAGGTGGAGCAGGTGCCGCCCGAGATCGTGGTGGACCCGGTGCTGCCGGGGCTCATTCGCGGAATGAGAAACGGGGGCCGGGCATGAGCGGCACGGGCAAGCTTTTCCTGCGCGGGTTGGCCGACATGCGGCGCTACCCCCTGGCGCAGTTCTGCACCCTGGTGGCGGTGAGCATGGTCACGCTCCTGGCCGCCGTGGGACTCATGATCCTGGCGAACATCGAGGCCGAGGTGATGCGCGGCCAGGGTCAGGCGCGGTTCCAGATCTACTGGCGGCCCGGCGCGGACCAGGACAAGGTGGAGGCCCAGTGGGCCGACCTGAAGCGCGCCCCCGGCGTCTCGGAGGTGTCCACCTTCACCCCGCGCGCGGCCCTGGCGGAGCTGATGCGCGGGCTGGTGCCCACGGGCCTGGCGGCGGCAAAGGCCGAGAACGCCACCGCCCCGGCCCCGGTGCTGGAGGACTTTTCCTGGCTGGAGGGCGACAACCCCCTGCCCGCCACGGCCCTGGTGAGCTTCGCCATCCCCCGCGGGGAGGACCCGGAGCCCTGGATGGGCCGCATGTACGCCCGGCTGCACAAATTGGACGACGTGGAGCGCGTGACCTACAATCCCACGCAGCTCTCCCTGGCCACGGGCTGGATAGGCCTGGCGCGCAAGGCCGCCTGGCCCGCCCTGGGCTTCTTCGCCCTGGTGGTGGGGCTGGTGGTGGGCAATACGCTCAAGCTCATGATGCTGGCCCGCAAGGACGAGGTGGAGATCCTCTCCCTTGTGGGCGCCAGGCCCTGGTTCATCCGCGCTCCGCTCATGGCCAACGGCCTGGCCCAGGGCTTCCTGGGCGGGGTGCTGGCGCTGGTCTGCCTCAAGTTCGTGCAGGGCTGGCTGGCCGCCACCCTGGACGTGCCGCCCCTGTTCCTCACCGTCTAGTTCCTGCCCGCGTGGCAGGCCTTCGCCCTGGCCTTCGCCACCACCCTGGTGGCGGGCCTAGCCAGCTACGTCGCCGCCCGGAAATAGGCGGCTGGTCCTGCTCGCGGGGTGCGCCCACGCGACGGGAGCACCATCACCGGGGCGCATGGCCCCGCCCCCGCAACCGACTTTCCGCACACCGCATCAGGAGGAATCCCAATGCCCGCCAGCAAGAAGCCCGCTCCCCGCAATTCCAAAATGACCAAGCGCAGCTCGCAGATGACCGGCGGCCTGGAAAAGGCCCCGCACCGCTCGCTCCTGGCCGCCCTGGGCCTGACCCGCGAGGAGATGCGGCGGCCCCTGATCGGCATCGCCAACTCCGCCAACGAGATCATCCCCGGCCACATCCACCTGGACAAGATCGTGCAGGCGGTGAAGGACGGCGTGCGCATGGCCGGGGGCACGCCCATGGAGTTCCCCACCATCGGCGTGTGCGACGGCCTGGCCATGAACCACGCGGGCATGCACTTTTCCCTGCCCAGCCGCGAGCTCATCGCCGACTCCATCGAGATCATGGCCAGCGGCCATCCCTTCGACGCCCTGGTGCTGGTGCCCAACTGCGACAAGGTGGTGCCGGGCATGCTCATGGCCGCGCTCAGGCTCAACATCCCCGCCATCGTGGTCTCCGGCGGGCCCATGATGGCCGGCAGCGTGGGCGGCAAGAAGGTCGACCTCATCAACGTGTTCGAGGCCGTGGGCAAGGTGAAGCTGGGCAAGATGGACGAGGCCGAGCTGGACGAGCTGGAGGAGAACGCCTGCCCGGGCTGCGGCAGCTGCGCGGGCATGTTCACGGCCAACTCCATGAACTGCCTCTCCGAGACCATCGGCCTGGCCCTGCCGGGCAACGGCACCATCCCCGCCGTGCAGGCCGCGCGCATCCGCCTGGCCAAGCACGCGGGCATGCAGATCATGGAGCTCTTGAAAAAGGGCATCCGCCCGCGCGACATCGTGACGGAGAAAAGCGTGAAGAACGCCGTGGCCCTGGACATGGCGCTCGGCTGCTCCACCAACACCGTGCTGCACCTGCCCGCCATCTTCCGCGAGGCGGGCCTGCCGCTGACCCTGGCCATCTTCGACGAGGTGAGCCGCAAAACGCCCAACCTCTGCCGCTTAAGCCCCGCCAGCCAGGAGCACCACATCCAGGACCTGCACGCCGCGGGCGGCATCCAGGCCGTCATGGCCGAGCTTTCCAAGGCCGGGCACGTGGAGCTGGACGCCCTGACCTGCACCGGCAAGACCGTGGGCGAGAACCTGGCCGCCAGCGGCGCGCACGTGCTCAACTACGACGTGGTCAAGCCCGTTTCCAAGCCCTACGCCAAGGAGGGCGGCATCGCTGTGCTCACCGGCAACCTGGCCCCCCAGGGCGCGGTGGTCAAGCAGTCCGCCGTGGCGCCGGAGATGATGCGCCGCACCGCCAACGCCCGGCCCTTCGATTCCGAGAAGGAGGCCGTGGAAGCCATCCTGGGCGGGCGGATCAAGCCCGGCGACGCCGTGGTCATCCGCTACGAGGGCCCCAAGGGCGGCCCCGGCATGCGCGAGATGCTCACCCCCACCAGCGTCATCATGGGCATGGGCCTGGGCGAATCCGTGGCGCTCATCACCGACGGGCGCTTCTCCGGCGGCTCGCGCGGGGCGGCCATCGGCCACGTCTCGCCCGAGGCGGCCAGCGGCGGGCTCATCGGCCTGGTGCGCGAGGGCGACAGGATCGAGATCGACATCCCGGCGCGCAAGCTGAACCTGCTGGTGCCCGAGGCCGAACTGGCCGAACGCAAGAAGACCCACCGGCCCAAGCGCAAGACCATCGCCTCGCCGTTCCTCAAGCGTTACGCCAAGCACGTGTCCAGCGCGGCCACGGGCGCGGTGCTGGAGTAGGAGAGAGCGCAGGGGGGAGGCTGCCTCCGGCGGGCAGGGGACTCCGTCCCCTGCACCCCTGCCGGGGGCTCCGCACCCCCGGACCCCGCGATATGGCCTCGGATGCGAAGGGCCTCTTCAGCGCATGCGCTGAAGAGGCCCTTCGCATCCGAGGCCGGTCGGCCCTTTGGAGCCGCTAGCGCCCCCCTCACTCTTCCTACACCACCATCGGTCTGGGTATCGGCACCAGGAACTGGCCGCCCCAGGAGCGGATGTGCGCCAGCTGGGTCATTATTTCGGTCTGGATGTTCCAGGGCAGGATGAGCACGTAGTCGGGCCTGTGCTCGTCGATGGCGCTGGGCGGCAGCACGGGGATGCGGCTGCCCGGCAGGTACAGGCCCTGCTTGTGCGGGCTGGCGTCGCAGGCGAAGCGCACCATGTCCGGCCCGATGCCGCAGAAGTTCAGCAGCGTGTTGCCCTTGGCCGCGGCGCCGTAGGCGGCCACGGTCTTGCCGAAGAGCTTCAGGTCCGCCAGCAGGCGCACCAGCTCGGCCTTCACGTGCTCGGCCCGGGCCTGGAAGCCCTGGTAGTAGGCGTCGGTGAGCATCCCGGCCTGCTCTTCCATGGCCAGCACGGCGCGCAGGCGGTCGGTCTCTGCAGTCAGGGGGGTCACGGCCAGGGGATCGGCGGCGTGGCGGGCGTGAATCCGCAGCGAGCCGCCGTGGGTGGGCAGCTCCTCCACGTCGAACACGGCCAGGCCGTGGGCCGCGAAGATGCGCCGCACCGTGGACAGCGAGAGGTAGGAGAAGTGCTCGTGGTACACGGTGTCGAACTGGCAGGACTCCACCAGCCGGTACAGGTGCGGGAACTCCATGTTGATGAGCCCGCCCGTGGGCTGGGCGGGCTTGAGCGCCAGGGCCAGGCCCGCCACGAAGTCGTTCAGGTCCGGCACGTGGGCCAGCACGTTGTTGCCCACGATGAGGTCGGCCTGTCGCCCCTGGGCGGCCAGCTCCGTGGCCAGGCGCACGCCGAAGAAGTCCTCCATGGTCTCGATGCCCTTGGCCCGCGCGGCGGCGGCGGTGGAGCCCGAGGGCTCGATGCCCAGGGCGGGCACCCCGGCGGCCTGCACGTACTGCAGCAGGTAGCCGTCGTTGCTGGCGATCTCCATGACCAGGGACTGCGGCCCCAGGCCCAGGCGCGGCAGCGTGGCCTGCACGTAGGCCTTGGCGTGGTTGAGCCACGTGCTGGAGTAGGAGGAGAAGTACACGTACTCCGAGGAGAAGATCTCGCTGGAGCGCTTGTACTCGTCCACCTGCACCAGGCGGCAGTCCGGGCAGGTGTGGAGCTTGAGCGGGTAGTGCACCTCCGGGCCGTTCAGGTCGGAGGGCTTGAGGAACGAGTTGGACGGCGGAGACGCGCCCAGATCCAGGAACACCTGGGTGAGCGGCGCGGCGCAGAAGCGGCAGTTCATGGAATCTCCAGGGGAATGAACTCCGCCGAGAGCGGCGGGTGGGCCTGGTCCCGGGCCGAGAGGTCGGCCACGGGCAGGGGCCAGGGGATGGAGAGCGCCGGGTCGTCGTGGCGCAGGCCGCCCTCAAGCTCCGGGCTGTAGAATTCGTCGTGCAGGTACAAAAGCTCGCAGTCGGCCTCCAGGGCCTGGAAGCCGTGGGCGAAGCCCCGGGGCAGGGCGTAGGCCAGGCGGTTTTCCGCCGAGAGCTCCACGGCGTGCCATTTCAGGTACGTGGGCGAGCCGGCGCGCAGGTCCACGGCCACGTCGAACACCCGGCCCTTGAGGCAGCGGATGATCTTGGCCTCGGCCCTTGGGGGGCGCTGGAAGTGCAGGCCCCGCACCGCGCCCCTGGCCCGCGTCAGGGAGTGGTTGATCTGGACGATCGCTCCGAATCGGGCGGGGCCCAGGCCCAGGGAGGCCAGTTCCCGGGCGCAGAACACGCGGCTGAAGGCCCCCCGGTGGTCTTCGAAGGCCGCCGTCTCGATGAGCGCCAGCCCCGGCAGCGGCTGCGGAAGAAGGGAGAGCTTGCCCAAGGTGGGGACTCCTACGCGCCCAGGAATTCCTGCACGCGGGTCTGGCAGAGCACGCGCATGTCGCGCGGGGTTTTGCCCTCGGCCCAGGCGTGGAACCAGCCCGCGGTCCACAGCAGGGCCTGGTCCAGCTCCAGCCGGGGCGACCAGGGCAACAGCGCCCGGGCCTTGGCGCAGTCCAGCACCAAGAGCCCGGCCTCGTGCGGGTGCGGCCCCTCGTCAAACTCCAGGCGGGCCTCCGGTCCCCAGAGTTCGGCGAAGCGCGTGGCGATCTGCCCCACGGTGCGCACGTCCTGCGGGCCGGGGCCGAAGTTCCAGCCGCCGCCGAATTCCGGGCCGTGCTCCAGCAGCCTCTTGGCCAGCAGCAGGTAGCCGGAGAGCGGCTCCAGCACGTGCTGCCAGGGGCGCACGGCATCGGGCCTGCGGATGCGCGCGGGCTTTCCGGCGGCAAAGGCCCGCGCCAGGTCCGGGATGAGCCGGTCCGTGGCGAAGTCGCCCCCGCCGATGACGTTGCCCGCGCGCGCCGTGGCCAGGGCGGTGCGGTGCTCCGCATGCCCGGCGGCGGGAAAGTACGACCGGGCGTAGGACGCGGCCACCAGCTCCGCGCAGCCCTTGCTGGCGGAGTACGGGTCGTGCCCGCCCATGGGGTCGCACTCGCGGTAGCCGTGCACCCACTCGCGGTTTTCGTAGCACTTGTCGCTGGTGACGACCACGATGGCCCGGCGGTCCCCGGCGGGCACCGGGGCCAGGCGGCAGGCCTCCAGCACGTGGGCCGTGCCCTGCACGTTCACCGCCAGGGTGCCCAGCGGATCGGCGTAGGAGGGCCGGACCAGGGACTGCGCGGCCATGTGGATGACCACCTGGGGCGATAAATCGGCCACGGCGCGCTTCAGGGTGGGCAGGTCCAGGATGTCCGCGTGGCGGAAGTCCTGGCCGGGCAGGGGCTCGGCGTCGAGCCCGGTGGAGGAGAAGAGGTTCGGGTTGCTCGGCGGGTCCAGGGAGTAGCCCAGCACCTGGGCGCCCAGGCGCGCGAGCAGGTGGCAGAGCCAGGCGCCCTTGAAGCCCGTGTGCCCGGTGACGAAGATCCTGCGGCCGCGGAAGAAGTCGCCGAACATGACGCGCCTCCTACCAGGTCTTCCAGCCCGCCTGGCCGGAATCCCAGAGCTTGTTCAGGTACTCGGTGTCGCGCAGGGTGTCCATGCAGGCCCAGAACCCGGTGTGGCGGTAGACCATGAGCTGGCCTTCCTCGGCCAGGCGCTCCAGCGGGCCGTACTCCAGGTCGCAGGAATCCTCGTCCGTGACCCGGTCGAACACCGCGCGGTTCATGACCATGTAGCCGGCGTTGATGAGGCCGGAGCCCGGCCCCTTGGGCTTTTCGTGGAAGCGGGTGACGCTGTCGCCCTCGACCTTGAGCTCGCCGAAGCGCGAGGACGGGTTCACGCCGGAGAGGGTGACCATCTTGCCGTGGGCCTTGTGGAAGGCGATGAGCTCCGCCAGGTTCACGTTGGCCACGCCATCGCCGTAGGTGAGGAGGAAGGTGTCGCCCTTGATGTAGCGCTCGACCTTCTTGAGCCTTGCGCCCTTGAGCGCCTTCTCGCCGGTGCTGGCCAGGGTCACCTTCCAGCCGCATTCCTCGTGGCAGGAGTGCAGCTGCGCCGTGGCGGGCTTGCCCAGCTCGATGGTGATGTCGTTGTTCATGGCCTCGTAGTTGAGGAAGTAGTCCTTGATCATCTCGCCCTTGTAGCCCAGGGCCAGCACGAAGTCCTGGTGCCCCTGGGAGGCGAAGATCTTCATGATGTGCCAGAGGATGGGCCGGGGCCCGATGTTCACCATGGGCTTGGGCCGGAACTCTGTTTCTTCGCGCAGGCGGGTGCCCAGGCCCCCGCAGAGGATGACGACTTCCATATGGGTGTCCTTGCTCGGCTAGGGTTTGAAGATGAGGCCCTGGCCCGTTGGCAGGGAGAGCACCTGCACGCCGCGCTTCTCGGCGAACTCGTCGAAGGCGCGCTTCTGCGGGTCGTGCAGCTCGAAACCGTAGTCGTCGAGCACCACCACCGCGCCGCTCACCAGACGATCCCAGAAGTATTCCGCCGCCGCTATCTCCGGGGCCACGCAGTTCATATCGATGGACAGGTAGCTCACCTGCTCCGCCGAGACCTGGGACAGCGTGCCGGGGATGACCCCCTGCACGATGCGCGCGTTCGGGTAGGGCTTGAAGGTCTCGCGCACGGCGCCCAGGCACTCGGTGTAGTAGTCGCGCGAGGTGGTGCGCCCCTGGCCGCGCTCCTCCTCGTTGATGAGCCCGTCGTCCAGGCCGTGATAGGTGTCCAAAAGCCAGAACAGCTTGGGCAGCTTCTCGAAGGAGACGTAGTGGCAGATGGCCCGGCTCATGCCGCCCCGGTTCACGCCGCACTCCACGAAGTCGCCGGGCAGCCCGGCGGCCTTCTGCGCGGCCCAGCAGGCCACATAGGTGCGCCACGCGGGCTCGCCGCCCGGCCAGGAGCCCGTGGCCCGGCCCAGGCGGTAGGCCTCGGCGAAGCGCGGGTCCATGAGGAAGTCGGCGTTGTGGCGCGTCACCAGGCCGTCCTGGGCGTAGGTCGGGTCGGGAAAGTGGATGAACTTGCCCGGCGCGCCGATGCAGCGGATGATCTTGGACACCGGTTCGGGCAGGGCGGCCAGCAGGGCCCGGCGCAGGTCGCGGAGGGTGCTCACGTGCGGGTTCTCCTCGTCTAGTCTTTGACGCAGCGCAGGTAGCCGCGCGGGGCCATGCTCACGCAGAGCTTGGCGTCCATGGCCTCGTCGATGACGAAGCGGTCGCATTCCTTCAGGAACGCGTCCACGGCGGTCATGGGGTTGTCGCCCACGCCCCAGGGGCGGTTGGGGTAGCTGATCTCGGGCATGACCTCCACCACCGTGTCGAACACCACCAGCCAGCCGCCCTTCCTCACCAGGGGCGAGTAGAGGCGCAGTTCGGCCAGCACATGGTCGTGGGTATGGTTGGAGTCCAGCACCACCAGCGGGTTCGTCTGCCCGGCGATGGCCTGGCGCACCTTCGCCGCCGTGGCCTCCTCGATGCTCGAGCCCTGGATCATGCGGATGCGCGGGGCCATGGGGTGGGCCTCGATGGCCGCGCGGTTGTGCTCGCGGATGTCGATGTCCACGCCCACCACGAACCCGTCGCCGCCCAGCAACTGCAGCAGGGAGGCCGAGAGGATCAGGCTGCCGCCGTGGGCGATGCCCGTCTCCACCACGCAGTCCGGGCGCATGTCCCAGATGATCTCCTGCATGGCCACCATGTCCTGGGGATACTGGATGATGGGTCGCCCCATCCAGTTGAAATTGTAGGAGTAGCCGGCGCGTGTGGAGTCCACGGTAAAGGAGTGGGCGCTGCCTTTCAGGGCCTGGTCCTCGCCCATGGCGCGGATGCGCTCTTCGCGCTCCTGGCGAAACTGCTGAACCGGGTCGGGAGTGGTGTTCTTGGTGCTCATAATCCTTGGTGGCGGCTCTGGGCCAGGGCCGCGTCGAGTTTGGCGGTGTCTGCCCAGAAGCGCATGGGCTCGTAGTCCGGATAGGGGTAGTGGCCCAGGTTCAGGCGCAGGGCGCTGCCGCGCTGGCGCAGGCGCTCCTCCACCAGGGCGCGCACCGTCACGGGCCGCCCGCTGGCCACGTTGAACACGCCCGCCACCTCGCCCGGCAGGGCCAGGCGGGCCAGAAGCTCCGCCACGCGCTCCACGGGCAGGTAGTCGCGCTCCTGCTCCCCGCCGGACATATTGAACGACTCTGCGCCCGAAGAGATAGCCCGGTCAAGTTGGGAGAGCAAGGATTTTTCGGACTGCCCCGGCCCGTGCATGTAGAACAGGCGGGCCCAGACGAGCTCCGCGCCCGCCGCCGCGCACACGGGCTCAAGCCCCCGGCGCAGCAGGTCCTTGGCCCGGCCGTAGGCCGTCACGGGCTCGCAGGGGGTGTTTTCGGAGAGCGCCCCCTCCCGCAGTCCGTACTCCAGGCAGGTCCCCGTCACCAGCAGCCGCCGCACTCCCCGCCGAACCAGCTCCGAGAGGAAGCGCAGATGCCTGGGCAGCACTTCGGTCACCTGGGTCTCGGCCTTGTAGTTGGGCAGGCCTTCCCAGGCCAGGTGCGCGATGACCGGGTGGGCGGCCAGGCGGTCCAGCAGTTCCGGCCCGGCGTCGAGGCCTCCGGGGATGACCTCCACCCGGCCGCCCCAGGGCAGGGCCAGGGCCTTGGCCGGGTCGCGGGCCAGCACCGACACCGCGCAGCCCAGGTCCAGCAGGGCCTGGACCACATGGCGCCCCACGAAGCCAGTGGCCCCGGTGACAAGGACGCGTGTCCGCATCAGGTCCTCCATTGCGCTAGCCCGGGCTGGCGGCCAGCTTGGCCAGGATGTCGTCCAGCACGGCCAGCGCCTCCGGTCCGACCGGGGCCAGATAGGCGGAAAGCGCCGCCCGGCGCGTGGCCTCCGCGGCCTCGTCCTGCCTGCGGGCCTCGCCCGGCACTAGGGCCCGGGCCGCCCGGCGGCAGTACTTGGGCAGCTTCTTGTACAGCGGCCTGCGCCCGCCGCGTCGGCAGTAGCGGGCCGAGAAATCCTCCAGGCTGGCCAGCACGGCTTCGCGCGCGGCCCCGGGCTCCAGGCCGGAGCGCCGGGCCAGCTCTCCGGACAGGCGTTCCACGAACAGCCCGTAGGGCTCGCGGTATTTCGGGGCGGAGCGCACCACGCCCAGGTCGTCGCACTTGCCGCCTTCCAGGTCCAGGCTGGGCACGATGTCGCGCACGGTGTGCAGGGTGGGCAGTACGGCCACCTTGCCCAGCATGGCCACGGCCAGGCCCAGGGCCAACTCCGAGGAGGCGTAGAAGACCTCGCGCCCGTGGCCGGGGCCGAAGGCCAGGCGCAGGGCCTCGGCCCGCGCCACGGCGTAGAAAAGGGGCACGTACGGCCTGTTGAGTTGGAGCAGGCGTTCCCCTGGGCTCGCGGCGTCGATGCGGGCGTTGTGCGTATCCAGGTAGCAGGGCTCCACAAGGGGCCCGCCGCCCGCGCCGCCCTGCCCGGCGGGCTGGCGCAGCACGCGCAGGTAGTGGCCGTGGGCAGCCGCGTAGTCCGGGTTGGCCAGCAAAAAATTGGAGCAGCGCAGGATGGACGCGGGGCTGGTGAAGTCGTCGTCGGCGCAGAGCACAGCCAGGGGCGTCTCCACCAGCGCGGCCATGCGCTCCAGCTTGGCCTCTATGCCCATGCCCGGCAGGTGGTGGTAGGTCACGCCCGGCGGCAGGTCCGGCTGGGCCTCGGGGCTGGAATCGGCCACCAGCAGAGGGAGCCCCGAGGGGGCGTAGTGCTCCAGGGCCCGGCGCAGCAACGCGGGGCGCCGGTGCGTGGGGATGACGATGGTCACGGGGGCCTGCATGGCGGTTTTTCTACAGGCTGCCCGGCCAAACCGCAAGGCCCGGCGGTTTTCGCGCCGCCCCGGCCAACCGGCTTAGGCCCCGGCCTTGCCTCCGCTCGCCGGATACGGTACGCAGTCGCATCTTTTTATCGCGCCTCGGAACTCCGGCCGGGCGCGCATGGGGCCGCATGCGTTACCTGGGCATCTTCCTCGTCTGTCTGGCGTCCATCGCCTTCGAGATCTTCCTGGTGCGGCACTTCGCCATCACCAACTGGAGCGAGTACGGCTACTGGGTCATCTCCATGGCCATGGCCGGATACTCGGTGAGCGGCGTGGTGCTCTGCCTGTTCGGCGACCGCTTCGAGCGCCGGGCCCAGTCGCTGTTCTACGCCCTGCCCGTGGCCATGCTGGCCCTGGTCAGCCTGGGCTACTCCGCCCTGGGGCTCATCCCCTTCAACCCGCTGGAACTGCAGAACCTGGTGCTCTGGCAGGGCCAGCTCTGGAACATCGGCAAGTACTACCTGGCCCTGTTCCCCTTCTTCTTCGCCTCCGGCCTGTATGTGGGCCTGTCCTTCCTGGCCCGGCAGGAGGACATCCCCAAGGTCTACATGGCCGACCTGGTGGGCGCGGGCCTGGGCGCGGCTGGCCTGCTGGCCGCCATGCACCTGGCCCAGCCCTTCCTGGTGCCGCTGTTCTTGCTGCCGCCGCTGGCCCTGGCCGCGCTGACCAGCCTGCCCAGGAACCGCTCCGCCGCCGCCCGCGCCGGCCTGGCCGCCCTGGCCCTGGGCGTGGCCGCCGCCTCGGCCTGGGTGGTGGTGTTCGCCAACCACGCCGCCTACAGCCAGTACAAGCCCGTCTCCGTGGCCATGAACGTGGAGGACAACCGGGTGCTCAGGGAGGTGCGCAGCGCGCGCGGCCACTACCTGCTGCTGGACAGCTTCATCGAGCGCCACGACCCGGACCTCTCCAACAACTACGAGCTCCTGGGCGCTGGCGGCCCTCCCGCCGCCCTGGGCCTTTACCGCGACGGCGAGCGCCTGGCCTCCCTGCCGCGCACCCGGGGCTACGACGTGAGCTACCTGCGCGCCGCCCTGGACAGCCTGCCCTACATCCTGCGCCAGCCCGACCGCGTGCTGCTGGCCGGGGGCCGGGGCGGCTTCCGCGCCCGCGAGGCCGTCATGCTGGGCTCCGGCCGCGTGGACACCGTGGAGAGCGACCCCGTGCTGGTGGAGATCCTGGCCGGGCACAAGCCCTCGGCCCCGCCCCTGGCCGGGGTGGTGCGCGCCGAGGTGGACCCCGACGCCGTTGTCCAGGCCGTGCCCGCCGAGACCGGGCCGGACTCCCCCGCCGGAGACCCGGCAACGGAAGGCGCCGATCCGCAAGCCGGCCAGCAGGACATCCCCGGCTACGACGCCCCGCGAGGTACTGCCACGGCCCCGGCCCTGGCCTCCCCCGTGGTGCGCGCTCAGGCCGCCCGCGCCGCGGGCAGGCCCTACCGCCTCATCGATGTCTCCCCCGAGTTCCTGGACCAGGGCCAGGCCAACAAGTACCTGCTCACGGCCGAGGGCGTGGCCGCCCTGCTGCGCTCCCTGGCCTCCCCGGCAGAGGGGAACGGGAGCGGGAGCGGGGGCGACGACCTGGGCGCGGGCATCCTGTCCATCCCCATGGGCATCGGCGAGCTGCCGGTGTACGCCCTCAAGGCCGTGACCACCGTGCGCGCGGGCCTGGAACTGGCGGGCATCGCCGACCCGGCGGCGCACATCATCGTGGTGCGCAGCTCCTTCACCGGGCGCATCCTGGTCTCGCCCGCGCCCTTCAGCCCCGTGGACGTGGAGCGCACCCGCGCCTTCGCCCGCGAGAGAAGCTTCGACACGCCCTACTTCCCCGGCATCGACCCGGCCCGGGTGGAGGTCTTCAACGACCTGCCCCCGGTGTCCTTCGAGAGCCAGACCACGCTGGCCCAGGCCCCCAGGGCTTCCGCCAATGCCCCTGCCCAGCCCGACACCAAGCCCGCCCCGAAGCCCGCCACCCAGGCCACGGAAGAAGAGCTGGCCCTTGGCGGCAGCTTCGCCGACGCGCCCGACGCGCCCGACGCCTCTGACGCCCCAGGGACCGAGCCCGCGCCCGCCGAAAACCCGGCGCGCGACTCGCTCATGGAGGACATCACAGCCTACCTGCGGGGGAACGGCACCGGCTCCTCCTTCGCCTTCTTCAACCTGGCGCCCAGCACCCAGGACAAGCCCTTCTTCCACGAGATCATCCGGCCCACGCGCATCCTGGAGGCCCTGGCGCGCATCGAGATCCTGCCCCGCCAGGAGATCGGCTACCTGGTCAACGTGGCCGTGCTGGCCCAGGCCGCCGTGTTCGCCCTGGTCGTCTTCCTGCTGCCCCTGGCCCGGCGCGGCAGCATGGGCGCGGGCGACGGCCTGGGCGCCGCCGCCGCCCTGCGCGGGTTCGGCTATTTCCTCTGCCTGGGCCTGGGCTTCCTGTTCGTGGAAATCGTGCTCATCGAGCGCTTCACCTACCTGCTCAACGACCCGGCCCTGGCCTTCGCCGCCGTGCTTTCGGCCATGCTCATCGCCTCCGGCCTGGGCAGCGCCTTCTCCAGCCGCTTCGTGCCCCGGCCCCGCGCGGGCATCCGCCTGGCCTGCGGCACCGCCGCCCTCATCACCGCCATCCTGGCCCTGGCCCTGCCGCGCCTGCTGCCCGAGGCCCTGGCCTGGGCCGACGAAGCCAAGCTGGCCCTCGCCGTGGGCATCGCCGCGCCCCTGGGCTTCTTCATGGGCATGCCCTTCCCCCTGGCCCTTTCCACCTACCGGGGCACGCGCTCGGCCTTCATCCCCTGGGCCTGGAGCGTCAACGGCGCGCTCTCCGTTGTCGCCACGCCCCTGGCCAACATCCTGGCCGTCAGCTTCGGCTACTCCAGCGTCTTCGCCGCCTCCCTGGGCCTCTACGCCCTGGCCGCCCTGCTGGCCCCGGAAAGAGTGGAGTAGGGGAGGAATCGGGGGAGGGCGGGGGAACTTGTTGTAACAAGTTCCCCCGCCCTCCCCCGAACCCCCACCCACCCCCTCAAAAACTTTTGTGGGGGTGAT
>CAZCYB010000048.1:0-20744 GCA_964502805.1 uncultured Desulfocurvus sp.
AAGAGGGGAACATGGACTAACACAATAAGTGGTACAACTTTTGGGGGCAGGTCACCGCCGAGACACGAGCCAACGAGATAAATTCGTGAGCAAGCGCATCATACTTGGTGCCGCGATTACGAGAATCTACAAAAACTAAGGAATTCTCGGTCATTCCCAAGTCTCGGGCCGGGCCATGCAATAGTTGCTCGTGGGCGGTTGTGTATTGGTCTAACACGACACCGTGTTCCCTCAGCAGGCCGACCTGTTGATCAGCTTTGGCCTGCATGGCACGGAGTAGCAGTACCTCCACGCGTTGCGTGAGCATGCGCTGACGAGCTGCCAGGTTGAACATGTACTCACTCAATCTTTCGTCATGCACCTTGGTCCGCTCCAGCCAGTAGCCAAGGAGAATGAGCACGGCAACCATTCCCAACGCCAAGCAATATCGCAAGGTGAGCCTGCCATAGAGTGTTTGCGACCAGGAAAACCACATACGAGTTTGCTCCGGGAAATGTTCGTCCATAGTCAACACCTTGGATGTTGACCATTGTAGACTTGGAATCGACTTTAGTGAAATATCCTAGCCAAGCATCAAGGCGAACGTCTTCCCGAACTCACGGCAGCGCTCCAGCGCTTCGCCGTCCGGAGCCCACAGCTCACTCAGGCCCTCGTCCGGCACCTCGAAGCCAGCGTGGCGCAGGTGCTCGTTGAGCATCTTCACGCTCTCGCCGCTCCAGCCGTAGGAGCCGAAGGCCGCGGCTCTCTTCTTCTTGAAGCCCAGCCCGCGCATCATTTCCAGCAGGCCGCCCAGGGACGACAGGAAGCCCCGGTTGATGGTGGGCGAGCCCACGAGCACGGCCTTGGAGCGGAAGACCTCGGTGATGATGTCGTTCTTGTCCGTGCGTGCGGCGTTGAAGAGCTTCACCGTAAGGCCGGGGGCGGCCTCGCCCAGGCCCTCGGCGATGGCCTCGGCCATGCGCCGGGTGCTGTTCCACATGGTGTCGTAGGCGATGGTCACCTGGTCCTCCTGGTAGTCCCCCGCCCACTCCAGGTACTTGCCCACGATCCACATGGGGTTCTTGCGCCAGATGGTGCCATGGCTGGGGCAGATCATCTTGAGCGGCAGCCCCAGGCCCGCGAACTCCTCGATCTTGCGCTTCACCAACGGGCTGAAGGGCGTAAGGATGTTGGCGTAGTACTTCAGGCACTCGGCCTCCAGGGCGCAGGGGTCGGCCAGGTCGTTGTACATGCCCTCCGTGGCCAGGTGGTGCCCGAAGGCGTCGTTGGAAAACAGGATGTCCTCGCCCGTCAGGTAGCTGAACATGGTGTCCGGCCAGTGCAGCATGGGCGCCTCGATGAAGATGAGTTCGCGCTTGCCCAGGCTCAGCCGCTGGCCGCTTTTGACCACCTGGAAGTTCAGGTCGACGTGGTGCTGGCCGGTGATGGATTTCACGGCGTTGGCCGTGCAGTACACGGGCACGCCCGGGATGTGGCGCATCAGCTCCGGCAGCGCGCCGCTGTGGTCCGGCTCGGCGTGGTTCATGACGACGAAGTCGATGCTCGCCAAGTCCACGGTGGCGGCCAGCTGCTGCACGAACTCCTGGGCGTAGGGGCCCCAGACCGTGTCGAGGAGCACGGTCTTCTCGTCGCGCACCAGGTAGGAGTTGTAGGTGCTGCCCTTGTGGGTGGAATACTCCTCGCCGTGGAAGCGGCGCAGCTCCCAGTCCCGTTTGCCCACCCAGGTCACGGCGTCGGTTATCTTCAGACTCATCGGGTCGTCTCCGTCGGGTTGCGGTGATCAGGAAAGGTACAGGGCCGAAAGCTCGTCCAGCAGGACGTGGAAGGCCTCGTGCCGGCCGGGGCCGATGCGCTCGGCCTCCAGGCGCTCGAAGTCCTCCTGCATGGCTGTGAGGGCCTCGGCCCCCAGCAGGCGTTCGGCCATGGGGAAGAGCACGGTGTTCTCTTTGGCGATGTGCGGGGTGAGCAGATCCGCGTAGGCCAGGCCGGCTGCGGCGAAGGCGGCGGGGTCGCCGGCCTCCAGGGCCGCGCCCATGTCGCGGATGTGCCCCCGGCCCAACTCATGCTCGTGCAGCATCACGGCGATGGGGCCGCCCTGGCGCGGCATGCCGGCCTGCTCCAGCGCAGGGGACAGAATGTCCTCCTCCTTGCCGTGGTGGCATTTGTCGGCAAAGACACGCAAGAACTCGAGGATGTCTCCCAGTTGCCTCCGGGGCAGAGGGGCGCCGGGTTTCAGGCCAGCAGCGATAGCCCGCAAAATGGCGAGCATTTTCAAGATGCCCTGGTGTTCAGCACGCAAGTCGTCCGTGGCGAGCATGGCGATCCTCCTTGTTCTTACTCACAATATACCAAAGGCGCCTATCCTTGTACAGACCGGTGAACCATGGGTTCCGTTGGCCAGAGACTAACAAAATCCCAGGCTCAGGTTTAGGGGGGGCAGGTCAGAAGGCCATGGGTCATAGTAGACGTGAAACGCTTAAGCACTCTGGATGGTATGTGCACCCGCCCTGATCACAATAGCCATCGACGGTGCGACCGAAGCAGTCGAAGTGTCCTTCTTGGCGTTGGGAAAGACGCACGGTTTCTATCCGGGCCAACGTAAGGTCTCGACTGGTGGGCCGTTTTGGCTTTTTGGGGGAGCCGGAGGGCTGGGAGGCGAGGTTTCTGTTGTTTTTCATCTGTCTAGTTCCTTGAATGGTTATACTGATTGTTTCTGCCCTATTCGCTGACGCCTACAGGGTCATGGTGCCGACTGGCCCAGTCCACGTCTCTCAATCAATCCGCGCCAGAGTTCCGCTTCGTGATACAGGGCGTACACATCGTGACGCAGTGGGTAGTCCCACGTGCCGGACCTGTACTCGATCTGGCCACCGAAGCCAGCCTTGAACCGGTACAGGCCGTGGAAGGGATGGGCCGGGTCGTCCCCAGGCGATACTGCGCCCATGTCGTAGCGAGAGCAGCCCCGTGCGCGTGCGAGGCGCATGGCTCCCCAATGCATGAGGGCCGGGGCCATGAGGTTGCGCTTGAAATCGGAGGAGGCCCCGTAAAGGAAGGTGGCCGTGCCCTCGGAGACGCCCACGATGGCCCCGGCCAGCACATCCCGACCGTGCCGCGCCAGCAGAAAGAGGAAGTCCTGGCCCGGGAGTTCGTCTGCCCGGCCCTGGAACACGGCCGCAAAGTGGGCGGCCCCGCTGGGGGCGAAGCCGTTGCGCCGCGCAGTCTGCCGATACAAGGAGTAGAAGCTGGGCAAGTCGGCCTCACAGGCCGGGCGCACCACCACGCCCCTCCGCCGAGCCAGGCCGATATTATAGCGCGTCTTGGGCTTCATGCGTGCGAGCAGGTCCGCCTCTTCGCCCGTGAGGTCCACCACCAAGGAATTGGCTGGGGTCATGTCCTCCGGCGCCTTGCGAATGTTCCAGGAACTGGTGCCCATGTTCATGCGCAGTTCGCGCAGCCTTGGCTCCGGCATCGCGTGCTGTCCATCTCGCGCAAGTTGCTCGGAGTAGGGGGAGGCCCAGGGCAGGTCGTAGCGGATGAACGCCACGTCCGGCCCAAGCCGGGCCGCCAGGGCCTGGGAGAAGTCCTCCAGAAAGGGGCCGTACTGCTCCTCGGACGGCGCGTACTCCGGTCCTTGGGGCACTAGGGCCAGCTTATGGTTGCCAAAGGACTTCAGCAGGACCAACACATCCTTGCCAGGCCCGACGGCGGGTATGTCGAAAGCCTTGGGGCTGAGGCCCAGCCGGGCCTTGACCCGCGCCCAGCAGGGCGTCTGGAAGAGGATATCCGTGGGGTACAAGGAGGTCATGGCTTTGGGTCTGATGTTCATGGCTGCTCCAGGTGGTGGGGCGTGAGGGGAGGCCCTCACACCGCCCGGGCCGTCTCCCTGCGGCCCATGCAGGTGGAGCAGAAGGAGGTGGTGGGCAAAAGCTCCAGCCGCCTTATGGAGATGTCCTCTCCGCATTCCTCGCAGACGCCGAAGTCGTCGTGCTCCATGCGGCACAGCAGGCGCAACAGTTCCTGGAAGCGGCGGTCCATGCCGTACTTCCATTCGAGCGAGGACATGCGCGCAGTGTGATCCTGAATGCGCTGCACGCCGTTCTCGTCCTGTCCATTGCAGTCGCGCCATACAGCCACGGCCTGGACGATTTCGTTGATCTCGGCTTGGACGATTTCTCGCAAGCGCGATAGCTGTTCCGCAGTCATGGGAACCTCCTTGTGTTCGGGTGAAATGAAAAGCCCCACCTTCCGACGTCCGGAAAGGTGGGGCCCGCGTGCCTGCGCCTGGATGTGACGCGCTACACGACGGCCCCCTCCATCAGAAAGAGGACGTGCTCCAGCCGCTGGGCCTGTCCGGCCACGGCGGGGATGGTGTGCATGTTGGTCTGGCTGCGCTTCACGTGTGTTCTCCAGGCAAAAATGTACCGCTAAAGTTTTGACTATACACTAGCAGAGAAAAAATGCAACTGGCTTTGAGACGAACTCTTTCTGTTGTCGATTCTCAAGAAAATGTGGACCTTGTCACCCCCTGGCGGGCATGGCCCCGTTTACGAGATGCCCCTAAGCGGGCGAGTCTGCTCGGCCACGGCTCTCTTCAAGGAGAGGGTGGACGGGAAGGGACAGAATTGGACGCAGCACCAAGTCCTCAGCCGGGCCTGGTGGGCTCAGCCCTGGCAGGGGGTGTCGGCGGAACAGCCATGTCCCGCCATGCTCTGCGCCCATTTGAGGGTACTCATATGAATATCATCTTCAAGACGACCGCCACACTTCTCAACCGCATTCGCGCGGACCTCAGACGCCCGCATGCCTTCGCGCAGGAACGCGTGGGATTCATTGCGGCAGGCCTGACCGCAGCCTCCGAAAACGTGCTGGTTCTCGCCCATGAGTACTGGCCGGTGGAGGACGGGGACTATCTGCCAGACCGCACTGTCGGAGCGATGATGGGACCGGAGGCCATCCGCAAGGCGCTGCAGTGGGCCATGGGCTCGCGCGTGGCGCTGTTCCATGTGCACAGCCACGGTGGGCACGGCGTCCCCTGGTTCAGCGGAGTCGACCTGCGCGAAAATGCGAAGTTCATCCCCGACTTCTTCAAGGTGGCCCCGCAATGTGTCCATGGCTCCATCGTGCTGACCACAGATGCCGCGAACGGCCAAGTCTGGTTCGACCGGCGACAGCCTTGCCGTCCGGTTGACGTGTTCTCAGTGACGGGTTTGCCTCTCAAGAAATGGAGGACAATATGAATCGCCTTGACCGCCAAAGCTTTCTCGGACCCGACAGTGAGAGCCTGCTTCGGGAATGCACGGTTGGGTTTATCGGCCTCGGGGGCAGTGGGGCCCATGTCGTCCAGCAACTCGCGCATCTTGGTGTGGGCGGATTCGTCCTGGTCGACCCCGACAAAATCGATTTGACCAACACCAACCGCCTGGTGGGCGGGACCTTGGCCGATGCCGGAGCAGAGACTCTGAAAGTGACAATCGCAGAGCGTGCCATTCGCGGCGTACAGCCTGACGCCCGAGTAGTCGCGGTGCCCGACACATGGCTGGCCACGATGGATGAGCTGAAAGTCTGCGACGTCATTGTAGGGGCCGTGGATTCCTACAAGGAGCGCGACCAGCTTGAACGGTTCGCGCGCCGCCATCTGATCCCTTACCTCGACATCGGCATGGACGTGCACGATTTGGGGCCAAATGGTTTTCTGATCAGTGGCCAGGTGGTCCGGTCCATGCCTGGTGGCCCGTGCTTGCGGTGCTGCGGCCTCGTGACCGAGGAGAGGCTCGCCCAGGAGGCGCAAGCATACGGAGCTGCGGGCGGCAGGCCGCAAGTCGTGTGGCCCAATGGTGTCCTCGCCTCCACTGCCGTTGGGCTTTTGGTGCAGATCATCGCCCCGTGGCATCCCAAGCTTTTGGAGTTCGTGTACCTTGAATACGACGGCAACAAGGGCACGATGAAGCCGAGCGCACGGATGGAGCTGCTGCATGGGAAGTCCTGCCCGCATCATCCCGCCGATGAGGTTGGCGACCCCTTGTTCGACATTCGCGCCCATCTCGCCAAACTGCAGACGGATCACACCAGCAATAGCACGGGGAATTCTCTGCCAACAAGTGGCAACTCTTTGTGGGCAAAGTTGAAAAATCAGATTTCAAGTGTGTTCATCTGGTTATGCGCCAGAAATGCTCGGCAGACCTCAAATCTTACCGCCGCACACCAGGCAATCATTCTTTTTCACGCTTGACATACTGCACACGTCGACATACATAACGAGCGAAGCCGAACCCAGTGAGAGGATTCGGCTTCGATTTCATCAACCCCGGCAGTCGGACACAGAATGCATCTCACTGGGCAGAGCTGACGAAGCGTAGGAACTTCAAGATGCCTCTGCCCCCGGCTTCTGTCAAGGCTGCCACACCGAATGAGGGCTTGCATATGGGTTTCGGACTTGGTTTGAGGATTCTGTCGGCGGAGGCTGCCCGCGTCGCGGGTGAGATTGAGCAACACATCAGTGACTGTGGGGGGAGCCTCTCGGCCTGGTACGCGGGCATCACTGACGATCCCGAGCGGCGGCTGTTTACGGAACATAACGTCAGCAAGCAGACGGGCCATTGGATCTACCGCAAGTACAGCACTGACGACATCGCGCGCGAGGTCGAGCAGCATTTCCTGGACAAGGGCTGCCAGGGTGGCCCCGGCGGAGGGGATGGGACGAGCAAGTACGTCTACGCGTACAAGGTGACCAACTCCACCGTCGAGTAGCCAAGCACACTTCCGCCGGGGGCATTGGCCCCCGGCGGAAGCCAAGGAAGCCATGAAAAAAAATATCGGTGAACTCTGCGAGATTCAGCTTGGCATGCAATTCCGTGGGCGCATTGAGCCGGAAACGGACGGAACCCATGCCGTTATCATGATCAGGGACATCGGGCCAGACAGGCGGTTCCTTGCTGTAGACGGCCATGAGCGCGCGCTTGTCCTTCCACCATCGCCGCCCGAGCGTTACCTCGTCCACGAGGGCGATGTTCTGTTTCTCGCTCGTGGTCAGGTCAACTACGCGGTGCCCATCACCACCAAATTCGAACGCCCGACCATCGCGCCCAGCTTTTTCTTCATCCTGCGCCCCCGGGAAGACGCGACGACAGTCTTGCCGGAATACCTCGCCTGGGCCATAAACCGGCCGGAGGCCCAGGAATACCTGCAGCAGAAGGCCCGCCGTGGCAGCCACATGCCCCTGGTGGGCAAGGCTGATGTCCAGACCCTTCCGGTCCCTGTTCCGCCTACTGCGGTTCAGGAGCATGTCGTGGCGCTGGACCGTCTCGCCCGCCAGGAGCGGGAGCTAGTGAACCGCATCGCCGACCTCAACCTGCAACGCATCCGCGCAGCCTGCGAGCGCGCGGTCAACCGCTAGGAGCGCCCGTATGACCACCATCAGCCAGGATTCCATCAACAACGCCGCGTGGTCGGCCTGCGACAGCCTGCGGGGCGCCCTCGACGGCGCTTTCTACAAGGACTACGTGCTCGCGCTGCTCTTCCTCAAGTATATGAGCGACCTGTGGCTCGAGAAAAAAGCCGCGCATGAGGGGCGTTATGATGGCGACGCGGCCCGTGTGGCCCGCGCCCTCGCGCGGGAGCGTTTCACCATCCCGGATGGCTGCGACTTTTACAGCCTCCACGCGCAGCGGGAACTGCCCGAGGTGAAGCTCCCCGGACACCTCACGCACGATGAGGAGAAGCCCTACAGCCTTGGCGAGCGGCTCAACATCGCCTTCGCCAAGCTGGAAGAAGCCAACCCCAAGAAGCTCGAAGGCGTCTTCTCGACCATCGACTTCAACTCCGAGGTGCTGGGCGACACCAAGGACCGCCACCGCCGCCTCGCCAACCTGCTGGGCGATTTCAACAAGCCCGAACTCGATCTGCGCCCGTCGCGGCTGGGCGGCCAGGACATCATCGGCAACACATACGAGTACCTCATCGAGCGGTTCGCCGGCGACGCGGGCAAGAAGGGCGGCGAATTCTACACGCCGCGCCCGGTGGCCCAGCTCATGGCGCGGCTCATTGCGCCCCGGCCCGGCTCCACAATTTGCGACCCCGCCTGCGGCTCGGGCTCGCTGCTGATCCGCGTGGCCGAGGAAATCAAGCGCACCGCCGCCACGGACCAGGAGCGGCGCGACTTCGCCCTCTGCGGCCAGGAGAGCAACTACGGCACGTGGTCTCTGGCGCGCATGAACATGTTCCTGCACGACATGGACGCGGCGCGCATCGAACGCGGCGACACGCTGAACAGCCCCAAGCTCCTCGACGGCGGCGCGCTCATGCGCTTCGACATCGTTGTGGCCAATCCGCCCTTCAGCCTGGACAAGTGGGGCGCAGAGCACGCGGCGGCCGACCCGTTCAAGCGCTTCTGGCGCGGTGTGCCGCCCAAGAGCAAAGGCGACTACGCCTTCATCAGCCACATGGTGGAGGCCATGAAGCCGGAAACCGGCCGCATGGCCGTGGTGGTGCCCCACGGCGTGCTGTTCCGCAGCGGGGCGGAGGGCGCCATCCGGCGGCAGTTGGTGGAGGAGAACCTGCTCAAGGCCGTCATCGGGCTGCCCGCGAACCTCTTCTTCGGCACGGGCATTCCCGCCGCCATCCTCATCTTCGACCGCGCCAAGGCGCAGCACGTCCGCACGGACGTGCTGTTCATCGACGCCAGCCGCGAGTTCGCGTCCATCCGCACCCAGAACATCCTCACCGATGAGCACATCGCCCACATCGTGGAGACCTTCGAGGCCTTCGCCGAGGTGGAGAAGTACGCCCACCGGGCCACGCAGGAGGAGATTCGCGGCAACGACTTCAACCTGAACATCCCGCGCTACGTGGACACCTTCGAGGAAGAAGAGGAGATCGACATCGCCCAGGTGCAGAAGGAGATCGACCAGTTGGAGACGGAACTCGCCGAGGTGCGGGCCAAGATGAACGGCCACCTCGCGCAGTTGGGCCTCGTGCCCGCCAAGGGGGAGTAGCATGGCCGACGAGATCGCCACGCAGTCCGAGATTCTGCTCTACCAGACCGAGGATGGCCAGACGCGCATCGACGTGCGCCTGGAAGACGGCACGGTCTGGCTTTCGCAAAAGCACATGGCAGAGCTTTACCAAGTGACGCCCCAGAACATCAGCCACCATTTGAGCAATATCTTCAAAGAGGGCGAGTTGGGTGAAGCCGCAGTTCACAAATACTATTTGCTAACTGCAACCGACGGAAAACGTTACAAAACGAAGCTCTACAACCTTGAAGTGTTCATCGCTGTGGGCTACCGGGTGCGCTCGCACCGGGGCACCCAGTTCCGCCGATGGGCCACGGAGCGGTTGCGCGAATACGTGGTCAAGGGTTTCGCCATGGATGATGCCAGGCTGAAGGCCGTGGCCACACCCTTCGGCGCGGACTACTTCGACGAGCTGCTTGAGCGCATCCGCGACATCCGGTCCTCGGAGCGGCGCTTCTACCAGAAGATCACCGACATCTACGCCACCTCCGTGGACTACGACGCCCACGCGCCCATCAGCCAGGAGTTCTTCGCCACGGTTCAGAACAAGCTGCACTGGGCCATCACCGGGCAGACGGCCGCCGAGATCGTGGCGCGCCGCGCGGACGCCGACGCGCCCAACATGGGCCTCACCTCCTGGAAGGGGGCCAAGGTGCGCAAGGCCGACGTGCACGTGGCCAAGAACTACCTGAACGAAGAGGAACTGCGGGGGCTGAACCGCATCGTCACCATGTACCTGGACTACGCCGAGGACCAGGCCGAACGTCAGGTGCCCATGCACATGCGGGACTGGGTGGAGCGGCTGGACGGCTTCTTGCGCTTCAACGGCCGCGAGGTGCTGGGCAACGCGGGCAGCATTTCCGCCGCGCTGGCCAAGGCCAGGGCCGAGCGCCAGTACGAACGCTTCGAGGAGCGCCGCAGCACGGAAGAGGCCAGCCTGGAGGGCGACTTCGACAAGGCCATGAAGCGGCTGGGGAGGGGGAAATGATTCCGGCTGGCTGGAAGGCAAAGAGGCTTGGTGAATTGGGGCGATGGGTTGGCGGGGGAACGCCGAGCAAAAGCAATGTTGATTTCTGGACGAATGGGGTCATCCCTTGGGTTTCGCCAAAAGACATGAAATCACAGCGCATTTCAACAGCTGAAGATTTCATAACCCAGGACGCTGTTGATAACTCATCCACAAACGTGATTCCACCTGGTTCGATACTTATTGTGGCAAGAAGCGGGATTTTAAGAAATTCCGTACCTGTTGCCCTAACAACGTGTCCCGTTGCGATTAATCAGGACATGAAAGCACTCATCCCCAGCGAGCAGAACGACGCTCTGTACTTGATGTATTGCATGCACAATAAAGAGCGCCAAGTGCTGCAGGAGTGCGTCAAGGAAGGGACCACAGTTGAAAGTCTTGATTATGTGGCATTAAAGTCATTTCAAGTTGCACTGCCGGGGCTTCCAGAGCAGAAAGCCATCGCAGACACCATCGGGTTGGTGGATGCGTTTATCGAAGGTTTGTCGATGCTTGCAGGTTTAAAACAACGCCGCCGCCAGGCGCTGGCCCAGCGGCTGCTGACGGGCAAGGCGCGGCTGCCGGGGTTTGTGAAGCAACTAGGAACCGTGCCGACGCATCCGTATCCCTTGCCGAAGGACTGGGCCTATGTCCGCATCGGCAAGGTCTGCCGTGAGCTCACCGGCCGGAACTCCGATGCGGCGGATCTGCCGGTGTTGTCCTGCACCAAGCACCAGGGGCTCGTCAGCTCGCTGGACTACTTTGGCAAGCGGGTGTTCAGCGAGGAGACCAGCGCCTACAAGCTGGTGCCGCGGGGAACGTTCGCCTACGCGACCAACCACATCGAGGAAGGTTCCATCGGCTACCAGGACCTCTACGATTTGGCGCTCATCAGCCCCATCTACACCGTCTTTCAGACCACGGAGCAGGTTGACGACTCCTTCCTATTCCGGCTGCTGAAAACGGAGTGGTACAGGCAGTTGTTCCAAAAGCACACGAACGCCTCCGTGGACCGGCGCGGGAGCCTGCGTTGGAGCCACTTTGCGGAAATCCGCATTCCGCTCCCCTCCATCGGCGAACAACGCGCCATCGTGGAAGTGCTCGAAGACGCCGACCGCGAAATCGCCCTGCACCGCGCGGAGCTGGACGCCCTGAAGCGCCAGAAGCGCGGGCTTATGCAGCAGTTGCTCACAGGCAAGGTCCGGGTTCCCTAAACGCCCGGCCCCAGGAGGCCCCATGTCCGACAGCGCCATCTTCAACGAAGCGTCCACCAGCCACATTCCGGCCATCCGCACCTTGCAGCGCCAGGGCTGGAGCTACCTGCCCCCGGCCGAGGCCAGGCGGCTGCGCGGCGGTCGTGCGCGCGAGGTGGTGCTGCGTGACGTTCTGGCCGAGCAGCTGCGCCGCCTCAACAGCATCGAGTACAAGGGCAGCACCCACCAGTTCTCCGAGGCCAACATCGCCGCCGCCGTGGCCGCCGTGGCCGACCCCAAAGACACGACCGTGCTGCAGGCCAACAGCGCCGTCTACGACATCCTCTGCTACGGCAAGAGTTTCAAGCAGCTCGTCGGCGGCGACTCCAAGAGCTTCACCATGCGCTACGTGGACTGGGAGCGGCCCGAGGCCAACGTGTACCACGTCACCAGCGAGTACGCCGTGGCCAAGACCGCCTCGGCCGACGTGCTGGAGCCGGACATCGTGCTCTTCGTCAACGGCATCCCCTTCGTGATCATCGAGTGCAAGCGACCGGACGACAAGGATGCGCTCAAGGGGGCCATCGCCGACCACTTGTTCAAGCAGCGCGAGGACCAGGCTCCGAGCCTCTACGCCTGCGCCCAGTTGCTTCTGGCCCTGACCAAGAACGAGGCCCGGTACGGTTGCACCGGCACCCCGGCCAAGTTCTGGAGCGTGTGGAAGGAAAAGGACCTGCCGCCGGAGCGCCTGGACGAGTCGTTGCGCGTGCTCATCAATACGCCGTTGCCCGTGGCGGAGCGCGAGGCCCTGTTCGAGAAACCCTACACGCATTGGCGGCCCTACATCGAAGAGTGGGAGGCCGAGGAGCGCACCCCAACGGCGCAGGACGCGGCCCTGTGGAGCCTGTGCCGGCCCGCCCGGCTGCTGGAACTGGTGTACCACTGCACGGTGTTCGACGCTGGCCAGCGCAAGGTTGCCCGCTACCAGCAGTTCTTCGCCCTGCGCAGGATGATGGAGCGCATCCGGGCCGTGCGGCCCGATGGCACGCGGCCCGGCGGCGTGGTCTGGCACACCCAGGGCAGCGGCAAGTCTCTGTCCATGGTCATGCTGGCCCGGCGCATCGCGCTCGCTTCGGACATCGGCGACTACCGCATCGTGCTGGTGACGGACCGTACGGACCTGGACGACCAGATCTACGGCACATTCCGCAGTTGCGGCCTGCACCTGGAGCAGGCGGACTCCGGCCGCGACCTAGCGCGCAAGCTGGAGCAGGGCGGCAAGCCCATCGTTACCACCGTGCTCCACAAGTTCGAGGACGCCGCCACCAAGGCCAAGCTCAAGCTCGACGCCGCCAACATCTTCGTGCTGGTGGACGAGGCGCACCGCTCCAACTTCCGCAAGTTGCATGCCTGGATGCGCGCCGCGCTGCCGCGCGCGTGCTTCATCGGCTTCACCGGCACGCCGGTGCACAAGAAGGACGGCAGCGTGGTCCGACAGTTCGGCGGAATCATCGATTCCTATACCATCAAGGACGCCGTGGCCGACCAGGCCGTGGTGCCGCTGCTCTACGAGGGTCGGCACGTGAACCTTGCGCCGAGCGAAACGCCGCTGGACCAGGCCTTCGAGCTCATCACGCGCGGCCTGACCCAGGAGCAGCGCGCCGACCTCAAACGCAAGTTCGCCAGCGCAGGGCACATCCCGCGCATCGGCAACTTCATCAACCAAGTCGCAATGGACGTGAGCCTGCACTTTGAGCAGAACTGGCAGGGCACGGGCTTCAAGGCCCAGCTTGTGGCGCCGTCCAAGGCCGCGGCCATCCGCTACAAGCAGGCGCTCGACAGCTACGGCCTGGTGACCTCCGAAGTGCTCATCTCCGGTCCGCAGACACGTGCGGAGGAGAAAGGAGACGAGCCGGAGGGCGATGGGGCCGAGGACGCCACGCTGGTCCAAGAGTTCTGGCGCAGGAAGATGGAGCGCTACCGCACGGAGGAAGCGTACAACAAGCAGGTCATCAACGCCTTCAAGTCCGGGGAGGAGCTGGAAATCCTCATAGTGGTGCACAAGCTGCTCACGGGTTTCGACGAGCCGCGCAACACGGTGCTGTACCTCGCGCGGCCGCTGAAGGACCATACCCTGCTGCAGGCCATCGCCCGCGTGAACCGGCTGCACGAGGGGAAGGAGTACGGCTACATCCTGGACTATGTCGGCGTGCTGGACCACCTCGCCAAGGCCATGGAGGAATTCGCCGCCGAGAACTACGACCCGGAGCAGCTCCAGGGCATCGTCGCCAACGTCTCCGAGGCGACCGTGCGCCTGCCGGGCCTGCACGCCGCCCTGCTCGATGTCTTCAAGACCGTGTCCAACAGGCGCGACGAGGAGGCCTACGAGCGTCATCTCGCGGACGTCGAGGAGCGCCAGCGGTTCTACGAGCGGCTGTCGGCCTTTGCGCGGTGCGTGGGCTTGAGCTTTTCCTCGGCGACGTTTCTGGAGCAGACGGACGCCGCGTTGCAGGAGCGCTACCGCCGGGACCTGCTGTTTTTCGAGCGGCTGCGCCGGGCGGTCCGGCTGCGCTACGCGGAGGCGGTGGACTATGGAGAGTACGAGGCACGCATCCAGAAGATCGTGAACACCCATGTGGGCGTGGTCGATGTCGAGCTGATCACGGAGCCGGTCAACATCTTCGACCAGGAGCGGTTTGCGCGTGAGGTGGAACGTGTTCATGGCGACGGGGCCAAGGCTGACGCCATTGCCCACCGCACCATGCTGACCATCACGGAGAAGATGGAAGAGGATCCAGCGTTCTACCGGAAGTTTTCCGAGCTGCTGAAGTCGGCCATCGACGCGTTCCGGCAGGGCCGGCTCAAGGACTCGGAGTACCTCAAGGAAGTCAAAAAGCTGATGGTGGCTGTACGAGATCGCGTGGTGGATGGCATCCCCGAACGTCTGCGCGCGGAGGACGACGCCCGGGCGTATTACGGGCGCATTCTCGAACTGGTGCGCCAGCACTTCCAGGAAAGCTCCTCGCAAGAGCCGGCGGCGAAGGTCGAGATGTTCTGCGTCGAGGCCGCGCTCAACGTGCACGCCATCGTCCAGGAACTCAACGTGGTAAACTGGACGAGCAACGAAGACGTGAAGAACAGCATGCTCCAGCGCATGGACGACTGGTTTTTCGACGCGGGCGATGGAGACGAGGGACTGGTGCTTCCGCCAGCGGTCATCGACGCCATCCTCGACGCCTGCATGCGCATCGCCACAGCGCAGCACCAAGTGAGAGCATGACACCCATTCTTGAAATCGTACATGGAGTCCATCGCATTCCAGTGCAGGTGGTCTTTGACGGGTTCCGGACTCTGCGCATATCCGTGCGCCCCGAGGGCCTCGTGAGCGTTCGGGCTCCTCAAGGGACGCCGCTCGCCCTTATCACGGCCCGTACCCAGGCGAAGTCGACATGGATCTTTCGCCATCTTGAACGCTTTCGCGAAGTGAGGCGGTTGGCGCTTCCCCGCGAGCATGTCAGCGGGGAGACCCACAAATACCTTGGACGCAACTACAGGCTTCGGGTCCGCCAGGGCGACCGGAATGATGTCCGCCTTGCTGGCCGATTCCTCGAGGTGACGACCGCCAATCCCCCACACAGCGAAAAGATTCGTGAGCTTCTTGACCTGTGGTACCTGCACCGCGCTCGTGTTGTCTTTGGCCGTATCCTCGACGAGTTGAGTTCGCGGTACGGCGCACATGGCATTGGCGCACCGGAGCGTGTCACTGTGCGGGCCATGTCCAGCCGGTGGGGCAGTTGCTCGCGTGCCGGCACGATTACCCTCAACAGGCATCTGGTCAGGGCGCCAATGCTTTGCGTGGAGTACGTGATAGCCCATGAACTGTGCCACCTGCGGCACCACGGCCACACCACAGAATTCTACGAGTTGCTCTCCACCCTCATGCCGGACTGGCAGGAGCGGAGGGCGAGGCTGGCACTGGAGCCGCACCAGATAGAGTGAAAAGAGGGGCCTTGCGGCCCCCTTTTCTGCTACGGCCAACGATCTGACGAGTTGAGAATATCCTCGTGGCAATGCCCTAGGTGGGAGTCTGCCTTGGCAAGTTGTAAGTGCTCTGACGGGGTCGAGCCTGCCAGCATGTTCAGCTTCCGAAAGCCTCACGAGCCTCTTCTTTAGAACATTTGCGGATGCTTCCATCCGCCTCGACGACCCCCCAGTTCGCAACGGTATGATTCTCGTTCCGATTGTCTTTTTGTCCCCACCTGACGACATCACCCGGCCTGGCCAAAATCTCGGCAGGGCCTCCAGCATCTGTTCCGAGGTATTCTCCGAAGTGCAGGACCGGACTTCTGCCAACAGGCCAAGACGTCACTGCGGCTATCCACGGCTTTGAGCAACGTTTCTCGTTGTACCCTCTAAACACCTGCACGATGCGCATTTGCTTTGGCAAATGCGCTTCGATCCTTCTGGATACAACAGCCTGAAGCTCCACCAATTCGTCCAGGTTCAGCGTATCAACAAATGCTTCGATCTCGCCGTTCACTCTGTGCCCCTTCTGCGTTTATTTGAGGTTGCGCTCACATCTTATGCTGCCCTGAATGATTCAATCATGAGGTTTCTTTGAAAGTCAAGAACCTATAATTGAATAGTTGTCTAGTGTCCCGCTGGCTTTCGAATTATGGAAGCAGGATGAATGGTTCCTCCGTATAACTCGATTGGCAACACAAAAGTTGGGGCTGTACCCGTGCGCGTCACGGCATTATATTGGAGCCAGAAGTGATGCACCATGACCACCAAGGAGGCCATCATGAAGGGCGACCACAGCCTCCACTGGAGGGGCGGGCGGCGGCACGGGCGGCGGCCAGGGAACGGGCTCCGGCCAATCCGTCGGCAGCGGCACGGGCCAGGGCGGCATCGCCGTGGACCGCATGCCCGTGGCGGTGAAGCGCGTGAAGCCGTTCTACCCCATGGATGCGCGGCGGCGCGGCATCTCCGGCTAGGTGACGCTGCGGCTCTACGTGGACGCCGAGGGCGGCGTGCGCGAGGTGCAGGTGCAGGCGGCGGAGCCTGCGGGCGTGTTCGAGGAAAAGGCCGTGGAGGCCGCCCGCAAGTGGCGCTTCGAGCCTGCAGTTTTCAAAGGCGCGCCGGTGGGCATCTGGATGACCCTGCCGGTGCGCTTCGCGCTGGATGGGCGATAGCAACCTCTTGGGCCTGGAGGGGCTTTGACCATGATTCCCGAGTCCGGTTTTCTGGGCATGATGCTGGGGGCAACCCTGGGCGTGCAGATCGTGCTGGTCTTTCTCGTGCTCATGAGCCTGTGGAGCTGGGCCATCATCCTACAGAAGCTCATAGCCTACCGCAGAGCGGGCAAGCAGGTGGCCGAGGGCTCGGCCCTGTTCGGCGAGGCCGGGGATTTCGCCGCCGCGCTCCAGGCCCTGGGCCGCGACGCGGAAGCCCCGCTGGCGCGGGTCGGCGCGCTGGCCGTGGCCTCCATGCGCAAGCTGGAGCGCGCCGACGTCGAACCGGACCGCAAGCGCGCGTTGGCTGCAGACACGCTCAGGCGCGTTCTGCGCAGGGGCATCACGGACGAGATGAAGCGCCTGGGCGCGTCCCTGTCCTTCCTGGCCACCTGCGCCAACTCCGCGCCCTTCATCGGCCTGTTCGGCACGGTGTGGGGCATCATGCACGCCTTCCACTCCATCGGGCTGTCGCAATCCGCTGCGCTGGCCACGGGTGCCCCGGGCATCTCCGAGGCGCTGGTGACCACGGCCATCGGCCTTGTGGTGGCCATCCCCGCCACCATCGCCTACAACTCGCTCTTGGCCCGACTGGGCGACGTGGAGGCCGAGATGGTCAACTTCGCAGGCGCCTTCCTCAACCGCGTGGAGCGCGAGGTGAGCTGGGGCCATGACGCCCGGAAGGACGGTTGACTGTGGGCGCCAGCGTGGGCGGCACGGGCCGCTTCATGGCCGAAATCAACGTCACGCCATTTGTGGACGTGATGCTGGTGCTGCTCATCATCTTCATGGTCACCGCGCCCATGCTGACCCAGGGCGTGGACGTGGACCTGCCCAAGACGCGCAGCGTGCGCACCCTGCCTGCGGGCAGCGACCACCTCGTGCTGTCCATCAAGAAGGACGGCGGCCTCTTTCTTGACGAATACGGGGTGCCCTTCGAAGACCTGCGCAGCCACCTCCAGAACCTGGTGGTGGCCCAGAACAAGCAGCTGTATCTGCGCGCGGACAAGGATGTGGCCTACGGCGTGGTGGTCAAGGTCATGGGCGAGATCAAGAGCGTGGGCATCGAGAAGCTGGGCGTGGTGGCGGAGTCGAGCGAGGCGGGGGCTGTTGGGGCGGTGTCCCCGTAGCGAAGGTGGCACTGTTTCGCGAATGGGAAAGGCGGCCCTTTCGGGCCGCCTTATGGTGGGGTGGGAGACTACAGTTGCGCCCCGTTCTGCCGTGAATCCAGTTGCAAGGGCTGGGATTGCCGACGAGGCGATGGTGGGCCTTACGGCCTGCCGGTGAGCCAGGGCTCACATACGTTGTGCCGCGCTGCCGGTGGTCACCGGATTCGCGGCTTCTCCACAGTGATCTTGGCATACGCCAAGGACGAGTGGAGAAAGTTGGTTTCGCGGCGGAGCACGAGACGCCGCGCGAACAAGCGCTTCGCCAACGCAGCTTTGAAGCGCGTCGCAGATGCGACCAATCGTCTGATCATTCGTTTTCCTCCTCTGTTCGGATCTGGGCCCGTGATTGAATGAAACCATCGCGCAAGAGCTGAAGTCCAGGGCAGAAAGAGGCCTTTCTGCAGAAAATTGAAAGATATTTTGCGGGGGCGAATCACTGCTGCAAAGCCTGCAAACGCGCGGCTGTGCCAGGCGAAGCACGGAATGGCTTTCCTCCACTCGGAGGACATGAGCTTTCCGACTTTCACAAGCAGCCCTGCCTTGTTGGGATCGAAACGGCACTTTTTCCGCCAGGCACGGAGCGTGCGCAGGGGCGGGCCAATCTTCTCGGTCGAGACAGGCCGCAGCCGCGAAATGAGTTTGAGGCTGATGGTCGATCCCTGGCGAACGCCCCTGCCGCTTCGCTTGTTTTACTACTCCGGCCC
Organism: uncultured Desulfocurvus sp.; assembly: GCA_964502805.1. Lineage (GTDB taxonomy): Bacteria > Desulfobacterota > Desulfovibrionia > Desulfovibrionales > Desulfovibrionaceae > Humidesulfovibrio. Next base: position 18,318 of record CAZCYB010000048.1, read on the forward strand.
CCAGACAGTCGCAGGAGCAAGAAACTGGAGCGCCTTGCCGACAACAACCTCAAGCCGGGCGACGTCGAGATGAGCGAGGTACGCCTCGGTGACTAGGCGGCCATCGGCCACGCGCTGCACGTGCAGATACTGCACTTTGTCTTTCTGCCGCAGAGCGAACAGCACGCCATCTTCACCCGTGCCACGCAGCAGCTGTGGCTCGGCTTTCACAATCTGCCCCCGGCGGAAGCAGTCGAGGCATGCCTTGAGGGACGCCAGCGCCTCAAGGTCGGAGCAGGGAAATCCCATGAGGCTCGCCGACACCCGCGTCCACCGGCGTTTGCCTTTAGCTTCGTCCGCCACTCCGGCAGTGATAGACAGTTTGAAGCCATCTTTGTCGTAATTCAGACTCATGGTCGTACCCTCCGTCTAGCGCCGCGGATTCCACAGATATAGCCACTGTTCCTCGGAGACATCCCGGTCAAGCAGGTACGACTTTCGTTCAAAGTGCAGCCGGGTGTCCCACTGGGCCAGCCGGAGGTTGAAGTACCGCTGGGCTAATGCAGACGTATTCTGCACGATGTGCCGTGAAGCGCGCCGCCATACCCATGCCTCAAGCTCTTGCGCCTGCTGCCGGGCATCGAACGCGTAGCGCGCAAAATGATGGAAGCTACGCGCGGTGGCGTTGATGTGGCGGAGTTTGTGCTCCGGCAAGGCGTCCGATGCCAGCGCCACCCGCACGCTCTCTTTGAACCGCTGCACCGCTGCTTCATTCATCTTGATGTGCAGCAAGCCGTCGGCTACGTGTGCCGACCAATGCATGATATCCACCGGACGCTCGCGCAGATCGCACCACACTGCGCCGTTCTCCTCGAACGGTTTCGCGGCCATGAGCCAGCAGCCGTCTTCTGACCACAACATACCGGCGTGGTATTCGCGGGCGACAGGCAACACAGCCTCGGACGCGTGCCGCCAGACCAAGCTGCCGAGGACGTATCGGGCGAAGCTGGCGCGCAGCGTGTCCCCCGTCGCATGGTCAAGCAGGCCCTGCGCGTGGGCGATGAACGCCTCGTCGGTGATGTGCGCCGCCGCACCAGAGGCCACCTGCGCGGTAGCCCAATCGTAGGGGACGGCCCCGAGCCAGAAGCGATGGAAGCGGTTGGACTGGATACGCATCCAGCTGGTCATGATGCCCGGCGACCACCAGGGCCGCCAATACCCCTGGGCCCTGTTGGCGATTGGCGCCAGGACAAGCCAGGTGGCGTAGAGCTCGCGAAACACGTCGGCTATCTCAAGCTGCTTCTTCGTCGAGCGCGGCATGTAGCGCTCGACCAGTGCCCCGGCGACGGTCTGAAAGCTGTCACGTTCGAGGTACCGCATCAGATCATGGTGGCGCCCGGCCAGGGCAAGGGAGCGCTGCGCTCTGCGAACAAGCGCAACGTCACCCGGCCCTGGCCGATGAGGTTCCCGGACGATGCCCACCGCTACGCGCTCGCGTCCGCCTGGGTAGCCGACTTAGCCTCGGTCTTGTCGGCAGCGGCAAGCTCCTTTTCGGCCGCGGCGAGCTGTACGTTCAGCCACGTTTCGAACTCCGGCTGGAGCGTAAACTCCCAGCTCTTCTGGCGGCATGCCTCCTTGACTGCCAGATACCGGGCGTGTGTCTGGGCGCTAATCTTGACGTTGAGCTGAGCCTCGGCCTTTGGCGACTTCTTGAGAATGGGCATGTATACCTCCGTATACTGGTTGAAGGTTGCGGAGAGAGGGGCCATGAAATCACGTCTGGTCGCGCCAGAGAAATCCGTCAATGTGAAATGTGGGGGGCACCCAAAATATTTTTCGCCCTGCCATGGCTCGCTGTGATGTGGTTAGTCCATTCGATGTCATGCAACGTACAATAATTACATATGAAAACGGCTTCATTGTTGAGGTGGACTGTCTTCGACCCTTTCGCGCCGACTGCCCTTGCGCACCGTCGGCGTCGGCGTGGTATGATGAACGCAGACCCGCATCTCTTGAAGCTGGCCGCCAACCCAGCACGGCCCGCCGTGACGTCAACACGAGCCGCAGAAGGGTGCGTGAACCCGTACATGAAGGAGGAAATAGACCAGGAGACGTGCGCTCCAAAACCAAGGCGCTCGTCTTCGCCATGCCATCGGAATAGTATCCCTGCCGTTTTGACCGAGAGCAAACTTCTGGTAGCCAACCAGTAACCGTCATCTAGCCAATGACGGTCTCATCAAGTTTGCTCGCAACCGGAGAGCCGTATGCGACGGAAACGCGCCTGTACGGTTCGGGAACCAGCGGCATTAGCTACCCTTGCGCTTGCAGGGGGTGTGAAGTGTCGTTGAGTTCATGCTCACCCCAGAGATGGTGCGCTTGGATACGTTGAATGCCGGTTAGAGTCCACGGACGTGGTGTAAATTCTGAGGTTGGCCAGGGGGAGAGGGA
>CAZCYB010000049.1:0-19646 GCA_964502805.1 uncultured Desulfocurvus sp.
CAATCCCCTGGTCAATCCCAAGGCGGCGTAGATCCTGGGGATATCCAGGTGTTGCCGCAGGGCGTCGGCCAGGCGGTCCAGGGCCGGTTCCAGGCCGAAGGCTGTGGCGGTGCGCAGGGGCTTGAGGCCCCGGGCTGCGCGCAGGCTGTCCAGGAACGCCCGTCGGTGGTCGTCGGCGTCGAAGATGCCGTGCACGTAGGTACCCCAGATGCGCGGGAACCCGGTCTTTTTCAGGCGCGCATCGTCCAGGCCGAAGGAGAGTTCGCGGCCTTCCGTGGTGCGGGCCAGGATGGCGGCCTTGGGGCTGGCGTTTTCAAGCTGGCGGGTGATGCCGTGGTGGATCTCGTAGCCGGTGATCTGGTGGCCGGTGCGTTCGTCGGCGAGGCAGACGCGGGTGAGGGTCTTGTCCGGTTCCAGAACGGTGGTGATGGGCAAAAGTCCGAAGCCGTCCACCTCGGGCTGGCTGGTCAGGGCGTGGGTTTCCAGGCCGTAGGGGTCGTGCACGGCGGCGCCCAGCATCTGCAGCCCGGCGCAGATGCCCACGATGGCCGAGGTCTCGGGCAGCCCGCGCAGGGCGGCGGCGAACCCGCCCCCGCGCAGGGCTCGCAGGTCCTCGATGGTGTTCTTGCTGCCCGGCAGGATCACGGCGTCCGGAGTACCGAGCTCGGTGGCCTGGCGCACCAGGCGCAGGCGCACGTCCGGCTCGTGGCGCAGGGGGTCCAGGTCGTTGAAGTTGGCGATGCGGCCCGGAACAATGACGGCGATATCCAGGGAATCCTTGGATTTCTTGTCCGCAACCAGGTTGTGGACGCCCAGGCTGTCCTCCTCCGGCAGGGCCAGGGACGGGAGGAAGGGCACGGTGCCCAGCACGGGGCGGCCCGTGCGGCGGTACAGAAAGTCCAGGGCCGGGGTCAGGATGCTTGCGTCGCCCCGGAACTTGTTGAGCACGTGGCCCAGCACCATGCTGCGCTCGTCCGGGTCCAGGATGTCGTAGGTTCCGGCCAGGGCGGCGAAGACCCCGCCGCGGTCGATGTCTCCCGCCAGGAGGACCTTGGCCCCGGCGTGCCGCGCCATGCGCATGTTCACGATGTCCGTGGCCTTGAGGTTCACCTCCGCCGGGCTGCCCGCGCCCTCCAGCACCATGACCTGGTGCTCGGCGGCCAGCGAGTCGTAGGCGGCGGTGACGGCCTTCCAGGCATCGGGCTTGTAGGCGTCGTAGGCCTGCACGTTCATGTTTCCAACGGCGCGGCCCAGCACCACCACCTGGGAGCCGGTGTCGCCCGTGGGTTTCAGCAGGATGGGGTTCATGCGCGGATCGGGGGAGAGGCGGCAGGCCTGGGCCTGGGTGGCCTGGGCGCGGCCCAGCTCGAAGCCCTGGCCGCCCGCATCCACCGCCACCGCCGAGTTGTTGGACATGTTCTGGGCCTTGAAGGGCGCCACATCAAAGCCATCCTGGAAGAGTATCCGGCACAGGCCCGCGGCCAGGATGCTCTTGCCCGCGCCGGAGGACGTGCCCTGCACCATCAGCGCCGGGACCCTTCGGGTCTTTTGTGGAGTTATGGGAGCCTTTTGAATGCCCGAGAAGCGCGCAACCCCCGCCACAAGTTTCGCGTTCTCCTCCTCGGTGCGCACGGCCACGCGGAAGTAGCTCTCGTCCAGGCCCTCGAAGTTGGCGCACAGGCGGATGGCGATGGCCTCCTCGGCCATGAGCCGGTCCGCCAGGGCCTGGGCGCTGATGCCCACGCGGTCCAGGCGGCAGAGCAGGAAGTTGGCCTGCGCCGGGAACACGCGCACGCCGGGGATCTCCCGCAGCTGCCCGGCCAGGGCCTCGCGCAGGCGAGCGGTCTCGGCCACGGTGCGGCGCTGGTAGTCCAGGTCGCGCAGGGCGCGCGCCCCCACCCGCTGGGCCACCACGCCCAGGTTCCAGGCGGAAAGCCGCCGCCTGAGCCGCGCCATGAGGTCCGCGTGGCCGAAGCACAGGCCCAGGCGCAGGCCCGGCACGGCGTAGAACTTGGTCAGGCTGACGATGGCCAGCACGTTGTCCGGCCGTTGGCGCACCACGCGGCCAACGCCACCACTCGCTTCGTCCTCCATGCCAGGCACGAAGTCCCCGAAGCTCTCGTCCACGCAGAAGAGGCTCTGCGGAAAGGCGCGGCCCAGGTCGCGGATGTGTTTGGCGGCAATGAGCGTGCCCGTGGGGTTGTTGGGGCTGGCCAGCATCACCAGGGCCGGGGGGCCGGACTGGAGCAGGGCCGCCAGGCGCTCCAGGTCGGGCGCGAAGCCCTGCTGCACCGTGCAGGGCAGGGTCTCCACCGAGAGCCCGGCCAGGCGGCAGCAGCGGTCCACGTCCACGTAGGCCGGGGTGGGGATGATGGCCCGGGCAAGGCCCATGCGCGCGGCCAGCTGGCACACGGCCAGGATGAGCTCGCTGGCGCCGTTGCCCGCCAGGGCCTGGTTGGGCCAGACCTTGTAGCGCTCGCAGGCGGCCAGGGTCAGGTCGCTGGCCTCGGGGTCCGGGTAGTGGGCCACCTCCGCCAGGGCGGCGGCCACCTCCTCCTCCAGCCAGCTGGGCGGGCCCAGGGGGTTGATGCTGGCCGAGAAGTCCAGGATGTCCTCGGGCCTCTTGCCCGCGCGCTCCGCCAGCTTGCGGATGTTGCCGCCGTGGGCGTAGCGGTCGGGATGGCCGGGGTCCGTATGGGCTTGGGATCGGCCCGGTGCAAGGCCTCCCAGGGTGCTCTGGCGCATGGGCGCTCCTTGGATGTGTGGTGGCGGCGGCCAGGAGGGCATGCACCCTCCCCTGCCCTCCCCTTCCTAGCGCGGATGGCAGGGCGGGGCAAGATTGGGGGATGGGTTGAGTGGATCGCGGGGCCCTTTCAATTTGATAGGCGCCCCCGGCGGGGTCTGGACCCCCGTCCCCTACTCGGCGGGCTTGGGCGCCAGGCAGGCCTCGTCTGCGATTTCCTGGCCGGTGGATTCGATGACCGCGCGCCAGTAGTCGCTTTCGATGTTGAGCTTCTTGCGCTTCATGGTCACCAGTTCCAGGGGCACGTGCACGTAGCGCGACTGCAGGCGGCTGACCACCATGCCGGTTTTTCCGGCCATGGCGGCGTGCACGGCGTGCTGGCCCAAAAAGCCGCAGTACACGCGGTCCTGCGAGTTGGCGGGCACGGAGCGGATGATGTAGCTGGGGTCGATGAACTTGATGGTGGCCTCCATGCCCCGGTCGCGGAAGTGGTCCTTGATGCGCGCGAGCAGGATGGTGCAGATGTCGCAGAGCACGGGGTTGCCGGAAACGTCGGTCTTTCCGCTGGCCTGGCACAGGTGCTGGCCCGCGCCCTCGGCCACCACGATGACGGCGTGCTTGCGCTTGCGCAGGCGCCGTTCGAGCTGGGCGAGCAGTCCGTCGGGCCCTTCCACGGCGAAGTTGGCCTCGGGGATGAGCACGAAGTTCACTTCCTTGAGGGCCAGGGTGGCCTGCGCGGCGATGAACCCGGACTCCCGTCCCATGAGCTTGACGATGCCGATGCCGTTGAAGGCGCCGTTGGCCTCCACGTGGGCGCAGCCGATGGCCTCGGTGGCCTTTTCCACGGCGGTGTCGAAGCCGAAGGACTGGCCCACGAAGTTGATGTCGTTGTCGATGGTCTTGGGGATGCCGATGACCGAGATGCGCGAGCCGCGCGCCCGGATTTCCCTCACGATGCTGGCCGCGGCCTTCATGGTGCCGTCGCCGCCGATCATGAACAATACCGAGACGTTCATGCGCTCCAGGGCGTCCACCACCTCGTCCGGCGGCTGGGGCCCGCGCGAGGAGCCGAGCACCGTGCCGCCGAACTCGTGGATGTCCGAGACGTTGTCCGGGGTCAGCTCCACGATGTCGTGCCCGTAGCGCGGGATGAAGCCCTGCAGGCCGTACTTGATGCCGATGACCGAGGCGGCGCGGTAGTGGTGGTAGGCCTCCATGACCACGGCGCGGATGACGTCGTTGATGCCCGGGCACAGGCCGCCGCAGGTGACGATGGCGCATTTGACCTTGGAGGAGTCGAAGTACATCTTCTCGCGCGGTCCGGCCTTCTCGAAGGCCAGGGGCACGCCCGCCACGCCCTCGATGTCGGCCTCCTCCTCGGTGAGGTTCAGGCTGATGGTCTCGTCCTGGGCCAGGAAGCGGCAGTACGGCAGGGGCGAGGGGATCTTGGCCACGCCCACGGAGTGGATGCTGGTGTCCAGGAGCGGTTTCTTGGCCTTGGCCATGGGGTCTACCTCCGTCTTGGGCGTCTTGAGCAGGTGAACGGCGCTGGGGCCGCGCGGGGCCCCATGGTTGCCAGTATCGCAAACCATGGCCGCCGTAAATACTTGCGGGGCGCTGTTCGATAGGTCGGGGAGGGCCGCACGGGGCGCAATGTGCGGAGGCAGCGGCGGCGGCGGGCCGGATAGGGCGGAAGGCTAGCGGCCCACGCGCAGCGGCTGCGTGCCGGCGCTGGCGGCCAGGCCCAGCCGCAGGGGAATGGCCAGGGCGGTGGAGGCGGCGGAGCCTTCCGCAACGGACTGCGAAACCGCAATGGACCCGGAATTCGGGGTTTTGCCCACGCCGGGGCCGCTGCCCGGACTGCCCGACGGACTGCCCGACCAGAGGTGGGCAAGCCTTCCGGAGATGGCGCGGCAGTAGACCGGGCTGCCGTCCGGGGCCTGCCCGGCGGTGTCGAAGACGCGCAGCTCCAGCCCGGGGATGGCGGCGGTGCCGTCGGCGCGGATGGGCACGGAACTCCAATCCGCCGCGAAACACTGCGGCCTGGGCGCGCCGGACTCCGAGGAGTAGTAGCGCACCTGCCCGTCCAGGTCCTGCAGGCGCAGGCAGCGCTCCGCCCGGGACCAGGAAAGGGCCAGGCTCAAGGGCTCATAGTTCGGCGCGGTGCGCCAGGCCAGCCCCTCGGCCACGTAGAACAGCCCGGTGCCGCGCAGTTCCAGCATGCCGCCGCTCGCCTGCGCGGCTTGCGGTTCGTTGTGGTCCGTGCCGCCTTCCACGCCGGGGCCCACGCCGGGGTCCGGGGCGGGCTCGTCGGCCAGCAGGTCCCAGCGCACCAGCTCGCCGCGCGCGGTCCACAGCCGGGCGTGCAGGGCCCCGCCCTGCACGGCCTGGCCGCCCTGCGCATATGACGGGAAATCGCCGCGCACAAAGGGCCCGCCCGCCACCTGGAAGCGGCGCATGGCCTTGCCGCTGCGCGGGTTCCAGACCATGCCCGCGCCCGAGGAATCCACGGCCACCAGCACCCCGCCGCCGCTGCTGAAGCCCAGGGCCGCGGGCTTGCCCGGCAGGGTGCCCAGGGGGCGCATCTCGCCGCCGCGCACCCCGGCCCACAGCGCGCCGGAGTCGTCGTGGGCGGCCAGGGTCTGGCCATCGGCGCTCAGGGTCAGCGCGGCGTCGCCGTGCAGGGGCGCGGACAGGCGCACGGCCTTTGGCATGGGCGAGCCGCCCCGGCCTTGAGTCAGCGCGGGCGCCAGGTCGAAGAACACGATCTCGCCCTTGCCCTGGGCCCAGGCCGCCAGCACCCCGCCGTCGGCGGAGAGGCCCAGGGCGAAGGCCGGATGGCCCTCGGGCATGGCCAGGCGCGTGGGCTCGGTGCCGTTGCCCGGGGCGAAGACCAGGATGGTGCCGTCCGCGCGGGCCGCCGCCGCCGCCCGGCCCGTGCCGGAGTGGGCGATGACGCCCTCGGCCAGGAGCACCTCGGGCCGCTGGCGGGCCAGCACCAGGGCCGGGGCCCCGGCCCAGACGCGGGAGGCCGGGGCCAGGAGCTCCCGGCCCGTGGGCGTTTCCAGGTCCTGGGCGCGGCGCAGATGCTCCGCCGGGCTGGAGCCGGGGCCGGGCCGGACCTCCGGCTGCGGCTCCGGGGGAATGGTGGACGGCGACGGCTTGCGGATCTGGGCTGCGGCGGCCTTGTCCACAACAACGGCGTCCGGCAGCGCGGCCGGGGCGGCGGGCAGGTGGCCGGGCAGGAAAAAGAGGCTGGCAAGCATTGCGGCGCAAGCAACGCTGGCGGCTGGCCGTACCGTCGTGCAGGCTGCCGCGCGGGGGGTTTCCCGGGGCTTTGGGGCGCTGCGGATGGGCTTGCGGTTCGTTGCGGACATGCTGGCCGCCCGGGGCCTAGGCCAGGCCGAGGAGGTCCTCGACCTCTGGCGCGGGGATCTCGTCGAAGGCCTGGAGCAGGTCGTGGGGCGAGGCCGTGGCCGCACCCACCTGCCCGACAACTATCCCAGCGGCATGATTGGCCAAAATGCTGGCCTGGAGCAGGTCCGCCCCGGCCGCCAGGGCCAGGCCCAGGGCCGCGATGACCGTGTCGCCCGCGCCCGTGACATCGAAGACCTTGCGCGCGAAGGTGGGGATGCGCCGGGCCCGCGTGGGCGACTCGAACAGCGCCATGCCTTGGGCCCCAAGGGTTATGAGCAGATGGGCGCAGCGCAGGCGGTGGAACAGGGCCAGGCCCGCGCGCACGGTGCTTTGGCGCAGGGCCTCGGCGGCGTCCGCGCCCGGGGCCGCGGTCTGGATGGCGATGCCTGCGCCCTCCCCGGCCTCCTTGGCGTTGGGGGTCAGGATGTCCACGCCGTGGTAGAGGTCGTAGTTCTGGGGCTTGGGGTCCACCAGGATGGTGGGCCGGGCGCCGCTGGCGCCCCGTGATCCGCGCACGGCGTCCATGATCTCCGAGGTGACCACTCCCTTGCCGTAGTCGGAAACAATAACGATATCGTGGCCTTGTGCCGCTCTAGAGATTTTCTCCAACAGCACTCCAACCACGGAAGGATCAAGGGGTTCGGGGGCCTCGCGGTCCACCCTGACGATCTGCTGGTTCTGCGCGATGATCCGGGTCTTGCGCGTTGTGCGGCGGCGATCATCCTGGACAAAGTCCGTGTCCGCCCCGGCCTCGGCCATGAGCGCCGTGAGCTTCTCGCCGTCCTGATCGCGTCCGATCACGCCGAGGATCGTCGCGCGGCCACCAAGGGCCACGATGTTTCGCGCCACGTTCCCGGCGCCGCCAAGCAGGTATTTGTCCTCGCAGACCTGGAGCACCGGCACCGGGGCCTCCGGCGAGATGCGCGACACCGTGCCGAAGGTGTAGTGATCGAGCATCACGTCACCAACGATCATCACACGCTGCCCGCGCATGTTCGCTACGAGTTCACGGATGTCCGGCGTGATCATCAGGCCTCCAAGTGCCGCGAGCGCGCGGCGAGTGATCATGGCAAAAATGCGGAAATACGGGACCTTGCCCGTGATGACGATTCGATGATCAACGAGATTACGCGTCCGGATCGACCCCCAGGCGACGCGAAAGCTCGCCCAGCTGGTCCACCGAGCCGTAGGACAGCGCCAGGGTGCCCTTGCCGGGCTCTCCCGTGATCTTCACCACCACCCCGAGAGCTTGGCTGAGCTTGTCCTGCAGGGCCTGCAGGGTTTCGTCGCGCAGGCGCGGGGCGCGCTTTCCCCGGGCCACCTTGCCCTGGGGCTTGGCCGTGCCGTACAGCTCCTCGGGGTTGGCCAGGCGTCCGTGCTCCTTCCAGAACCCGGCCTCGGCCTCGGCCTGGCGCACGGAGAGGTTGAACTGCTTGATGCGCTCGTAGAGATCGTGGCTGGTGCCGTTCTCCACGGCCATGATGGCGCGGCCGTGGCCCGCCGTGAGCACGCCGGTCTGGATGTCGTGCTGGATGTCGTCGGGCAGGTTGAGCAAGCGCAGCGAGTTGGCCAGGGCCGAGCGGCTCTTGCCCACCTGGCGGGCCAGCTCCTCCTGCGAGAGACCGAAGTCCTTGAGCAATTGCTGGAAGCCCTTGGCCTCCTCGATGGCGTTCAAGTCCTCGCGCTGCAGGTTCTCGATGAGCGCGATGGCCAGGGTCTCCATGTCCGAGAGCTCGCGCACCAGGGCCGGGATCTCGGAGAGGCCCGCCATCTTGGAGGCGCGGGTGCGGCGCTCGCCCGCCACCAGCTCGTAGCCGTCGCCCCCGGGGCCCAGGGGCCGCACCAGGATGGGCTGGAGCACGCCCTGGCTCTTTATGGAGGCCGCCAGGTCCGCCAGGGCCTCGGGGTCGAACTCCTTGCGGGGCTGGTGCTGGTTCGGCTTGATGGCCGAGATGGGCAGAAGCTTCACCTCGGACGAGTTTGTCGACTCCACGCGGATGCTGCCCAAGAGCGCATCCAGACCGCGGCCCAATCCACGTTGACCTAATGCCATGCATTCCTCCGATTCGCCCCGGGACCGGTCCGCGCCAAACGCGGCCTTGCCAGGGCGCCCAAGCATCACTATAGAACCTGCACCGAAACCCGCGAGGAGCCACCATGAGCGCGCAGCATCCCGAGTTCCAAGAAATTTTCGACCAGACCGGACAGCCCCTGGGCGCCATCCTCGGCCCCGAGGCCTGGGCCCTTGTGCGCGAGGCGGTGCTGGCCCACTACGCCCCGCCCAAGGCCGTCACCGCCGGGGAGCCCCTGCAGGACTGGCTGGACCTGGTGGAGTACTGGGACTTCAAGTACCCCGTGGACCACGACGTGGCCTGCCCCATCTGCAACAACGCCAGCGACGACTGGCAGCACGACGAGCCCAGGAAATTCGTGCTCACGGCGGCCAACATGGGCGGGCTGGTGGCCTTCCGCTGCCTGGGCTGCCAGGCAAAGATCATCAAGCGGCACTTCAAGGACGAGATCGTGGTGGAGGTCAAGCCCTTCACGCCGGAGCGCTCCACCCGCAACCTGGGCCGGCCCGAGGGCGAGCGGGCCTAGGCCCCGCCCCTTCCCGGCCGCGCCTAATCGGACACGCGGCTGCGCGCCACCTCCTGCGCCAGGGCCATGTACGCCTCCGCCCCGCTGGAGCGGATGTCGTAGGTGATGACCGGCTTGCCGAAGCTGGGCGCCTCGGAGAGGCGCACGTTGCGCGGGATGATGACCTCGAAGAGGTGCTGCGGCAGGGCCTTGCGCACCTCGTGCTTCACCTGCCAGGACAGCTTGTTGCGCGAATCGTACATGGTGAGCACCACGCCCAGGACCTTGAGTTCCGGGTTGAGGCGCTTCTTCACCAGCTCGTAGGTCATGAGCAGCTGGGAGAGCCCCTCCAGGGCGTAGTACTCGCACTGCAAGGGCACGAGCAGCTCGCGCGCGGCGCACAGGGCGTTCACCGTCAGGATGCCCAGCGACGGCGGGCAGTCGATGATGATGTACTCGTACTCCTCCTCCACCGGGGCCAGCAGGTCGCGCACGTAGTACTCGCGGCCCAGCTTGTCCGCCAGCTCGATCTCCGCGCCCACCAGGTCCTGGGTTCCGGGGATGAGGGCAAGGTACGGGATGGCCGTGGCCACGATGGACTTGCGCACGTTCTCCGGCTCGAACAGGGCCGAGTAGATGTTGTCGCGCTTGTCCGAGGGATAGAAGCCCAGCCCGCTGGAGGCGTTGCCCTGGGGATCGCAGTCCACCAGGAGGACCTTTTTCTCCATAACCGCCAGGGATGCCGCAAGATTCACCGCCGTGGTGGTCTTGCCCACACCGCCCTTCTGATTGGCAACCACTATCTTACGAGCCACAGAACCTCCCGAAAGCAATGCGCCGTGTTTCACGTGAAACAAGTCCGGCGCTCCGGTGTTTCACGTGAAACAAATGGCCGACTGATTTCAATCTACGGCCCGGCTGGGGGAAAATCAAGAACAAGGTGCTGCGCGGCGGCAACTAGACCTTGAAATAGTCGCGGTACCAGGCCACGAAGCGGGCGATGCCGTCCTCGATGCTGGTGGCGGGCTTGAAGCCCACGTCGCGCACCAAGTCGTCCACGTTGGCCTCGGTGGCGGGAACGTCGCCCATCTGCATGGGCAGAAGCTCGCGGATGGCCTTCTTGCCCAGGCAATCCTCCAGCACCTCGATGTAGCGATTGAGCTCGACAACCTTGTTGTTGCCGATGTTGTACAGGCGGTAGGGGCCGGGGCTGGTGGCCGGGTCGGGCTTGGCCCCGCTCCACTCCGGGTTGGGCTCGGCCGTGTGCATGGTCACGCGGACCACGCCCTCCACGATGTCGTCGATGTAGGTGAAGTCGCGGCGCATCTTGCCGTAGTTGAACACCTTGATGGGCTCGCCCGCCAGGATGGCCTTGGTGAAAAGGAAAAGCGCCATGTCCGGCCTGCCCCAGGGGCCGTAGACCGTAAAGAAGCGCAGGCCCGTGGTGGGGAGATTGTACAGGTGGCTGTACGTGTGGGCCATGAGCTCGTTGCTCTTCTTGGTGGCGGCGTAAAGGCTCATGGGGTGGTCCACGTTGTCGTGCACGGAGAGCGGCATGGTGGTGTTGAGCCCGTACACGGAGCTGGACGAGGCGTAGGCCAGGTGCTCCACAGCGTTGTGGCGGCAGCCCTCCAGGATGTTCAGAAAGCCCACCACGTTGCTGTCGATGTAGGCGCGCGGGTTCTCGATGCTGTAGCGCACCCCGGCCTGGGCGGCCAGGTTCACCACGCGGTTGAACTTGTGGGTGCGGAAGAGCTCGGCCACGCCGTCGTTGTCCGCCAGATCCAGCTTGGCGAAGGTGAAGGCCTTCTGCTCCTGCAAAATCTCCAGGCGCGAGAGCTTGACCGACACGGAGTAGTAGTCGTTCAGGTTGTCCAGGCCGACCACCTCGTGGCCCTCGGCCAGCAGGCGGCGGGAGAGGTGGAAGCCGATGAAGCCGGCGGCTCCGGTGACGAGTATCTTCATGTGTGTGGTTCCTGTGCTTGGGTTGGCGATATGTGGGCGAGGGTGGGTGTATCCGTGAGCGGCGGCGATTGCAAGCCGTGGCTACTTTATCACAAGCCCCTTGAGGGCCTTCACGGCCAGGTGCAGCTCGTGCGGAAGCAGGGGGAGCAGATCCTGGGGCGCGGGCAGGGCGAGGATCACCGGGCCGCCCTCCTCCTGGTGCACGTGCGCCCTGGCGAGGTCCGCGGCATCGGGCCCGAAGCAGGCCAGGTGGCTGACGCCGAAGTGGCGCACCCCGGCGGCGAAAATCTCCGGGGCCGGGCAGAGCTTGCCTTCGCGCAGGCTGCACAGGGGCCAGAACAGGCTGGTGCCCTGGGGCCAGGCCAGGTAGCCCAGGATGTCCCGCAGGAGCTTGCGGCGGCCCGGGTGGGGCGTGCCGGAGAGGTCCAGGGCCAGGTCCGTGTAGGTGATGATCACCCGGGGATTCTCGCGCACGCGCCCGGCCAGGCCGCGCCAGGGCTCGGGCCAGCGGGGCCCGGCGGACGAGGTGGGCGAGGCGGGCGTGGGGGACGGGGCGGCTGCGGAGTGCGCGGGCTCGGTCTGCCCGTCCGGAACGCCCTGCCCTTCAGCCACAGGCAGGCCGCCGGGCAGAAACAGCGCGGCCAGGCCGGACTGGGCCCAGGGGCGCAGGGCCTCGGGCACGGCTAGAGATGCCGCAAAAGATCCCAGATGCGCCACGCGACCTCCGCCTTGGGCAGTTCGGGCCATTGCTCGCTGCGGCCGGTGCGGTCCAGCACCACCACGCTGTTGGTGGGGCTGTCGAACCCGCTGCCGGGAAGGTCAACGCGGTTGGCCACCACCAGGTCCAGGCGCTTCTCCTCAAGCTTGAGCCTGGCCTGGCCGAGCAGGTCGGCGGTTTCCGCCGCGAAGCCGATGAGCGTCTGGTGCTCGCGCTTGCTCTGGCCCAGGGTCTTCAGAACGTCCGGGTTCTCCTCAAGCTCGATGGTGGGCACGGCCCCGCCCAGGTTGCGGCGCTTGAGCTTCTGCCCCGGCTCCACGCCCTGGGGCGGCAGGGGCCGGTAGTCGCACACGGCCGCCGCGCAGCAGGCGATGTCCTGGGCGGGCCAGAGGTCGGCGCAGGCCGAGGCCATCTCCCGGGCGGTGGTCACCGGGTGCACGTCGATGCCCGGGGGAAATTCAAAGGCCGTGGGCCCGCAGACCACCTGCACGCTGGCCCCGCGCATCCAGGCGCTCACGGCCAGGCAGGCGCCCATGAGGCCGGAGGAAGAGTTGGACAGGTAGCGCACGGCGTCCCAGGGCTCCCGGGTGGGGCCCAGGGTCACCAGCACGCTCTGGCCCGCCAGGTCCTTGGGCGAAAGCGCGCGCAGGCACTCGGCCAGGATGTGCTCCACGGGGGCGAGCTTGCCCTCGCCGGTGTCGCCGCAGGCCACCTCTCCGCACACGGGGCCCACGCCGCGCGCGCCGCGCTCCAGCAGGGCGGCCCAGTTCTGGCGCGTGGCCGGGGCCTCCCACATGGCCGGGTTCATGGCCGGGGCCAGCACCACCGGCCCCCGGAAGGCCAGGGCCTGGGTGGAGAGCAGGTCGTCGGCCAGGCCGTGGGCCATCTTGGCCAGGATGTTGGCCGTGGCCGGGGCGATGACCAGGGCCTCGGCCTTCTGGCCCGGGGCCAGGTGCACGAAGGGATCGCTGCCGCTGCCAGGGCCGAACATGGCCGTGTCCACGCGCTCCGCCCCCAGGGCCAGGAAGCTGTCCTCGCCCACGAAGCGCCGGGCGCTCTCCGTCAGGGTGACGGACACGGACACCTGGCAGAGCCTGAGCAGGCGCAACAGCTCCAGGCTCTTGTACGCGGCCACGCTGCCGGTGACGCCCAGGTGGATGCGCCGGCCCAGGAAGCAGGGAAAGCGCAGGTGCGCGGTGTTCACTACTTGATGTCCTTCTCGCTGAAGCTGTCCACCGGTGCCGAGGGCGGAAGCGCCTTGGCCGCCGCGGTGCCGGGGCGGTACTGCTGCTGCGGGGCGCGGGAATTGGAGGCGCCGGACTTGTACTCGATGGCGAAGATGGTGGCCTTGGCCTTGAAGCCGTCCACCAGCTCCACCGTGGCCGCCTTGTTGTTCTTCTCGAAGATGAGGATGCTCTTTTGCGAGCGCACGGCGCTGACCTTGCGCCAGCCGTCCTTGGCCATGTTGTTCAGGAAGAAGTTGATGAGGTCGTCGAAGACCACGCGGCCCTGGAACACCTGGATGCCCGCCTTGAACTGCTGGGTGTCGAAGGAGAAGTCGTCGCCGGTGACGTGCTCCATGCTGTTGGGCACCAGGATGTCGTCGAAGAGGTAGTAGTAGTTGGGGTTGTCGTAGGTCTCCGCCCCGGTGCTGGCGGGCCCGGCGGTGGGCGAGCTGTCCACGGGCTTGGGGCTGGTGGACACGCAGCCGGGCAGGACGAAAAGCGCTGCGGCCAGTGCGCCGGGCAGAAGGGCGGGGGCGAGTCGTGACAGCTTCATGGCGCGTCTCCTTGTGTGCGGAAGGTGTGGGCCTGCGTCAGCCGAGGATGTACACGAAGCCGTGCCCGACCTCAAGCCGGGGCGGCAGGGGCGACTACGGCCAAACACGGGGGCTGCTTCCAAAAGATGGACTGTGCCCTGGGGCGGAAGACCCGTTCGAAGCAGCCCGCTATTCGGGCAGGCCGGAAAGATGGCGCACAATGGCCTCCAGGCGGTCGCGGTCCTCGCGCAGGCGGCGGATCTCCACCTCCTGGGCCGCTATGCGCGCCTTCAAGTCGCCCACGTCGCTGGTCAGCGTCAGGGTGATGTCCTCCACCACCGTGAGCTTGGCGTCGCTGCTGGCAAGCCGCTGGGCAAAGCGGTCGGTGATGGCCGTGAGCTCGGCCTGGTCGCGCTTGGCCAGGCGCTTCAGGTTGCGGGCCACGAGGACGAACCCGTCCTTCAGCTTGGTGATGTCGCCCTGGTGCGTGTCCAGGCTGGTCTTCTGCTCGGCCAGGGCGTCCAGCGTGTCGCCGAAGCGGGAGAGCGAGGCGTCCAGGGCGCTGGCCAGGGCGTCGGAGAGGGCCTTTGTGAGCATCTCGCCCATCTGGGGCGGCAGCTCCTGGGCCAGGGCGGGCAGGGGCACCTGCTCCGCGGCCGGGCCCACCTCGATGGTGCGCGGGAACTCGCTGCGCAGGATCTCCTCGATTTCCGTGGTGATGCGGCCCTCGCCGTAGAGGTGGGCGATGCGCTCGAACACGGGCACGGCGGCCTCGGTGTAGCGCGTGGCGCGGCCAAGCCTCCGGCCGGGCAGGAACTCCTTGAACAGCGACGCGTAGCGCCGGGCCGTGGGCGCGGGGATGCCGGTGCGGCGGGCGATGTCGTTCAAGGCCAGGAGTTCCATGTCCCGCTCATAACAGGATCAGGGCGGATATCAAGGAAAAACTCGCGCCGGGCAAGGGCCAGTGGGGGTCGGGAGGGCGGTTGACGACCCCGCGCGGGGCATGAACGTCCACGCCGCCACCAGATCATCATCACCGCCGGGCGCGGAAGCCGGGCGCATTGCGCGAAGACCGGGCTTGGCGTACAAGGCGGGCACATGAGCCTGAAACCCTCCACCGAAGCCCTGCACCGCCCGGCGGACATCCCCGCCGGTTTCGCCCTGGCCGACTACGTGTATTCCCTGCCCGAGGAGCGCATCGCCCGGCACCCGGCGGCAGAGCGCGACGCCTCGCGCCTTCTGCACCTGGACCGGGCCACGGGCGCGGCCACGCCCAGGGCCTTTGCCGAGCTGCCGGAGGTGCTCTCCGCGCGCTTTCCCCAGGGCGGGCTGATCATCGCGAACAATTCCAGGGTGTTCCCGGCGCGCATCTTTGGCAAGCGGGCCACGGGCGGGCGCGTGGAGGTGCTGCTGCTGACCCCCCTGCCCTGTTTTCACGTGGAACAGCTGGGGAGCGGAAAAAGCGCGGCGGAGGCCGAGGGCCTGGTGCGCACGGCCAAGCGCATGAAGCAGGGCGAGACCGCCTGGTTCGACCCGCGCCTGAGCGTGACCCTCATTGAGCGCGGGGAGTTCGGGCGCTGCCGCCTGCGCCTGGAATGGACCGGAGACCTGGGCGCGATCCTGAACGAAATCGGGCACATGCCCCTGCCGCCCTACCTGGAGCGCGAGGACGAGGCCGAGGACAGGGAGCGCTACCAGACCACCTACGCCGACCCGGCCAAGGCCGGCAGCGTGGCCGCGCCCACCGCCGGGCTGCACTTCACGCCCTCGGTGATCAAGGGGCTTGGAGAGCGCGGCTTCGACTGGGCCGAGGTGACGTTGTACGTGGGCTACGGCACCTTCAGCCCGGTGCGCGCCTCAGACATCCGCCAGCACCGCATGCACGCCGAGCACGTGGAGGTGCCAGCGGAGACGGCCCGAGCCATTGAAACCGCGAAGCGGGCAGGCAGGCCGGTCATCGCCATCGGCACCACCAGCGCCCGCAGCCTGGAGGGCATGCACGCCGCCCTGGGCCGGGTGGGCCCCTTCGCGGGGGACACGGACATCTACATCACCCCCGGCTACGCATTCCGGGTGGTGGATGCGCTCGTGACCAATTTTCATTTGCCAGAATCAAGCCTCCTGATTATGGTCTCGGCCCTGGCAGGCCGTGAAAAAATCATGGCCGCGTACCGCCAGGCACTCGACCACGGATTCCGGTTTTTCTCCTACGGCGACGCCATGCTCATCGCCTGACGCCCGCCCTAGGTCTCGTGAACGGCCCAGCTAATGGCCCGCCACCCCACGAAAAAACGGGGCGGGCAGGAGGGAACACCGCATGTCCCGCATCACGGTTCAGGAGGAGCGCTGCAAGGGCTGCCTCCTGTGCACCACGGTCTGCCCGGTGCAGATCATCGTCCAGTCCGAGCGCATCAACCAGCACGGCTACAAGGTGGCCGAGGTGCCCGTGGCCGACATGGCCAGGTGCACGGGCTGCGCCTCCTGCGCCACCATCTGCCCGGACATGGCCATCACGGTCTGGCGCTCGAAAAAGCCCAAGAAGGCGGCCTAGGGGGGCGTTATGGCAGGCAAAAAGGAAAAACTTTTCGTCAAGGGCAACGAGGCCATCGCCATGGGCGCGCTGGACGCCGGGTGCAAGTGCTTCTTCGGCTACCCCATCACCCCGCAGAACGACATCCCGGAGTTCATGAGCAAGGCCATGTTCGAGGCCGGGGGCGAGTTCGTGCAGGCCGAGAGCGAGGTGGCCGCGGCCAACATGCTGCTGGGCGCGGGCGCCTGCGGCATCCGGGCCATGACCAGCTCGTCCTCCCCGGGCATGAGCCTGAAGCAGGAGGCCATCTCCTACATGGCGGGCAGCGAGATCCCCGCCGTGGTGGTGAACATGAACCGGGGCGGCCCGGGCCTGGGCGACATCGGCCCCAGCCAGGGCGACTATTTCCAGAGCACGCGCGGCGGCGGTCACGGCGACTACCGGCTGCTGGTGCTGGCCCCGGCCAGCGCGCAGGAAGCCTACGACATGACCTACGAGGCCTTTGACCTGGCCTTCCGCTACAAGAATCCGGTGCTCATCCTGGGCGACGCCATCATCGGCCAGATGAAGGAGCCCATCGTGAAGCGGGCGCCCAAGGCGGTGGACCCCAAGGAGGGCGCGGAGTGGCGCCTGGACTCCACGGGCAACCCCTTGAGCGGCGGCGGCAAGAAGCCGCGCGCCCACCGCATCATCAAGTCCCTCTTCCTCATGGACGGCGAGCTGGCCGGGCAGAACAGGAAGCTGCAGGCCAAGTACGACAACATGCAGAAGTTCGTGGACTTCGAGACCTACGAGGTGAAGGACGCCGAGCTCATCGTGGTGGCCTACGGGTCCATCGGGCGCATCGCCAAGAACGCGGTGAAGGCCCTGCGCAGGAAGGGCAAGAAGGTGGGCCTGTTCCGGCCCAAGACGCTCTACCCCTTCCCCGCCGTGGCGCTGGAGAAGCTGGCGGCCCAGGGCAAGCGCTTCCTCACCATTGAGCACAACCTGGGCCAGATGGTGGAGGACGTGCGGCTGTCCATCCGCAAGCACGCGGACTCCGAGCTGTTCTGCGTGTACCCCGGCAACATGCCCTCGCCGGACGACTTTGAGGCGCCCATTTTGAAGGCGCTGAAGAAGGGGAAATAAGCCATGACCGCAAAGAAAACCCCTGCCAAGAAGGCCGCTGCCAAGGCCGCTGCCAAGAAGACCCCGGCGAAGACCGTGACACAGGCGAAGCCCGCTGTGGCCAAGGCCGCCGCCCTGTCTCCTGACGAGGAGCTGGTGTTCGACCGCCCGGACAGCATGATCGACCGGGCCACGCACTACTGCCCCGGCTGCCACCACGGCATCGCCCACCGCCTGGTGGCTGAGCTGCTGGACGAGATGGAACTGACGAAGAACACCATCGCGGTGTCCTCCATCGGCTGCTCCGTGTTTTTGTACAACTACATCGACGTGGACACCGTGGAGGCCCCGCACGGGCGCGCCCCGGCGGTGGCCACGGGCGTGAAGCGCGCGCGCGGCGACAAGTTCGTGTTCACCTACCAGGGCGACGGCGACCTGGCCTCCATCGGCATGGCCGAGATCATGCACGCGGCCAACCGCGGCGAGCGCATCACCGTGGTGTTCGTGAACAACACCGTGTACGGCATGACCGGCGGCCAGATGGCCCCCACCACGCTCATCGGCCAGAAGACCACCACCTGCCCCGGCGGCCGCTGCAAGGACCGCGAGGGCGCGCCCATCCGCATGAGCGAGATCATCGCCCAGCTGGGCGGGGTTTCCTACTGCGCGCGCGGCAGCCTGGACAGCGTGAAGAACATCCGCCAGGCCAAGAAGTACCTGAAGCGCGCCTTCGAGATCCAGAAGGACGGCATCGGCTTCAGCTTCGTGGAGCTCCTGTCCGGCTGCCCCACCAACTGGCGCATGACGCCGCTTGCGGCCAACAAGCGCATCACCGAGGAGATGATCCCCTACTTCCCGCTGGGCGTGTACCGCGACGTGGCCGACGCCACCTGCGGCAGCACCGTTAGCCCCGAAGGAGGCAAATAGCATGGCCGCAAACAAGTACATCGACGTCATCATCGCCGGGTTCGGCGGCCAGGGCGTGCTCCTCATCGGCAACCTGCTGGCCTACGCGGGCATGAAGCAGAACCTCTGCGTCACCTACATCCCCGTCTACGGGGTGGAGATGCGCGGCGGCACGGCCAACTGCACCGTGGTGCTCTCCAGCGAGGAGATCGGCTCGCCCATCATCACCCGGCCCAGAAGTCTCATCGTCATGAACCGGCCCAGCCTGGACAAGTTCCAGCCCAGGCTGCTGGACGGCGGCATCCAGGTGGTGAACTCCTCCCTGGTGGACGCCAAGCTGGTGGAAAAGCCCGGGCGCATCGCCAGCGTGATGGTGCCCGCCAACGAGCTGGCCGAGAAGGTGGGCAACGCCCGCGCCGTGAACACCATCATGCTGGGCGCCTACGTGGCCGCCACGGGCATCATGCCCCTGAAGGCCGTGGAGGACTGCCTGGCCTCGGTGATGGCCGCCAAGATCGTGCCCATCAACGTCACCGCCCTGCGCGCGGGCGCGGAATACGCCGCCGGGCAGCTGGCCGGGGCGAAGAAGGCCGCTCCCAAGGCCGCCGCCAAGCCCGCCGCCAAGAAGGCCCCGGCGAAGAAGCCTGCGGCCAAGGCCAAGCCCGCCGCCAAGAAGGCTCCCGCCAAGGCTGCGGCCAAGGCCAAGCCTGTGGCGAAGAAGGCCGCTGCCAAGGCCAAGCCCGCCGCCAAGAAGGCAGCAGCCAAGAAGCCCGCTGCCAAGCCCGCGAAACCGGCGAAGCCGGCGGCGAAGCCCGCTAAGAAGAAATAGCGTGAAGCTCGCGCAGAACCAGAAAAAGACCCCGGCGGCATACGGCATCATCGGCCTGCCGCTGGGGCATTCCAAAAGCCCGGTGCTGCACAACTGGGGCCTGCGCGACGCGGGCCTGCCGGGCCGCTACGAGGCCTGGCCCACCGAGCCCGCGAAGCTGAAAGCCTTCGTGGCCGAGGCGCGCGCCCGGCACATCAAGGGCGTCAGCGTCACCATCCCGCACAAGCAGGCCGTCATCCCGCTCTTGGACGGGCTCACCGAGCGCGCCCGGGCCGTGGGCGCGGTGAACACCCTGTTCTGGCAGGACGGCAAGCTCATGGGCGACAACACCGACGTGGCGGGCATCCTGGCCCCGCTGCAGGAGTGGCTGGCCGCCAACCCCGAAGCCGCTCTCACGTCCGCCCTCATACTCGGCGCCGGAGGGGCCTCACGCGCCGCCTGCGCGGCTTTGAAGGAGCTGGGCATACCCGACATCGCCCTGGCCAACCGGACGGCCTCCAAGGCCGAATCCGTGGCCCGGAACTTCGGCCTGCGCACCGTGCCCTGGGAAGAGCGCGGCTCCAACGCCGGGCAGCCCTGGGGACTGATCCTGAACACCACGCCCCTGGGCACCACGGGCTCGCACGAGGGGCTCTCGCCCATGCCCGAGGCCGCCCTGCCCGGCACGCGCCTGGTGTTCGACATGGTCTACAACCCCATCCGCACCCCGCTGCTCACCCAGGCCCAGGCCAGCGGCTGCGCCATCCTCTCGGGCCTGTCCATGTTCCTGCACCAGGGGCTGGAACAGTTCCGCATCTGGACCGGCGTCTCCCTCGACCCGCGACAGGCCCAGAAACTGCTCATGGCCGACATGCTCTGCACCGGGAAGTAGGGAGCGAACAGGGGGGAGGCTCCGCCTCGCCCCCTGGCCCCCCTCCGCCGGGGCCTGCGCGGCCCCGGGCCCCGCGATGTGGCGAAGGCCCCCTTCCGGCACTGTGTGCCGGAAGGGGGCCTTCGCATTCGTGGGTACAGGCTTCGGTCCAGCCCACTCAACGGCTTCGACCCAATCCACTCACCCCACTAAAAGCTTTTGAGGGGGTGGGTGGGGGTTTGGGG
>CAZCYB010000050.1:0-16215 GCA_964502805.1 uncultured Desulfocurvus sp.
CCTAGCCCAGGGAGTCGCGCACTTGGCGGAAGAGGTCCTGGATGTCCTGGGTGCTGGCCTGGGCGAAGCCGGTGCGCATGGCGCGGACGAGGCCGACGCGGTTTCCGCGCGGGGTGGTGGCCTGTTCGAAGGTCAGTTCGCGGGTGCGGGTCTGGTCCAGGGGCAGCAGGCAGGTCCAGGTGGCCGGGCCGTTCTGCGGCGTCTCGTCGACCCAGGTGGCCTCGGGCATTCCTGCGTGGCTGAGGGCCTGGACGAGGCGCTGGACGCTCTGCTTGCCGGGCAGGCCGAGGAATTCGCCGCGCTCGGAGCGGATGACGGCGGGCAGTTCCAGGAACTCGGGCGCTGGCCGTGGGGCGTCGGGCAGCGGCGGCTCGGGCCTGGGTTCGCGGTCCAGGGTGTAGGAGGCGGCCCCTTCGCGGCCGTGCACGGTGACGGGCCGGCGGGCGGGGGGCGCGGTCTCGCCGGTCTTGGTGGGCTTGGTGGGCTGGGCGGCGGACGTGGCCGAAGTGGGCGGCGGGGCCGGTTGCGGCTCTGGCGCGGGCTCTTGGGAGCGTGCGGGCCGGGCGCCGCGCAGCTCGGCGATGAGGTCGGCCATGAGGGCCTTGGACGCGGCCTCCAGGGTGGCCAGGTTGCGCACCTCGGCCTCCAACTGGGCGATGCGCTCCTCGGCGCGGCGCGTGGCCTCTTCCTGGGCCTGGCGGGCCTGATCCAGGGCCTGGCGCTGCAGCTCCACCAGCTGGCGCAGCTCCTGGGCCCCCTCGGTATCCGGCGCGGCCTTCTGTGGCGATGTCGATAAGCGACGATTGAGGGGATACTCTTTGAATTCGGCGCGTAGCGCGTCAGAAGTCTGAACGATCGACAAGCCATCTCCGAACAGCTGGCGGATGCGGCGGCAGACCTCCAGGGCCTCCGGATGCAGGCGCACCGGCTTGCCGGAGCGCGCCACGGGCAGAAAGGTGGGAAACTTCGCCCGGTAGCTCTTCACCGTGGTTTCCGACACGCCGAGCAGGCGCGCCAGGTCGCGGTGGGTGAGGGTGTCGGTGCTCATGGCCGTGGTCTCCGGCGGGGTTCTTCGGCTGGAGGAAGGCCTCCGCCCGCTTGCCGATGCGCCGGGAAAGCCTTTGGCGGCAATCCCCGCACCGTATCGATAGCCCCGGCCAGCCCCCCGGTCAAGCCCCGCCCGGCCGCCGGGCCCCGGCCACGGCACCGAGCCCGCGCGCGGCGGCGGGCAAACGCCCGGCGCGTGGCCCATGGGCTGGGCGGGGCGCTTTTTTCCCTTGGCGCAGGGTCCCAAAAAGGGCTATACCCTCCCGAAGCCGCTCGCCGGTCCGCCCCCCTCCTTCCTTCCCGCCGCCTCGGCGGGCCGCGGACCCGCCCGGCACCTGGCCGTCCGCCGACCCGCGCCCGCCCCGCCCGATTGCGGGGCCATCCGGTCCGCGCACGGCCGCCCCGAGGAGCACTTGAACGACGTGATACGACGCCTGGTCCCATATCTCCGCGCCGCCCTGGTGAGGCCCCGCGTCCAGCGCCGGGCCAGTCTGGCCGTCATCATGGCCGGGTGCGTCATCGCCCTGGTGGGCGCGCTGCCCGCCGTGGCCGTCAGCTTCGGCGCCACGGACAAGGTGGACCCCATCGCCGCGCAGAACATGGGCCTCTTGGCCGACCAGCAGCTGCCCGAGAGCGAGCAGCCCTCCCTGTCCAACTCCCTGCGCATGCCCGTGACCCCGCCCGGGGTCGCGCCGCCCGCGCACGCGCCGGGCCAGCCCCCGCGCCCCGCGCCGCCCAAGGCCCTGCGCCTGGCCGGGCTCACCGAGGCCCCGCCCCAGGCCACGGACATCCCGGAGTTCCCCTCCCTGGACGACCTGGAGGTGGAGGCCCGCCTGGAGCGCCTGTCCAAGCTGCCGCCGTCCCTGGGCCTGGACATCGTGCGCACCGGCCTGACCCAGAAGGGCCGCCGCTACCGCTGGGGCGGCACCGCGCCGAACACCGGCTTCGACTGCTCCGGCTTCACCCAGTGGACCTTCCAGCAGCACGGCATCAACCTGCCGCGCACGGCCAAGGAGCAGTTCGGCACCGGCATCTCCATCAGCCGCCACGAACTGCGCGCCGGAGACCTGGTGTTCTACAAGATCAACCGCCGGGGCCGCTGGCACGTGGGCATCTACATGGACGACGGCACCTTCGTGCACAGCCCCAGGCGCGGCCGGAACATCTCCGAGGCCAACATGGGCGACTCCTACTGGGCCAGGCGCTACATGGGCGCGCGCCGCTATGCCCGCTGAGCCCGGCACCCCCGCGCCCCAGGCCCTCTCCCTCTACCTCCACGCCCCCTACTGCCGCAGCCGCTGCCGGTACTGCGCCTTCGCGTCCCAGGCGCTGCCCGGCGACCCGGACTGGGCCGCCCACGCCCAGGCCCTGGCCCGCGAGGCCGCGCTCTGGGGCCGCAGGCTCGGCAGGCCGCGCGTGGCCACCGTCTTCTACGGCGGCGGCACGCCCAGCCTCATTCCTCCCAGGCATCTCGCCAACATCTTCGCCGCGCTGCGCGACAGTTTCCACATCGCACCCGAAGCCGAGATCACCTGCGAGGCCAACCCGGAGTCGGCCACGCCCGAATTCCTCGCCGCCGCCCGCGCCTGCGGGGTGAACCGCCTGAGCCTGGGAGCGCAGAGCCTGGACGACCACATGCTGCGCCTGCTGGGCCGCGTCCACGACGCCCGGGACGTGCGCCGCGCCGTGGAGGACGCCCGCGCCCTCTCCGGCGAAGGGGGCGGGTTCGACAACCTGGGCCTGGACCTCATCTGGGGCCTGCCCGGCCAGACCCCGGAGCACTGGCTGGACACCCTGCGAGCGGCCATAAGCCTGGAGCCGGAGCACCTCTCCTGCTACGGGCTGAGCCTGGAGCCCGGCACGCCCCTGGCCGCCGCCCTGTCCACCCTCCCGCCCCTGCCCTCGGAAGACGCCCTGGAACGCATGTACCTGGACGGCGGCGACCTGCTGGACGCCGCGGGCTACCGCCAGTACGAGGTCTCCAACTTCGCCCGCACGCATCACAATTGCCGCCACAACAGCCTGACCTGGACCGGCGCGCCCTACCTGGGCCTGGGGCCCGCCGCCGTGTCCACCTTGAGCCTCCCCGGCCCTTGCGGCCCGCGCACCCTGCGCTGGACCAACCCCGAGGATCCGGCCCAATGGGCGGCCTCCGTCACCCTGGCCGCCCGAAGCGGCGAGATCGGCCCGCCACCCGGCCACGAGGAACTGGACGCCCAGACCCTGCGCCAGGAACGGCTCATGCTGGCCCTGCGCACCAGCCAGGGCGCGCCGCTCGATGCCTTCACGCAGCGCCAGGGCCTGGTGGAACAGCTCCTGGCCAGCGGCCTGGCGCGACAAGACCACCACCACCTCGTGCTCACCCGGCGCGGACTGCTCGTGTCCAGCTCGGTCATCGAGGCCCTGGTGTTCGGGTAGGAGGAGAACCAGGGGACTCCGTCCCCTGGCCCCCTGCCGGACTGGCTGCCTCCGGCGGGCGGGGCTCCGCCCCTGCACCCCGCCGGGAGGCGCCGCCTCCCGGACCCTCCGCCGGGGGCTCCGCGCCCCCGGTCCCCGCGATATGGGGCCCCGCGCATGGCCTGGGCTATGGGCGCCCTGGCCATGCCATGCCCCAGCGCCAGCAAACGTGCGCGCAGGTTTTTCTCGGGGGAGGAACGCCCTCGAAAAGCCCTGCGCGCGGTTGGCCCGTTTTGAGGCGAGGGGAGATGTTGGGAGTGCGCGGCCTGATCCGGCAGCAGGAAAAACCCCCCCTGAAAAGTTTTTGAGGGGGTGGGAGGGGGCCCTGTCATTTGAGGGGCGGAGGGCGGGGGAACTTGTTACAACAAGTTCCCCCGCCCTCCCCCGACTCACCCCTTGCGCCATGGCAAAGGGGCCTGCCAGCGCGCAGCGCTGGCAGGCCCCTTTGTGTGTGCTGGCGGCGGGGTGTTAGCCGCCGGCCTTCATTTTTTCGATGAGGGTGCGCAGGTTTTGGGCCTGGCTGGCCAGGTCGCCCACGGCCTGTGCGGACTGCCGCATGGCGTCGGCGGTTTCGCCGGAGATGCGGTTGATGTCCTCGATGCTGCGGTTGATTTCCTCGCTGGTGGCGGACTGTTGTTCGCTGGCGGTGGCGATGGAGCGCACCTGGTCTGTGGCGGTGTCCACCATGTGCACGATCTCGTTCAGGGCCTCGCCGGATTTTTGCGCCAGGCCGGTGGCCTGTTCCACGGTGTGGGCGGAGTGTTCCACGTTTTCGAGGTTTTTGCGCGTGCCCTGCTGGATTCCGCTGATGGCGTCGCCGACCTCTTTGGTGGCGGCCATGGTTTTTTCGGCCAGTTTGCGCACCTCGTCGGCCACGACGGCGAAGCCGCGTCCGGCGTCGCCCGCGCGGGCGGCCTCGATGGCGGCGTTGAGCGCCAGCAGGTTGGTCTGGTCGGCGATGTCGGAGATGACGTTCATGACCTGGCCGATGCCCTCGGCCTGCTTGCCCAGGGCTTCCATGTCGGTCTTGAGGGCCTGGGACACGCGCTGCATCTCGCCGATGCCTTCCACCACCTGGCTGACGACCTGGGAGCCCTCGGCGGCCTTTTTGCGGGCGGCGTCGGTGGATTCGGCGGCCTGGGAGGCGTTGCGGGCCACTTCCAGCACGGTGGAGTTCATCTCCTCCATGGCCGTGGCGGTTTCGCCCACTCGGGCGGACTGGGCCTCGGCCCCGCGGCTGGACTGCTCCACCTGGGCGGAGAGCTGTTCGCTGGCGCTGGAGACGATCTCCACGACCTTTTCGAGCTGGGTGGCGGCCTGCATCATGCCTTCGGCCTTGGCGCGCTCGGCGGCGGCCTTGGCCTGGTTGGCCTCGTCGGTGGCGATGCCGGCCAGGCGGGCCTGCTCGGCGGCCTCGGCGGTCTTGTGCTCGGCCTCGGTGATCTTGGCCTTCATGGTTTTCACCATGCCTTGCATGACGTGGTAGACGCCGCCCTCGGTCTTCTGCGGGCGGAAGGCCACGTCCAGGTCGCCCCCGGCGATCTTGCCCGCCACCTCGGCCAGGTAGCCGGGGTCCTCGCCCAGTTGGCCGGAGACATTGGAGGTGATGATGAGGCCCAGTCCGATGGAGCCCAGGAAGGCCAGGCCCATGAGGGCGTAGAGGAACAGGGTGGCCTGGTCGGCGGCCTTCTCGTTCTCCACGCGCACCGTGTTGCCCTTGGTGATCTTGTACTCCACCAGCTTGTCGATGATCTTGCGGTAGTCGTCGGCGGCCTTGCGGGCCTCGCCCTGCAGCAGGCGCTGGGCCTCCTCCTCCTTGCCCGAGGTGGCCAGCCCGATGACCTGCTCCTGCGCCTTGACGTAGGCGGTCCGGGCCTCCACCAGCGCGGCGAAGTCCTTCTTCTCGGCCTCCGTCTTCAGGGTTTTCTCGAACGGGACCAGCTTTTCGGCGATGCGCTCGCGCAGTTGCTTGATGCCCTCGGCCATGTCCTTCTGCACGTCCTTGTCCGTGGTTCCGGCGATGACGGCCATGTTCACGCGGATGCGCTGGAAGGAGGTGGAGATGTCGCCGATGAGGCCCAGGGGCACGGTGACGTCTTCGTAGACCATGATGCCGGACTCCTCGATCTCGTGGAGCTTCCGTATGCCGAAGAAACCCACCACGAGGGTGAGCAGGGAGACGAGCAGGAAGCCCGCCAGCAGCTTGGTCCGGAGTTTCAGGGAGCGGAGTGCGTTCATGGTGGCCTCTGGGGGTGCGAGGTTGAAGAGCTATCGTTCCTAAAAGTGGGCAAGGCGGATTGCAGCAAGCGCCCAGCCGGTAGCGGGTGCCATTGCGCTATCGGCGCGAGCGGGCGCCCGCTTTAGCCCAGGGTCTCGCGTTCGCGGAAGCCGATGAGGTAGAGGATGGCGTCGAGCCCCAGGGTGGAGATGCTCTGCCTGGCCCCGGCCTTGACCTTGGGCTTGGCGTGGAAGGCTATGCCCAGCCCCGCGATGCCCAGCATGGGCAGGTCGTTGGCGCCGTCGCCCACGGCGATGACCTGGTTCAGGTCGATGCCCTCGCGCTCGGCCAGCTTGCGCAGGAGGTCGGCCTTGCGCGCGCCGTCCACTATGGGCCCCACCACCTTGCCGGTGAGCTTGCCGTCGCGCACTTCCAGCTTGTTGGCGTAGACGTAGTCCACGCCCAGGAGTTTCCTCAGCCGCTCGCCGAAGTAGGTGAACCCGCCGGAGATGATGGCCGTCTTGAAGCCCAGGCGCTTCAGGTTGGCCATGAGGCGCTCGGCCCCCTCGGTTATGGGCAGGGTGTCGGCCACCTCGTCCAGCACGTGCGCGTCCAGGCCCTTGAGGAGCGCCAGGCGGCGGCGCAGGCTCTCCTTGAAGTCGTACTCCCCGCGCATGGCCCCGGCGGTGATGGCGCAGACCTCGTCGCCCGCGCCCGCGCGCTTGGCCAGCTCGTCGATGACCTCCACCTGGATGAGGGTGGAGTCCATGTCGAAGGCCACCAGCCTGCGGTTGCGGCGGAACAGGTTGTCCTCCTGCAGGGCGATGTCCACGCCAAGCTCGGCGCTGATGTCCATGAACTCGCGGCGGATGGCGGTCCAGTCCGCGCTCTTGCCGCGCACGGAGAACTCCACGCAGGCGGGCCGGGCCTCGGCCTCGCCCACCAGGGAGACGCGCCCGGAGAGGCGGTTGATGATGTCGATGTTGAGCCCGTGGGCGGCCAGGGTGCCGGTGAGCCGGGAGAGGTGCGCGGCCTCGAGCCTTCTGGCCAGCAGGGTCACGATGTGCCGGGGCTTGCCCTGCACGTTCACCCAGTCCTCGTAGTCCTGCGGGCTGATGGGCGTGAGCTTCAGCGTGATGCCCTGCTCGTGGGCCTTGAACAGCAGGTCCTTCAGCACCGGGGCGGCCTGGGCGGCCTCGGGCAGGGCCACCAGCATGCCCAGGGTGAGGTGGTCGTGGATGACCACCTGGCCGATGTCCAGCACGTCCACGCCGCAGGCGGCCAGCACCCCGGTGAGGTTGGAGGTGATTCCGGGCCGGTCCTCGCCGGTGGCGTGGATGAGGATGATCTCGCGCATATGTCGTATCTACCTGAAAAGACTCGGCTTGACCGGGTGCTGCTTGGCCTCGTGTGAAGCAGTGGTGTGAGGCAGCCCCGGCGGCTTGCCCCTGGTCTGTACAACTGCCGGAAAGCCCCCGGTGCTGTCAATGCGCCGGGGGGCCGCCTTTCCGGGCTGGGGATGTGCTGATGGCCGCGGCCAAGGGCGGGGCCGCGCAACGGAAGCGGGCGGGGGCCATGCGCTCCCGCCCGCCTGTTGTGGGTCGTTCGGGCTAGACCTTCACCAGCTTGACCTGGCTCTGGTAGAACACGGCGCTGCCGCCCACGGGGTCCACCAGGCCGGTGTTCTTGAGCACCGGATCCACGCGCATGGCCGCGTTGGCGTGCACGCCCCCGGCGCGGCGCTTGTCGCCGGGGATGGTCACGCCGTCCACGGTCTGCGTCCCGGAGCCGTTGGCCCAGTGGCCGAAGCCCAGGGCGAAGGCGATGTGGCCGGGCCGGATGCCCTCGATGACCTTGACCTTGCCCACCATGGGCTTTTTGGTGTTCGGCCCGAGCTGCCAGACCCCCTCCGGGTTGCTGGGAGAGGTGACCTTCGCCAGGTCGCCGGTCTTGAGGCCCAGGCGCTTGGCGTCCACGGTGTTGATCTCGATGGCGTTCTCCGGCAGGGGCCCCAGGGTCCAGTAGTTGCCGCTGGTGCGGCTCTTGGTCTGGGTCACGGCCTTGTAGGTCAGGAGGGTCAGGTCGAAGCCCTGCTTCTCGTCCTCAAGCAGCTTGCCCGAGCAGTCCGCCGGGCCGGGCACGTAGTCCGCGTAGTGCAGGTACGGCTTGCCGGTCATGGAGTTCTTGGTCTTGAGCTGGTTTTCCAGGTAGATGCCCAGCATCTTGCCGTACTTGTTGGCCAGCAGGCCGTCCTTGTAGCCCTTCTCGAAGTCCTGGAAGCGGCCGCCCCGGTTCAGCACCGTGACCACGTGGGGCCACAGCTCCTCGCCCACCACGGCCTTCCAGCGGGCCAGGTCGAACACCGTGGCGGGCAGGTGGCGGCGGCTCTTGGCGAAGAGGTCCAGCTCCTCCTTGGAGGCGGCGGGCGCCTTGTCCGCGCCTTCCTCCTTCTCGCCGTAGGCCACGTTGGCCACCATGCGCAGGTACAGGTCCTCCTCGCGCCGCAGGTGCAGCCCGGGGCCGAAGGCGTTCTCGCCGAAGCCCGGCAGCTTCATCTTCTCGGCGATGCCCAGGAACAGGGCCTCGATGCTGATGGGCATCTTCTCGCCGAACACGGTGACCACCTCGGGCAGCGGCTCCACCACGGGCTGGCGGATGGGGAAGACCTTGAACGGCATGGAGGGGTGCGCCCCGGCGAACTCCCAGCGCTCCAGGTAGGTCAGGTCCGGGAAGATGTAGTCCGAGTACATGCTGGTCTCGCCCACCCCGATGTCCGAGGTGATGAACAGCGGCAGCTTCTTGGTGTCGGACAGGATGGCGATGAGCTCGTGCCCGGCGGGCAGGGCGTAGACCGGCGTACCCATGTAGAGCATGAGCGCCTTGACCGGATAGGGGTAGGCGTCGCCGATGCTGGGGATGACCTCCTGGTAGATGTCCGAGCAGAAGGGGTACCACACGCGCTTGGCCGGGAACTTGTCGAACAGGGTGGTCTTGTCGAAGGCCTTGCCGCCCCGGATGATGTCAATGCCGAAGCTCTTGGGGGCCTTGGCCTTGCCCACCTCGAAGGGCTGGCCCGGCTTCTTGCCCGAGGCGTCGTAGGTGGTGGCCTTGCACAGGCCGCCCATGTGGTCGTGGTTGCCGATGAGGATGTTCACCATGAACCAGGCCAGCACGTTGTAGAAGCCCGCGGTGTGCTGCGAGGCCCCGCGGTGGATGTCGGCCACGGCCTTCTTGCCGTGGCTGGTGAACTCGCGCGACAGTTCCGCGATGTCCGAGGCCTTGACCCCGGCGATCTCGGCCCATTGCTCGAGGGTCTTGGCCGAGGCGACCTCCTTGTAGACCTGGAGCACGCTCTTGACCTTCATGCCCTTGACCTCGGCCTCCACCAGCAGGTCGCCCTCGGCGGCGATGTCCTCGTGGTTGGGGTCGAAGGCCACGGGCTTGCCCTCGGAGAGGACCACAAAGGCGTCGTACTCGTATTCCTTGTCGTCCTTGTCCTTGCGGATCTCCTTCTTCATGCCCAGGTCCGAGCCGCGCAGGTAGGCGCCGGGCTTGCCGTCCTCGCCCACCTTCACCAGCCAGGCGGCCTGGGTCCAGGTGGGCTCGTTGTCGGCCTTGGCCGCCGCCTTGTTGGCGTTGGCCAGGTAGCGGGCGTCGAAGCGGCCGTGCTCGATGATCCACTGGATCATGCCCATGGCCACCGCGCCAACGCCGCTGGACTTCACGGGGAGCCACTTCCAGGCCCGGGAGGCGGTCTTGGAGCAGCGCGGGTCGATGACCGCGAAGCGGAAGCTGCCGTCGGCGATGCCGTCGGTCATCTTGGAGACGCGGTTGGGCGGGCCGTAGTTGGCCTCGTAGGGGTTGGCGCCCACGAAGATGGCGAACTCGGAGTTGAGCAGGTCGGCCTGCCAGTAGAACTTGCTGCCACCGGTCCACTTGCCGTCGGTGTACTGGTCGCTCATGGCCTTGCACGAGAAGTACAGCGACCCCTGGCACACGGTGGTGTGGCCATGGCGGTTGTTGGTGCCCAGCGCCCCGCAGAAGCGCTGCACGAAGTCGCTGCGTCCGCCCTTGAGCCGTCCCCAGTTGAACACGAACTGGTTGTTCTTGGGCCCCAGGTCCGGGTGGTCGGGATCGATGAGGTACTTGAGATTGTCCGCATGCTTGGCCTTGAACTCGTCCAGGGGCAGCTTGCCCTTGGCCACGGCGTCGGCGTCCTCGGCCAGGGCCTTGGAGATCTCCGGGTCGCGCAGGGTGCAGATGTCCTTCAGGCCCTCCACCTTGCCCTCGCCGAAGAGGTCTCCCCCCTCCACGATCTCGGCGACGGCCTGGTCGAAGGGGATGGACTTCCACTTGCCCTCGCCGCGCTTGCCCGCGCGCTTGAGCACCTTGACGATGCGGTAGGGGTCGTACTGGGTCTGGATGCCCGCCTGGCCCTTGGGGCACAGCGCCCCCTCCACCGTGGCGGCCTTGTCCAGCGGGGTCTTGTAGGGGATGTGCGGGTTGAGCGTCCACGGGTTGAACGGGTTGCCGTCGATCTTGGCGGCCTTGCCGTCCACGATCTTCACCTTGATGCCGCAGTTGGTGTTGCACTGCTGGCACACCGAGTAGAGCTGGTTCTCCGGGTTGGCGTGGACATAGGCTCCGCCCTCGGCGGCCTGGGCGTCCCCGCTGAAGGCCTGGTGCAGGGCCAGCGCCCCGGAGGCGGCTAGCCCTCCGGCCAGGGCCGTGCACTTCAGGAACTTGCGGCGGTCCAACTCCACGGGGCCGGGTGCGGAACCGTTGGCTTTGGCGTTCCTAGACATGGGATTCCCCTCCGTTGAGCGGTCCGGAAACGGGCAGGTAGCGGGTGCCCAGGGCAAAGGCCAGGACCCCCGAGGACACGACCCAGAGGCTCACCAGCCATTCGTTGAGGTTGGGAGTGTAGTCGGCCGAGAGTCGGGGATGCACGTAGAAGGGCTCAAGGCCCTCCAGCCGCGTAACGGCCAGGTCGGCCACCACGAAGTTGAAGCGGAAGCTGACAAAGGTCAGCACGATGAGGGCGCAGGCCCAGGCCACGGCCCTGGGGCTGTCCGCCCCGCCGCGCAGCAGGATCAGCGGCAGCAGGCTGCCGAGGCCCAGGTGGACGAAGCCGAAGAGCCAGCCGCCGCCGCTGTTGAAGATGCGCTCCAGGGCGAAGGCCGCATCCGGGCGGCCGGAGGCAGAAGCCACGAAGAGCATCGTCAGCTCCAGGATCAGGAAGGCCGCCAGCAGGTGGAACACGACGCGGCCCAGTCCCAGGCCAACCTCGCGTCCTTCCTCGTCGCCCCCGCGCAGGGCGAGCATGAGGAAGGCCAGCAGGGCGCCGCCGGAGAGCAGCGCGGCCACGACGAACAGGGGCGGTGTCAGGGCGCTGTTCCACAGGGGCCGCCCCGGAACGACGGCAAAGAACGCGCCGTTTGCCCAGTAGAAGAGCAGACCGACGGGCAGGCTGGCCCAGGACAGGCGCTTCACCAGCCGGTGGTCGGACTCTCGCTCGGCCTGGCCGTAGGTTGTCAGGCCAAAGCTGAGGAAACGGTACAGGCCTCGGCAGCAGCGGGCCTCCTCCGCCGCCCAGGCCACCATGGTGCCACGCATGAGCAGGCAGGTCTTGGCCAGGTACAGGGCCAGCATGGCGACGAACAGCACCATCATCCAGAACATCACCGAGGCCGGGTTGGGCGAGAGGAAGAAGCGGTAGAAGGCCCGGTGCATGGTGCCGAGGTCGAGCAGGATGAACTGGGCCTCGCAGAGCAGGGCCACCAGCACGATGAAGGCCGCCAGGGGAGCTGCTGCCTCGAACCTCTTTTGCCCGAAGACATAGGCCAGGATGGTGACCAGGAAGGCCCCGGCCGAGAGGCCCAGGAACAGCAGGTAGAAGGCCACCCACAGGCCCCAGGGGATGACCGAGCCGAAGGCCACGGGCGTCAGGCCATGGAGCAGGCGGTCCACCAGGCCCCAGGCGCCCAGGGCCAGCCCCGCTCCGGCAAGGGCCAGAAGCTTGTTGTCTTTGGTGTTCATGACTGTCCTCCCCTAGGCCAGGTAGTAGACGGAGGGCCTGGTACCCAGTTCTTCCTTCAGCCGCATGACGCGGGGCGAGCCGATGAGCTCCCGGACCAGGGCCTGGGGGTCGTTGCGGTCGCCGAAGTAGGTGGCCCTGCCGATGCAGGTGGTGACGCAGGCGGGCAGCATGCCCACCGCCAGCCGGTGCAGGCAGAAGTGGCACTTGCGGGCGTTGCCCACGGGCGAGTTCCGGCCGCTGCGCCTGTCCCAGGCCTGGCCGTATTCGGCCGCGGGCGTTTCCTCGTAGCTTCCGGCGGCCCAGCCGCCCCCGGAGGTGACCCCCTGGGCCGCGGGAACCTCCCTGGCGTGCCACTCCGCGAAGTCCGAGGTGCGCGCCCCGTAGGGGCAGGCGGCAAGGCAGTACCGGCAGCCTATGCAGCGGTTGTAGTCCACGACGGTGACGCCCTGGGCGTTCTTGTAGGTGGCCGTCACCGGGCAGACCGTGACGCAGGGCGGGTTGTCGCACTGCATGCACGGCCGCGGCTGGAAGTTGCGCCGGACGTTGGGGTACTGGCCGATCTCGTGCTCGATGACCGGCCGGTAGATGACCCCCGGAGGCAGCTTGTTCTCGGCGGCGCAGGCCACGGTGCAGGCGTGGCAGCCCGCGCATTTGGCTTGGTCGATGACCATGATCCAGCGGACCGCTTTCTGGTCCTTCTCCCTGGCCCGCTTCAGATCCCTCTGCATGCGCAGAAGCGGATCTTCCTTGACCGGTTGTCTCGCCATGCTGCCCTCCTGAGGTTTCGCGCAAGCGCGGTGGGGGTCGGGGACGATTCTGGACGCAAATGGTATGAAATGTGTCAAAGGGGGATATTTTGAGCCATATACTGGCAGCCCTGTTCGGTCAACAGGGGTGTCCATTATTTCTCTCCACACTCTGGCCTTGGCGTTCCCCATGTTCGCCGCAGGGAGAACGAGGAAAAATTTGCGCCCAGGAAAAGAACCACGCGTGGGCGTCGTTCCCCCGGGGTGCGCGGCAGGCCACGCCGCGCCACCGGCGATGCCTGGCGCGGGGTGCGGAGAGGGTCGGCAGGAGTGGGCGGACCGTCGGACTGTATCGTAGTTTGACAACTGTATATTGACAATGAATTGCCAAAAGGCTATTCTATGCTCGCAACGCCGCCGAACCGGCCAGGAAGCGCCCTCCTGACACCCGGACCGGCCGGAAGCGCCGCGCCCAGGCGCGCCTCCGCGAGGACAGCCCATGCCAGAGACCCGGACCACCCACCGCCGCGCCGCAACCCTGCCCGGCGGCCTTGAGCCGCGCTGCGGCGACTGCGAGCACTTTGACGAGGAGGGCTGCGCCCAGGCCGCCGAGGCCCTGGTCCTGGAGGGCTGGCCCCGCGCCGCCGTGGTGCCCGAGGCCTCCGCCGAGGCCGGGCGCTGCCCGGAGTTCTCCCCCACGGAGGACCTGGCCCCGGCCCTGGACGAGGAGGCCGACGCGCGCCAGGCCTACGCCCGGGTGGCGGCCATCCGCAACTTCAGCAGTTGGTAGGCTGACAAACTCTTTCGGCCGCGGCGGCCATCGACCACACGACTCCGCACTCCGGCCCCCGAAACAGGAGGCTCCCCCCACCTCCCGCCGGAATCCCCCCGACTGGCGCACTCCAAGCCGACTCCAGCCGCCGCCGCCGCCCGCCCCGGTCCGCCCCATGCCTCCGCTGGGACGGGCCGGGGCGGCCTCCTTGGGTGGGTCGGAGGGGGGCGCGGGGTTACGCGGGGGCGGAGGGCCCGGGGTCGACGGCGGGGCGGAAGCGCAGGGTCACCAGCACCCCGCCGTCCGGGGCGTTCCCGATGGTGAAGGAGCCGCCCAGCTGGTGCACCACCAGCCCCTGCATCAGGCGCATGCCCAGGCCACCGGAGCGGCGCGGATCCATGCCCGGCGGCAGGCCGGGGCCGTGGTCGCGCACGGTGAGGGCCACCAGGCCGTCGGCCTCGTACTCGGCGCGCACCTCCACGCTCTGCCCGGACCCGTCGGCCCCGCCGACCCCTTCGGCGGCGGCGTGCTTGAACACGTTGGCCAGGGCCTCGTTGAGGGCCAGGCCCAGGGGCACGGCCTGGTCCAGGCCCAGCACCAGCCCGCCCAGGTGCAGCCGGGCGGAGAGGGTCAGCCCCGCGCCGCCGCCGCTGTAGATCTCCCGCAGTTGCCGGAACAGCGCGCCCACGTACTCGCCCAGTTGGATGCCCCGGCCGTCGCCCGCGCCGTAGAGCAGGATGTGGATGAGGCTCATGGCCTGCACCTTGGCCTGCACCTCGGCCATGGCCTGGCGCGCCTCCGGCTCGGAGAGCCTGCGCCCGGACATGTCCAGAAGCGAGGACACCACCTGGAGGTTGTTCTTGACCCTGTGGTGCACCTCGCGCAGCAGGGCCTCCTTCTCGCGCAGGCTGGCGCGGATGCTCAGGTCGTCGCGCCGTGCGCGCACGATGCGCCACATGCCGTCCACCAGCAGGGTCAGCTGCAGCGCGTCGGCCTCGTCGTAGGGCTCGGCCTTGTTGGTCAGGCCCAGCACGGCCACGGTGCGGCCCCCGTCCAGGGCGGGCACGCCCAAAAAGCGCAGCACCGGCGGGTGCCCCGGCGGCAGGTGCAGGTCCTCGGGGCGCACCTCGTTCAGGGTGAGCGGCGCGCCGGTCCTGGCCACCTGGCCCCAGGGCGCCTCGCTCCCGGCGGGGAAGCGTGGAGCCGCACCCTGTCCGGCCTCCCCCTCCCAGGCGCGGGGCTCCAGGGTCTGGCCATCGGCGCTGACGAAGAAGAGCACCCCCGAGGCGCTGCCCGAGAGCTTGAGCGCCTGGGTGAGGGTGAAGGCGGCGATCTGCGCCTCCGTGGCGCCGGTGAGGCGCGAGAGCTCGTACAGGGTCTCCAGCCGGGCCTGGTTGCGCCGTACCTCGCGCTCCAGACGCTCGCGGCGGGTCAGGTCCACCACGCCGCAGATCAGCCCCTGGAAGCGGCCCTGGTCGTCCATGATGGGCGAGCTCATGATCTGGGCGGGGAAGCGCGTGCCGTCCTTGCGCACCAGGGTGTAGTCCGTGCTTCCGGAGATGCCCCTCTGGCGTTCCGCGAGGCGGTCCTCGACCAGTCCGTGCTGCGACGCGTCCGTGACGCCGACGGGGCCGATGGCGGCAAGCTCCTCGGGGGGGTAGCCCAGCATTGCGCTCATCCGCTCGTTGAGGAAGATGGTCCGCAGGTCGGCGTCGAAGGCCCACACGCCCTCGTGCATGGACTCCAGGAGCCGGCGCAGCATGCGCTCGTTCTTTTCCAGGGCCTCCTCGGCCCGCTTGCGGTCGGTGATGTCGCGCACGTTGACGACCAC
Source organism: uncultured Desulfocurvus sp. (assembly GCA_964502805.1). Taxonomy (GTDB): domain Bacteria; phylum Desulfobacterota; class Desulfovibrionia; order Desulfovibrionales; family Desulfovibrionaceae; genus Humidesulfovibrio. The sequence goes on from CAZCYB010000050.1 coordinate 15,112, forward strand.
GCCGCGGATGTCCGGGTTGTCCAGCTGGTTGGTGCCCCAGGCCTCCAGGTGCACCCAGTGGCCGTCCTTGTGGCGGTGGCGGTACTGGGCCCCGCCCTTGCCCTCGCGCAGGATGGTGGCGAAGCCCTCGCGCACCCGCTCCTGGTCCTCGGGGTGGAGCATCCGGTCGATGACCGGGATGCCCATGAGTTCCTCGGGCTTGTAGCCCAGCATGCGCTCCACCGCTTCGCTTACGAAGATCTGTGTGCCCTGGGCGTCGAGAATGGTGATGGAGTCCGAGGAGTTGCGGATGAGTTCGGAGAAGCGCCGCTCGCTTCTTTGCAGGGCTTCCTCGGCCTGCTTGCGCTGGGTGATGTCGCGCGAGGTGCCGCAGTACCCGGCCAGCTCGCCGTCCGGCCCGAACAGCGGCTGCACGATGACCTCCAGGGGAACCAGGGAGCCGTCGGCGCGGATGAGCTCCATCTCCAGGGTGTGGGTGACCAGGGGCAGCCCCTCGGTCAGTTCCTGTCGGCGCAGCGCCATGGCCTGGCCCACGGCCCGCATGGAGCGCGGGGTGAAGAGCTCGTCGAAGCGCATGGCCATGAGCCGGTCCATGGGGATGCCCGAGAGCCGCTCGGCCGAGGGGGTCAGGAAGGTCCAGCGCAGGTCCGCGTCCGTGGTCCAGATGACGTCGGCCACGTTGGCCGCCAGCAGGGAATAGCGGGCGTTCAGAAGGCGCATGGCCTCCTCGGTGGCCCTGCGCTCGGTGATGTCGATGTTCACGCCCAAGAGGCCCAGCACCGTGTCGCCGTCGCGTATCTGGGCCACCACGCTGTGGAAGGCGCGCTCCTCGCCGCTGGGCAGCTTGAGGGTGCGCTCCTCGGACAGGGGGCTCTGCTCCAGGACCTTGCGGTCGGTCTCCAGCCACACTGCCCGGGTCTCCGCGTGGATGTGCTGCTCCGCCCCGGGCCCGGCGCCCAGGTCGCCCCAGAGGCGGACGGACTCGTCGCTCTGCATGATGGACTGCAGGTTCAGGTCGCGGGCCCAGAAGTCGAAGGGCAGGTTGCGCAGCATGGCCGAGAGCAGGGCGTCCTTGCGCCGCAGTTCGTCCTCGGCGCGCTTCTG
>CAZCYB010000050.1:16315-19391 GCA_964502805.1 uncultured Desulfocurvus sp.
TCCTCGGCGCGCTTCTGGGCGCTGATGTCCCGCACGATGGCCCACATGCGCGTCTTCCCGGCCTCGGCCGGGCTGGCGTAGGTGCGGATGGACACCGGGAACACGCTGCCGTCCCTGCGGCGGTACTCCTTCTCGTAGGGATCGGAGTAGCCGCGGACCAGCACCTGCTCCTCCAAAGTGCGCGCCTCGACCTCGTGCCAGGCCTCGGGGGTGATGTCCCGGTAGGTCAGCCGCCCGATCTCCTCGTCGGAGTAGCCCAGCATGTCGCGGAAGGAGGCGTTGTGCTCCACGATGAAGCCCCGCTCGTCCACGGCGGCGAAGCCGTCGCGCATGCTCTCGTGCAGGCTGCGGTACTTCAGCTCCGAGGCGGCCAGGGCCTGCTCCAGCCGCTTGCGAACGGTGATGTCGTGCATGAGGAACTGCACGGCCACGGGCCTGCCCTCGGCGTCGCGCAGGAGCACGCCGCGCTGGTGCATCCACTTGCGGTTGCCCTGGGCGTCGAAGACCTCGTACTCGTACTGCGGCCGGATGATGCCCCGCCGGTTTTCCTCCACCCATTCCTGGACGGCGTCCTGCCACTCCGGGGCCACAGCGCCCAGGGCCTGGGGGTCGCCCCGGTAGAACTGCTCTGGCGTGTAGCCCAGCACGCGCTCCACGCTGGGGCTCACGTACTCCCTGCGCATGGTGGCCAGGTCGATGCGGAAGAGCACCTGGTCGGTCCAGCTCTCGGTGAGCTGGCGGAAGCGCTCCTCGCTCTGGCGCAGGGCCTCGCGCGCGTTGCGTTCCTCGGTGATGTCGCGGAAGGCGAACTGCACCACCAGGTCCTGGCCGGGCTCGCGCGGCTGGATGGCGCACACCTGCTGGACCCAGATGGCCCGGCCGTCCTTGCGCACCAGCTCGAAGTCGAAGCTTGGCCGCGCAATGCCCCGGCGCAGCTCGTCCAGCCAGGCGTCGGCCTCCTGCCGCCACTGCGGGGCCACCACGCGCAGGCCCAGGCCGGGGTCGTCGTAGAACTCCTGCGGGGCGTAGCCCAGCACGCGCTCCATGCTCGGGCTCACGTACTCGTGGCGCCCGGCGTCCAGGTTCACGGAGAGCACCACCTGGTCCGGCCAGGCCTCGATGAGCTGCCGGAAGTGCGCCTCGCTGGCGCGCAGGGCCTCTCTGGCGCGGCGCTCCTCGGTGATGTCGCGCACGGCGAACAGCGCCGTCAGGTCGCGCCCGGGCGCGCGGGGCAGCAGCACGCCCGCCTGGTGCACCCAGACCGTGCGGCCGTCCTTGCGCAGCATCTCGTACTCGTAGCTGGGCCGGATGACGCCCTGGCGGTTCTCCTCCATCCAGGCCCGCACCTGCTCCCGCCAGTGCGGGGCCACCAGGGCCAGGCCCAGGCCGGGGTCGTCGCGGAAGTCGTCCGGGGCGTGGCCCAGCAGGTTCTCCACGCTGGGGCTCACGTACTCGTAGTGCCCGGTGGCCGTGTTCAGCGAGAAGGTCACGTGGTCCGGCCAGGCCTCGATGAGCAGGCGGAAGCGGGCCTCGCTCTCGCGCAGGGCCTCGCGGGCGTTGCGCTCCTCGGTCTTGTCGTGGCCCACGCCCTGCAGCAGCATGCCCCGGCCGTCCGGCGCGGGGGTCAGCGCCAGCCGCTCCTCGATCCAGCGGATGTTCCCCTGGCTGTCCAGCACGGGGAACTCGTAGCTGTCGCGCACCTTCCCGGCGGCGATCTCCGCAAGCCAGCCCCGGATGGTGGGGTGCCAGTCCTCGGGTACGCAGCGCAGCATGGTGCCGGGGTCGTCGTAGAACTGCTGCGGGGTATGGCCGCACAGCTCGGCGATGCGCGGGTTGATGTACTCGTACACGCCCTCGGGGAAGCGCATGGTGAAGAAGATGTCGCGGGAGTTCTCGGCCAGCAGGCGGAAGCGCGCCTCGTTCTGGCGCAGGTGCCGCTGGGCCTCGCGCAGCTCGGTGATGTCCGTGGCCACGCCCTGCATGAGCATGCCCCGGCCATCGGGCGCGGGCACCAGCACCTGGCGCTGCAACAGCCAGCGCCTGCCGCCCTGGCGGTCCAGGATCTCATACTCGTACGTGGGCTCCACGTTGCCCCGGCGGATCTCCTCCATCCACCGGGCCACCTGGTCGCGCCACCCGGGCGCGATGACCGCGAACATCACGCCCAGGGGGTCGTCGTAGTGCTGCTGGGGCGTGTAGCCCGTCAGCGTGCCGTAGGAGGGGCTGGCGTACTCGAAGCTGAACTCCGGCAGGCGGATGATGAAGAACAGGTCCGGGGAGCTGTCGGCCATGAGCCGCAGCAGGCTCTCGCTCTCGCGCAGGGCCTGGCGGGCCTCCACCACCTCGGTGGCGTCGCGGCTGTTGCCGATGATCATGCTGGGGCTGCCGTCGGCCCGGCGCAGCACGCGGAAGTGGTCCTCGATGTGCCGCCAGGGGCCCTGGCGGGGGCCGGTGCGGTAGCGGGCGGGGTTCTCCGGCAGCTCGGCGTCGCTGCGGGAGTTCAGCACCTGGTCCATGATGCCCCGCACGCGCTGGCGGTCGTCGGGGTGCACGTGCTCCATGTACTGGGAAAAAACGAAGCCCCGCTCCAGGAAGTCCGGCGGCAGGCCCAGCCGGCGCGGAAAGGCCGGGGTGGCGTGGAGCATGCGCGCCTCGGGCAGGGCCACGGCGTAGATGGCGTCCCGGGCTCCGTCGAGCATCAGGCGCAGGATGTCCGCGGAGACCTGCTCCGCCCCCCCCGCGCCGCCCTCTCTTTCCGCCATGCCCGTCCTCCGTCCGCCTCGGTCTGTCCTGTCCGGCATGTAGCGCATCCGGGGCGGATTTGCATCCGCGAAAAAACCGCCCGCCCCCCGCATTTTCCCCCTTGACACCTTCGGGCGGGTGCGGATAGAAGGACCTTCCTTCGGGGGCCGTTAACTCAGTTGGTAGAGTATATCACTTTTAATGATAGAGTCGAAGGTTCGAGTCCTTCACGGCCCACCAAAGCTCTGATCCGTCCCCATCGTCTAGTGGCCTAGGACACTGGCCTCTCACGCCGGCAACAGGGGTTCGAACCCCCTTGGGGACGCCAGCAAAT
>CAZCYB010000051.1:0-18481 GCA_964502805.1 uncultured Desulfocurvus sp.
GGATTTCCACCTTCATGGCCAACGGAATTTACACCACCTTGACGGACGTGACCGAGGCCACTTGCCCACCTCACCGGCAGAAGGCATGTGGCTTGCATGAGGTCAGTGCCTTCACTTCTGGACGAACACGCCCAGAATACAGTAGGGGAGTGATTGCCTGCTTGGGCCCTTGCAGTGCCCACACGTTCCATTTGGACCCTGTCCGGCGGAGACCAATGCCCGACTTTGACGCAATCATCATCGGCGCCGGACCGGCGGGAAGCGGCACAGCGCTCTACGCTGGACGCACGGGGAGCAGGATACTGCTCATCGACGCCCGGCCTTTCCCCCGGGACAAGGTCTGCAGTGACTCTCTGTCCTCGGCCGTCATCGCCAGCATTCGCGACCTGGGGCTGGAGGACCGTCTGCTAGCCCTGGATCACGTCCCTGTCCGGGAAATCAGCTTTTATGCCCCCGACGGGGCCTCAGTCACTGTGCCTGTGCTCAAGATCGACAGCCAGGCCCGCGCCACAGGCATGATCTGCCGTCGCGTGCTCTTTGACGAGATGCTTTTCCAGGCCGCCCGGGAGATGGAGAACGTCACGGTCATGGACTGGTGCCGGGCCACGGACATCATCGTACAGAACGGCCGAGCCTGCGGCGTCACCGTGGACAGGGGAGGCGGGCGTCTGGAGAGCTTCACTGCGCACGTGCTGGTGGGCGCGGACGGGGCCAACTCCTTCATCGCCCGACGCATGCACATGCCGCGCTACCCGGAATACCGGATCATCGCCGCCCAGGCCTACTACCGTCAGGTCATCGGCCTGCGCGGCCACATGGAGGTCCACTTCCCGGAGCGAGCCCTACCCGGCTACCTGTGGCTGCACCCCACCCGCACCAGCCAGACCAACGTGGGCCTGGCCCTGCCGCTGGAGGCCTGGAAAGATAAGCGTCCGCACTTGGAGGAGGTGCTGGACCAGGCCCTGGCCTCGCCCACACTGAAGGAACGCTTCGCCTTTGCCGAACAGATGGGCAAGACACAGGTGCGCATCCTGCCCGTGGGCAATACCCTGCGCGAGATCCACGGCGAGGGTTTCCTGCTGGTGGGCGACGCGGCTGGGCTTGCCACCCCGTGCAGCACCGAGGGAGTGGCCAATGCGCTTATCTCGGCGCGCATCGCCGCGGAGGTACTGGTGCAGGCCTGCCGCGCGGGCAATACCAGCGCCGACGGCTTGGTGTCCTATCCTGGCCTGCTCTGGCGCGAGATCGGCGACGCCCTGCAGATGTCCCGACGCCTTCTTACCCTCCGCACGCCCAAGGCCATCGGCAGCCTGATCCGCAGCGCTTCCCGCCGTCCGCACAACGCGGGTTGGATCTCCGGCGTGCTCATCGGCTCGGCTCTTCCCTCCGACGAGCTCAACGACCTGCTCTCCTACCTCAACTTCTTCAACCGCTAGACCCCGCACCTGTGTCACATCCGGCCCAGCGGGACGCGCTGCTGTCTCGCATCTGGGACACCTGTGGCACAACTGCGCCTGCGCCTACGCCTGACCACGCCAAGCATCATGGCTGATTCACTGGACATTCCCTGTGGCTGACGACCTCGCCCTCTCTGGCATGGGACTTGATCTACCGGAAACGACACATGTTTCAAGGAGGTCACCATGAAAGAGTCACTTCGCCACCTGCTCAATCCGCTGCACGTCTTCTGCCGACTCAAGCAGTGCGGTATTCCTTCCGGCCCGGCCCTGCGCGTCTGTTCGTATTACGAACGCCTCTACGCGCAGCTTTTGTAAACCGCAGCAAACGAGCGAGGACGCCATGCCCGACCGAAAGAAGCTTGCCAACGCCGTGCGCGCCCTGACCATCGACGCCGTCCAGAAGGCCAACTCCGGGCATCCGGGAGCGCCGCTCGGCATGGCCGACATCGCCGAGGTGCTGTTTAACGATTTCATGCGCCATAATCCGGCCAACCCGGACTGGCCGAACCGCGACCGCTTCGTGCTCTCCAACGGACACGGCTCCATGCTTCTCTACGCCATCCTGCACCTCACCGGGTACGACCTGGGCATCGAGGATTTGAAGAGCTTCCGCCAACTCAAGTCGCGCACGCCTGGGCACCCCGAATACCGTGTCACGCCGGGTGTGGAGTCAGCCTCCGGCCCACTCGGCCAGGGCATCGCCTGCGCCGTGGGCATGGCCGTGGCCGAGAAGGTCCTGGCCGCCCAGTTCAACAGGCGCGGCTTTGAGGTCGTCAACCATCACACATATGCCTTCATGGGCGACGGCTGCATGATGGAAGGCCTCTCGCACGAAGCCTGCTCCCTGGCCGGGACGCTCAAGCTCGGCAAGCTTGTTGCCTTTTACGACGACAACAACATCTCCATCGACGGCTGCGTGGACGGCTGGTTCGCCGACAACTCCGCGCAGCGCTTCGAAGCCTACGGCTGGCATGTTGTACCCGGCGTGGACGGCCACGACGCCCGGCAGATCAAAAAGGCCATCCGCGAGGCCAAAAGCGTCACGGACAGGCCGAGCCTGATCATCTGCAAGACGGTCATAGGCCAGGGCGCGCCGAACATCTGCGGCAGTTCCAAGTGCCACGGCTCGCCCCTGGGCGAGACCGAGATCGCCTGCGCGAGGGAGCATATGGACTGGCCCCACGAGCCTTTCGAGGTGCCTCAGGACGTCTACCAGGCCTGGGACGCAACAAAGCGCGGACATCAGGCCGAGGACGCTTGGCAAAATCTGTTCGTGCGTTACTCCCTCAAGCATCCAGACTTAGCGGGCGAGTTTTCCCGGCGCGTGGGCGGCAGCTTGCCTGCGGACTTCCAGCAACGCGTGGAGGCCTTTGTGGACGCCGTGAACAATAATGCGGCCAATCTGGCCACGCGCAAGGCCTCGCAAAATGCCATTGAGGGCCTGGCGGCCATGCTCCCGGAGCTTTTCGGCGGCTCGGCCGACCTGGCCTCGTCCAACCTGACCCGCTGGTCCGGCTCGGTGCCGGTTTTTCCTGAGGCCTGGCACGGCAATTATCTCAACTATGGCGTGCGCGAGTTCGCCATGGCCTCCATGATGAATGGCATGGCGCTGCACGGCGGGTTCATCCCCTACGGCGGCACCTTTCTGGTCTTCTCAGACTATTCACGCAGCGCCCTGCGTATGTCGGCGCTTATGGGCCTGCGCACCATCCACGTGCTTACCCACGACTCCATTGGCGTGGGCGAGGACGGCCCCACCCACCAGCCAGTGGAACATGTGGCCTCGCTCCGGCTCATCCCGAACATGAACGTCTGGCGGCCCTGCGACGCCGTGGAGACGGCCGTCGCCTGGACCTGCGCCGTGGAGCGCACAAGCGGCCCCTGCGCCATCATCTGCTCGCGCCAGAACCTGCAGCACCAGCCGCGTTCGGCCAAGATTCTGGGAAACATCCACCGGGGGGGCTACGTGCTGCACGAAGGCGCCAACCATCCTGATGCGCTGATCATAGCCACGGGGTCCGAGGTCGAGCTTGCTGTCGCCGCAGCAAAGATGCTGGAGGCCGAGGGCCACCGCGTGCGGGTTGTCTCCATGCCCTGTCTGGAGGTCTTTGACGCCCAGCCCAAGCGCTACCGGGCAGCAGTGCTGCCCCCAGGTGTGCCGGTCATGGTGGCGGTAGAGGCCGGCACGACTGCTGGCTGGTATAAGTACGTCAATTCGCACGGGCGCGTCATCGGCTTGGACTGCTTCGGCGAATCCGCACCTGGCGAGGTGCTCTTTGACCACTTCGGCATCACCGCCGAGCGTGTGACTGAGGTGGCCAGGCAGATGCTCTGCGAACACAAAGCACACAAATAGCCTGGCCCCAAGGGCAGCCAACCCCGAACGCGAGAGGGAGACGAACATGCACGTCAAGACCATGTCCGACCAGAAGCTCAAGAACCGGCGGGTGCTCATCCGTATGGACCTGAACGCCCCGCTGAAGAATGGGCGCGTGGAAAGCGATGCGCGCCTGCGGGCGGCCATCCCCACGATCAGCCAGGCCCTGGCCCAGGGTGCCGCCGTGCTCCTGATGTCGCACTTGGGGCGCCCCCTTGAGGGGGCCTTTGATCCTGCCTATTCCATGCGGCCCGTGGCCGAGCGCCTGGGCGAGCTGCTGGGCCAGCCCGTGCGCCTGGAAGGCGACTGGCTGGACGGGGTGGATGTGCACCCCGGCGAGGTCTGCCTGATGGAGAATGTGCGCTTCAACGCTGGTGAAAAAGCCAATGATCCCGAACTCGGTCGTCGCATGGCCCGGCTCTGCGATGTGTTCGTCATGGACGCCTTTGGCACCGCCCACCGGGCCCACGCCTCCACCAACGCCGTGACCCGGTTCGCCCCAATCGCTTGCGCCGGGCCGCTGTTCATTCGGGAGTTGCGGACCCTGGGCCAGGCCCTGCGAGCGCCCGCCCGGCCGGTGACAGCTATCCTCGGCGGATCCAAGGTTTCCACCAAGCTGACCATGCTGCACGCACTCTTGGGCCGCGTGGACCGGCTCATTGTGGGCGGCGGCATCGCCAACAGCTTTCTGGCCGCCACGGGCCGGGACATCGGGACCTCGATGTACGAGCCCGAACTGCTGGACGAGGCCCGGGACATCCTGCGCAAGGCTAAGCTGGCCGGAGTGGACATCCCTCTGCCCGAGGACATGGTCTGCGCCACTTCCTTCTCTGAACACGCGTCGGCCCAGGAGCGCGACGCCGGAGACGTGGCCGGGAACGAGATGATTTTGGACATCGGTCAAAAGACCTCACGCAAGTACGCTGAGATTCTGCGCGACTCAGGCACCATCTTCTGGAACGGGCCGGTGGGCGTGTTCGAGTTCGAGCGCTTCGGCCAGGGCACCAGGGCCATTTCCCAGGCAGTGGCCGACAGCCCGGCCTATTCCATCGCAGGCGGCGGCGATACGCTTGCGGCAATCGACAAATATGGCGTGGCCGGGAACATCTCCTTCATCTCAACCGGCGGCGGGGCGTTCATGGAGTTCATGGAGGGCAAGAAGCTGCCCGCTCTGGCTGCTCTGGAAGAACGCGCCAGGTAGCCCGGTCAACATTCTGTCAATGCAACAGCCCCTGGAGGATTCCATGGCCCTGATCTCCCTTCGCCAGCTTCTGGACCACGCCGCTGAGCATTCTTACGGCGTGGCCGCCTTCAACGTGAACAACATGGAACAGGTCCGCGCCATCATGGAGGCAGCGCACGAGGTGGACAGCCCGGTGATCCTGCAAAGCTCTGCCGGGGCGCGCAAGTATGCCGGTGGCACCTTCCTGCGCCATCTGGTCCTGGCTGCCCTGGAGGAATGGCCGCATATCCCCCTGTGCCTGCACCAGGACCACGGTTCGTCCCCTGGCGTGTGCGTCCAGTCCATCCAGGCGGGCTTCTCCTCGGTGATGATGGACGGATCCCTGCGCGAAGACGCCAAGACCCCGGCGGACTATGCCTACAACGTCGAGGTCACGCGCCGGGTCTGTGACATGGCCCATGCCTGCGGCGTGTCCGTGGAGGGCGAGCTCGGCGTGTTGGGCTCCCTTGAGACCGCCACGGCGGGCAAGGAAGACGGGGTCGGGGCCGAGGGCAAGCTCACCAAGGAGCAGATGCTTACCGACCCGGACCAGGCTACGGACTTCGTGCGCAAGACCGGCGTGGACGCCCTGGCCATCGCCATCGGTACCAGCCACGGAGCATACAAATTCAAGAAGCCGCCCACGGGCGAGGTGCTGGCCATGGAGCGCGTTCGGGAGATCCACAAACGCATTCCGAACACGCACCTGGTCATGCACGGCTCGTCCTCGGTGCCCCAGGAGTGGCTGGCCACCATCAACCAGTTTGGCGGCAGCCTCGCCCAGACCTACGGCGTCCCGGTAGAGGAAATTCAGGAAGGCATCAAGAACGGGGTGCGCAAGGTGAACATCGACACCGACCTGCGCTTGGCCGCCACCGGGGCCGTGCGCAAGCATGTGGCCGAGAATCCGACGGACTTCGACCCCCGCAAGTTTCTGGCCGCAGCCTCGAGCGCCATGCGCGACATTTGTCGGGAGCGCTTCGTGGCCTTCGGCTCAGCCGGTCACGCAAAGGACCTGTGGCCGCGCTCCCTGGAAGACATGGCCGACCGCTACGCCCGGCACCTCTACGGCGCGCCCGTGAACTGAGCAACACCAAGAGAAGGAGAACGCCATGAACACCCGGCAGGACATGATCCTCTCGCCTTCGCTTCTGTCCTCGGACTTCAGCCGCTTGGCCGACGAACTGGCCGCCCTGGAGGCCGCCGGGCTCAAGTGGGTGCACTGGGACGTCATGGACGGGGCCTTCGTGCCCAACATCACCTTTGGCGCGCCGGTCATCAGGGCCTGCCGCAAGGCAAGCAGCCTGTTCTTCGACGTACACCTGATGATCGAGAGCCCTGGCCGCTACGTCGGGGAGTTCGCCCGGGCCGGAGCCGACCTCATCTGCGTCCACGCCGAGGCCGAGATACACCTTGAGCGCACCGTGAGTCTGATCCGAACCTGCGGGGCCAAGGCTGCCGTGGCGCTCAACCCGCACACCCCGCTGCAGGTGGTCGAGTACCTGCTGCCGCAGTTGGACATGGTGCTGGTCATGAGCGTGAACCCTGGCTTTGGCGGGCAGTCCTTCATCCCCTTCTCGGTCGACAGGGTGCGTAAGCTCAAGGCCATGATCGACGCCTGCGGCAGCCAGGCCCTGATCCAGGTGGACGGTGGCGTGACCCTGAGCAACACGCGGGAATTGGTCCAGGCCGGGGCCGACGTGCTGGTGTCTGGTTCGGCCTTCTTCGGCGCGCCGCCCCTGGACGAGCGCTTACGGCTCTTTCAGGCTGCGGCCAGGGGCGAGGACGTGTCGGCGTGACCGGGCAACAGCCCGGCAAAGGCCATGAGCGGGCAGAAGGGCGCGGTGAATGGGCATAATGAGCGCGCAGGCGTCGCAGGCCGCTACGGCAGGCCAATGTCAGTTTGCGGCTATGATTAACATACTGGAATGTAAAGAACTCATCTGGTGACGTAAATGCGTTGAGTGATACTCAGCCATTCGACCGTGGCGGTCGACCGTTGATGGAAATATCATGGCTCTGGGCCAGGAAGTGGCTATTGTCACAACAACAGCGCGCAGCAAGGCGGGCACGGCTCAAAGTCAAGGGCTGTACGACAAGAGGAGACGAGTATGAGCATGCGCGTCGGCATCAACGGTTTTGGTCGCATCGGTCGCTGTCTGACCCGGCTTTTGGCCGATGTGAAAGACGTCGAGCTGGTGGCCATCAACGCCCGGGCCGAGAACAAGGACATGGCGCACCTCTTGAAATACGACTCCGTGCATGGCCGCTTCCTGCGCGTGGAGCCCAACGACCAGGGCCTGCTCATCGACGGGCGCCAGGTGCTCGTCACCCGCAGCGCCCCCGGCGAATGGACCTGGGGAGCGCTGGGCGTGGACCTCGTCATCGAGACCACGGGCAAGCTCGTCAAGCGCGAGGATCTGGCCAAGCACCTCGCCTGCGGGGCCAAGAAGGTCATCCTGAGCGCCCCGGGCAAGGAGCTCGACGCCACCATCGTCATCGGCGTCAACGACGCGGACCTGAAGCCCGAGCACACCATCGTGTCCAACGCCTCGTGCACCACCAACTGCCTGGCCCCGGCGGCCAAGGCGCTCAACGACGCCTTTGGCATCAAGCACGGACTCATGACCACTATCCACAGCTATACCATGGACCAGCGCCTGCACGACGGCAGCCACAAGGACATCCGCCGCGCCCGCGCCGCGGCCCTGAACATGGTGCCCACGACAACCGGCGCGGCCAAGGCCGTGGCCCTGGTCATCCCGGCGCTCAAGGGCAAGCTGGACGGCTTCGCCATCCGCGTGCCCACCCCGGACGTATCCATCGTGGACTTGACCTGTGAGCTGGAGAAGCCGGCCACCAAGGAAGCGGTCAACGCCGCGCTGAAGGCCGCGGCCAGCGAGAGCTTCGGCTACACCGAGGAGCCGCTCGTCTCCACGGACTTCGTGGGCAGCACCTTTGGCGGCGTGGCCGATGCCAACCTGACCTCGGTCATGAACGGCAGCATGGTCAAGCTCATTGTCTGGTACGACAACGAGGCCGGGTTCACCAACCAGTTGGTGCGCCTGATCAAGAAGGTCGCGGCCCTGGCCAACGGATAACAGGCGCTTCCCGCTCATGCCCTATTGGCTGTAGGCGGGAGGCCGCCGGAGCGGAGGCAGCCGTGTGGAAGGACGCCAAGGTCAAGGTGCTTGTGGCCGGACCAGGGAAAACCTGTGGACCCTTTCTCTCCACCGTGCAGGACGTGCATGGCGTGGAGCTGCTGGGCCTGCTTGACCTGCACATGGACCCGTCCAGCCTGGCCCTGGCCAGGGAGCTCAAGCTGCCCCTGGTGGCCAGACTTGACGACCTTGCCTACGCGTCCGAGTTGAGCATCATCGTCAACACCACCAGCGACGAGCGCGTGACGAGGCACATTGAGGCCTGCTGCCCGGAAGGGGCGACGGTGCTCTCTGGCGCAAGCGCCCGCTTTGTGCGCCTGCTGACGACCGCCCTGCGCAAGGGCAACGTCTACCGCGACAAGCTCTTGGCCACGGAGCGCGAAATCGAAAAGCGCGCAGGCCTTGGCGAGCGCATGGTGGGCAAATCGCCTGGCATCCGCGAGGTCTCTGAACTCATTGACCGCGTTGCGCCCACGCCCACCACGGTGCTGCTGCTTGGCGAGACCGGCGTGGGCAAGGACCTCGCGGCCCGCAGCATCCACCAGGCCAGCCACCTGAAGAACAGGCCCTTCATCGCCGTGAACTGCACGGCCATGACCGCGACGCTCATGGAGAGCGAGCTCTTCGGCTACCGCAAGGGCTCGTTCACGGGCGCGGAGAGCGATCGCGCGGGGTTGCTGGAAGAGGCCAACGGCGGCACCCTGTTCCTGGACGAGATCGGCGACATGAGCGGTGAGATGCAGGCCAAGCTCCTGCGCTTTTTGCAGACCGGAGAGGTCCGGCGCGTGGGCGCAACCACCACCCAGACGGTGAAGGTGCGGGTCATCGCCGCCACCAACCGCGACCTGGAGGGCGCTGTGGAGCGCGACGAGTTCCGTCGCGACCTCTTCTACCGCTTCAACACCTTCACCATCACGCTGCCCCCCTTGCGCGAACGTGCGGTGGATCTGCCGTATTTGACCTACCACTTCATCACCAAGTCCGAGGCCAAGCTGAACAAAAAGATCAACTCCATCGACGACGCGGCCCTGGAGTTCATGAAGTCCTACCGCTGGCCGGGCAACGTGCGCGAGTTGGAGAACGTCATCGAGCGCGCGGCGATTCTCTGTCAGGGCGGCGTGATCCGCAGCGAGGACCTGGCCATCCGCGTTCAGGCGGGGCAGGCGCAGCCGTCTGTGGATGTTCGCGCGGCGGAATGCGCGCAACCAGAGGCCGCCTCAATGCCGGATGACGCTTACTGTTCGCGTCGCGACCAAATCATGGCCAACTTCGAGCGCAAGGAGTTGGAGCGTTTCCTGCGCCAGGCCGAGGGTAACGTGAGCGAAGCCGCGCGGATCTCCGGCATCCCCCGCAGAACCTTGTACCGGAAAATGAAGCGCTTCGGCCTCTGAGTCCGCCGCGCGCCGATTCGGCCCGCGAGATTGCCCATCCCTGACCTTCAACCCGGCCAGGGGCGCAAGGCAGCGCCGTCCCTGCTTCCCGTCCGGCCATGCCGACGCTGCCGCCTCTCGCCATGGCCGAAAGCCTCCGACCTTCTCACCCATCCTTCTTTCCAGGCCAGCTCATCCTGTCGACTGTGTGCCGGAGTTGGCACAGCACCGCCCACTTTCCTGGGCCACTGTGTCTCCGGCGGCACAGCCGCAGGCCTCTGACCGTCGAGGGCCAATAGGCAACACGCTAGAGTTACAGGAATTATCAGATAATGCTGCTGTTGGCATGTGGGTTGTAAAGGCCAGAGCAGGAACAACGCCACGCACCCACTCGAAGGAGAACAGACATGACACGCAAGGTATCGACCCGCCATCTGGCCGTTGAGCTGACTGCCATCACCGATGCTGCGGCCCTGGCCTCCTTTCGCTGGCTGGGCAAGGGCAGAAAGAAGATGGGCGACGGGGCCGCCGTGGACGCCATGCGCCGGGGCTTCATGCACATGGACATCGACGGGCTGGTGGTCATCGGCGAGGGCGAAAAGGACGAGGCCCCCATGCTCTTCAACGGGGAGCGCGTGGGCAGCGGCAATGGTCCGCAGGTCGACGTGGCCGTGGACCCAGTGGAGGGCACCAGGCTGCTCGCCCTGGGCAAGCCCAACTCCATCGCCGTGGTGGCCCTGTCTCCGCGCGGAACCATGTTCAACCCCGGCCCGGCCTTCTACATGAACAAGCTGGTGGTCCCGCGCCAGGCGCGCGGCCTGGTCAGCATCAATGACCCGGTGGGGCGCACACTGTCGATCGTGGCCGAGTCTCTTGGCAAAAAGGTTGAGGAGCTGATGGTCTTTGTGCTGGACAAGGACCGCCACAGCGACCTGATCCGCGACATCCGCGAGGCCGGAGCGCGCATCCAGCTGCATACCGACGGCGACGTGGCCGGCGCGCTCATGGCCGTCATGCCGGGCACCGGGGTCGATGTGATGATGGGCACCGGCGGAACCCCGGAAGGCGTGCTGGCCGCAGCGGCGGTGCGCGTGCTGGGCGGGGAGATGCAGGGCCTTCTGGACCCGCAGTCCACCGCCGAGGCGCGGGCCGTGCGCGAGGCCGGGTTCGACCTGTCGCGGGTGCTTCGCACCGAGGACCTAGTGGCCAGCGACGACATCCTCTTCGCGGCCACGGGCATCACCGACGGCACCTTCCTGGCCGGGGTGACGCAGACCGAAAGTGGCACCAAGACCAGCGCCCTGGTCATGACCGGCTCCTCCGGCACCGTGCGCCGCATCGAGTCCGTGTACACTCCGCTGCGCCACAGCCAGCTTGAAGTGCAGGCCTTCGCCTAGACCTTATGACCACAATCGGAGGACACCATGAACCTCACCCGTCCCATCCTTCTCGGCATCGTTGGCGACTCGGCCTCGGGCAAAACCACCATCTCCGCCGGGATCGAGAAGATCCTCGGCCCGGAGCGGGTGACCAACCTCTGCTCGGACGACTACCACAGGTATAACCGCGTCCAGCGCAAGGATCTGAACATCTCCGCGCTGCATCCGGACTGCAACCACATCGACATCATGGAGCACAACTTCTACCAGCTGCGCCGGGGCGAGGCCATCCTGAAGCCGGTGTACAACCACACCACCGGCGACTTCGACCCGCCGGTGTACGTGAAGCCCAAGGAGTTCGTCATTGTCGAGGGTTTGCTCGGCTTCTACAACCAGAAGATGCGCGACGCCTTTGACGTGAAGATCTACCTCGACCCCCAGGAGGAACTGCGCGTGGACTGGAAGTACAAGCGCGACACGGTCAAGCGCGGCTACACCAAGGACGAGGTGCGCGAGTCCCTGGAGCGCCGAGTGGAGGTCTCGGCCAATTTCATCCGGCCCCAGCGCCACTATGCGGACATCGTCTGCAACTTCTACCGGCCCGATGGCGCAGGCGAGGAGACGGGCACCAACCTGAACACCAAGCTGATCCTTCGCCCCACCATCCCGCACCCGGACTTCGCCGAGTTCATCGACCACCGGCCCGGCGTGAAGGAGAAGTGCCTGACCATCACCCTGGGCCGCGACGACGGGCTGCCCGTGGACATCCTCCAGATCACCGGCACCATCAAGCCCGTGACCGCCGAGACGCTCATGGACATCATCATGGACCACTTGAGCGGCGTGGAGCCCTTAAGCACCGACAGCGTGGGCGCCTACATGGAAGGGGCCGATGAAAAGCGCAGCTACCCGCTGGGCATCACGCAGCTCTTGACCTGCTACCATCTTCTGAACGCCAAGATGCGGGCCTGAGTCCACCGCGCAACACACTGCCTCCAAAGGAGAACCAACATGGCCTTGCTCGACCAGACCAGCCGCTACGTCAACATGAAGCTCAAGGAAGACGAGCTTATCGCCAAGGGCGGCCACGTCCTGTGCGCCTACATCATGAAGCCCAAGATGGGGCACGGGCCTGTGGAGGTGGCCGCGCACTTCGCCGCCGAGTCCTCCACCGGAACCAACGTCGAGGTCTGCACCACCGACGACTTCACCAAGGGCGTGGACGCGCTGGTGTACGACGTGGTCCCGCGCGCCAAGGGCGACAGCCTGGTGAAGATCGCCTACCCCATCGATCTCTTCGACCGCAACATCATCGACGGCAAGGCCATGCTGGCCTCGTTCCTCACCCTGTGCATCGGCAACAACCAGGGCATGGGCGACGTTGAGTACGCCAAGATGCACGACTTCTACGTGCCCAAGGCCTACCTGGAGCTCTTCGACGGCCCGGCCATGAACATCGCAGACTTCTGGCGCATCCTGGGCCGTCCAGAGGTCGACGGAGGCATGATCGTGGGCACCATCGTCAAGCCCAAGCTGGGCCTGCGGCCCGCGCCCTTTGCCGAAGCCTGCTACCGCTTCTGGCTCGGCGGGGACTTCGTCAAGAACGACGAGCCCCAGGGCAACCAGGTCTTCGCACCGCTCAAGGAGACCATCCTGGCGGTGGCCGACGCCATGCGCCGCGCCCAGGACGAAACCGGCCAGGCCAAGATCTTTTCGGCCAACATCACCGCCGATGATCCAGCCGAGATCATCGCCAGGGCTGAGTACATCCTGAAGACCTTTGGCGAGAACGCCTCCCATGTGGCCTTCCTGGTGGACGGCTATGTGGCTGGACCGACCTCCGTGACCACGGTGCGGCGCAACTTCCCCGGCCAGTTCCTGCACTACCACCGGGCCGGACACGGCGCCGTGACCTCGCCTCAGTCCAAGCGCGGCTATACGGCCTTTGTGCTGAGCAAGATGTCGCGCCTGCAAGGGGCTTCGGGCATCCACACGGGCACCATGGGCTTCGGCAAGATGGAGGGCGACCCGGCGGACAAGAACATCGCCTACATGCTGGAGCGCGAGGAGGCCCAGGGCCCCTACTTCAGCCAGAAGTGGCACGGCATGAAGGCCACCTCGGCCATGATCTCCGGCGGCATGAACGCTCTGCGCCTGCCGGGCTTCTTCGACAACCTCGGGCACGCAAACGTCTGCCAGACCTCGGGCGGCGGCGCCTTCGGGCACCTGGACGGCCCCACCGCCGGGGCCATCTCCCTGCACCAGGCCCACGACGCCTGGCGAAACGGCGTTGACTTGGTGGACTATGCGCGGGAGCACAAGGAACTGGCCCGGGCCTTCGAGTCCTTCGCCCATGACGCCGACCAGTTCTACCCCGGCTGGCGCGCGCGCCTGGGGCTCTAACCCACGGACCCCTCACCTCCCTGGCGGGAGCGCGACCATCCCTCAAGCTTGTCGCGTTCCCGCCACCAACACTTCGGCAAACGGAATGGGTCATGACACTTCAGGCGCTGTTTTGGGACGTGGACGGGACCATGGTGGACAGCGAGGAACTGCACCGCCAGGCCTTCAACCAGGCCTTTGCCCAGGCCGGGCTGGCTTGGCGTTGGGATAGGGAAGATTATGGCCGCCTGCTGGCCGTGGCCGGAGGCAAGGAACGCATCCGGCACTTCATTGAGACCAGGGGGGCGGCGGAAGAGGGTGGCGCAGGCCTCGACATGATGGAACTGCACAAGCAGAAGACGGCGATTTTCGCCCGGTTGCTGGGCAGCGGCGCGGCAACGCTTCGACCCGGCGTGGCTAGGCTTATGCGCGAGGCCGAACAGCACGGCCTGCGCCAGGCCATCGTGACCACCACCAGCCTAAGCAACGTGCGCGTCCTACAGGAGACCCTGCTCAAGGGCGTGGTCAAGACCTGGGACGTGGTGCTGACGGGCAAGTCGGTGCTCTCCAAGAAGCCTGCGCCGGACATCTACCTGCTGGCTTTGGAATCTCTTGGGCTTCGCGCTGGGGACTGTCTGGCTCTTGAGGATTCGGGCCTAGGCGTATCCGCGGCCCGCCTAGCCGGAGTCCCTACCCTGGTTACACGCAGCCAGTACACCGAGCACGACGAATTTTGCGGTGCCCTGGCCATCTTCGACCACTTGGGCGAGCCCGGACTCCCGTGCCACAAGTTGTTTGGACCGCCCTTTGCGGGTGTCTACGTGGATGTTGAGCACCTCGAGATGTGGCACACGCAGCTACAAGTGCAACGAGAACATATTTAGCACATCCACAAGCTATCGCATCCTATTTCCACTTGTCGCCTGTCAATTTGACGGTAAACAGGTTGTACGCAATGGTCCTTGTTGCGGCTTTTTGAAGCTACCCCGTAGAGTATACTACCCGTAAGCTGGGGCTCTGACCGTTCTGTTCCCCGTAGCGTCGACTCCGAAAACAGTAAACAATAAAGCATGCTCCATGCTGAACCTTGAAGGGCATTCAAGAGCCGCGAGCGGCTCATGGCAGGCTCGAAGTAGAAGAATGGCCGTTGCTGCCGGGTGCTACATTTCTCCTCTTGACCGGGTCCAGGGGCGGAGCCCCGCCTGCCGAGGCGACCAGCCCGACGGCCCCTCCTCCTGGCCTCTTCCCTTTACAGATTTGTAGGCCGGGGCTAGTATGCATCCTGGCGACTTTTTTTGCCTGCGAAATCATACGAGAAGGAGCGTTGTCCATGGACACCCCTGTTTTCAAATGCCGGAATGCGGACGATGTCTTGAAGGCCGTGAAGGACTACGACGTCAGTTTTGTGCAGTTCTGGTTCGTGGATATTCTGGGCAGCCTGAAGAGTTTCCAGGTGACGCCCAGGGAGCTGGAGGCGGCCTTTGAGGAGGGCATGGGCTTTGACGGCTCGTCCATTCTGGGTTTTGCCCGGGTGGAGGAGTCGGACATGATCGCCATGCCCGATCCCACGAGCTTCCAGATTCTGGCCTGGCGGCCCATGGACCGGCCGGTGGCGCGCATGTTCTGCGACATCCACACCCCGGACGGCGCGCCGTACGCGGCGGATTCGCGCTACTGCCTGCGCCGGGTGCTCTCCAAGTGCGCGGAGAAGGGCTACACCTACTACACCGGGCCGGAGCTGGAGTTCTTCCTGTTCGAGAGCGACAAGGGCACCGCCCCGCTGGACCAGGGCGGGTATTTTGACGCGCCGCCGCTGGACAAGGGCAACCACATCCGCCGCGACATCATCTTCGCCCTGGAGAAGATGGGCGTGGACATCGAGTACAGCCACCACGAGGTGGCGGCCAGCCAGCACGAGATCGACATGCGCTACGCCGAGGCGCTCAGGATGGCCGACATCACCATGACCTACCGCGTGGTGGTGAAGGAGACGGCCAGGAAGCACGGCGCCTACGCCACCTTCATGCCCAAACCGGTGTTCGGCCAGAACGGCAGCGGCATGCACGTGCACCAGAGCCTGTTCAAGAACGGCAAGAACCTCTTTTTCGATCCCTCTGACCAGTACCACCTCTCGCCCGAGGGCAAGAGCTTCATCGCGGGCATTTTGAAGCACGCCCGCGAGTTCGCCTGCGTGACCAACCAGTGGGTGAACAGCTACAAGCGCCTGGTGCCCGGCTACGAGGCCCCGGTGTACGTGGCCTGGGCGCGCCGCAACCGCTCGGCCCTGGTGCGCGTGCCCATGTACAAGCCCGGCAAGGAGGCCGCCACGCGCATGGAGCTGCGCTGCCCGGACCCGGCGGCCAACCCGTACCTGGCCTTCGCGGTGATGCTGGCGGCGGGCCTGAAGGGCATGGAGCAGGGCTACCCGCTGCCCGATCCGGTGGAGGTGGACATCTTCCACATGACGCCCAAGGAGCTGGCCGACCACGGCATCGAGAGCCTGCCGGGCAGCCTGTTCGAGGCCGCGGAGGAGATGAAGAAGAGCGAGCTGGTGCGCGAGGTGCTGGGCGAGCACATCTTCACCAAGCTCTACGAGAACAAGATCATGGAGTGGGACCGCTACCGCACCCAGGTGACGCAGTACGAGATCGAGCGCTATCTGCCGGTGCTGTAGGGTCGCAATAAGAACGGAACGACAGGGGCGGCTCCTCCGAGATGGGGGGGCCGCCCTTTTTCATGGCATTTCCGGCACGGGCTCCTCCCCGGCGGAGAGGTCCAGGTCCAGCACAAAGGCTCCAAGCGCGCCAGGGTCGTGGCCACCCTCCTCCGCGCCCTCCGGGTCGCCCTCCTCCCCGTTCTCCGCCTCGCGCCGGGCCGTGGCCGGGCCGTAGCGCTCGGGCCGCAGGGTCTTGAGCAGGAACATGAGCAGGGTGTCGGAGTGCTTGACCTTGCTGCCGCACTCCCGGCCCTGGTGGAACACCGGCTCGCTCACGCCCTCCAGGGCGCGGCGCAGGGCCTCGGCCTCCAGGGCAGCCACGGCGGCGGCCACGCGCGCGGCCCCTGCCCCGTCGCCCTCCCCCGGGGCGGAAAGGCGGGCGGCCAGGCCCGGAGGCACGGGCAGCGCGCGCAGGCGCCGGGCCTCGGCCAGGGGGATGTTCGCCGCGCGGGCGGCGGCGGCCATGCTGCCGGTGGCGGCCAGGGTCTGGTGAAAGATGCGCGTGGCCCTGCTGGGCGCTCTGCTCGGCATGGGGTCCTCCTTCAGCCCGCCCGGCGGCGGGCGGCTGGGTCGTTGAAGTCCATATAATTCCTAACAAACTGGAATGACATCGCGTTTTCCCCTTGCAGTCCGCCGGGGCGGTGGTACAAGGGCCCTACGTGCGGGAGGGATGGTCCCTTCCAGAACCGCCAATTCTCGAGGAGACGTCCCCATGAAGAAGATCATCATCGCCCTGACCATGGTCCTGGCCTTTGCCGGCGCTTCCTTCGCCGCCGATGCCGCCACCCCCGCCGACGGCGGCGCCCCCGCGCTGGAAAAGAAGGCGGACAAGAAGGCCGAGAGCAAGGTCAAAAAGGCCAAGAAAGCCAAGAAGGCCAAGGCCGAAGCCGCTGCCGCCGCCGAGAAGAAGGCCGAGTAGCCACCCCCTTTTCACGGTCCCTTTTGGCCGGGCCCCGGAACAGCTCCGGGGCCCGGCTTTTTTTTCGCCCGGCAGTATACCACGGCCTGTGGCTCCGGGACAAAAATCCCCCGTTTCCGGCCGGGAAAAGGACATCTTTCCCCGGTTGACAGACCTGCCGCCGCCCGCGGTTTTCCCTTGCGCTGCCCCGTGGCGATGCTACAAGGGAGGCACCGGGGGCAGGCCGCCACCCCACCTGCCCGAACCCTGACCGCAAGGAGTTCGGACCATGAAGAAGACGCTCATCGCTCTGGCCATGGCGCTGGCCTTCGCTGGCGCCACCGTGGTTCCCTACACCGTGGCCCAGGCCCAGGAGAGCCCGCCGCCCCAGGCCGCGGAGAAGAAGCAGGAGAAAAAGGCCAAGAAGGCCAAGAAGAGCGCCAAGGGCAAGGGTGGCGGAACAACCGCTCCGGAGAAGTAGCTCCCCGCCCCGCACGCCAGGCCAGCCCGGCTCTCCGGGCTGGCCTTATTTTTGGCCAAGCGAAATTTTGATGTTGACTTTCAATTTCAATTCATACACAAGGGGGCTGCGCGGCAAGGGGAACCCCCGCGGCGACACCACGACGGGCCCGGCCCGCGGCAAGGAGACACGGCATGTTCATGGAGAGCGGCACAGGCAGCGGCAGGGCGGCGGCAAAGCCCAAAAGCAAGAAGCACTCCTGCTCCGGTCGCTGCGGCGGCGAGGGCCCCTGCGCCCAGAACACCGCCCACCAGCTGGCCGAGAGCCTGGGCCGCGCCGTGGACGCCCGCGACAGGCGCCTGTTCCAGCACTCCGAGATGGTGGCCGAGATCTCCAGCCTGCTGGCCCAGGCCCACGGGCTGACCCCGCGCCAGACCACCATGGTGCACATGGCCGCCCACCTGCACGACGTGGGCAAGATCGGCATCCCCGACCACATCCTGCACAAGCCCGGGCCGCTCAGCCCCGAGGAATGGGCCATCATGCGCCAGCACCCGCGCATGGGCGCGGACATCCTGCGCCCGGTGCACCTGTTCCGGGGCAGCCCCGGCGTGTGCGAGATCGTGCTGGCCCACCACGAGCGCTTCGACGGCAAGGGCTACCCCCACGGCCTGGCCGGCAGCGCCATCCCGCTGGGCGCGCGCATCGTGGCCGTGGCCGACGCCTTCAGCGCCATGACCGAGGAGCGGCCCTACCGCACCAGCCTGACCATGGACCAGGCCGTGGAGGAAATCGTCCGCAACTCCGGCACCATGTTCGACCCCTGCGTGGTCAAGGACTTCCTGTCCCTGCGCGGCGTGCTCGTCGCCCTCATGGCCGACATGGCCGCCAGCGCCTGCGCCGAGCCCGAGGCCGACATCCCGCTGCCCGCGCTCTGCCACGCACTCGCGGCCACCGGCCCGAATCTCCACACCTCCACACCCCACACCAACCCCTAACCCACGCCCCCACTCCCCTCCCCCCCGCAAAGGCGGGCCCCCGGGTCGGCCAACACCC
>CAZCYB010000052.1:0-18067 GCA_964502805.1 uncultured Desulfocurvus sp.
AACGTCTTCGTCGAACGGTCCGAGGGGCACGTGCGTCCGGTGCTCGGCGATTTCCTTGGCGGCCTTGCGGCCCGCGCCCATGGCGGAGATGACGGTGGCGGCCCCGGTGACGATGTCGCCGCCTGCGAACACGCCGTGGATGCTGGTCTCGCCGGTGTCCGGGTCGGCCTCGATGTAGCCGCGCTTGGTGAGCGCCAGGCCCCTGGTGGCTTCCAGCAGGATGGGGTTGGGCTTGGTGCCCACGGCCACCACGGCCAGCTCGCAGGGGATGGTCTCGGTGTCGCCCTCGATGGGCATGGGGCGGCGACGACCGGAGGCATCGGGCTCGCCCAGGCACATCTTCTGGACGCGCAGGCCGGTGAGGCGTTTGTTCTCGTCGGCCAGGCATTCCATGGGCCCGCACAGGCAGCGCAGCACCACGCCCTCCTCGATGGCGTGCTCCAGTTCCTCGTGGCGGGCGGGCATCTCGTCCTTGGTGCGGCGGTACACGATGGACACGCTCTTGGCGCCCAGGCGCAGGGCCGTGCGCGCGGCATCCATGGCCACGTTGCCCGCGCCGATGACGGCCACGTTGTCGGCCTTGAAGATGGGCGTGTCGTGGTTGGGGAAGTCGTAGGCCCGGCCCAGGTTCACGCGGGTCAGGTACTCGTTGGCCGAGAACACGCCGATGCTGTTCTCGCCGGGCACGCCCAAAAACTGCGGCAGGCCCGCGCCCACGCCGATGAACACGGCCTTGTAGCCCTGCTCGTCCATGAGTTCCTTGACGGTGATGGACTTGCCGCCCACCCAGTTGGTCTTGAACTCCACGCCCAACTGGCGCATGGCGTCCACCTCGCGGCGCACGATGTCCTTGGGCAGGCGGAATTCGGGGATGCCGTAGACGAGCACGCCGCCCACCTCGTGCAGGGCCTCGAACACCGTGACCTTGATGCCCAGGGCGGCCAGGTAGCCCGCCACGGTGAGGCTGGCGGGCCCTGCTCCGATGCAGGCCACCTTGAGGTCGGGCCGCTCCATGCGGCAGGCGGCCTCGCCGGTGAGCTGCAGGCAGGCGGCGTCCCCGGCGGCCAGGCGCGCGGCGAAGGTGTCGGCCACGTAGCGTTCCAGCCGCCCGATGCACACGGGCCCGCCGGTCTTTTCCGGGTTCTTGCCCAGGATGCAGCTGCCCTCGCACTGGGTCTCCTGCGGGCACACCCGGCCGCACACGGCGGGCAGCGAGTTGTAGTCGCGCAGCACCTTGTAGGCGCCGGGCAGGTCGCCCTTCTGCAACTGGCCGATGAAGCCCTTGATGTCGATTTCCACCGGGCAGCCCTGGCGGCACAGCGGCTTCTTGCACTGGATGCAGCGGTTGGCCTCGGCCACGGCGTCGGCCTCGGTGTAGCCCAGGGCCACCTCAAGATAGTTCTGGATGCGCGCGAAGGGCGCCTGGGTGGGCATGTCCGTCCTGGGCGCGGCCTGGCGGGCGGGTTTCTTGGGTGCGTCGGTCATGCTACTTGCCCTCCCCGCACTGGCATTTTTCCTGGAACAGCTTCATGGACTCCTGCTCCTGCGGGCGGAACTGGCCCAGGCGCAGCCGAAGCTCGCCGAAGTCCACGGCGTGGCCGTCGAATTCGGGTCCGTCCACGCAGGCGAATTTCGTCTCCCCGCCGACGCTGCAGCGGCAGGCGCCGCACATGCCGATGCCGTCCACCATGATGGAGTTGAGGCTCACCGTGGTCTTGACGCCGAAGGGCCTGGTGACCTTGGCCACGGCCTCCATCATGGGCACGGGGCCGATGGCGATGACCTCGGAGACGCTCTTGTCCTCCTCCAGGCGGCTTTTCAGCACCTCGGTGACGAAGCCCTTGTGGCCCATGCTGCCGTCGTCCGTGGCCACCAGCACCTCGGGGCAGAAGCTGCCCAGCTCGGAGCAGAACAGCAGGAGGTCCTTGTTGCGCGCGCCGATGACCGCCACCACGTGGTTGCCAGCCGCCGCGTGGCCCTTGGCGATGTGGTGCATGGCGGCCACGCCCGTGCCGCCGCCCACGCAGATCACCGTGCCCTGCTTCTCTATGTGCGTGGGCTTGCCCAGCGGCCCGCAGAAGTCGGGCAGGCTCATGCCCTCCTCGAAGGTGTTGAGCTCGGCGGTGGCCTTGCCCACCACCAGGAAGACGATGCTCACGGTTCCGGCGGCGGGGTCGCAGTCGGCTATGGTCAGCGGAATGCGCTCGCCCTTCTCGCTGGTTCGTAGGATGACGAAGTTCCCGGGCTTGGCGTGCTTGGCCACGTGGGGCGCGTCGATGACGAGCAGGGTCGTCTGGCCGGGGATGAGGACTTTTTTCTGCAGGATCCGGTAGCTCATGTGGTCGGACCTTTCCGGTGTTTGATGGTTGGCCATCCGGGGTTTCGGGGTCGCCCCCCGCTGTACCCCGTCGCCAGGGTGATTGCAAGACGCGGCGGGTTGCTGGCCGGGCGGTCTGTACATCCGCCATGGCCGGGGGTAGGGTGCGGCACCCCCCGGCGCCCTGCGCGCGGGCGGGAATATCCGGCGGCCCGGGCCGCGGAGGGCCTCCATGTCCCGCATGCGCAAGGCCGGCCTCTGGGCCGCGCTGGTCCCCCTTTCCGCCGCCCTGGCCGCCGCCCTGCACTGGGCCGCGTTTCCCGGGGCCATGCTGCTGGGCCCCCTGCTGGCGGGCATGGCCTTCGCCCTGCGCGGGGCGGATCTCTCCACGCCCCGCTGGACCTTCGCCGCCGCGCAGTCCGTGGTGGGCTGCCTGGTGGCGCTCACCATAACCCCCTCCACCCTGGGCGTGCTGGCGCGCGAGTGGCCCGCCATGCTCCTGGCCATCGCCATGGTCATCGCCTCCGGCGCGCTGGTGGGCTACGCGCTCCTGCGCCTGGGCACCCTGCCGGGCGGCACGGCGGCCTGGGGAATCTCTCCGGGCGGCGCCACGGCCATGACGGCCATGGCCGAGGCCCACGGCGCGGACATCCGCCTGGTGGCCTTCATGCAGTACCTGCGGGTGTTCGTGGTGGTGCTCACCGCCTCGGCCGTCTCGCGCCTGCTGCTGGGGCAGGCGGCGGAACTGCCCGCGCGGTCCTGGTCGCCGGGCTTCGACGCGCCCCTGGTGCCCCTGGCCCAGACCCTGGCCCTGGTGGCCGCGGGCGCCCTGGCCGCCCGGCTGCGGCGCGTGCCCGCCGGGGCTCTGCTGCTGCCCATGCTGGCCGGGGCCGTGCTGAACTCCCTGGGCCTGGTGGCCATCACCCTGCCGCCCTGGCTGCTCTGGAGCGCCTACGCGGCCCTGGGCTGGTTCGTGGGCCTGCGCTTCACCCCGGAGACCGTGCGCCATGCCCTGCGGGCCGTGCCCCAGGTGCTGGCGGCCTCGCTCGCGCTCATGGTTCTGTGCGGCGGCGCGGCCTGGATGCTCACGGCCCGGGTGGGGGTGGACGCCCTGAGCGCCTACCTGGCCACCAGCCCCGGCAGCCTGGACGCGGCGGCGGTCATCGCCGTGGGCAGCGGCTGCGACGTGCCCTTTGTGCTGGCCCTGCAGACCCTGCGCCTGTTCGCCGTGGTGCTCACCGGCCCGCTGGTGGCCCGGCTGCTCTGCCGGGTTGCGGAGCGCCGGTGCTGAGGGGGCCCCGTCCCTAGGTGGTTCCGCCCGCCTCTCCGGCCCTGGCGGCGCGCGCCATCTCCGCGCCCACGTAGTCGCCCAGTTCCTTGGCGAACTTCGAGTACAGGCGCAGCTGGCCCATGTCCAGCGACGCGGCCAGCATGGTGAGCCGGGCCATGTCGCCGTCCTGGGCCGCGTGGGGCCACACCCCGGCGAAGAAGAATCCGGCGGCCTCGGCCCGCTCCCAGAGCCCCGGCGTGGCGGCCTGGGCCAGGGGCAGGTCCAGGTGCACCACCTCGGCCCCGGCGATGTCCAGCAGGTCCAGGGCCGCGCGCCTGAGCTCCGGCCATTGCCGGGCGTCGGCCACGGTCACGCGCACCACGCCCTTGGAGAGCCCCCGGTCGAAGGACACGGCGTAGGCCCCGGGCTCCCCGGCCGAAAGGTCGGGCGAGGGCGGGGGGAGGGTCAGCTCCCGGCCCAGGCTTTCGTAGATGCGCCCGACCATGCCCTGGTGCCGCCCGGGCACGTGGGCCAGGGCCGGGGGCGGCGTTGCGCCGTAGGCGAAGCAGTGCAGGCAGGACTCGCGCCGGGGGGGCGCTTCGGCCATGCGCATGCCCTTGAACTCCCTGGGGGTGCTGCCCGCCAGCTCCAAGCCGCAGGGCCTCCCGCCCTGGCGGAGGATCTGCCGCTGGCTCACGGCGTGGCTGGTCACCGCGTTGAAGGTCACGCCGAACATGCCCATCTCCCTGGCCCTGGCCTCCACGCACGCGGAGAGGCGCTCCATGAGCCCCCGGCCCCGGTGCTCCGGGGAGACCACCAGCAGGGCCACCTCGCCCGAGGGCACGGGCTCCGGCCGCAGCAGGCCCATGTGGCCCGCCACCTCGCCCCCGGGGGCCACGGCCACCAGGCTGGTGAGCACGCCCCGGGCCACCAGGTCCATGAGCCCCTCCGGGCTGTAGAAGGCCTCGTTCTTGTAGGAGTAGCCGTAGGCCAGCCAGAACAGCCGGGCCACCTGCAGGGCGTCGCCGGGCTCAAGCGGGCGCACCTCGTAGGCCTGCTCCGGCGCCTGGGGGCCGGGCTCCTCCGTGGAGCGCTCGGCTGGCCGGGCCGGGGTTCGCCCGGCGGCTTCCCGGGCCTCGGCGTCCTCTGCGTTCTGAACGGCCTGGGGCAGGCGCTTCACCAGGCACAGGGCCTTGCCCCGCCTGCCCAGGTTGGTCCAGCGCACTTCGTCCACGGCGCTGTGGATGAGCTTGAGGCCCAGGCCGACGGCCTCGTTTTCGGCCTCGCCCCCGACCTTGCCCTGAGCCCGCGCGCCCAGGCGTTCCAGCAGCACGGGGTCGAAGGGCAGGCCCTCGTCGTGGAAATCCAGGCGCAGCTCGCCCTCCAGCAGTTCGCCGTCCACCAGCACGTCGCCCGGGGTGCCGTCGGGGTAGGCGTGGTCGCAGATGTTCTGGAAGGCCTCCTCCGCCGCCAGCTCCAGGGCCAGGGTGTCCCGGTCCGCAAGCCCGGCCAGGCGCGCCAGGTCGCGGACGTGGCCCTGGACAAGGGGCAGGAAGCGCCCGTCCGCGGGAATGCGCAGCTGTGTGCGAGGCGTTGCTTTCATGATATCACATTGCCGCATGGGCGGATTTTTGTCCATGCGGGCCGGAACTTGGCAGGGAGCCTTGCGCGGGCCCTAGCGGCGGCCCGGCGGCAAAAGGCTGGGCGGGGCTTGCAAACCCGACGCCGAGTGGTTACAGGGAGGTCATGGCGCGCCCGCCGAAGGCTCTTCGGCCCGCGCCCGGCTTCCACGGACGGAAGACGCTTTGCGCCTGCGGCCCCCTCGGGATGAGGACGGCACGCCGGGCGGCACTGGCGGCTTCCGGTCTTTTTTTTCCAGACCGGCGGCCCAAGACGCGGCGGCCGGTTTTGTTTTCCGGGCGCCGGGCGGACCTTCGGAGTCGGCCATGTCCGTGACCAGCCTTTCCGGCCCGCTTGGGGGCGCCATCCCGCAGATGCGCACCCGGAGCGTGAGCCTGCGCATCGGGCCCTTTGGCCTCACCTACGCCACGGACCAGGTGCTCTGGCGCGCCCCCGCGCCGGAATCCGTGTCCCGGGCGCTTTCCGGCCAGGCCGAACCCGGCCCCGTGAGCCCCGCCGCGCCCTCGGGCGACGCCACCACCGCCGTGCCGCCCGAGGTGGCCGTCCAGCAGGGCCGGCAGCAGTCTCCCCACCAGGCCGGGCAGCTCTCCCGCGCCTTTGCCCAGGACTTGAGCGACGCCCGCGTGCAGGCGGAGCTGGCGCGCCAGGCCCGGCGGACGCGGCCCGCCTCCGAGACCGAGACCCGGGAGGCCCAGGGCGACGGCGGCGCGGCGGCGCAGTCCGGGCAGCAGCGGTCAGCATCCGGCTCCGGCAGCAACCCCGGCGAAAACATCGGCGATCCGGCCCTGCGCCGGGCCATCGGCGCGTACCTGTCCTGCGCCTCCTGCCTCTCCCGCCCCGCGCCCATGCTCCAGGCCGTGGCCTAGGGGCCCCGGTTCCGGCTGACTTTCCCCGGCGCATGGGCTATGGCATGGCCCATGAGCATCGGCTCCGAGTCCATCACCACGGCCCTGGCCCGGCTGGCCATCATCGTGCGGCCCTCGCTGCGCGGGCGCGTGTTCGCGCTTCTGGCCGGGCTCACGCTCTGCGCCTGCGCCGGGGCCACGGCCACCTACTGGCTGGCCCGCCACTACCTCGACGCCACGGATATCCTGCGCCGCGTGAACCTAAGCCAGCAGGTCAGCTCCGTGCGCCTGTCCGAGCAGCTCTGGGCCCTGGAGGCGGACGCCCTGGCCGCCCGCCGCGACCCGGCCCGGCGCGAGCGCTTCGAGCAGCTGCAGCTGGAGGTGGCCCGCACACTGCTGGTGGTGCATTCCAGCGAGCCGCTGGAGGCCGGGCGCGTGCTCCTGGACCGCATGGAGGAGGGCTTCCGCGACCAGGCCGCCGCCCTGCGGGCAAGCCTGGCCGAGCCCGAGGGCTCCCCGGGGGCCGCCTCGGCCCTGGCCCGCGCCGCCGGGCACCGCGAGGCCGCCCAGGAGGCCGCAAGCGAACTTCTGGCCCTGCACGGGCGCGACGCCGACCTGGGCGTGCAGTCCATGCGGGCCCTGGCCAAGGTGGCCACCACGGGCTCGCTCCTGGCCATCCCCATGGGCGCGGTGCTGGGCCTGCTGCTGGGCTGGGTGCTGCTCAGGCAGGTGCTGGGGCCCATCCGCCGCCTGGCCCTGGGCGCGGCCCTGGCCTCGGCATCGGCGCCAGGCTCTGCGCAGGACGCGGCCCAGGGCGCCGATCCGGGCGCCGTCCCGCCTGCCCTGGGCGAGGCCAGGGCCGATGCCCCGGATATGGCCGGGTCCGACGAGGTGCGCGCCGTGGGCGAGCTGGTGCACAGCCTGCTGCGTGACGTGGACCAGACCCAGGCCCTGCTCCAGGTCTCCCGCCAGCACCTCATCCAGGCGGAGAAGCTGGCCCTGGTGGGCAAGCTGGCCGCGGGCGTGGCCCACAGCGTGCGCAACCCGCTCACCAGCGTGAAGATGCGCCTGTTCTCCCTGGAGCGCAGCCTCGACCTCTCGCCCATGCAGCGCGAGGACTTCGAGGTCATCAGCGAGGAGATCCGCCACCTGGACACCATCGTGCGCAACTTCCTCGAGTTTTCCCGCCCGCCCAAGCCCAAGTTCCAGCACGTCAGCCCGTCGGACGTGGTGGACATGACCCTGCAGCTTTTGAAGCACCGGCTGGAGACCTACGGCGTGGACGTGCGCCTTGTGCGCGAGCGCACCCTGCCCGAGGT
Organism: uncultured Desulfocurvus sp.; assembly: GCA_964502805.1. Classification (GTDB taxonomy): domain Bacteria; phylum Desulfobacterota; class Desulfovibrionia; order Desulfovibrionales; family Desulfovibrionaceae; genus Humidesulfovibrio. The sequence continues at coordinate 7,393 of CAZCYB010000052.1, forward strand.
GGACGTGGACCCCGAGCAGCTCAAGGAGGCCCTGGTGAACCTCATCCTGAACGCCTGCGACGCCATGGGCGAGAACGGGCGCATCGAGATCGTGGAGGAGGTGGGCTTCATGGATCCGCTGGGCCGCGTGGCCATCCTCCAGCTCACGGACTCCGGCCCCGGCATCCCGCCGGAGCTGGCGGGCCAGGTGTTCCAGCCCTTCTTCAGCACCAAGGAGGAGGGCACCGGCCTGGGCCTGGCCATCGCCCAGCGCATCATGGAGGAGCACGGCGGGTACATCCACCTCAAGCCCTCCGCCGCGCCCCAGCAGGCCGAACAAGGCGAGCAGGAGGCCCGGCGCGGGGCCACCTTCCTGCTCGTGCTGCCCATCAGGGAGAAGGTATGGCTCAGATCCTGATCGTGGACGACGACGCCCAGCTCCGCCAGAGCTTCGGCCGCATCCTGGAGGGCGAGGGCCACGAGGTGCGCTACGCCCCCAGCGGCGAGGCCGGGGTGGAGGAGGTCTCGCGCCTGGCCCCGGACCTGGCGGTCATGGACGTGCGCATGCCCGGCATCACCGGCATCGAGGCCATGCAGCGCATGCGCGCCATCGCCCCCAACCTGCCCGTCATCATCATGACCGCCTACGGCGGCACCGAGACCGCCATCGAGGCCACCAAGCTCGGGGCCTTCGACTACATCCTGAAGCCCTTCGACATCCCGGACATCCTGCGGCTCATCGCCCAGGGGCTGGAGGCCGGGCGCCTGGCCCGGGCCCGCGTGGCCATGCACCAGGACGCCCTGCCCGAGGACGACGCCCCCGAAGGCCCCGTGGCCGATGCGCTCATCGGCAAGAGCCGGGCCATGCAGGAGGTCTTCAAGGCCATCGGTCGCGCCGCCCCCACCGAGGCCCTGGTGCTCATCCGGGGCGAATCGGGCACCGGCAAGGAGTTGGTGGCCCGCGCCCTGTGGCAGCACAGCGGCCGGGCGGAGAAGCCCTTCGTGGTCATCAACTGCGTGGCCATCCCCGAAACCCTGCTGGAGGCCGAGCTTTTCGGTTATGAAAAAGGTGCCTTCACCGGGGCCAGCGCCCGGCGCGTGGGCAAGATCGAGCAGGCCAACCGGGGCACCGTGTTCCTGGACGAGATCGGCGACATGCCCCTGCCCATCCAGGCCAAGATCCTGCGCCTTTTGCAGGAAAAGCAGGTGGAGCGCCTGGGCGGCCGCGAGCTCATCCCCGTGGACGTGCGCATCCTGGCCGCCACCAACCGCGACCTGGAAACCGCCGTGGCCGAGGGCCGCTTCCGCGAGGACCTCTACTACCGCCTCAAGGTCGTTTCCGTGAACCTGCCGCCCCTGCGCCAGCGCGAGGGCGACCTGCCCGTGCTGGCCGAGCACTTCCTGCGCCGCTTTTCGAGGGAAATGGACATGCAGAACCCCGGGCTCACCGACGAGGCCCTGGACATCCTCTCCGCCCACCCCTGGCCCGGCAACGTGCGCGAGCTTTCCAACACCCTGCACAAGGCGCTGATCTTCAGCCGGGGCTGCCCCCTGGGGGCCGAGGAGATGCGCCAGGCCATCGGGAGCGGCGGCGGCGGGGGCTTGGCCCATCAGGGGGTTCCGGAGCAGCCCGGCGGGGGCGGGGAGGCCACCCTCCGCGCCTTCATCCGCCGCGCCCTGCTCGACGAGGCCGGGGACGCCGCCTACGAGCACGTGCTCGACGCCGTGGCCAAGAGCGTCATCGCCGAGGCCCTGGAGATCACCGGCGGCAACCGCACCCGCGCCGCGCGCCTGCTGGGCCTCTCGCGCCCCACGCTCATCGCCAAGATCGAGAAGTACGGCCTGAAGCTCACCACCCAGGTGCAGTAGCATGTTCGGCGACGATCTCGAGGGCCAGGTCATCCGCCCGCCGGCGGAGGCCGGGAGCATCCTGCTCCAGGTGACGCTCGGCTGCTCGCACAACAAATGCGCCTTCTGCCCGGCCTACAAGGGCAAGCGCTTCGCCATCAAGCCCAGGCAGCGAGTGCTGGCCGCCCTGGACCACGCCGCCCGGCACCTGGACGACATCCGCCGCGTGTTCCTCTGCGACGGCGACGCCCTCATCCTGCCCCAGCAGCGCCTGCTCGAAACCCTGGCCGACATCCGCGCCAAGCTGCCCCGGGTCGCGCGCGTCAGCGCCTATGCCAACGCCAAGGCCCTGTCGCGCAAGTCCGTGGAGGAATTGGCCCAGCTGCGCGAGGCCGGGCTCTCCACCCTGTACCTGGGGCTGGAGTCCGGCTCAGACGCCGTGCTCGCGGCCATGGACAAGTGGGGCGACGTGGCCGAGCACCTGCGCCAGGCCGCCAAGGCGAAACAGGCCGGGCTCAAGCTCTCCGTCACCGTGCTGCTGGGCCTGGCCGGGGCCGACCCCGACGCCGCCAGCCAGCACGCCCGGGCCACGGGCCGGGCCCTCAGCCAGATGGACCCGGAGCAGGCCGCGGCCCTGGCCCTCATGGTGGTGCCCGGCACCCCCCTGCACGAGCGCATGGCCTCCGGTCTCTTCACACCCCAGTCCGACCACGGCCTGCTCCTGGAGCTGCGCCACCTGCTCGAAGCCACCGACCTTTCCGGCGGGCTGTTCTTCTCCAACCACGCCTCCAACCCCCTGCGCCTGCGGCTGCGCCTGCCGCGCGAAAAGCAGGCCGGGCTCGACGCCATCGACGCCGCCCTGGCCGGAGCCGCGCCCCTGGTGCCCAGGGCCCTGCGCAGGCTGTAGGGAGGGCGGTAGGGGGGAACTTTTTTCCAAAAAGTACCCCCGCCCCGCCCCCGATGCTCTCGCAACACGGCGCGGGCTGTGCTACATTCCCTAACAAGTTTGCGGGAGATCGGTCCCGGAGCCAGGGGAGGGGAGCAGGGTGCGCAAGGCGGCGGAGAGGCGGAGTGCGGGATCGGGCGCGTGGCGGCCCATTGTGGCCGCCCTGCTGGCGTGCGCATGGGCGCTGGCCTGCGCGGCCTGCGGCCCCGTGGCCGAGGACGAGCCCGCCCTGCGCGTGGACCTGGCCCGCCGCCAGGAGACCGTGAGCCCGGCCGCGTCGGCCGCCATCACCTACGCCTACCTGCCCCAGTACTCGCACACCACTTCGTACAAGCGCCACCACCTGCTGGTGGAGTACCTGGCCCGGGCCACGGGCCTGCCCATGCGCCAGGTGTTTCCCAACACATTTGACGAGCACGTGAAGATGGTGGCCCAGGGGCAGATCGACATCTCCTTCACCAACCCCTTCGTGTACATCAAGCTGGCCCGGCTGGGCGCCACCGGCTTCGCCCGCACGGTGAAGCCCAGCGGCAAGGGCGAGTTCCGCAGCGAGATCATCTGCCGGGCGGACAACACGGCCCTCAAGACCCTGGCGGACTGCCGGGGCAGGCGCTGGATCGCCGTGGACCCGCTCTCGGCGGGCGGCTTCCTATTCGCCCTGGGGCACTTCCACGACCTGGGCCTGCGGCGCGAGGACTTCGCGGAGATCGCCTTCGCCCCCGGGCCCGGCGGCAAGCAGGAGAACGTGGTGCTGGCGGTGCTGGCGGGCAAGTACGACTTCGGCACCATCCGCGAGGGCACCCTGGAGGTGCTGCGCGGCCGGGTGGACCTGGACCAGATCCGCATCCTGGGGCGCACCAAGGCCTATCCGGAGTGGCTCTTCGCCGCGCGCAAGGGCCTGGACCCGGCGGTGCTGGAGAAGATCGGCCAGGCCCTGTTCGCGCTCAAGGCCACCGACCCGGAGCACGAGGCCATCCTGGGCGCGGCGGGCTTCGGGGCCATCCTCCCGGCCCGGGACGAGGACTTCGACGCCGTGCGCGAGCTGGCCCGCAAGCTCGAGCTGGACTAGGGGGGCGGGCATGCGGCTGGTACCCCGTCTCAAGTTCCAGACCAAGATCGGGCTTGGCACCTTCCTCATCGTGGCGGCGGTGGCCCTCACCTCGGCCATCCCCGTGAGCCGCATGGCCGCCCGGGCCATCCTCACGGAGTCGCGCGGGCGCGGGCTGGTGCTGGCGGAGAACCTCTCCCTGCGCCTGGCCGACGCCATGCTCACCCAGGACTTCCTGCGCATGAAGAACATGGTGGACGAGCTCACCGGCGTGGGCCAGGACGTGGTCTACGCCTTTGTGCAGGACGAGGCCGGGGACGTGCTGGCCCACACCTTCCAGAAGGGCTTCCCGGTGGAGCTCAAGGCCGCCAACGAGCCCCTGCCGCTGGACCAGGTGGCCAGCCGGGCCGGGTCCGGCCAGCCCTCCGGGGGCTCCGGGGCGCGGGTGCGGCTTTTGGATACCGGGTCGGAGCTCATCTACGACTTCGCCGTGCCCGTGACGATTTCCGAGCGGCGCTTCGGCACCGCGCGCCTGGGCCTGTCGCGCTCCCGCGCGGAGGCCGAGATCCGCCGCCTGGTGCTCACCTTCGCCGGGGTCTCGGCGGCGGCCCTGGCCGCGGCCCTGGGCCTGAGCACCATGTTCGCGCGGCGCGTCACCCGGCGCATCAACGTGCTCAAGGAGTACGCCCAGGAGGTTGTGCGCGGCAACCTGGACATCGAGCCCGCCGCCACCCTCAAGCGCAACTGCTGGGAGATCATGGGCTGCTCCCGCGCCGAGTGCCCGGCCTACGGCAAGCCCCGGCACCGCTGCTGGCACATGCGCGGCACCCTCTGCCCGGACTGCGCCCCGGAGGACGGCCCGGGCGGCAAGTCCTGCCCGGCGTGCCCGGTGTTCCTGGCGGGCGCGGGCGACGAGATCCAGGACCTGGCCGAGACCTTCGGCATCATGGCCATGACGCTCATGCGCCAGATCGGCGAGCTGGGTCAGCAGGAGCAGCTTCTGCGCACCATCCTGGACGCCGCGCCGGACCTGGTCTGCCTGCTGGACGCCCAGGGCCGGTACCTGGCCGTGAACCGGGCCTTTGCCGCCTTCCTGGGCCGGTCGGGGGCGGACATCGTGGGCCGCGCCGAGGGCGAGTTCTTCGACCAGGAGGAGGCCGCCGGGCGGCAGGCCCAGACACGGGCCGTGCTGGATTCCGGGCGCGAGGCCCAGGCCGAGTCACGGCTGCGCGCCGCCCAGGGCGAGCTGTGGGTCCACGAGCTGCACGTGCCCGTGCGCGACCGCTCGGGCCGGGTCATGGGCGTGCTCAAGACCGCCCGCGACGTAACCGGCGTGCGGGCCATGGAGGCCAAGCTCCTCCAGGCCCAGAAGATGGAGTCGCTGGGCAAGCTGGCGGGCGGCGTGGCCCACGAGATCAACACCCCCCTGGGCATCATCCTGGGCTATTCCCAGCTGCTGCAGGAGGACGTGCCCGAGGGCCAGGTGCGCGAGGACCTGCGCATCATCGAGCGCCAGGCCAAGGTCTGCCGCAAGATCGTGGCCGACCTGCTGGGCTTCTCGCGCCAGCACGTGGCCAGCATGGTGCCCATGGACGTCAACGAGTCCGTGCGCGAGGTGGTCTCCCTGGTGCGCCACACCTTCGGCCTGGAGCACGTGCCCGTGGAGCTGGACCTGGACCCGGGCCTGCCGCCCATGGTGGGCGACCGGGAGAAGCTGGGCCAGGTCTGGATCAACCTGTTGAACAACGCCCGCGACGCCATGCCCGGCGGCGGGGCCATCCGCGTGCGCACCCGCCTGGCCCGGGAGGGGCAGCTGGCCGTTTCCGTGGCCGACTGCGGCACGGGCATCAGCCCCGAGCACCTGGGCAAGGTCTTCGACCCGTTCTTCAGCACCAAGGGCGTGGGCGAGGGCACCGGCCTGGGCCTGTCCGTGTCCTTCGGCATCGTGCAGAACCACGGCGGCGCCATCGAGGTCCAGAGCCCCGCGCCCGAGGAGTTCCTGCCCGCGGACCGCTCCGCCTGCCCCGGGCCCGCCGGGCCGGGCACCGTGTTCCACGTGCTGCTGCCCCTGAATCCCCCGGCGGCCCAGCCCGCCGTTGAACCCCAAGGAGACTGACCATGGCCAACATCCTCGTGCTCGACGACGTGGCCGACGCCGCCGTCATGATCAAACGCATCCTCTCCCGCCAGGGCCACGCGGTGGAGGCCTTCACCGAGGAGCAGCAGGCCATCGACCACGCCCGCGCCCACCCCGTGGACCTGGCCATCCTGGACATCAAGCTGCTCAAGATGACCGGCGTGGAAGTGCTGGAGGAACTGCGCAAGGTGGCGCCGCACGTCCGGGCCATCATGCTCACCGGCTACCCCACCCTGGAGACGGCCCGCCAGGCCCTGGATCTGGGTGCGAGCGCCTACTGCGTCAAGCCCATCGACAAGGACGAGCTGGAGGCCGCCGTGGCCGGGGTGCTCGCGGGGGGGAAGTAGGAGGCCGCCGTGGCCGGGCTGTCCCGGAAGCTGGCCGCCTGGGCCCAGGCCCTGGTGGACCCCGCGCGGGGCCTGCCCGGGCGCTACGCGGCCTTCAAGGCCCTGCTGGCGGCGGACGAGCGGTGCCTGCTGGCCATCGCCGAGCTGGAGGAGATCTTCTCCGGCGCGCGCCAGGTGGATCCGGCCCGCACGCACTGGCTCTGCGCCGGACTCGTCGAGGCCGTGGGCGAGATGACGGGCAGCCTGGAGGCCATGCGCCCCGGCGCACACCCCGGCCTGGGCCCGGCCCTGGAGCGCCTGCGCGCGGCCCTGGCGCCGCACCTGGTCCCCGCCTCGGCCCCGGCCTCGGCCCAGTCTCCCGTCCCCGGCCCCCTGGTCTTCCCGCTGGAAGCCGCCCTGGGCCGCCCGGACCTGGCCGGGGGCAAGGCCGCCAACCTGGCCGCCGCGCGCAAGGCCGGGCTCAGCGTGCCGCCGGGCCTGGTCATCGGCACCGGGGCCTTCCGCCTGCTGCTCGATTCCGGAAACCTGCGCCCCCGGCTGGACCGCCTGCTGCGCCAGGTTGACCTGGCCCGGCCCGAGCGCATCGGCCCCCTGTGCGCGGGCATGCGCGCCCTGGTGCTGGGAACGCCCCTGCCGGGGGAGCTGGCCCGGGCCATCGGCCTGGCGGCCCAGGACCTCTCCAGCCGCGTGGCCGCGCCCGGGGGCGGCCTGCTGGCCGCGCGCAGCTCCGCCGTGGCCGAGGACGGGGAGCAGTCCTTCGCCGGGCAGTACTTAAGCGAGCTCAACCTGCCGCCCGAGGGCGTGGCCGAGGCCTACCGGCGCATCGTGGCCTCCAAGTACCGGCCCCGGGCCGTGACCTACCGCGTGCGCCAGGGCCTGGCCGACGAGGCCGCGCCCATGGCCGTGCTGCTGCTGCCCATGGTGCCCGCCGTGGCCGCCGGGGTGCTGCACACCAGCGAGGAGGGGCCTGCGCCCGGAGGAGGCGCGGGCGGCAAGGCCCTCGCCGTCTACGCCCTGCCGGGCCTGGGCGAAGCCCTTGTCTCCGGCCGGGCCGAGCCCCGCGTGCTGCGCCTGGCGCGCCAGCTGCCGCCGCGCGTGCTCTCCGACTCGGGCCCCCCCGACTCCCCTGACTTCCCCGACTCCTCGGGCGGCCACGGGGCCGAGCCCGGCCCAAGGGCCCTGGCCGGGCTGGTGCTGGCCGGGCTGGTGCTGGAGTCGGCCCTGGGCGGCCCCCAGGAGGTCGAGTGGGCCCTGGACGGCCAGGGCCGCGTGTTCGTCCTGCAGTCCCGCGCGCTGCCCCCGCCGCCCGCGCCCCCAGCCCAGGAGGCGGGCGAGGCCCGCGAGAGCATCCTGCCCGACGCCCGCCCCCTGGCCGAGGGCCTGGCCCCGGTGGCCCCGGGCCTGGGCTGCGGCCCGGTGTTCCACCTGCCGCCCGGCGCGGACCCCGCCCGCGTGCCCGCCGGGTGCGTGCTGGTGGTGGAGAGCCTTTCCCCGGCCCTGGCCCGCGTGGTGGACCGCGTGGCCGCAGTGGCCGCGCGCACCGGCAGCCGGGCCAGCCACTTCGGCTCCATCGCCCGCGAGGCCGGGCTGCCCGCGCTCTCCGGGCTCGAGAACCCCTTCGCCGCGCTGCCCCAGGGCCTGCTCGTCACCGTGGACGCCGACGCCCGGCGCATCCTGGCGGGCTGTGCGGACTCCCCCGCCGGGCAGCGCCCGCCCCGGGGCGAGGCCGAACGCCTGCGCCGGGCCGAACGCTTCGCCGGGCTGGCGCGGCTCACCTGCCGCCTGACCCTCACCGACCCGGAGGCCCCGGAGTTCACCCCCGAGGGCTGCGCCTCCCTGCACGACCTGGTGCGCTTCTGCCACGAGAAGGCCGTGGCCGTGATGGCGGGCCTCTCCGACGGCTCCGCGCGCCTGGGCCGGGCCCGGCGCCTGGCCGCCCCGCTGCCCCTGGCCCTGTACCTGCTGGACCTGGGCGGAGGCCTGGACCCTGCCGCCGGGGCCGCGCCCGCTCCCGAACACTTCGCCAGCGTCCCCATGCGCGCCCTGTGGTCCGGCCTGGCCCACCCCGCCGAGGCCTGGGACAAGGGCTTCGGCTGCGACTGGGAGCACTTCGACCGCATCAGCGCCGGAATCTTCCGCAAGGACTCCAGGGCCCTGGGCAGCCTGGCCCTGCTGGCCCGGGACTACCTGCACCTGCTGGTGCGCTTCGGCTACCACTTCGCCGTGCTCGACAGCCTCTGCGGCCCCCGGGCCGAGGCCAACTACGTGCGCCTGCGCTTCAAGGGCGGCGGCGGCCTGCCCGAACAGCGCCGCCTGCGCCTGGTCTTCCTCTCCGCCGTGCTGGAGGACCTGGGGTTCGCCGTGCGCCTGCGCGGCGACATGCTCGACGCCTGCCTGGCCCGCCGGGACGAGGCCGCTACCACCGGCGCCCTGGCCCTGCTGGGGCGGCTGCTGGTGCGCTCCCAGCGGCTGGACCTGGGCCTGGCCTCCGAGCCCCAGGCCCTGGCCCTGGCGCGGGACTTCCTGGCCCAGTGCCGCACCAGTGCCGACCCCGACTCCACCCCCGGGAGGCTCCCATGACCGCCGCCAAGCCCGCCCATCCGCTCACCTGGATCACCGAGCACCTGGCCGTGGGCCCGGCGCCCATGTCCCACGCCGCCCTGGACGACCTGCGCGCCCAGGGCGTCAAGGCCATCCTCAACCTCTGCGCCGAGTTCACGGACCTGCACCTCATCGAGGGCGAGCAGGGCTTCGAGGTCTACCACCTGCCCGTGCAGGACGAGCAGGCCCCGGACCTGGCCGAGCTGGAAAAGGCCCTGGACTGGCTGGACGAGGCCGTCTACCTGGGCAAGAAGGTGTTCATCCACTGCCGCCACGGCATCGGGCGCACCGGCACCGTGCTCAACGCCTACATCCTGCGCCGGGGCCTGGGGCACCTGCGCGCGTGGCTCAAGCTTCGCGGCCTGCGCTCCCAGCCCGCCAACTTCCGCCAGTGGCGGCTGGTGCGCCGCTTCGGCAAGAACGCCGTGCCGCTCACCCTGCGCACCCCCACGGTGGAACACCGCCACGACACCGCCCTGCGCCCCTTCCTGGCCGACCTGGACGCCCTGGTCCTCCAGGTCGAGAACCTCTGCCAGGAATTGCCCGCGCAGCCGCCGCGCTGCGGGCGCGACCACGACCGCTGCTGCGCGCTGCCCTTCGACATGACCCTGGCCGAGGCCGTGCACCTGCACTCCGGCCTGGGCGCCAGCCTCTCGCGCGAGACCCGGCAGGATGTCATCGAACGCGCCAGCAGCAGCCCCAGCCCCTGCCCGCTGCTGGGCCAGGGCCTCTGCCGCGCCTACGATTTGCGGCCCCTGCGCTGCCGCCTGGCCGACCTGCCCGAAACCGCCACCAGGCCCCTGAACGCCACCCTCCAGCCCGCACTGGACAAGCTCTCGCGCGAACTGTTCCAGGCCCTCACCGGCACGTTCATGCCCGAATCCTTCCCGCGCTTCACCGTCGCAGACGCCGTCACCGGGCGGCACGTGCAGGCCTTCTTCAACTCGCAGCGCGGCAGGAAGTAGGGCTGGCTGCCTCCGGCCTGACGCAAGTCAAGGCGCTGGGGGCCGGAGTGGGGCAGGGTGGTGGGCAGAACAAGGAGCTGGTCATGGAAAAGGAATACACGGGTGTGGTGCTCCGGCCGGTGTCGGCCCGGCTGACGGTTGCGCAGGTGCGCGCCCTGGCCGAGGAGATGGAGCGCCGGGGCGCGGCGGAGCTGCGCATCACGGGCGACCAGCGGCTCATCGTCTCGGGCCTGGAGCCCGGCGGCGTGGAGGCTGCGCGGGCGGGGCTCATGGCGGCCCTGGGCCTGGGCGAGGACGTGCCGGGCGTGCACGGCGGGGTGTGGGTGAAGGCCTGCCCGGGCAGCGCGGCCTGCAAGAACGGCCTGGGCGACACCCTGGCCCTGGGCGCGCGCATCGAGGAGCTGCTGGGCGGCCTGGAGCTGCCCGCCAAGGTGCGCGTGGGCCTGTCGGGCTGTCCGCGCGGCTGCGGGGAGTCTTACGTGCGCGATGTGGGGCTCATGGCCCGGCCCGGCGGCTGGACGGTGATCTTCGGCGGCAACGCGGGCGGCCGTCCGCGCATCGGCGACGAGGTTGCCCAGAAGCTCCCGGACGACGAGGCACTGGAGCTCGTCTCCCGCCTGCTTGCCCACTACGCGGCCACCGCGAAAAAGAACCAGCGCACGGCGCGCTTCGTGGAGCGACGCGCTCGTGCCGCTGTCGCGCGATCCCGATCCGCTCACGCGGCGCGAAGTGGCCAAGGCGCTGCGCGGCGTGGAGACGCCCGCGGCGACCACCGCGCTGTGCGCGCTGGCGCGCGACGCCGTC
>CAZCYB010000053.1:0-16699 GCA_964502805.1 uncultured Desulfocurvus sp.
CGGGGGAACTTTTTCCCAAAAAGTTCCCCCGCCTTCCCCCACATTCCTCCCTCTCCCGCCTCCAAAAAGTCCAGGGCCGCCTGCGGAGCCCATCTCCGGAGGCGGCCCTGGGCCAAAGGGTATGTCTCTCGTGCCAGTCTTATCGGACGGGCCGGGGCGGACTTTAGGGCGTGCTCTACTTGGCCGCCGGAGCGGCGGGGGCGGCCTGAGTGGTCGGGGGAGTCTGGGCCGGGGAATCGGGCGCGGGGGCGGTCTTGCTGATGAAGGACACCCGCGTGATGATGCCCGAGGCCGCCTTGTAGCGAACCAGCACGTTGTAGTTCTTGGCCGGGTCGTACACGAGCTTTTCCTCGGCGGCCTCGTAGATCTTGATGAACAGGGAGAAGATCTCCGTGATGATGCCGCGCCCGGGCTCGGGCTCGGCCTGGATCTCCACCTTGCCCCCGAACTTTTCCACCTTGGACAGCCACTTGTCCATGCGCTCGGGGATGTTGTTCAGGGTGATGACGGCGGGGAAGAGCACGTCCACCTGGGGCTGGCCCGCGCCCAGGGAGGCGGAGAGCTTGCGGTCGAAGCTGAAGGAGTCCAGGAACTGGACCTCGCCGCTCACGGTGGCGCCCTCGGCCGGGTTTTTGGTGGCGCAGCCGGAAAGAGCGAGCAGGAGGACGGCGAGAAGGGTCAGGGCCAGGGCCGGGATATGCAGTCGGTCGCGCATGGCTCCCTCCGTGATTACGCATTTTTTTCCAGTATGCTACGCATACCCCGGCCCGCGGTTGCTGTCAACGGGGCCTAGGGAATCCAGGCTCCGCGCCCGGCGGGCGGGGAACCACCCGCCCTTGCCACTTGCCTGCGCGATGCTTATGGCGTACATCACATCCGTTTCGGCGCCCGGCCGATTTTGAACATTCCAACCCCAAGCGGCGGACACGAATGCCCAAGCGCACAGACCTCAAGAAGATCATGCTCATCGGCTCCGGCCCCATCGTCATCGGCCAGGCCTGCGAGTTCGACTACTCCGGCACGCAGGCGCTCAAGGCGCTGAAGGAGGAGGGGTACGAGGTCATCCTCGTGAACTCCAACCCGGCCACCATCATGACCGACCCGGAGCTGGCCGACCGCACGTACATCGAGCCCATCGAGCCCGGCACCGTGGCCAAGATCATCGAGAAGGAGCGCCCCTGCGCGCTGCTGCCCACCCTGGGCGGCCAGACGGCGCTGAACACCGCCCTGGCCGTGGCCGAGATGGGCGTGCTGGAGAAGTTCGGCGTGGAGCTCATCGGCGCCGCCGTGCCGGTGATCAAGAAGGCCGAGAGCCGGGAGCTGTTCCGCGCGGCCATGGAGAAGATCGGGCTCAAGGTGCCCAAGAGCGGCATCGCCCGCACCATGGACGAGGTGCGCGAGATCGGCCGCACCCTGCCCTTCCCGCTCATCATCCGCCCGGCCTTCACCATGGGCGGCACCGGCGGCGGCGTGGCCTACAATATGGAAGACCTGGAGGCCATCTCCTCCCAGGGCCTGGCCGCCAGCATGAAGAGCGAGATCATGATCGAGCAGAGCGTGCTGGGCTGGAAGGAATTCGAGCTTGAGGTGATGCGCGACAAGAAGGACAACTGCGTCATCATCTGCTCCATCGAGAACCTGGACGCCATGGGCGTGCACACGGGCGACTCCATCACCGTGGCCCCGGCCCAGACCCTCACCGACGACGAATACCAGAAGATGCGCGACGCGGCCCTGGCCATCATGCGCGAGATCGGCGTGGAGACCGGCGGCTCCAACGTGCAGTTCGCCATCAACCCGGCCAACGGCGACATGATCATCGTGGAGATGAACCCGCGCGTGTCCCGCTCCTCGGCCCTGGCTTCCAAGGCCACGGGTTTTCCCATCGCAAAAATCGCCGCCAAGCTCGCCGTGGGCTACACCCTGGACGAGATCCCCAACGACATCACGCGGGAGACCATGGCCAGCTTCGAGCCGTCCATCGACTACTGCGTCATCAAGATTCCGCGCTTCACCTTCGAGAAGTTCCCCGGCAGCGAGGACTACCTCACCACGGCCATGAAGAGCGTGGGCGAGACCATGGCCATCGGCCGCACCTTCAAGGAGGCGCTGCAGAAGGGCCTGCGGTCGCTCGAGGTGGGCATGCCCGGCCTGGGCAAGAAGTTCGAGACCTGCACCGTGGACAGGGACGAGCTGATGCGCCTTTTGCGCAAGCCCAACTCGGCCCGGCTGTTCGCGGTGCGCAACGCCATGCGCTGCGGCATGAGCATCGAGGAAGTCTACGCCGCCACGCACATCGACCCCTGGTTCCTGCGCCAGATCCGCGACATCCTGGCCCTGGAGGAGGAACTCAAGGCCTTCGGCCTGAGGGAGCCCATCACCGCCGAGAACCCGGCCCTGCCGCCGCTGCTGAAGCGCGCCAAGCAGTTCGGCTACTCGGACAAGCAGCTCTCCGTGCTCTGGAACCAGAGCGAGACGGGCCTGCGCGCCCTGCGCAAGTCCCTGGGCATCGCGCCCACCTACTACCTGGTGGACACCTGCGCGGCGGAGTTCGAGGCCTACACCCCGTACTACTACAGCACCTACGAGACCGGCAGCGAGATCGAGTCGAAGCCGGTGAAGAAGGTGGTCATCCTGGGCGGCGGGCCCAACCGCATCGGCCAGGGCATCGAGTTCGACTACTGCTGCTGCCATTCCTCCTTCGCCCTGAAGGAAATGGGCGTGCAGTCCATCATGGTCAACTCCAACCCCGAGACCGTGAGCACGGACTACGACACCAGCGACCGGCTGTACTTCGAGCCCGTGACCTTCGAGGACGTGCTGAACATCGTGGAGTTCGAGAAGCCCCTGGGAGTCATCGTGCAGTTCGGCGGGCAGACCCCGCTGAACCTGGCCGTGGCGCTTAAAAAAGCCGGGGTGCACCTGCTGGGCACCCCGCCGGAGAGCATCGACCGCGCCGAGGACCGCGAGCTGTTCTGCGCGCTCATCCGCAAGCTGCACCTGAAGCAGCCCGCCAGCGGCACGGCCATGACGCTGACCCAGGCCAAGGAGATCAAGGACAGCCTGGGCTACCCCCTGGTGCTGCGCCCCTCCTACGTGCTGGGCGGCCGCGGCATGGAGATCGTGTACGACGACGAGGAGTTCGACAACTACTTCCGCAAGGCCGCGGTGATCTCCCCGGAGCACCCCATCCTCATCGACAAGTTCCTGGAGAACGCCATCGAGGTGGACGCCGACGCCCTTTCCGACGGCACGGACACCTACATCGGCGGCATCATGGAGCACATCGAGGAGGCCGGGATCCACTCCGGCGACTCGGCCTGCGTTTTGCCCCCGCACACCATCGCCCCCGAGATCGTGGCCGAGATCGAGCGCCAGGCCGTGGAGCTGGCCAGGGAGCTCGGCGTTGTGGGCCTGATGAACATCCAGTTCGCCATCAAGGACGGCGAGGTGTACATCCTTGAGGTCAACCCGCGCGCGTCCCGCACCGTGCCCTTCGTCAGCAAGGCCACGGGCGTGCCCCTGGCCAAGCTGGCCACCCGCGTGATGCTGGGCGAGAAGCTGAAGGACCTGAACCCCTGGGCCATGCGCAAGAAGGGCTACGTCTCCGTGAAGGAGAGCGTGTTCCCCTTCAACCGCTTCCCCGGCGTGGACATCCTGCTCGGGCCCGAGATGCGCTCCACCGGCGAGGTCATGGGCATCGACACGAGCTTCGGCCTGGCCTTCATGAAGGGCCAGCTGGCCGCTGGCCAGCGCCTGCCGGGCGGCGGCACGGTGTTCATCTCGGTGAACGACCGCGACAAGGCGCTCATCACCCCCGTGGCCAAGGCCTTTGCCGAGCTGGGCTTCAAGATCGTGGCCACCGGAGGCACGGCGGACCACCTGGTGGGCGCGGGCGTGGCCGTGGAGCGCGTGCTCAAGGTCAACGAGGGCCGGCCCAACGTGGTGGACCTGATCAAGAATTCGGCCATCGACCTGTTGGTGAACACGCCCTCCGGCAAGCGCACCGTCAACGATTCCAAGGAGATCCGGCAGACCGCCCTGCTCTACGGCGTGCCCTACACCACCACGGTGGCGGGCGCGGCGGCCATGGCCCAGGCCATCCGCGAGGAGCGCGGACAGGGGCTTGGCGTGCGCTGCCTTCAGGATTATTACGGGTAGCGGGGGCAACGCCCCGCCCAGGATGCGACGATACGGAACCGGGGGCGGCGGCGTCCCCGGTCCCATGCTTTTTGAGGATACGGACCACTCCACGGCCGGGCACATGCTCCCCGGCCTGGGCCACACCCCAGGGCAGCACCCGGGAAGACCCCAGGAACACACCTACATGAAACGCGAATACTGCGGACTCTTCGGCATCTACGGACACCCCGAGGCCGCGCGCATGGCCTACTTCGGTCTCTACGCCCTGCAGCACCGGGGGCAGGAGTCCGCCGGGATAGTCACCTGGGACGGCACCACCATCCGCGAGCAGCGCGGCATGGGCCTGGTGCACGAGGTGTTCAACGAACGCCACCTGGGCAAGGAGCTCAAGGGCACCATCGCCGTGGGGCACATCCGCTACTCCACCACCGGCGTTTCGCTCATCCGCAACGCCCAGCCCTTCCTGGTGCGCTTCAAGGACCTGAACATCGCCGTGGGCCACAACGGCAACCTGGTGAACACCCTGGAGCTTAGGCGCGAACTGGAGCACGACGGCAGCATCTTCCAGACCACCATGGACACCGAGGTCTTCGTGCACCTCATCGCCAAGCACATGAACGGCAGCACCGTCGAGGAGGCCATCAAGAAGGCCTGCGCGCGCGTCAAGGGCGCGTATTCGCTGCTGATCCTGGTGAACAACAAGCTCATCGCCCTGCGCGACCCCCACGGCATCCGGCCCCTGGCCATCGGGCGGCTGGGCGACAACTACGTCTTCGCCTCCGAGACCTGCGCGTTTGACTTGATCGAGGCCGAGTACATGCGCCAGGTGGAGCCCGGCGAGATGATCGTGGTGGAAAACGGCAGACTCAGCTCCATGCGCCTGGCCGACGGGCCCGAGGAGATCGTGCCCAAGCGCCAGTGCATCTTCGAGCTCATCTACTTCGCCCGGCCGGACTCCCTGGTCTTCGACGAGGGCGTGTACGAGCGGCGCAAGGCCATGGGCGCCACCCTGGCCAAGGAAGCCCCGGTGGACGCCGACTTCGTCATGCCCTTCCCGGACTCCGGCAACTACGCCGCCGTGGGCTACTCCCAGGCCTCGGGCCTGCCGCTGGAGCTGGCCATGATCCGCAACCACTACGTGGGCCGCACCTTCATCCAGCCCAGCCAGGACATGCGCAACTTCGGCGTGCGCATCAAGCTCAATCCCGTGCGCAGCATGATCGAGGGCAAGCGCATCCTCATCGTGGAGGACTCCATCGTGCGCGGCACCACCATCCGCACCCGCGTGAAGAAGCTGCGCGAGCTGGGCGCCCGCGAGATCCACATGCGCGTGTCCTGCCCGGCCATCCGCTTCCCCTGTTTCTACGGCATCGACTTCTCCAGCAAGGGCGAGCTCATCGCGGCCAACAACAAGGTCAGCGACATCGCACGGTTCATCGGCCTGGACAGCCTGCACTACCTGTCCATCCCGGGCCTGCTGTCCTCCGTCACCGAGAAGGACGCCCACTGCCTGGCCTGTTTCGACGGCAACTACCCCATCGCCCCCTGCGCCAACCAGGGCAAGATGTGCCTGGAGGCCGAGGGCAAGGTCACCGGCTAGGAGGCTGAAGGCATGAGCCACTGCCACGACACCGCCGCCACGCCCCCGCAGGGGGGCTGGCTGGAGCTGGCCCGCGAGGTGCTGGACATCGAGATCGAGGGCCTGGAGGCCGTGCGCGGCCAGCTGGACGGCGGCTTCACCGAGGCCCTGGCCCGGCTGGGGGCCTGCACGGGCCGGGTGGTGGTCACGGGCATCGGCAAGAGCGGCCTGGTGGGCCGCAAGATCGCGGCCACCCTCTCCAGCACGGGCACCCCGGCCTTCTTCCTGCACCCCGTGGAGGGCGCCCACGGCGACCTGGGCATGATCCGGCCCGAGGACGTGGTGCTGGCCCTTTCCAACAGCGGCGAGACCGACGAGCTGAACAGCCTGCTTCCGGCGCTCAAAAGCATCGGCGCGGCCATCGTCTGCCTCACCTCCGGCGCGGACTCCACCCTGGCGCGGCTCTCCGACGTGGTCATCGAGGCCCGGGTGCCGCGCGAGGCCTGCCCCATGAACCTGGCCCCCACGGCCAGCACCACCGCTGCCCTGGCCGTGGGCGACGCCCTGGCCGTGTGCCTCATGCGCATGAAGGACTTCGGCAAGAGCGAGTTCAAGCGCGTGCACCCCGGCGGGGCCCTGGGCGCGCGGCTCTCCCAGCCCGTGTCCCGCCTGATGCACACCGAAAACCTCCCCGTGGCCCCGCAGGCCGCGCCGCTCTCCCAGGCCCTGGCCGTGCTCAACGCGGGCGGCTTCGGTCTGGCCGCGCTCGTCGACGACTCCGGCAGGCTCACCGGCGTGCTCACCGATGGCGACGTGCGGCGCATGCTGGTCAGAAGCGGCTTCGACCCCGGCGCCCCGGTGGCGGCCCACATGACGAAAAATCCCCTGAGCGCCAGGGCGGACGCCACGGCGGCCCAGGTGCTGGACCTCATGGAGGCCCGGCAGATCACCGTGCTGCCGGTGCTGGGCGACGACGGCGCCCTGGCCGGGCTGGTGCATGTCCACGACCTGCTCGGCAAGGGCCGGGTACGCTTCGCGCCGGAGTAGGCCCCCGTGACCCAGGCCCTCCCGCTTGCTTCCGACGCCGAGGTCTGCGCGCGCTGCGCCCGGAGCTCCGGCACCTGCTGCACCCTGGCCCCGGGCCAGGAGGAGTTCTGCTTCCCCCTCTCCGGGGCGGAGCGCGCGGCCATGGAGGCCGCCGGGGCCGGGCCCGGGCACTTCCACGAGCAGGAGAACACGCCCGGCTTCGTGGACAACCTCTGCCGCCTGTTCCCCGGCGAGGAGGAGGCCGTGCGCGCGCTGTTCCCCCTGGGGGAGGCGCACCACCGCCTGGCGCTCGCCCCCACCGCCGCCGGAACCCTGGCCTGCCGCCTGCTGGGCCCGGCGGGCTGCGAATTGCCGCGCCAGGCGCGGCCCTACTACTGCCGCCTGTTCCCCTTCTGGGTGCAGGGCGGCGCGGTGCTCTATTTCGATTTCCAGGAATGCCAGGCCGTGCGCGAGAGGCGCGGGTCCGGCCAGATGTATGCCGCCCTGGGCACCAGCGAGGGAGACGCGCGCGAGCTGTACGCGTCCCTGCGCCAGGCCTGGGGCCTTGCGAGGCGCTAGAGAATGCCCCCGAGAAAGAACGTGAAGAAAAAGCCCGCCAGCAGGAAGGGATCGTCCATGTCCTTAAGCCGCCGTTTCAAGCGCAAGCTCCTCTGGGCCCTGGCCGCCATACCGCTGGGCGGGGCGCTGCTCATCGCCCTGGCCTTCTGGGTCCTGTCCTACGACCTGCCGGGCTTCCGCAACATCACCGACTACAAGCCGCCCCTGGTGACCACCGTGCTCTCCAAGGACGGCAAGGTCCTGGGCTACTTCTACAAGGAAAAGCGCTTCCTGGTGCGCTTAAACGAGATGCCGCCCATGCTGCCCAAGGCCTTCCTGGCCGCGGAGGACAGCGGCTTCTACCACCACGAGGGCATCGACCCCTGGGCCATCTTCCGCGCCACGCTCATGAACCTCAAGGCCGGGGGCATCAAGCAGGGCGGCAGCACCATCACCCAGCAGGTGGTGAAGCGCCTGCTGCTCACCCCGGAGAAGAGCTTCCAGCGCAAGATCAAGGAGGCGCTGCTGGCCTACCGGCTGGAAAACTACCTGACCAAGGACGAGATCCTCACCATCTACCTGAACCAGATTTTCCTGGGCTCCAAGGCCTACGGGGTGGAGGCCGCCGCGCGCGAGTTCTTCGGCAAGCACGTGCAGGAGCTGACCCTGGCCGAGTGCGCCCTTCTGGCCGGTCTGCCCCAGGCGCCCAGCCGCTACAACCCCTACTCCGACCCCGAGGCGGCCAAGACCCGCCAGAAGTACGTGCTGGAGCAGATGCTGGCCCAGGGCTGGATCAGCAAGGAGCAGCACGACCAGGCCCTGCACCAGAAGCTCAACTACAAGACCATGGAGGACCACTCCTGGAAGGTGGGCGCGTACTACCTGGAAGAGGTGCGCCGCTTCCTCATCGAGAAGTACGGCGAGGAGGAGGTCTACACGGGCGGGCTCGTGGTCGAGACGGCCTGCGAGATTCCGCACCAGGCCGCCGCGGACAACGCCGTGCGCCGGGGCCTGGCGGACTTCGCCAAGCAGAAGGGCTGGGAAGGCCCGGCAGCGAGGCTCAAGCCCGAGGAATACGCCCGCTTCCTGGACGAGGGGCGCGGCAGCGACCCCGTGCGCCCGGGCTCCTGGCTCCGCGCCCTGGTGGTGGAGACGGCCAAGGACAAGGCCCAGGTGCGCTTCGGCGCGTTCAGCGGCGAGATTCCGGCCTCCAGCACCACCTGGTGCAAAAACGCCAACAAGAACCTGACCGGCGACGCCGCCCCCGTGCCCGGCGACCCCACCCGCGTGCTCAAGAAGGGCGACGTGGTCTGGGTGACGGTGCGCGAGGCCAAGGGCAACGGGCATTTCACCCTCAACCTGGAGCGCGAGCCCGGGCCCGAGGGCGCCCTGGTCTCCGTGAAGCCCGACACCGGCGAGGTGGTGGCCCTGACCGGCGGGTTCAGCTTCGAGAAGAGCCAGTTCAACCGCGCCACCCAGGCCAAGCGCCAGCCCGGCTCGGCCTTCAAGCCCATCGTGTACTCCGCCGCGCTGGACCACGGGTTCACCCCGGCCAGCGTGGTCATGGACGCGCCCATCGTCTTCGCCAACGCGGAGCTGGGCACCATCTGGCGACCGGAGAACTACGAGGACATCTTCTACGGGCCCACCCTGCTCTCCACGGCCCTGGCCAAGTCGCGCAACCTGGTCACCATCCGCGTGGCCCAGAAGATTGGCATCCGGAACGTCATTGAGCGCGCCAAGGCCCTGGGCATCGAAAGCGAGCTGCCGGAGAACCTTTCCATCTCGCTGGGCTCCTCGGCGGTGACGCTGATGAACCTGTGCCAGGCGTACACGGCCTTCCCGCGCGGGGGCAGCTACATACGCCCCCGGCTGGTGCTCTCCGTCAAGAGCGCCTGGGGCGAGACCCTGTACAAGAGCGAGCCCGAGTACGTGGAGGCCATCAGCCCGCAGAACGCCTTCCTCATGGTCTCCATGCTCAAGGAGGTCATCAACGTGGGCACCGGCGGCTCGGCCAAGGTGCTGGGCAGGCCCCTGGCGGGCAAGACCGGCACCACCAACAACGAGCAGGACGCCTGGTTCGTGGGCTTCACCCCGTACCTGCTCACCGGCGTGTACGTGGGCTACGACCAGCTGCAGTCCATGGGCCGGGGCGGCAGCGGCGCGCGCACGGCGCTGCCCATCTGGATCGAGTACCGCAAGGCCATCGAGGACCGCTACCAGCCCGAGGAATTCCTGCCGCCGGAGGGCATTGTCTGGGCCAGGGTGGAAAACAGCCAGGCCGTGGACAACAAGGGCAACGCAGCGCCGGAGGCGTACTTCCTGCCCTTCGTGGAAGGCACCCAGCCCAGCCAGACCGACGTGGGCAGGGACGCCGCGGCCACCTCGGACGCGGACTTGATGAAGCAGGCCTTTTAGGCCATGATGCGAACATCCTTCGGGAGCGTGGCGGCCTTGGGGCCGCCGCGCCAGGACTGGTGCGCCGCCAGCGGCGTTCTGGCCTTCACAGCCCCCCAGCCCAGGAGACGGCCATGCCCGTGGAACTGACGCTCTACCAGGTGGACGCCTTCGCCGAGGGCGTGTTCACGGGCAACCCGGCGGCCGTCGTGCCGCTGGGCTCCTGGCTGCCCGACGCCACCCTCCAGGCCATCGCCATGGAGAACAACCTCTCGGAGACGGCCTTCTTCGTGCCCCTGCCGCCCGGCCCGGAGAGCGGGGACGGCGAGCAGGCCTACCACCTGCGCTGGTTCACCCCCACCTTCGAGATCGACCTGTGCGGCCACGCCACCCTGGCCAGCGCCCACGTGGTGCTGAACGAGTTGGCGGGCGAACTGGGGCACAAGGCCCAGCGGGTGCGCTTCAAGACCCAGAGCGGAGACCTGTTCGTGGAACGGGAGGGCGGGCTCCTGGTCATGGACTTCCCGGCCTGGCCGGGCAAGCCCATCGCCGTCACGGAGACCATGAGCCGGGCCTTCGGCGTGCGGCCCCTGGAGGCCCACGCCGGGCGCGACCTGCTGGCCGTGTTCCCGGACGAGGAGGCCATCCGGAACCTGAACCCGAACCTGCACTACCTGCTGAACATGCCCTACGTGTGCATCATCGCCACCGCGCCGGGCAAGACGTATGACTTCGTCTGCCGGGTGTTCAGCCCGGAGATCGGCCTCACCGAGGACCCGGTCACCGGCTCGGCCCAGTGCATCCTGGCCCCCTACTGGGCCGGGCGCCTGGGCAAGACGCGCCTGCACTCGTTCCAGGCCTCGCGCCGGGGCGGAAAGGTGCGCAGCGAGCTGGCGGGCGACCGCGTGCGCATCGCCGGGGGCACGGTGCTGTACATGCGCGGCACCATCTTCGTCTAGGCGCGCCCAGGCCGCCTAGAACCACTCATGGACAACCGCCACTGGCCGCTGTGGCGGCTGGCGCTCTCTTGGATGTAGCTAGCGCGTCAGCACCAGGAACCAGGCCACGCCCGAGGCCAGAAGCAGGGCGCAGGGCCAGACCAGCCGCCGCCAGGCCCTGGCCACGTCCACCCCGAAGAATTCGCAGGAGAGCAGGAAGCAGACGTGCAGCGGGGAGACCATGACCCCGGTGAACCCGGCGAACAGCCCCAGCACCAGGTGCGGCAGGAGCTGGTCCTCCAGCCCCAGGCTGTGGATGACGCCCAGGATGATGGGGAAGGTGGAGCCCACGAAGGCCACGCTGATGCCGCTGATGAGGCCCACCAGAAACGGCAGGCAGAGCGTCATGGCGAAGAGCGCGCCGCTGCCCCCGGCCACCCCGGCCAGTTCCCGCACCGCGCCGCTGGCCTGGAGCACGTCCTTGAACACCAGGACCGACGCCACCAGGCCGATGAGCTTGTACAGCTCGCGGTCGCGCAGCACGCCGGAGACGAAGCCCGGGCCCACGCGGTTCTGGACGAGCGCGCAGGCGATGGCCAGCACAAGGGCGGCCATGATGCCCAGCTCGAAGGGCCAGCCCGGGGCCAGGAGCGTCATGCCCACCTCGAAGCCCAGGCCGCAACAGATGGCCAGGAGCATGGGCAGGCCCTGCAGGAGCGCGTCGGACAGGTCGCGCTGGTCCGAGCCGGGCTGCGCGGGGGCCTCGGGCCGGTGCCGCAGGTGGGCAACCGCCGGGCGCATGATGAACACCCAGCCCAGGCCCACGCACAGGCCGATGCACGGCAGGGTGTAGAGGATGAGCCGGGCCAGGGGCACCCCGGCCAGGGACGAGGCCAGGATGATGCCCGGATACAGCGGCCAGCACAGCTCCCAGAGGTGGCGGAACCAGTAGTTCACCAGGGCCGTGTCGCGGCGCGCCAGGCCCAGGCCGTCGGCCATGTCGCGCACAAGGGGCGCGGAGAACACCGCCCCGCCGGGCATGGGCAGAAAGCCCACCAGGGCAGGAAAGAAGGCCAGGCGCAGGCGCGGGTTGCGCAAGAAGCCCGTGGCCGCGCGCATGAGCCGGGCGGTCTGCCCGCTTTTTTCCAGCACCTCGGACAGGAGCAGGATCAGCGCCAGGATGATGACCAGGAACACCGTGTCGCGCTGGAACACGCTCATGGCGGCCACCCCGGCCCAGGCCAGGGGCGACATGCCGAAGGACAGGGCCAGCACCGCGCTGCCCGCCAGCACGGAGAGCCAGAGCGGCTTCTTCAGCCGCAGGCCCAGGAGCATGACGCCGAAGGCGGCCAGGACCTTGATCAGCGGGGTCAGGTGGGTCAGGGTGTCGGTCACGCAAACTCCATCGGGGATTCTCGCGTTGCCAGGGAAACGCGCTGGTGATACTCCCTTTGCGCGCGGACGAAAAGACCGGGGCGTTCACCCGCAGCGGCGGGCACATCGACGTGCAGAGGGGTGGGCACATCGCCGGGCACATCGGGGGCCGCCGCGAATTTCCACGGAGGAGAGCCATGAGCGAGGAGCGGAAGCAGGCCGCGCTGACCGAGGCCGAGCAGCGGGAGATCGTGCAGGCCATGCGCGCGCACATCGAGGCCGTGCTCATGGAGCGCGTGACCCAGGAGAGCGCCGAGCGCCGGGCCGAGGCCCTGCGCGACTACCTGACCCTGAGCCGCGCCGCCGCCGCAGCGGACACCGCCGAGCAGCTGGCGGGCATGATCCCGCCCGTGCTGCCCGCCCTGTACCGCAAGTGGATCCGCATGTTCGTGGCCCGGCTGTTCGAGACCGCCACGCTTGAGCAGATCGCCATCCTCTGCGACGGCACGCCGGACAGCGCCGCGGCCCTGACCCTGGCCTACCTGATGTTCCTGGAGAGCGAGCGCATGGAGAGGCAGGTGCAGGACGACCTGCGCGCACTGGGCGAGAGCCAGTCCGCCACTCTAGGTGGCCCGGACCAGGCCGACGTGGCGGCCACGTACATCCGCGCCAGGATCGCCCAGCTGGCGGCGGAGGCCAAGAAAGCCAATTAGCGGGGCTGTCTCTCAAAAGATGATTTTTGGTCCCTGGCGAGAAGCGAGCCGATTTGGGGCCAGGGATAGTACTCCTCGGTACAGCCCTGGCCCCAAATCGGCTCGCGACGACGCCCAGGGGGCAAAAGACGCTTTTTAGGGACAGCCCCTAGGCCGTGCGGGAGGCCTCCAGCGCCCGCTCCACGGCGTCGGCCACCTCGGCGGGATTGGCCGGGGCGTCCTCGGTGGCGATCTCCATGAGGCCGATCTGCAGGTTCAGCTCCCGCTGCACGGCCACGTTGTGCGGGTCGAAATAGAGCCGCCAGACCACGGCGGCCTTGTCCAGCCGCTCCAGCCGGGCCAGCACCAGGCCCAGGAACAACAGGGCGCTGTTGTCCTTGTGGTTCTTCTGCATCAGCCGCTCGAACTCCACCTTGGCCTGGATGTACCGGCCCTGGCGGTACAGGCTCTCGCCCAGGCGCTGCCGGGCCTCGGCGTTGGTGTTCTCCTCGGCCAGGAAGGCCTTGTACTGCTCGACGGCCTCGGCCCAGTTCCCGGCGGCGTAGGCGGCGTTGGCGGCGGCCAGCAGGGGCGCGGCCTGGGCCACGGCGGCCATGGGCGCGCTCTCGGTGCCGCGCAGCTTGTCCACGGCCCCGAACAGCAGCTTGCGCCGCTTCAGGTCCACCTCTTCCCTCTTCCCGCCCTTCGCATCAGCGGACTTGCCGCCCCACCAGCCGAAGACCATGCCCTCTCCCCCTTGCGCAACGTGTCGGGAGAGCATACTTGTTTCGGCCACGGGGGACAAGGCCGACGGGCTTTTCCCGGCCCCCCACAACCCGCAGAGGCGAGATGAGCGATTCCGACATGCTGCCCCGGTTCGGCTGGCCCCAATTCGGCTGGTCAGGCCGCATCCTGCGCGTGGACCTCTCCACCGGCGCCACGGACGAGCTGCGCCTGCCGGCGGACGTGTACCGGTCCTTCCTGGGCGGCAAGGGCCTGGGCGGCTGGGTGCTGCGCCAGAGCGTGCTGGAGCACGGACCCCTGCCCTGCGACGACCCGCGCCTGCCGCTGACCCTGGCCGTGGGCCCGCTGACGGCCACCATCGCGCCCACCTCGGGCCGGGCGCACTTCGTGTCGCGCTCGCCGCTCACCGGGGCCGTGGCCGACGCCAGCGCGGGGGGCCGCCTGGGCACGGAACTCAAGCGCGCCGGGTGGGACGCCGTGGTCATCACGGGCCGCGCGGACAGCCCCCGGGGCATCGAGATCGACGACGGCGCGGTGGTGCTCACCGATGCCTCCGGCCTGGCCGGGCGCGGAACGGACGAGGTCTTCGCGGCGCTGAAGCAGAAGCGCGGTGCCGGTTCCAAGGGGGTCGGCTCCCTCGTGGCCACGGGCCCGGCGGCGGAGTACGGCTGCCTGTTCGCCAGCCTCATCGTGGACGCCCGGCACGCCGCCGGGCGCTGCGGCCTGGGACGCGTGGCGGCGCTCAAGAACCTGAAATATCTCGCCGTGCGCGGCACGGGCAAGGCGCGCGTGGCCGACCTGCCCGCGCTGAAGACCGCGCGCGAGGACATCCTGCGCCTCACCGCCGCCAGCCCGGCGCTTCTGGGCCAGCACGGGTTCTCCTGCTTCGGCACCGGCAGCATCTTCGACCTCATGGACTCCCGGCGCATGATGCCCACGGACAACTTCTCGCGCACGCACTTCGAAAAGGCCGGGGGCCTCAACGCCCACGCCTACAAGGCCCGCTACACCCCGCGCCGCCACGGCTGCCAGGGCTGCCACGTGCTGTGCAAGAAGATCGCGGACGACGGGCGCACCATGCCCGAGTTCGAGACCATGAGCCACTTCACCGCGCTCATCGGCAACACGGACATGGAGCTGGTGCTGCGGGCCAACGAGGCCTGCAACCGCCTGGGGCTGGACACCATCACCGCAGGCGTCACCCTGGCCTGCCACCGGGAGATCAGCGGCGAGGAACTCACCGGCGCGCGCGTGCTGGAGCTGCTGGAAGACATCGGACTGGGACGCGGCGTGGGGAAGGAACTGGGCCTGGGCTCGGCCAGGTACGCCAAACTTAAGGGCCGCCCGGAGCTTTCCATGAGCGTGAAGGGCCTGGAGCTGCCCGCCTACGACCCGCGCGGGGCCTATGGCATGGCCCTGGGCTACGCCACCAGCACGCGTGGCGGCTGCCACCTGCGGGCCTATCCCATCAGCCACGAGATCTTGCGCAAGCCCGTGGCCACGGACCGCTTCAGCTTCTCGGGCAAGGCGCGCATCGTCAAGATCGCCGAGGACATGAACGCCGCCGTGGACTCGCTCATCGCCTGCAAGTTCCTGTTCTTCGCCGCCACGCTGGAGGAGTACGCCCGGGCCCTGGCCGCCGTGACAGGTGAGTCGGCCACGGCCCAGGACCTGCTGGCCGTGGGCGAGCGCATCAACTACCAGGAGCGCCTGCTCAACGCGGCCTACGGCTTCACCGCGCAGGACGACGACCTGCCCGCGCGCTTCTTCGCCGAGCCGGGCAGCGGCAACGCCACCCTCAGTGTGCCGCCGGTGCCGCGCCAGGACTTTCTGGCCGCCCGCGCGGCCTACTATCGCATCCGGGGCCTGACGGAAGACGGAATGCCCACCCGCGAGCAGGCCGAAAAGCTGGGGCTGGAGTGGCGCGAGCCTTCCGGGAATAAGGCGGGCGCATGATCGACCTCTTGAAGAAATACGCCGCCAAGCTCGTGGCCTCGGGCCTGTGCAACGCGCACGAGCCCCTCTTCGCCGCCCTGGACGACGAGCTTGTCTGGAACAGGAAAACTGACCCACGCCAGCCGCTTTTGCGCGGGGTGCTGGAGCGACTGAACATCAGCGCGCTGCTCATGGCCCGGCCCGCCGGGGCCTGCCAGGCCGCCCTGTCCGAGCTGGCGCGCCAGGCGCTGGCCGACGGCACCCGGTCCATCACCCCCGGGGACTGCGAGACGCGCACCTTCCTGCACGACCTGCCCGTGCTGGACGAGCTCTCGCCCCAGGCCATCGCCGCCGCCCTCTCCCACCGCAAGGGCTGCGTCATCCTCTCCCCCGGCGAAGAGGGCGGCGAGGTCCACGTTGCCGCCTACGGCACCGTGAGCCCGGAGCAGGCCTACGTCACCTTCAGCTCCCTGTGCTTCGCCGGGTTCGTGGCCTATTTCGCCAACTATCTCCAGGCACTGCGCACAACAGGAGTCACCGACGCCCAGCGCGCGGCCTTCGAGCGCATCGCCGCGCTGCTGCCGCCGGACCGCGCCGACGACCCGCAGCTGCTGCCCGGCCCCTTCAGCACCGAGGACGCCGCCCGCGCCGCCATCATCCAGGCCGGGGCCAAGACCGTGGAATACGGCCTGGTCGATTCCTACTTCGGCAACATTTCCTATCGGTTGCCAGGACAGACGCCGGAAACCGACACCATCCTCATCAGCCAGACCGGCAGCAGCCTGGACGAGCTGGCGCCGTGCATCGACCCCTGCCGCATGGACGGGGGCACCTGCGCCGGAATCACCGCCTCCAGCGAGTTCTCCGCCCACAAGGCGATCTACGAAGGCGAGGGCCCACCGCAACAGGGCGGCGCACGTGCCATCCTGCACGGGCACCCGCGCTTTTCCGGCATCCTGTCGCTGGACCGCCCCAGGCTTGGCTGCCCCAATAAGGGCCAGTGCCACCGCGCCTGCACCGAGCCGCGCTGCGTGGAGGATGCCGCCACCTGCCTGAACGTGCCCATCGTGCCCGGCGAGGTGGGCACCGGGCCCTTCGGCCTGTGCAACACCCTGCCGCCCGCCATCCTGGGCACCAGCGGCCCGCGCCGCGCCGCCATCGTCTACGGCCACGGCCTGTTCGCCCTGGGCGCGCACGACTTCCGCGACGCCTTCGCCACGCTCATGCAGGTGGAGGCCTTCTGCCGGCAGGAATACTTCCGCCGCGTGGCCGGGCTGGGGGGATAGGCGGCAGCGGGGGAGGCTCCGCCTCCC
>CAZCYB010000054.1:0-16336 GCA_964502805.1 uncultured Desulfocurvus sp.
CCTTCTCGATGTACTTGCGGTACTCGTCGATGGTGGTGGCGCCGATGCAGTGCAGCTCGCCGCGCGCCAACAGCGGCTTGAGCATGTTGCCCGCGTCCATGGCGCCCTCGGCCTTGCCCGCGCCCACGATGGTGTGCATCTCGTCGATGAACAGGATGATGCGGCCCTCGCTCTTCTGCACGTCCTTCAGCACGGCCTTGAGCCGCTCCTCGAACTCGCCCCGGTACTTGGCCCCGGCGATGAGCGCGCCCATGTCCAGGGCGAAGATGGTCTTGTCCTTCAGGCCCTCGGGCACGTCCTGCTTCACGATGCGCTGGGCCAACCCTTCCGCGATGGCCGTCTTGCCCACGCCCGCCTCGCCGATGAGCACGGGGTTGTTCTTGGTGCGGCGGGAAAGGATGCGCACCACGCGGCGGATCTCGCCGTCGCGCCCGATGACCGGGTCGAGCTTGCCGCTCTTGGCCTCCTCGACGAGGTCGCGGCCGTACTTCTTGAGCGAGTCGTAGGTGGCCTCGGGGTTGTCGCTGGTGACGCGCTGGTTGCCGCGCACCTCGGTGAGCGCCGTGAGCACCTTGTCGCGGGTCAGGCCGAACTGGCGGTTGACCTTGCCCGCCGGGGAGGAGGGCGGCTCGTCGAGCACGGCCAGGAACAGGTGCTCCACGCTCACGAACTCGTCCTGCATGCGCCCCGCGCCTTCCTCGGCCCGCGCCAGCACGGCGTTCACGGCCTGGGTCACGTAGACCTGGCCGGGCTGGGCCCCCGGGCCGGAGACGCTGGGCATGCGCGAAAGCTCGGCGTCGACTGCGCGCATGTAGTCCTGCGGATTCACGCCGCATTTCTCGATGATCTGGGGCACCAGGCCGCCCTCCTGCCCGGCCAGGGCGGAGAGCAGGTGCAGGGTGTCGATCTGCTGGTGGCCGCGCTGCACCGCCAGGCTCTGGGCGGTGCTGATGGCCTCCTGGGACTTCTGGGTCAGCTTGTTCGGATCCATGGATGCGTGTCCTCCGTGTTGAAGAACAATGTTTTGGATTACAGCAGCCTGCGCAGCTCGGCCAGTTCCTGCTCCAGGCGCTCCACGCGGTCCAGCAGGTCCACGATGATGCTGCCCGCGGCGAAGGATATCTCCAGGTCGCGGCACAGCCGCTGGAGCTTCTGGATGCGCTGCACATCGCGCAGGCGGAACAGGTACTCGTCCGCCCTGGTGCGCACCGGGTCGATCCAGCCCATGTCCAGAAGTTCGGCCACGGTGGCGGGCTCCACGCGGGTCAGCTCCACAAGGCGCGTCCAGGCGATGAGCTCGGACGGGATGGGCAGGCAGCGGGCGTCGGTGGCTTTGAGCGTCATGGCGTCACCTCGTTTGCGCGCGGGGCCCTAGCCCCTGGGCGCGAAGTTGGAAATGCGGGCCAGTTCCTCCCACAGCTTGCGCTGCTCGTCGCTGAGCTCGCCGGGGGTCTGGATCATGATGCGCACCAGCTGGTCGCCCTTGCCGCCGCCGGTGCCCAGGCCCTTGCCGCGCACGCGCAGCCGCGCCCCGGAGCCGATGCCCGCCGGAATCTTCATCTCCACCGCGCCGTCCAGGGTGGGCACGCGCACGGTGGCTCCCAGGGCGGCCTCCCAGGGGGCCAGGGGCAGGTCGTAGACCACGTTGTTGTCCTTGACCTTGAACCGGGCGTGCGGGGCCAGGCGGATCTTCAGGTACAGGTCGCCCGCCTCGCCGCCGCCCAGGCCCTGGCCGCCCTGCCCGGCCAGGCGGATGCGCTGGCCGTCCTTGATGCCGGGTGGCACGTTCACGGTGAGGGTCTTGGTCTGCATGCTGGGCCGCCCATCCGGGCCGTGGGCCTGCTCCTGCAGGCTGATGGTCTGGGGCCCGCCCTTGTAGGCCGCCTCCAACTCGATCTCGTAGGTGACCTCGGCGTCCTGGCCGCGGCGCGGGCGGTGGGTGTACCCCCCGCCGCCGAAGCCCCCGAAGCCGCCCCCCCCCGAACCGGCCGGGCCGCGCCCGCCGCCGCCGAACAGGGTCTCGAAGAAGTCGCTGAAGCCGCCGCCGCCGA
Source organism: uncultured Desulfocurvus sp. (assembly GCA_964502805.1). Taxonomy (GTDB): domain Bacteria; phylum Desulfobacterota; class Desulfovibrionia; order Desulfovibrionales; family Desulfovibrionaceae; genus Humidesulfovibrio. Next base: position 2,052 of record CAZCYB010000054.1, read on the forward strand.
ACCCCTCGGGGCCGCCGCCGCCGAAGTGGAAGCGCATGTTCTCAAAGCCCGGGGGCGGCTGGAAATTCTGGCCCTGCTGCCAGTTGGGGCCCAGTTGGTCGTACAGCTTGCGCTTTTCCGGGTCCTTCAGCACCTCGTAGGCCTCGCCCGCCTCCTTGAACTTGGCCTCGGCGCCCGTGTCGCCGGGGTTCAGGTCCGGGTGGTGCTTGCGGGCCAGCTTCTTGAAGGCCTTGGATATCTCATCCTGGCTGGCCGTGCGGCCAACTCCCAGTATCTTATAGTAATCTTTGTATTCCACGCTCATGGCGGGGTGCTCCTTTTCCTGATCTGGCCCTGGCCCGCGCCCGCCTCCGGGGCGGGGCCGGGGGCAGCGCTGCATTCTGCAAAATAGTGTGTGTTGGCAGAGTGTCAAGGGAGTTTTCCACAGGTTCCTGGCCTGGGTCGCCACCCCGGACTTGCCATCCTTTGGCGTTTTGATACCACAAGAGCACAACAGGAGGATAGCCCCGTGAGTCTCAGGCCGCTTTCTTTCCGCGCGCTCTGCCTGTCGGCCCTCTTCGTCCTGGCCCTGTGCGGGTCTGCCCTGGCCGGGGGCCGCAGCGCCCTGGTCATCGGCAACGGGGCCTACCCCACGGCCCCGCTGAAAAACCCGGTGAACGATGCCACGGACATGGCGGCGGCGCTGACGAAGCTGGGCTTCGAGGTCACGCTTTTGAAGAACGCCTCCATGCAGCAGATGGAGGAGGCCGTGCGCGAGTTCGGGCTCAGGCTGCGCAAGGGCGGCCTGGGCGTGTTCTTCTTTGCCGGGCACGGGGTGCAGGTGGCCGGGGAGAACTACCTTGTGCCGGTGAACGCCGTGATCCAGTCCGAGGGCGACGTGAAGTACGGCTGCCTCAACGCCGGGCTGGTGCTGGCCAAGATGGAGGACGCGGGCAACGGGCTCAACGTGGTCATCCTGGACGCCTGCCGCAACAACCCCTTCGCCCGCAGCTTCCGCAGCGCGGAGGCGGGCCTGGCGCGCATGGACGCGCCCACGGGCTCGCTCATCGCCTACGCCACGGCCCCGGGCAAGGTGGCCAGCGACGGCGAGGGCAAGAACGGCCTGTACACCCAGCATCTTCTCAAGCACATCGCCACCCCGGGCCTGGCGGTGACGGACCTGTTCATGAGCGTGCGCGAGGGCGTGGTGCGCGACTCGGGCAAAAAGCAGGTGCCCTGGGAGAACACCTCGCTCATCGGGCGGTTCTCCTTTGCCGGGCAGGCGGCGGCCCCGGCCCCGGCTCCCGCCCCGGCCCCACAGGCGTCCCTGGCGCCGAAGCCCGCGCCCCAGGCGGCGCCAGCGCCGACCCCGGCAGCACCGCCCAAGGTGGCGCAGGCCCCCACGCCCACGCCGGAGGAGGAGAACGTTTGGCAGGCGCTACGGGAAGAATGGGAGTGGCGCAAGGACCCGGAGCGTGTGCGCAGGCTGGCCCGGCCCCTGGCGGCCAGGGGCAGCGTCTACGGGAAGTTCGCCCTGGGCGCCATGAGCGACGACCTTAAGGAGCAGTACAAGGCCTTGGCCCTTGCGGCGGAGCACGGCGTGCCCCTCGCCATGTTCCTGCACGGCAGATTTCTCGCGTCGCACCCGCTGTCCCCGCAGGACGAGGCCGCAGGCCGTGAGTGGTTGCGCAAGGCCGGGGACCTGGGCGAGGTGGGGGCCAAGATAGAGTACGCCGCCCTGCTCATCCGCGGCAAGGGCGGCCCCAAGGATGTCGCGGCCGGTGAGCGGCTGCTCGAGGCCGCCGCGCGCGAGGAGCCCGGGTACTGCCTGAAGCTGTCGTACCTGTATGCCGTTCTGTCGAGCGACGGCGTGCTGCCCAAGGCCGACGCCGAGGCCAAGTCCCTGGCCTATGCCCGGCGCGGGGCCGACCTCGGCTACGTGGAGGCCATGCGCCAGACAGGCCACAAGTATCGCGATCTGGGCAAGGACAGTGAGGCCCTGTACTGGTTCACCATGGGCGCGGACAAGGGCGACGTCCACTCCATGTACCAAGTTGCGGTCATCTACCTTTTCGGCAGCGACGAAGAGGTGCCCAGGGACCAGCGCGTCGAGGAGAACCATATGCTCGCCGCCAAGTGGTTCCGCAAGGCCTATGACCTGGGACACAACCTGAGCGGGGTCAAGCTGGCGGGGATGACCATCGAAGGGCAGGGGGTGCCCAGGGACGCGCAGCGCGGTCTGGCCATGCTCAAGGGCCTGGCCGAGGGCGGCGAAAGGACTGCCCAGACAGATCTGGCCGACCGGCTCCAGCGGGGCCAGGGCGCGCCCAAAAATTCCGCCGAGGCGTATTTTTGGTATGCCGTGTCGGATGCCGCTTATGGCGGTACGTCGCGCACGCTGGTGGCCAAGGAGCTCACCGCCGAGCAGCGCGCTTCCATCGAGGCCCGGGCCGCCAAGTGGAAGCCCAAGGGGGGCAAGGCCGTCAACTGAAGCGGAAGTCCTTCTTGTTCCTGTCGAAGCCCTTGTACTCGCAGTGGTAGCAGCGCTCGGGGCGCATGAACACGCGCACCAGGACCATCCCGGCCACGAAGCCGCCCACGTGCGCCCACCAGGCGATGCCCTGGGCCTGGCCCGCCAGCTCGCCCAGCAGGCCGGAGAGCACCTGGGTGAGGAACCAGAAGCCCAGGAACACCCAGGCCGGAAGGCTGACGATGTACGGGATGAACAGGATGGGGATGAAGGTGAGCACCCTGCCGCGCGGGTAGAGCATCACATACCCGCCCATGACCCCGGCCACCGCGCCGCTGGCCCCGATGATGGGCACCGTGGCCGTGAGGTTGAACACCAGGTGCAGCCCCAGGGCGAAGAGCCCGCAGAGAAGGTAGAAGGCCAGGAACCGGCCCGGCCCCATGACGTCCTCGATGTTGTCCGCGAAGATCCAGAGCATCCACATGTTCATGATCAGGTGCATCCAGCCGCTGTGCAGGAACATGTAGGTGACGAAGGGCAGCACGCCGGTGGCCGGAAAGCCCGCCACGGACGCCCACTCCGGGAAGGCGTAGCGCGCGGGCACCACGCCCAGCAGGTGGTACAGGCCGTCGCGCGCCCAGGGCGAAAGCCCGGAGAGGTACAGGTGCAGGGCCACATTGGCCGTGATGACCAGCACCACGGCCAGCGGGAAGTGGACGCGCGGCGTGTCGTCGCGCAGGGGGATCACGCCTCGTCCTCCCAGTCGGCGTCAAGCGCCTCCGCGTCTTCCCCCTCGGGCAGTTCCACGGGCTCGGCGGCCACTTGGTCGAGGAGCTTCGCCAGCAGGGCGTCGAAGCGGGCCCGCCGCGCGGCCCGGCGCTCCTCCAGCGCGGCCATGAGCTCCCGCGCGCGCCCGGCCAGGGCGTCCAGGTCCCCGTCGTTGTCCACCACCAGGTCGCAGGCGGCCAGCTTGCGGTCCTCGGCCCACTGCCAGGAGTCCAGGGCGTCCAGCAGCCCCGGGGCCAGGTCCCGGGCCTGGCGCAGGGGGCCGCGCCGCAGTTCCGCCGGGGTGCGCAGGCCCACCACCAGGTCGGCCATGGCCTCGGGCTCCCTGCCCCGCTGGCCCTTGCCGGGCCTGCCTTCGGCGGTGGTCATCCCGGCGCGCCAGCCGGTCTCGAAAAAGAGCGGCACCTCGGCCACGGCCAGGGGCCGGGCGGCGTTCTCCGCCCAGAACCGGCGCAGGGCGTGCTCCACCAGGGGGTGGATGGTGTCCTCCACCTCGCGCCGGAGCCCCGGCTCGGAGAGCATGCGCGCGAGCAGGGCCTGCTTGTCCACCCCGCCGCGGGGGTCCAGCACGCCCTTGCCGAAGCGCTGGGCCAGCACGGCCGCGCCGTCGGCCCCGGGCTCGTAGAGCGCGGCCACGCAGGCGTCGGAGCTGAACACGGGCGGGGCCCCGGGCAGCCCGGAAAGCGCCTTGAGCAGCGCGCTCTTGCCGCTGCCGGGCAGGCCGGTGAGCACCACGCGCAGGCAGTCGCCGGAGAGCTCGCCCAGCAGGGCGCGGAAGTCCTCCGGCGGGTCGGCGCGGAAATCCAGCTGCTCCCCGGTCTCGGGGTGGCGCAGCACCAGGCGGAAGGCGTGGAGCATCTGCCGGGTGGCCAGCCCGGCCAGGGGCCCCGGCTGGGCCAGCCAGCGGGCGTAGTCCGAGGGGCCGTACACCGGGTCGCCCACCAGCGGGTGTCCGATGTGCGCCAGGTGCACGCGGATCTGGTGCGTGCGGCCGGTGTGCAGGCGCACGGCCAGCAGGCTGGCGCGGCCCAGCCGGTCGGTCCACAGGCGCTTCCAGGTGGTGCGGGCCTCGCGCCCGCCCTTCTTCAGCACCGCCATCTTGGTGCGGATGCTCGGGTGCCGCCCCAGGGGCAGGTCGATGTCCCCGCCGTCGTCCCACTGGCCGGGCTTGGGCCTGCCGTGCACGATGGCCAGGTAGGTCTTGCTCACGGCGCGGGCGGCGAAGGCCGCCGAGATGGCCAGCCGCGCGCCCTCGGTGAGCGCCACGGCCATGAGGCCGGTGGTGTCCTTGTCCAGCCGGTGCACGATGCCCGGCCGCTCGCCGTCCATGCCCGAGACCTCGGGCGCGAGCTCCGGGAAGTGGTGCAGCAGGCGGTTCACCAGGGTGGCGTCGGGCTGGCTGGGCGCGGGGTGGGTGGTCAGCCCGGCGGGCTTGTGGATGACCGCCAGGACCTCGTCGCGGTGCAGGATGTCCAGGGGCAGGTCCTCGGCCCGGGGCGCGCCCAGGCTGGAGAGCGCGGGGGTGACGAAGGCCAGGGCCTCGTAGCCCTCCAAGCGCTGGCCCGGCTTTGTGCAGGGCCTGCCGCCGATGCTCGCGTGCCCGGCCAGTATCCATTCCTTGACCCGCTCGCGCGAGACGCCCCGGGGCTCCAACTCGCGGGCCCAGTACTGGTCCAGGCGCAGGCCTGCGTCGGCGGGGGCGGCGGTGCGGGTGTGCGTGTCGTGTGTTTCAAGCTGTTGCATTCTGCAAGCATAGCCCGGCGGAGCCAAAAGCACAAACGCCGCCGGAACCGGCAAACTTGACCCCTGCGGGCCCGCGTCGTACAAGCCGCCCAGACGAAGCGCACCTCAACCCCGCGAGACTGCATGGCCCCAAGAATCGTCGGACTCGTCCTCACCTTCAACGGCCAGCGCCTGCTGGACCGCTGCCTGGCCTCGCTGGCCTTCTGCGACGAGGTCCTCGTGGTGGACTCGCTCTCCACCGACGCCACGGTGTCCATCGCCCGCGCCGCCGGGGCCACGGTCCTGGAGCGCCGCTGGGAGGGCCCGGGCCCGCAGTTCCGCTTCGCCCTGGAGTACATCCGGGCCATGGACCCGCCCGTGGACTGGGTGGTGAGCCTGGACCAGGACGAATGGCTCACCGACGGGCTGGCCGCCAACATCCGCGCCGCAGCCCAGGAGAACGCCGACCTGGCCGGGTACTGGGTGCCGCGCTCGTCCTTCTATTTCAACCGCTTCATGCGCCACAGCGGCTGGTACCCGGACCTGCTGCTGCGCCTGTTCCGGCCCTCCCGCATGGAGGTCCACGTCAGCGGCGCGCACTACAGCTTCCACCCGCAGGGCGGCACCGGCCAGCTCGAGGGCGACATCGTCCACTACCCCTACGCCAGCTTCCGCGAGCACCTGGACAAGATCAACTCCTACGCCCAGCAGGGCGCGGATGCCCTCAAGGCCAAGGGCAGGAGCGGCGGGGTGTTCCTGGGCATCGCCCACGGCCTGCTGCGCTTCCTCAAGCTCTACGTGCTCAAGCTGGGCGTGCTGGATGGCCGCGCCGGGTTCATCAACGCCGCGCACGGAGCCTTCTACGCCTTTCTCAAGTACGTGCGCGCCGCCGAGACCGGCCCCTGGGAGCCCAGGCCTTGAAGATCGCCGTGGCGGTGAGCGGCGGGGCGGACAGCCTGGCGTCGCTCATTTCCCTCGGCGAGGCCGGGCACGAGCTCCTCGCCCTGCATGGCCTGTTCCGCGAGGCCGACGACGGCAAGGCCGCCGCCGGGCTCATGGTGGCCTGCGCGCGGCTGGGCGTGCCCCTGCACTGCCTGGACCTGCGCGCCGAGTTCGAACGCCTGGTGGCCGCGCCCTTTGCGGCGGAATACCTGGCCGGGCGCACGCCCAACCCCTGCGCCCGCTGCAACGCGGCGGTCAAGTTCGGCCTGCTGCTGGACCGCGCCCTGGGCTACGGGGCCGAGGCCCTGGCCACGGGCCACTACGCCGCCGCCGGGGAGCATCCGGCTTACGGCTGGGCGCTCTCCCGGGGGGCGGATCCCGCCAAGGACCAGAGCTATTTCCTCTCCCTGGTGCCCAGGGACCGGCTGATGCGCGCCGTTTTCCCCCTGGCTGCGGCCCGCAAGGCCGAGGTGCGCGCGGCCCTGGACGAGTGCGGCGTGGCGCCGCCCCTGCCCGAGGAGAGCCAGGAGATCTGCTTCGTGCCCGGCGACGACTACCGGGCCTTCCTGGCCTCGCGTCAGGCCGACCTGCCCGGCCCCGGCCCGGCCATCCTGCCCGACGGGACCAAGGTGGGCGAACACCAGGGCCTGTGGCGCTGCACCATCGGCCAGCGCAGGGGCCTGGGCCTGGCCCACACCGAGCCGCTGTACGTGCTGGACAAGGACGTGGCGGCCAACACCCTGGTGGTGGCCCCGCGCGTGGCCCTGCTGGCGCCGGGCTTCCAGGCCGGGGAGGTGAACCTGCTGGTGGACCCGGCCCTGTGGCCGGAGGTCGTGCTGGCGCAGACGCGCTACCGCGAGCAGGCCAAGCCCGCGCGGGCGGAGTACTCCCTTGAGGGGGGGGGCGGCGTCCTGCGCGTCAGCTTCGACCAGCCCCAGGTGCGGCCCGCGCCGGGGCAGGTGGCCGCGCTGTACGACGCGGACGGGGTGGTGCTGGCGGGCGCGGTCATCCGCTGAGGGAGCGTCCGCCGAGGGCCTCGGGGGTTCTGCCCGCGTGACCCTGGCCGTGGGGCCCTAGCCGTGAGGCCCTACCCATGAGGCCCTAACCGTTAGGGAAGTTCAGAATCTCGCGCTCCATCCTCAGCTGCTCGTCCTGGCCTTCCTCCAGGGCCTTCAGCACGCTGCGGATGATTTCCTTGACGGAGTATTCCGGGTGGTTGCGCAGGCGCCTGGCCTCGTCGCGCACGTATTTCTGGTGGAAGTACTTGAGGGGCTCGGCGTAGGCCTCCAGCAGGTCCAGCCCGGCCTCGCGCTCGCCCTTGCCAATGCGCGCCAGGCCCAGGTACAACTGGGCGTCCGGGTAGCCGGGGGCCTTGGCCAGGGCGGCCAGAAAGCTGGCCTCGGCCCGGGCGTAGTCGGCCATGTCGAAGTACACCAGCCCGATGCGCGTGATGAGGTAGGGCGAGTCCGGGTCGGAGGCCAGGGCCTCGTTGTAGAGGGCCAGGGCCTGGGCGTGGTCGCCCCGGTTCAGGGCCAGGCTGCCGCGCACGGCGGGGGAGCACCCCCCCAGGGCCAGTGCGCAGAGCAGGATGCAGGTCAGGGCTGGGGCGGCGGTGCGCATGGGTTCCTCCTTTGCTCGCTGCCAGGGGCTTGGCCATCATGGCGCATCTTGAATAAAGAATCCAGGACTCCGGGGACTGATGCAGAAATTTCACGTATCCACGCTGGGTTGCAAGATCAACCAGTATGAGTCCGAGGCCGTGGCCGAGGCCTGGCGGGCCCGGGGGCTGGCCGAGGCCGAGACCCCGGAACAGGCCCAGGTGCTCCTGGTGAACTCCTGCGCCGTGACCAGCCGCGCCGTGAGCGACCTGCGCGCCACGGTGCGCCGCCTGCGCAAGCTGAACCCGTCCGCGCGCATCGTGGTCACGGGCTGCGCGGCCCAGGTGCTGCGCGAGGAACTTTCGGCCATGCCCGAGGTGGACGCGGTGGTGCCCCAGGACCGCAAGGCCGAGCTCCTGGACGGCCCGCTGCCCGACCTTCGCCCGGCCACGCCGGAGGGCCCGCGCGCCTTCCCGCCCTTCGAGATCGGGGCCTTCCGCCGCGCCAGGGCGGTGGTGAAGGTGCAGGACGGCTGCTCGCACCGCTGCACCTACTGCATCGTGCCGCTCACGCGCGGGCCCAGCGTCAGCCGCGAGCCCGCAGCCGTGCTGGCGGAAGTGCGCCGCCTGCTGGACGCCGGGTACCGCGAGCTGGTGCTCTCCGGAGTCAACCTGCGCCAATACGGGCGCGACCTGCATGAGCCGCTGGATTTCTGGGACCTGCTGGCCCGGCTGGAGCGCGAGCTGGCCCCGGACTGGGCCGGGCGGGCGCGCCTGCGCCTGAGCAGCGTGGAGCCCGGCCAGCTGGACGCCAAGGCCCTGGACGTGCTGGGCGGCTCAAGGCTGGTGGCCCCGCACCTGCACCTCTCCCTGCAGAGTGGCGACCCGGAGGTGCTGCGGCGCATGGGCCGGGGCCACTACCGCCCGGAACAGGTGCTGGAGTTCCTGGAAGGCCTGGCCGGCGCGTGGCCCCGCCTGGGCCTGGGGGCGGACATCCTCACCGGCTTCCCCGGCGAGACGGAGGCCCAGTTCGAGAACACCTGCGCCTTCGTGCGCGCGCTGCCGCTCACCTACGCCCACGTGTTCCCCTACTCGCCCCGGCCCGGCACGCCTGCGGCGGACTTTCCCGACACCCTTGCCAAGGCCGGGCGCACCGCCCGCGCCGCCACCCTGCGCGGCATCGCTGAGGGGAAGAAGCGCGCCTTCGCCAGAGCCCTGTCCGGCCTGGACCGGCTCACGGTGCTCATCGAGAAGGTGGAGGGCGACCAGGGCCAGGGCGTGTGCGAGTTCTACGCCTCCTGCCAGGTGGCGGGCCATGGGCTGAGGCCCGGCTCCCTGGTGGCCCTGCGGCCCACGGGCCTCGAGGGCGGAAGGATTCTCGGAGAGGTCCTGTGAGCACCCCGCGCGAGCCCGCGCCGGGCAGGCTGGTGCTTTCCGCGCTGGCCGCGCCGGACTGGTGGGAGCTGGCCTGGCCCGCCTTCCGCCAGGAGCTTCAGGAGCGCTTCGGCCCCGTGGACTACGAGACCCCGCCCCTGGCCTTCGACCACACGGACTACTACGCGGACGAGCTTGGGGCCCCGCTTTTCCGCCGCCTGCTGGGCTTTGCCCGCCCTGTGCCCCTGGACGGGCTGGTGGAGGTGAAGCTCTGGACCAACGAGGCCGAATCGGAACATGCCCGGAGCGACAAATCCCGCCGCGTGAACCTGGACCCCGGCCTGCTCACCCTGGAGCGGCTGGTGCTGGCCTCGGGCAAGAACTTCACCCACCGGGTGTACCTGGGCCGGGGCATCTGGGCGGACCTGACCATGATCTACAACAAGCGCCAGGGCTGGGTCACGCTGCCCTGGACCTTCCCGGACTACGCCACCGAAGACATGAAACGGCGCTTGACGGAACTGCGCGCGCTGTACAAAACATCCCTTGAGACCCCCGAAGGAGAATCCTGATGCCCATGAGCATGACCGGCTTCGGCCGGCACGAGACCACCGCAGAGCTGTTCAGCCACGTCTGGGAGATCAGAAGCGTGAACAACCGCTTCCTGGACATGAAGTGGCGCATGCCCAGCGTGCTGCGCTGCCTGGAGACCCGTTTCGAGAAGGTGGTGCGCAAGGCCGCCTCGCGCGGGCGGGTGGACATTTCCCTCTCCGTGGAGACGCGCTCCGCGGCGCTTCTGGGCGTGAGCCTGAACACCGCCCAGGCCGGGGCCATGCTGGACCAGCTGCGCGCCCTGGCGGCGGAGCAGGGCGTGGCCTTCACCCCGGACATGAACCGCCTGCTTTCCGCCGCGCACCTCTGGCGCGACGACTCCGCCGAGCCGGACCCCGGCCTGGCCCAGAGCCTGGAGCGCGGGCTGGAGGCAGCCCTGGCGGACTGGAACAATTCCCGCCGCGTGGAAGGGGCCGAGCTGGCCCGCGACCTCACCGCCCGCTTCGCCACCATGCGCGCCCTGGCCGGGGCCATCGGCGAGCGCGTGCCCCAGGTGCTGAGGGACAAGCAGGCGGCCACCGCCGAGCGCCTCACCGCCCTGGTGGCCCAGGCCGGGCTGACGCTCTCCGAGGAGCGCCTGGCCCAGGAGGTGGCCGTGCTGGCCGACCGCCTGGACGTGAGCGAGGAATTGACCCGCCTGGCCGCGCACCTGGACCGCCTGGACGAGGCCGTGGCCGGGGGCGGGGAGGCGGGCAAGCGCCTGGACTTCCTCATCCAGGAGGCCTTCCGCGAGATCAACACCTGCGGCAACAAGGCCCAGGACGTGGAGGTGAGCCGGCTTACCGTGGATTTCAAGGTGGAGCTGGAAAAGTGCCGCGAACAGGTGCAGAACATCGAGTAGGTGGATGATGGACAAGCAGCGTTCCCCGCAGCGCCAGCGGCTGGTCAGCCTGGGCTTCGGCAACTTCGTGGTGGCGGGCCGCGTCATCGCCATCGTGGACCCGGCCAGCGCGCCCATGCGCCGCCTGCGTGAAGACGCGCGCCAGGAGGGCAGGCTCATCGACGCCACCCAGGGCCGCAAGACCCGCGCCATCGTGGTCACGGATTCCAACCACGTCATCCTCTCGGCCATCCAGGCGGAGACCATCGGCCAGCGCTTCCTGGCCGAGGAAAGCGCCAAGCGCGAGGAGGCCTAGCATGACCGAAGCCGCCACCACCGACCGCCTGGGCTTGTGCCTGGTCATCTCCGCCCCCTCGGGCGCGGGCAAGAGCACGCTGGTGGCCCGCCTGCGCGACCAGTTCCCGGACTTCGCCTACTCCGTCTCCTGCACCACCCGGGGCCCCCGCGTGGGCGAGCAGGACGGCGTGCACTACCATTTCCTGGCCCGCGAGGAGTTCATAAGCCGCCGCGAGGCCGGATACTTCGCCGAATGGGCCGAGGTGCACGGCAACCTCTACGGCACCCCCAAGGCCCCGGTGCGGGCGCACCTGGCCCAGGGGCGCGACGTGCTCTTCGACATCGACGTGCAGGGCGCGCTGCAGGTCAAGGACGTGTTCCCCCAGGGCCTGTTCGTGTTCATCCTGCCGCCTTCCCGTGTCGAATTGGAGCGCCGCCTGCGCGGGCGCGGCACGGACGCCGCCGACGTCATCGCCCGCAGGCTGGACAACGCCCTGGGAGAGATGCGCCAGGCCGGGCACTTCGACTACCTCATCGTCAACGACGACCTGGACGCCGCCGCCGACGAGTTGCGCGCCGTGTATGTGGCGGGCCGCGCCCGGCGCATCAACCGCCCGGGCCTGCTGGAGGGCCTGCTGGGCCAGTGGGGGGGCGCGTAATGGCTGGGCTCCCCCCGCAATTGGTCGTGGCCCTGGATTTCCAGACCGGGGCCGAGGCCCTGGACCTGGCCCGCCGCCTGGCCCCCATGCCGGGCCTGTGGATGAAGGTGGGCCTGGAGCTCTACGTGGCCGAGGGCCCGCGCGTGGTGCGCGAGCTGAAGGCCCTGGGCCTGCGCGTGTTCGTGGATCTGAAGTTCCTGGACATCCCCAACACCGTGGCCGGGGCCGTGCGTTCCTGCGTGGCCGCCGGGGCGGACATGCTCAACGTCCACGCCATCGGCGGGGCGGACATGCTCAGGGCCGCCGTGGCCGCGCGCGACAGCGCCGCCGCGGACAATGATCTGCCCCAGCGCCCGCTGCTGCTGGCCGTCACGGTGCTCACCAGCACCCAGGACCCGGAAAGCCCGGTGCTGCATGGCCGCCCGGCGGCGGAGGTGGTGCTGGAGCTGGCCCGGCTGGCCCAGGGCTGCGGGCTGGACGGCGTGGTCTGCTCCGGGCACGAGGCCGCCGCCGTCAAGGCCGCTTGCGGTGGCCGGTTCGTGTGCCTCACGCCGGGCATCCGCGTGCCCGGCCCGGACTCCAGTGCGGACGACCAGCGCCGGGTCATGACCCCGGAGGCCGCCGTGGCCGCCGGGTCGGACTACCTGGTGGTGGGCAGGCCCATCACAAGAGCCCCCGAGCATCTGGGCGGGCCCGAAGGGGCCGCCCGGGCCATCCTGCTGCGCATGGCGGGGGCGTAAGGCCCCATGCCCTGCACCTGGAAGCTGCTCTCCGACGCGCCCGTGCCGCCCTCCATCGGCAAACTGGCCGAGGACCTGGGCATCACCCGCGTCATCGCCGAGGTGCTCTGGCGGCGCGGCTACGAGTCGGCCCAGGACATGGACCGCTTCCTCTCCCCGGGCCTGCGCCACCTGGCCAAGCCGGAGACCATTCCCGGCCTGGAGGAGGCGGCCAAGGTGCTGGCCCGCGAGATCGAACGCGGGGCCACCTTCTGCGTCTGGGGCGACTACGACGTGGACGGCATCACCTCCACGGCCCTGGTGAAGGACTTCTTTCTGCAGCGCCTGGGGTCGGAGGCCGCGCCCCTGGACAACTCCGGGCGCATCCGCCACTACCTGCCCAACCGCGTGGACGACGGCTACGGCCTGAACGTGGAGGGCATCGAGAAGCTGCACGCCGAGGGCGTGGACCTGCTGCTCACCGTGGACTGCGGCATCAGCGCCGTGGCCGAGGTGGCGCGCGCCCGCGAGCTGGGCATGACCGTGGTGGTGAGCGACCACCACCTGCCCCCGGGCGAGCTGCCCAATGCCCACGCCATCTGCGACCCGCGCCTGTGCGGCGGCAACTGCGGCGAGCGCTGCACCGGCATGTGCGAGCTGGCGGGCGTGGGCGTGGCCTTCATGCTCATGGCGGCGGTGAACCGCCTGCTGCCCGGCGAACCCGTGGACATGCGCCAGTTCCTGGACCTGGTGGCCCTGGGCACCATCGCCGACGTGGTGGGGCTCACCGGCCAGAACCGCATCCTGGTCAAGAACGGGCTCCTGCTCATCAAGGAGGCGCGCAGGCCGGGCATCGCGGCGCTGAAGGTTTACAGCGGCTACGACAGGTTGGCCGAGCTGGGGGCCGGGCAGATCGGCTTCGGCCTGGCGCCGCGCATCAATGCCGCCGGGCGCATGGCCGACCCCGGCGTGGCCCTGGAGTTATTGCTCGCGCGCGACCTGGACCAGGCCAACCCGCTGGCCTCGCTGCTGGATGGCCTGAACGCCCAGCGCAGGACCGAGGAGCAGGGCATTCTGGAGGAGGCGCTGGCGCAGGCCGAGGAGCAGGCCCACCGCCTGGGCCTGGTGCTGGCCGCCGAGCACTGGCACCCCGGCGTCATCGGCATCGTGGCCTCCCGAGTGGTGGAGCGGCACTACAAGCCGGTGCTCATGCTCTGCCGCGAGGAGGATGGCCAAAGCGCCTACTGGAAGGGCTCGGGCCGCAGCGTGGCGGAGTTCGACCTGCACGAGGGGCTTACGGGCCTGGAGCACCTGTTCCTGGGCTATGGCGGGCACAAGCAGGCCGCCGGCCTCTCCATGCCGCTGGAGAACCTGGACGCCCTGCGCGAGGGCTTCCACCTGGCCGTGGAGGCCGCGCTGGGCCCCAATCCGCTCACGCCCACGCTCAAGCTGGACCGCGAGCTGGCCTTCGGCGAGATCACGCACACGCTTTTGAAGGAATTGGAGCTGCTCCAGCCCTTCGGCATGGGCAACCCGGAGCCGCTGTTCGTCTCGCCGCCGGTGCTGGTGAAGGACTACCGGGTGTTCGGCAAGGACCACGTGAAGCTGACGCTGGCCGAGCAGCTGCCGCCAGCCGCCTCCCCCACGGGCTCCGCCCCGACCCGCCCCGGCGCGCACCTGCCCGCCAAGGCCTGGCGCAAGGCCACGGTCCTCACCCGCGAGGTGCAGGGCAAGCTGATGCGGTTTGCGTTTACGCCGAGGATTGATAGATTTGACGGGATTCCGAAGATTGAGTTGCAGGTGAAGGACTGGGGGGAGTAGAGAAGTGGGGAAGATGTTATGACAATAGAGTTTTATCACAACGAACTGACATCAGATTTTGATCGTTGGGCGAAATTGATTAGCGCAGAACGGGGGAGCTTTGCGGGGTGCAAAGTTGAGCCCGTAGACGTGTTGCGTGCGCACTACACCATAGTTGATTATTTTCTTGAACTTAAAGATGACGCGCTTGCTGTCGGTGGGATTGGCCCAAAAGACGTTGGTTTGCTAATTTCTGCTGTTTCAAGGCAGCAGGCTGGGTTTGGTGGTATTTCGAAGTGGAAAGATGACTACCACATTGCTGCAACATTAACTTATGGTCTAGTGAAAGACCATGCGTTTCATGATTGCAATAAACGAACAGCATTTGACCTGCCCCCCTAAACCCGGTCCAGGAATTATGTTAGAGTTCCTGACCAAGGAGGATGGGATATGGCGGTCACGTCCGTCAAGGTGGTGTAAATTCCGTTGGCCATGAAGGTGGAAATCC
>CAZCYB010000055.1:0-16121 GCA_964502805.1 uncultured Desulfocurvus sp.
CGGTGAAAAGTTCCCCCGCCCTCCCCCGAACCCCCTCCCACCCCCTCAAAAGCTTTTAGGGGGGGTGAGGGGTTGGGCGAGACTGCGCCAGCCCTCCGCCGAGCCCATCAACCCGCCCAAAAAACGGGCCAACCGCGCGCGAGGGTTTTCCGGCGTCCACGCCGGAAAACCCTCGCGCGCATGTTTGCTGGCGCCGGGGCATTGCCAGGCCAGGGCTGCCCGAGGTCGGCACCGAGCCCTGCGCGGGGTCCGGGGGCGCGGAGCCCCCGGCAGGGGTCCAGGGGACGGAGTCCCCTGGCCGCCGGAGGCAGCGCCGCCGGGCGCTACCTCGCCTGCAGGTACTGGCCGGGGGTGGCGCCGGTGAACTGGCGGAACACGCGGGAGAAGTGGCTCTGGTCGGCGAAGCCCGCGTCCAGGGCGGCCTGGCTGATGGGCAGTCCGGAGAGCAGGAGTCCCTTGGCGTGTTCCAGGGCCAGCTGGAGCTGGTAGGCGTGCGGGGGCAGGCCGGTGGCGGCCTTGAAGGTGCGCGCGAAGTGGTGTCGGGAGAGTCCGGCCACCTGGGCCAGGTCGTCCAGGGGGGCGAGTGTTCCCTGGCCGATGGTGTCGGCCATGTGTTCCTGGGCGCGGGTGACGGCGGGGTTTTCGGGGTGCGGTCCGGGCGCTGGCTCGGCGTGGCGCAGCACCAGGGCGCGCAGGCAGGTGACGAGCCGGGCCTGTTTTTCCCCCGCCTCGGCGGTGGCGATGAAGGCCAGGTGCAGGTCGCGCCAGGCCTCGAAGAGCTCGGGGTCGTCCACGACGGGGTGGGGGAAGAGCGGCGGGGTTTGGGTTTGGGCGGCTCCGGCCAGCCAGCCGGGAGCCAGGTAGAACAGGCGGTAGGTGATGCCGGTGCTGGTGTCGGGGTTGCAGGCGTGGGGTTCCAGCGGGTTGATGAGCACCAGTTGGCCCGCGCGGACGGAGTGGGTGTTCTCGCCCAGGGGGAAGACGGTGCTGCCCTGTTCCACCACGCCCACGGAGTATTCGGCGTGCGTGTGGGTGCGGAAGGCGTGCTTGCGGTAGGCGGAGAAGCGCGCCTCCACGCCGGGCAGGGCGTCGTCGCGCCAGAACTGGACCTCGTCGTGCAGGGGCTTGCCGGGCATGGCGGCGGGTTCCCTGCGGGGGCTAGTGCCAGCCGCCGCCGCGCTTGGAGCTGTAGATGAGGCGGTGCGCGGTGTGGGTCACGGGCTCGAAGCGGCCGTTGCGGCAGGCCTCGGCGGTCTTGCCGTGGCTTTCGAGCACCTGTTCCTTGTAGATGATGACGCCGACGAAATAGTGGGGGTCGTGCTCGGCGCGGCGCACCTGGCAGACCACGTCATTCATGTCGATGGCCTTGTAGCTGGCGCGGTAGGTGCCGTCGTGGCTCTTGGCCAAGTGCATGCTGTTTTTGCCGCCGATGATGTTAGCGTTCATGCGGGCCACCTGCTGGTGGGCGAAGGCGGTGAAGCGTTCGTGCTCGCGGGCCAGTTCAAGGTCCATGTGCAGGGGGGCGGGGTCGGCGGAGGCCATGAGCTTCTGCTCGGGCGCGGGCGCGACGGCCTGGGGGGCCTCGGCGGGCGTGGAGCCGGAGGCCAGGACGGCGGCGGGCAGCAGCGCGGAGAGGGCCAGGGCGGCCAGGATTGCCAGGGGATTGGCGGCGGTGCGGGGCATGGGCTCTCCGTCTGGGGGCTGGATTCGGAAGCAGGATGCGGGGCCGGGAGGGTCTCTCCCGACCCCGCTTTCTATTGGGGCTGTCTTGGCCGTCGTGTCAAGCCGCTAGTTGCTGCGGATCTCCACGCGGCGGTTCAGGGCGCGGCCCTCGTCGGTCTTGTTGTCGAACTTGGGCGAAAGCTTGCCCTTGCCGACCACCTCGAGCTTGCCGGTGAAGCCCTTGTCCATGAGCCACTTGGCCACGGAGTTGGCGCGGCGCTCGGAGAGCTTCTGGTTGTAGGGCACGCCGCCCACGCTGTCGGTGTGGCCTTCCACCACGAACTTGTCGCAGGCGCTGGCCTTGAGCACGGACAGGGCCTGCTCCAGGGCGGGCTCCATCTCCTTGGTGAGCTGGTACTTGTCGAAGCCGAAGTTCAGGTTGCCGAAGGTGATGGTCTCGCAGGCGGCCTTGGCCGGGGTGATGGCGCGGCTGGGGGCGTCGTCGATGTCGTAGAACACGTCGCGCACGAACTTCTTCATGGCGGCGGCGTCGCCCAGGGCCTTGGCGTCGGTGGACACGGTGCAGCGGTTCAGGGCGCGGATCTCGTCCACGACCATCTTGCCGCGGGCGTTGTCGGCGTAGCTGACCACGTGGAAGCAGACGTTGCCCTGGTACTTGGCGTAGAGGGCCTTGGCCTCGGCCACGGGGTCGGTGCCGTAGTTGGAGTCGCCGTCGGTGAAGAGGATGACGGCGGTCTTGCCGGAGAGCTTGGCCAGGGTGGGGTCAAGGTCCTTCAGGCCCGCGCCCATGGGGGTGTTGCGGCCATAGACCTCGTAGTCGGTCTTGATCAGCTTGTTGGCGGCGCTGACCTTGGCCTTGTCGTAGGCGCCGGGGGCCAGCATGGTCTCAAAGGGCGCGAAGGTGTTCACGCCGCTCTGGTATTTCAGGGCCGGGATCTCGGCGTTCATCTTGTCGATGAGCCCCTTGGCGTTGCTGATCTTGGTGCCGGGGACCATCTCCGAACTCATGTTCATGGAACCGGAGTAGTCCACGAACAGGATGAAGTTGTCGACCTTGGGACGCAGGTTCTGGGCCGGGGCCTGGGCGGCCAGGGCCAGGACCAGCAGGATCGCCAGGAGGGCGGCGGGGAAGAGGCCTTTGCGCATGCTCATTGGGAGTACTCCTTGCTTCATTGTCGATGGGTGCGAACTGCGCCCCCATGCCATGGGGCGATGTAACCACTGAATCACAGTAAATACTCATTGGGGGCGGGATGTCAAAGAAAAACGTATCCCTCCCTGCGTAGTCGGGAGAATGGCGGGGAGGGGCGGAGACTGTGCATTGCCATCCGGGGCGCATGGCGGTATGCTTTTGGGTTCCCGGTGCCGGTTTTTCCGGCCCGGAGCACAGGCAGGACAACAACCGTCCACCAAGGAGCGGACTCATGCACATCGTCACCGGCGGCGCGGGCTTCATCGGCAGCGCCATGATCTGGAAGCTCAACACCATGGGCATCGACAACATCCTGGTGGTGGACGACCTGGCCAGCACCGAGAAGTGGAAGAACCTGGTGAACCTGCGCTACTCCGACTACCTGCACAAGGACCAGTTCCTCAAGTTCATGGCCGAGGGCGACGACCCCTTCGGCGCCAAGGCGCTCATCCACATGGGCGCGTGCTCCTCCACAACGGAGCTCGACGCCGACTACCTCATGGAGAACAACTACCGCTACACGCAGATGCTCTGCCGCTACGCGGTGAAGAACGACATCCGCTTCCTGAACGCCTCCAGCGCCGCCACCTACGGCGAGGGCGAGAACGGCTTCGAGGACGACCACGCCACCCTGGGCCGCCTGCAGCCGCTGAACATGTACGGCTACTCCAAGCACCTCTTCGACCTCTGGGCCCGGCGCGCGGGCGTGCTGGACCGCCTGGCCAGCATCAAGTTCTTCAACGTCTTCGGGCCCAACGAGTACCACAAGGGCGACATGATGAGCGTGATCTGCAAGGCCTTCCACCAGATCCGCCAGACCGGGCGCATGCGCCTGTTCAAGTCCTACCGCCCGGAGTACCCCAACGGCGGCCAGATGCGCGACTTCGTGTACGTGAAGGACTGCGTGGACATCCTCTGGTGGCTGCTGGAGCACCGGGAGGTGAACGGGGTGTTCAACGTTGGCACCGGAATTGCTCGTACCTGGAACGACCTGGCCAAGAGCGTGTTCGCGGCCATGGGCCGCAAGGCCGACATCGAGTACATCGACATGCCCGAGAGCATACGCGACAAGTACCAGTACCTGACCCGCGCCCAGATGGGAAAGCTGCGCGACGCCGGGTACACCGCCGAATTCAGCACCCTGGAGGACGCGGCCAAGGACTACGTGCAGAACTACCTGGCCAAGGAAAACCCCTACCTGGATGCACGGGAAGGGTAACGAAAAGACAAGGATGTCTTTGGGTTGAGAAAGCGGCGGACGACATTCATCCTGGCCCTGGGGCTTCTGTACTGCCTGTGCGCGGGACAGACCCTGGCCCTTCTGGCGGCCCCCGCGGCGGGCACGCCGGAGGTGCGCCTGCCGGTGACCCCGCCGCCGGATTCCGCCACGGGGACCGCCTCGTCGGACCTGCGCTTCGGCAACCGCCCCCCGGCCACGGCCTCCCAGGCCCCGCAGCAGGCCGTCGGAACCCCGACGCTTTTGCCCACGCCCGAGGCCCTGCGCGCCGAGAACATGACCCTGGCCCCGCAGCAGGCGCCGTCCGCCGCCGAGGTCCTGGCCCCCCGCCCGGCCATTCCCCCCGCGCCCACGCCGCCCCCGCCGGGCCTCATGAGCCCCGGCCCGGAACTGCGCATGGCCGTGACCCCGCCCACCCCCCCGGTGCTGCCGGAGCCCCTGGCCCCCGGCGCTGGCCCCACGCCGCCCAAGGTGGCCGAGGAACTGGGCCCGGACCAGTGGAAGCTCACGGCGGACAACATCAGCGGCCAGCACGGCAGCGAGTACGTGCAGGCCGAGGGCAACGCCGTGCTCACCAGGGGGCTCAACACCCTCAAGGCCGACTTCATGCGCTACTACCAGGCCAGCCGCTGGGTTGTGCTCAAGGGCCGCGTACGCGTGGCCTGGGAGGGCGACATCCTGGAGGCCGAGGAGGCCGAGTTCGATCTGAACAACATGCTGGGCTGGCTCAAGAACGGCAAGGTGTTCATGGGCAAGTCGCACATCTATTTCCAGAGCGAGACCGTGCGCAAGTACGCGGCCTCCAGCTACCGCTTCAAGCAGGCCAAGGTCACGGCCTGCGACGGTGAAAAGCCCGCCTGGAGCTTCACCGCCGAGGAGGGCGACGTCACCCTGGATGGCCGCACCAAGCTCTGGCATTCGCGCTTCAACGTGGGCGAGACCCCCATCGTCTACTCCCCGTTCCTTTCCCTGCCGGGCGCGGGCAAGCGCCAGAGCGGCCTGCTCATCCCGGAGATCTCGCACAGCCGCACCCGGGGCTACACCGTGAACCAGCCCTACTACTGGGCCATCAACGAGGAGCACGACATGACGTTCTACGAGAACGTCATGACCCGCCGGGGCCTGATGCAGGGACTGCAGTACCGCCACGCCGAGGACCCCCGCAGCAAGGGCGACTGGCGCCTGGACGTGCTGCGCGACCGCAAGGTGGCCGCCACAAGTGCCGATGAGGAACTCTATCTGCGGAGCGACGGCCTTGAACGTCCCAACAAGAACCGCTGGTGGGTGCGCAGCAAATTCAACGGCTTTGTGGGCGACCCGGAGTGGACGCTCAAGGTGGACCTGGACGCGGTGAGCGACCAGAACTACCTGCGCGAGTTCGCCAGCGGGGCCTCGGGCTACGACGCCAGCCGCCGCTCCTTCCTCAAGGAGTTCGGGCGCGACATCGACGTGGCCGACTCGCTCACGCGGAACTCCGTGGCCTTCCTCTCCCGCAGCTGGGAGAGGGTGGGCCTGACGGCCAAGGTGGGCTGGACGCAGAACCTGTCCTACATGAACGGCAACAGCCCGGCCGCCAAGAACCCGACGGTGCAGAGCGTGCCCGAGGTGAACTTCTACGCCTTCAAGGACACCGTGCCCGGCACGCCGCTGGACTTCGAGCTGGCCTCGCGCTTCAACTACTTCTGGCGCGAGTACGGCACCCGCGGCAGCCGCGTGGACCTGCGCCCCACGCTGAGCCTGCCCATCACCGCCGGGCCGCTCACGCTCATCCCCAGCGCGGGCATCCGCAACACCACCTACGCCGTGCCCAAGTACTCCAACGAGCCGCCCCAGACCACCACGGCCAAGGGCCCGGCGCGCACCTTCCCGGAGCTGGGGTTCACCGGCTTCACGGAGTTCCACCGCGTGTTCGGCCTCTCCGGCGGCAAGCTCGACGCCACGGTGGAGAACGTGGGCCAGAGCAAGTGGCTGGGCCTGCGCCATTCCGTCACCCCGCGCGTGGACTTCAGCTACATCCCCGTGCCCCAGTCGCAGGAGCGCCTGCCCAATTTCGACTCCCTGGACCGGCTGACGCGCAAGAATGTCATCACCTACTCGCTGACCAACGTGTTCGACCGCAAGCGCAGCCAGGTCACGGCGGCGCCTAGCGGCAACGCCACCATCCCCGTGGCCAGCACGGACTACCTGGATTTCCTGCGCCTGCGCCTGGAGCAGTCCTTCGACCGCGACGAGGCCGCGCGCACCGTCTCGCTGAACCTGCCCCGCAGGCCCTACTCGGACATCATGGGCGAGGTGGCCATCAAGCCGGAGAAGTACCTGGCCCTGTCCTCCAAGACCTTCTATTCGCCCTACCTTGGGCGCCCCACCGAGCACGAGCACCTGCTGACCCTGACCAAGGAGAAGCTGGGCGAGATCCGCTTCGGCCACGACTACCTGTACCCGCTCACCGAGTACAAGCGCACCCGCACCAAGGACGTGCAGGCCCTGCGCCTGGGCGCGGACTACCAGCTCACCCCCAGGCTCAAGCTCACCTCGGACTACCGCTACGACATAGCGGGCAGCGCCGACCTGGAGAAGAGCGCGGCGCTGACCTGGCAGGACCAGTGCTACGAGGTCCAGCTGCGCTACTCCCGCAAGCCCAGCGACCAGAACATCGAGCTGCGCTTCAACCTGCTTGATTTCGGCAAGCAGTAGAGGCATCCTCGCGGCATGACCCGCCGCGCCATCACCCTGCTCCCAGAGACCCTGCGCAACCAGATCGCCGCCGGCGAGGTGGTGGAGCGCCCGGCCAGCGTGCTCAAGGAGCTGGCGGAGAACAGCCTGGACGCCGAGGCCGCGCGCATCGACGTGGCCCTGGAGGGCGGCGGGGCGGCGCTGCTGGCCGTGCAGGACGACGGCCACGGCATCCCCGCCGGGGAACTGGCCCTGGCCGTGACCCGCCACGCCACCAGCAAGCTTGCCAGCGTGGCCGAGCTGTTCACCGTGGCCAGCTACGGCTTCCGGGGCGAGGCCCTGCCCAGCGTGGCCTCGGTGTCCGAGCTCTCCCTCACCTCCCGTTTCGAGGGCGAGGACGAGGCCCGGCGCATCGAGGTGGCCTTCGGCGAGGTGCGCGGCGAGGGCCCGGCGGCCCTGGCCGGCGGCACCCGGGTGGAGATGCGCAGGCTCTTCGCCTCCACCCCGGCCCGGCTCAAGTTCCTCAAGAGCGAGGCCACCGAGGCCAAGAGGTGCCAGGAGACGCTCATGCGCATGGCTCTGGCCCGGCCCGACGTGGCCTTCTCCCTCACCCTGGGCGGGCGCGAGGTCTTCCGCCTGCCCGGCGGCCAGGACCTGCGCGCGCGCCTTGGCCAGTTCTGGCCCCCGGCCGTCATGGAGGGCCTGCGGGAGTTCTCGCGCACGCACGAGCACGAAGGCGGCGCCATGACCGCCCAGGGCCTAGCCGGGCTGCCCAGCCACGCCCAGAACCGGCCCGACCGCATGTACTTCTACGTCAACGGGCGGCCCGTGAACGACCGCCTGCTCCTGCGCGCCGTGCGCGATGCCTACAAGGGCCGCATCCTCTCCGGCGAGCACCCGCAGATCGCGCTGTTCCTCACCCTGCCGCCCGGGGAGGTGGACGTGAACGTGCATCCGGCCAAGCTGGAGGTGCGCTTCCGCGACGAGGGCGCGGTGATCTCCCTGGTGCGCCGGGCCCTGGCCCCGGTGGCCGAGCAGGATGTCCTGGCCGAGGGGCCCGCGGGGTCCGCTGGGGCTCCGGGCTACGGCCAGCCGGACCATTCCCGGCCCGGCGGCTGGCCCGCTTCCACGCCGGGCGCGGCGCCTTATTCCGGCACTCCGCACCGCTCCGGGAGCTTCGGGGACAAACCCGGCCTGTGGCGCGCGGCGCGCGATTTCCAGTCCCCCCCGGCCCAGCGGGAGGTGCCCCTGCCCCTTTCGCCCCAGCGGCGCGAGGGCTCGGGCGCGCACCCCGCTGGCCGGGACGCCGTTCCCGGCCCGCTGTTTGATGCCGACGCGCCCTCGGCCCTGTCCCAGGGCGGCCTGGAGTACCTGGGCCAGGTCGCTGGCACCTACCTGGTGCTGCGCCAGGGCGGGGGCCAGGGCCGCCTGCTGCTGGTGGACCAGCACGCCGCCCACGAGCGCGTGATCCTGGAGGCCATGCGCGCGGCGCGCACCTCCGGCAGCTCCCAGCCCCTGGCCGTGCCCCTGGAGCTTTCCCTGCACCCGGCGGAGGCCGAGCGCGCCCAGGAGCTGTGGCAGCCCCTGCGCGAGGCCGGGTTCCTGCTGGAGTTGGCGGGCGGGGGCAGGGCGGGCGGACGCCTGCTGGTGCGCGGGGTGCCGCCCACGCTCCCGGCCGGAAAGGCGGCGGAACTGCTGCGCGAGGTGCTGGCCGACAGGAGCGCCGGGCTGGAAGCCCTGTGGACCATGCTCTCCTGCAAGTCGGCCATCAAGGCGGGCACGGAGCTGGCCCCAGACGAGGCCCTGGCCCTGCTGGAGGCCTGGCTGGCCACCCCGGGCCGGGAGCACTGTCCCCACGGCCGCCCGGTGGCCGTTTCCTGGGGCGCGGCGGACCTGGAACGTTTTTTTAAACGCAACTAGCCGGAATCGCTATATACGTAGTGGTATGGTAGGGCTTGCCGTGGGTGCCAAAGTCTGAGACAGTGCCCCCCGGCCCGGGCACATGCCGGGGCGACTATCTTTCAGGAGCCGTCCGCAGTTCATGAGCATCCAGTACAACACCCTCGAGGTCCGCGTCCGCCTGGCCGCCATCCGGGCCAACTACCGCCTGCTGGCCAGCCGGGGAGGCAAGGTGGTGGGCGTCATCAAGGCCGATGCCTACGGCCACGGCCTGTCCGAGGTGGCCGAGGCCCTGCTGCAGGAGGGTTGCGACACCCTGGCCGTGGGCACCGTGGGCGAGGCCGCCACCCTGCGCGCGCATCTCACCGCCCAGGGCCTGGGCGCAAACGGCCAGGAAGTCCGCGTCATCTCCCTGCTGGGCCCCCTTTCCCCGGACGACTATCCCATGCTCTGGGCCCACAAGGTCATCCCCTTCGTGGGCAGCTTCCGGCAGCTGGAGGAGCTGGCCCGCCACGCGGCCAAGCTCATGAAGCCGCTCTCCGTGAGCCTGAAGTTCGACACCGGCATGGCCCGGCTGGGCTTCACCGTGGAGGAGCTGCCCCGGCTCATCGAGCGCCTGCGCGAGGCCCCGCTCATCCGCCCGGTCATGGCCAGCTCGCACCTAGCCACGGCGGACGAGCCCGACTCCATGGAGTTCGTCAAGGCCCAGGGCGAGCGCTTCGCCCTGATCCTGAACGGCCTGGCCGCCGCCGGGCACAAGCTGGAGGCCAACATCGCCAACAGCGCGGGCATCCTGGGCCACCCGAACCTGCACCACCAGAGCCAGCGCGCGGGCATAGCCCTGTACGGGGCCAATCCCTTCGGCGGCACCACCTGGGAGCACCTGGGCCAGGGCCTGGCCCCGGCCATGGAGGTGCGCACGCGCATCGCCGCCGTGCATTCCCTGCCCAAGGGCCGCAGCATCAGCTACGGTGCAACCTTCACCGCCCCCAGGGACATGACCGTGGCCATCGTGGCTGCGGGCTACGCCGACGGCTACAGCCGAGGCCTCACGGGCCGAGGCGCGCAGATGCTCATCGCGGGCAGGCGCGCCCCCCTGGTGGGCCGGGTGTGCATGCAGCTCACCGCCGTGGACGTCACCGACATCCCCGACGCCCGCACCGGCGAGTGGGCCGTGCTCCTGGGCGGCGAGGGGCCGCTGGCCATACGCCCGGAGGAGCTGGCGGGCTGGTGGGGCACCATCACCTACGAGGTTTTCTGCCTGCTCGGGCTCAACCGCCGGGTATATATCTAGGCCTGTTTCGCAAAGCGTCTTTCGCCCCCTGGACCTCGTCGGGTGCCGATCCGGGTCCGGGGCTGTACAGTTGACGTACTATCCCCGGCCCCGGATCGTCCCCCTCCTTGCCAGGGAACGAAATCCGTCTTTGGGAAACAGGCCGGCACCAACTTGGAGGGTAGCATCATGGAAGAATGGATCGTGGCCGAGAGCCTTCCCACCGACGAGGCCGACCCCAAGGCCCTGATGCAGAAGTGGATCAACGTGGCCGAGGACCTGGCCCTGGTGCCCGCGCTCAACGTGCGCATGCGCTCCGAGGCCGGGATGCTGGTGGTCGAGGTGAGCCAGGAGCTCTACGACACCTTCAGCGGCTATTAGGGTAGAGGGACCGTTTCCGGCAGCGCCTTTTGGCCCCTGGACATCGTCAGGAGTCGGTGCCGGGCCGGGGCTGTACCGCAACAGTACTATCCCCAGCCCGGCCCCGCCTCCTTCCTCGCCAGGGCCCCAAAAATCATCTGCCAGAAACGGCCCCGGCCCTGAAAGCCCCCCGCCGCAATATCGTTCCATACGCCGTGCCGCGCCGATGCTAGAAGGGCGGGCATGAACACACACGCCGCCTCACCGTCCCGTTCCGTCCTCGGTCCCTGCCTCTGCCTGGCCGGGGCGGTGCTCCTCTGGGGCACCAGCTTCGTGGCCATGAAGTTCGCGCTCACGGGCTTTGCGCCCATGGCCGTGGTCTGGATGCGCATGACCCTGGCCTCTGGCCTCATGGCCCTGTTCTGGGGCCGGGTGCCCCGGGCGGGCCGCCAGCCCGGCGACGGTCGCTGGCTCGTCCTGGTCTGCCTGCTGCAGCCCTGCCTGTACTTCCTGCTGGAGGGCTACGCCGTGAGCCTCACCACCTCTTCCCAGGCGGGCATGATCTCCGCACTGGTGCCGCTCCTGGTGGCCGCCGGGGCCTGGGCCTTCCTGCGGGAGCGGCTCTCCGCGCGCACCATCCTGGGCATCGGGGTGTCCATGGGCGGGGTGGTCTGGCTGTCGCTCTCCGGCCAGGCCGTGGAGAACGCCCCCAACCCGGCCCTGGGCAACGTGCTGGAGCTCTTGGCCATGTGCTGCGCGGCGGGCTACATGCTGGTGGTGAAGCACCTTTCCAGCCGGTACAACTCCTGGCACCTCACGGGGCTGCAGGCCTTTGCCGGGGCGCTGTTCTTCCTGCCCGGGGCCCTGTGGTCTGGCCCGGCCTCCTGGGCCTCCGCGCCGCTGGCGGCCTGGCTGGCCGTGGCCTACCTGGGCGGGGTCGTCACCCTGGGGGGCTTCGGCCTGTACAACCTGGCCGTCACGCGGCTGCCCTCGGCCCAGGCCGCGGCGTCCATCAACCTGGTGCCGCTGGTGGCGGTGCTGGGGGGCTGGGCGCTGTTGGGCGAAACCCTGCCCCCCGCCCAGTTGGCGGCCTGCGGGGTCATCCTGGCCGGGGTGCTGCTGGGCCAGACGGGTGGGGCGGGCCAGACAGGTCAGGCGGGCGGCGCGGCGGCCAGGCCCGGGCAGGCGGAACCCGCAGAGTCCGTCGGGCCTGCGGAGCCCGCCAAGATCATTGCGGCGGAGCGGTAACCCCGGGCTCGGGCAGCCGGATCTCCCCGGCCAGGGCGCGGGCCTTGAGGATGAGCTCGGGCCGGTACTCGAAGTGCATGAGGTCGAAGCTGGCCCACTTGCCGCCCCAGATGAAGCCCTCGGCCTCGAAGGCCGCCACGATCTCCTTCGGGAAGGACAGCAGGCGCAAGGGCATGGTCTCCGGGTGCGGCTCGTTGCGCCAGTAAGGCAGGCTGGGGTTGAGGTCTATGGCGACGCCGAAGGAGTGCATGCTGAGCCGCCCCGTTCCCGCGATGACGCGCCAGACGAAGGAGCCGCCCACAGGTCGCAGGATGCGGCGGTAGGCCGGGTCGTCCATGGGCAGGGCCTCCAGCCGCCTGCCCACGCGCTCCAGCGCCTGGGCCGCGCCCTGGCGCGTTGTGAACAGCGGTTTGCGCCCCAGGAAGGGCACCCGGACGCAGGAGCCGAGGACCTCGGCCCTGGTGCGCCCGTAAAGCAGGGCGAAGAAGGGTTCCACGCGGCTGCGGCCGGGGTCGAAACCCGGAGCCGGGCGGGCCAGGGCCTCTGTCATGGGCCCCAGCGGATACTTTTGGGCCATCATGGTGCGGAGGTCGGGGCTGTCCAGCGCCTCCCTGGCGGTGCGCGCGCGCCCGTCGTCGTAGGGCAGGCGGCGGTTGCCGGAGAGCACCAGGGAAAGGACACTGGACCCCTCACGCTCCATGCCCAGCACGAAGCCGGGGTAGGCCGCGCGCAGGGCCGCCAGGTCCAGCCGGGCCTCTGCGGACAGGGTGGCCTCGTCCGCCAGGGATGCGGGCGCCCCGGCCTCGGGCACGGGGGCGACGTGCCCCTCCTCGTCGAACAGGGCGGCCTGGGCCGCGCCGGGCTGGGCAGGAGCGTCCTCGCGCCCGGCCGCGCAGCCCCAGAGCGCCAACGCCAGCGCCAAAACCATCGTAACATCGCGCCAAGCCCGTCGCATACCCGTTTGCCCTCCCGCGCGGAACCGTATGCCGCGACCCTACTGCCGCAGGTGCCCCGGGTCAACGCCGGTTCGCTCCGGGCTTGCCCCCCGCTTGCCCCCCGCATGCCCTTGGTTTGCCCCCGGTTCGCCTTCTGTCCGCCCCAGGCCCGCCCCCTTGCCCTTTGGCCCGGCCGGGCTTACCTTCACCAAACGCCGAAGGCGTCCGCGCGAACCACCCGCTCCCGGCCAGCGGCCCGGAGCGACACCCGCCCAAGGAGCCCCCATGCCCCGCACCGCAAGAAGCCTCCTGGCCCCCCTGGCCGCCCTTTTCGTGATCCTGGCCCTGCTTCTGCCCGAGGCAGCCCTTGCCGCCAAGAAGCGCCCGGCGGCGAAAAAGCCCGTGGCCGCCCGAATCCTCCCGGCCACGGGGGCCGCCCTGCCCGAATTGAAGGGCGAGGGCCCGCACC
The DNA here is from genome assembly GCA_964502805.1 of uncultured Desulfocurvus sp. GTDB lineage: Bacteria > Desulfobacterota > Desulfovibrionia > Desulfovibrionales > Desulfovibrionaceae > Humidesulfovibrio. The sequence goes on from CAZCYB010000055.1 coordinate 12,970, forward strand.
TGGTGCGCCTGACGAACGGCCTGCAGGTGCTCATCAAGCAGGACAACCGCTTCCCCCTGGTGAACATCCGCATGCTGGTGCACGCGGGCTCGGCCTACGAGACCCGCGACCAGGCGGGCATCAGCCACGTGCTGGAGCACATGGTCTTCAAGGGCGCGGGCTCCATGAAGCCCGGCGAGGTGGCCGGGCGCATCGAGGGCGCGGGCGGCAGCCTCAACGCCTCCACCAGCTTCGACGTGACCGCCTACTACGTGGAGGTGCCCGACAGCGCCTGGAAGATGGGCCTCTCCGTGGTGGCGGACATGACCTTCAAGCCCACTCTGGACCCGAAGGAACTGGAGAGCGAGAAGGAGGTGGTGCTGGCGGAGCTCAAGCGCGGCGAGGACAGCCCGGACACCCGCCTGTTCCACACCCTGCAGGGCATGGTCTGGAAGGGCACCAGCTACGAGTGGCCCATCATCGGCTTTACCGACACCGTGCGCGCCACCACCAGCGCGAAGATGCGCGCCTACACCGCCGGGCTGTACCAGCCCCAGAACATGCTCCTGGCCGTGGTGGGCCGGGTGAAGCCCGCCGAGGCCCTGGCCGAGGCCGAGCGCCTGCGCGGGGGCATTCCCACCACCCGGCCCCTGGCCCCGGCGGAGCCCCTGGCCGAGACCGCGACAGGGCAGGTGGCCGCCCAGGGAGCCCCCCAGGGAGCCCCCCTGGGAACAGGGGGCCCCAGGCTCGTGGTCCAGCAGGGCATGTGGAACAAGGTGCACGTGGGCTTGGCCTTTCCCGCGCCGGATTTCCTCTCCGCCAAGATGGCCGGGCTGGACCTCATCGCCCAGGTGCTGGGCGGGGACGAGACCTCCCGCCTGTACCGCAAGTTCAAGTACGAGCGCCGCCTGGTGGACAGCATCAGCGTGGGCAACTCCAACCTGGAACGCTCGGGCATGCTCATGGTCCATGCCGTGCTCGACGAGGGCAAGCTGCCCGCCTTCTGGGAGGCCATCATCGCCGAGCTGGCGGCCTTCGACCCGGCCAGCATCACCGACCAGGAGCTGGCGCGGGCCCGCACCAACATCGAGGCCGGGCTGTTCCTGGCCCGGGAGACCCTGGCCGGGCTGGCGGGCAAGCTTTCGCACCAGTACTTCTTCGAGGGCGGGCCCCAGGCCGAGGCCAACTACCTGCAGGGCTTGGCCTCGCCCAGCCGCGCGCACCTGGCCGCCCTGTACCGCGAGCACTTCCGGCCCGACCGCCTGAGCGCCGCCATCCTGGCCCCGGCCCAGCCGCAGGGCGGCGCCCAGGGTGGAGGGAAAATCGACCCGGCCCAGTACCTGGAGGCGCTGAACCGGCGCTGGCCCGCCCAGAAGGCCCAGGACCAGGCCCAGGCCGCCAGGGGCGGCGAGACGCGCCAGCTGGCCCTGCCCGGCGGCGGCACCCTGGTGCTCATCCCCGACGCCACGCTGCCCTACACGGCCCTCTCCCTGGCCTGGCCCGGGGGCGACGGCCTGGTGGGCCCCGCCGACCAGGGCCTGGGCGCGCTCACGGCCAGCCTGCTGACCCGGGGCACGAAGAAGCGCACCGCCACCCAGGTGGAGGACTTCCTGGCCGACCGGGCCGCCTCCCTCTCCGCCGGGGCCTCCTCCGAGGGCTTCAGCGTCAGCGCCAAGTTCCCCAGCCGTTTCAGCGCGGACATGCTGGGCCTCCTGCGCGAGGTGCTCACCGCCCCGGCCTTCGCCCGCGCGGAGCTGGCCCGCGCCCGCGAGGACCAGCAGAACGCCATCAAGCGCGGCGAGGACCAGCCCATCGGCCTGGTGTTCCGCAACCTGCCGGGCATCCTGTACGCCTCCGCCCCGCACAACTACCTGCGCCTGGGCGACCCCGGGCGCGTGGGGGCCTTCACCGAGGCCCAGGCCCGCGACCTCTGGGCCCGGCAGGCGCGCCAGCCCTTCGTGCTGGCCGTGTGCGGCCAGTTCGACGAGGCCCAGGTCACGGCCTTCGCCACGGCCCTGGAGAAGGAACTGGGCGCGCCGGGCCTGGCCGCCCCGCGCTACGAAATGAAGGCCCCGGCCTGGAAGCCCCGGTCCTCCACGGTGCTGCGCCTGAAGGACCGCAACCAGTCCCACGTCTTCGTCATCTTCAAGGCCCCGGGCCGCGAGGACTTGGCCGCCAGCGCCCGGCTCTCCGTGCTGCGCGCCGCCCTGGCCGGGCAGAGCGGCCTGCTCTTCCGCGACCTGCGCGACAAGCAGGGCCTGGGCTACGCGGTCACTGCCTTCCTGTCGCAGGGCAAGAAGGCCGGGTTCCTGGCCTTCTACATCGGCACCGACCCGGACAAGCGCGCGCAGGCCTTCGAGGGCTTCCGCAAGGCCGCAGCCGGGCTGGCCCGCACCCCGCTGCCCCAGGCCGAGCTGGAGCGCGCCAAGAACATCCTCTCCGGCGAGTACTACCAGGACCGGCAGGCCCTCATGGCCCGCAGCGGGGAGGCCGCCGGAGCCCTGGCGGCCGGGATGGCGCGCGACGCCGAGCGCAGGCTGGTGGAGGCGGCCCAGGCCGTGAGCGCCGAACAGGTGCGCCAGGCCGCCGCCGAGGTGCTCACGTGGGACGAGGCCTTCGTGGTGGAGGTGGAGCCCTAGGGGGCCCCTTGCCGTCCACGGCGCAAATGCGCTAGGGTGGCGCGGACTTGGGCGGAGATTCCCCCTGCGGGGCCGCCCGAGCGCCTTGCATGCCCACGACCCCGAAGCCCAAGGGAGGATCCATGGCCCTATTCAACGCAGGCGGACGCAAAGCCAAGCCCGTCGAGGAAGAGACCAAGGCCGACCCGCGCGTGAGCCAGGCCAAGGACCACTACATGGCCGGGCGCTTCAAGATCGTCACCATCGACACCGTGCCCGGGCGCGAGGTGCTGGGCACCTTCGGGCTCATCGTCTGCCGCAGCTACAACTTCGACAACGCCTTCTACGGCCTCATCGCCCAGGCCCTGGAAGTGAACGCCGACGCCATCCTGGGCTACCGCGAAACCGTGGCCTTCCACCCCGAGGGCGACAAGTACTACTCCTGCTACGGCACCGCCGTGCGCCTGAAACCCGCCGGGAAGTAGGCGGAGGGCAGGGAGAGAGGATGGAGTGATCGGGGGGAGCGGGGGAAACTTTTTGGGAAAAAAGTTTCCC
>CAZCYB010000056.1:0-1480 GCA_964502805.1 uncultured Desulfocurvus sp.
CCCTCTCCCCCTGGCCAACCTCAGAATTTACACCACGTCCGTGGACTCTAACCAGAGCGAGAACATTGCCGCCGGTTGCAACATATTCTTGACCATCTGCAAGGAGCAGATCGAGTTCATGGAGCGGCAGCTTATGCGGGACACCGTAAAAGCGCGCATCGAGCAGTTTGCGGAAACACGGCTCGGCACGCTCTTCGGCAAGCACAAGACAGACGCAGGGAGAGTCCTGCGGGCGGTGTATTCCTATGGCCGTCTGGAGCGCCAGGAGGTGTACAGCGGCATTTTGGGGGGGCTTGGCGAGAGAACAGCGCGCGGCATCATCGCCGGACTGCTCAAGGCTGGCTACCTCAATTCTGACTCGCCGCGTGCTGCTCTCACCATCGGATTCCCGCCAGCAGCCTTGCTGGGATATTTCCCTGGCGTCTTCAACGAGGCCATCATGCAGGCCCATAAAGCCAGCCAACAAGCACCGGCCACCCCCAAAAGGGTGCGGAGCAGCGGCAGCGGCTTTGACCTGGAACGCTGAGGCGCGTTGCTGAATGGATGTCCTCAGGCCTTCACGCGTCCTGAAAGGGAGTCCCCACCGTCATTCCCACTGCGCGGGCGGCTTGCGGCTGGTGTGGAAGAATCGGAGCACCTGCAGTTCTTCGCCGCGCACCCGATAGGGCAACAGGTAAGGGAGTCCGGCGATCACAAGCTCTCTCGTGCCAGGAACGCGGCCTGGGCACCCTGATTCCGGGAAGTGCCCAAGCTCGGCGACCCGGCTTCTGATGAGTGCGTAGCGCCTGGCTGCCGCCTCCGGGTCTTCCTGGGCGAGGTAGGTGATTTCGGCGTCGAGTTCCCGCAGGGCCGCGCGCAGCCACCTAACGCGCATTCAGGCCCCACTTGGCGTCCAACGCGGCCACCTCCTCATCCGTGGCGAAGTCGCCAGCGTCGGCCTCCTTCAAGGCCTTCCGAATCTCCGCGACTTGCCACGCCTCGCGGGCGATATACTCCCGAAGCGCCTCGTTGATCAGAAAGCTCCGCGTCCTACCCGTGGCTTCGGCCATTGCGTCGAGCTGGCCAACAAGGTCTTCGCTCGTACGAATCGAAATTTGAGCTGGCATGACGATTACCCCCGTTTGATCGCAGTGTATCCCGTTGGGTTATGGCTGTCCAGAGCCTGGCTGATTTGCCTGTCGCATCATCGGGGCATCACCCAGCGCCATTCCGGCCTTTCGAGATCGCGGTGGCCCTCAAAATGGCCCGACACAGGCAAAACCTGGCTAGACACAGCAAAAATGTGTCGGGACACAACGAAACACGCCCCTGACACACCGAAACAGGGGCTAGACACAGGGAAATACGGGGCAGACACAAGGGAGGGGGCTCAGAATTCTCTGGCCGGGGACGGAAGGCGGGGGGCCAAAGGCGGCAATCCTAACAATATCAAGGCACAGGCACATCGAGCGAAGTCGGTACCACGGGGCAGGATACGCAC
>CAZCYB010000056.1:1490-15675 GCA_964502805.1 uncultured Desulfocurvus sp.
ACTTTGTGTTACAAAGTGCGACACGGCAAGGCCGCGTCTAGGCTGCGCCACCCCTGAAGGGGCCCCAAGGGAAATGGCTGTCTAAAGCTGAGGGCAATTTGGGATGCACGCTTCAGCTTGACACTCTAACTGGTGCCGACAGTGCTATAGTTGATCAAATCTGTGAAAAGTTGGACTTGCCCGCTTGTGCCCGGTCTGTAGCGAACCGTATTGAAATCATCATCATCAAGCTGAACACTCTGGAAAATGGTAAAGAAATCGTCTTCCGCCGGGATACCCCCCGGCGATGTACAGTACAAATAGGCCGGCCTCAAAAAGCGCATCAACGCCTTAAATCCGTTCGTCTTATTAAGCATAGTGCCTTGGCCGCTGGAAGACCACGCGCGGGGCCACCGACGTGAGACAGCGGAAAAATAATTCCATAAAACGTCGGTAATATCATTGTCGCGCTGGTCAATAAACATGTTTCGAAAAATGAGTCTCTTGGATTCTTCCTGAGAAACTCGAGCAGGCGACTTGTCTCGTTTGTATAAGTCTCGATCTCTCATTTGTTCGATTGAATCTTTACAAATATAACCAAGAAGCTCATTTGTGAATGTAGCCTGAGCAATTGTCTCAAAGTCTCTCCCCACCGTAGAAACACCAAGCCTCTTTATTTTTTTGTAAAAAGGACTTCCTGCAGTCTGATCCAGTGCGACTGCGATGTGATGAGAAACTTTTTGAGGACTACGAGACTTTGCGAGATCATATAGATCCATAACCAAACTTTTGTTGACTTTGGTCTGTGCCAAATTCACTGTAGAAAATATATAAGCCTGATCCGCGACGTCAGCGTCAATAAAAATACTAACGTTAATATCAAAATCGCTTTGCGTGCAAGACTTAAGCGCTTCTATCCTGTGTTGGCCGTCGAGAACTTTTGCAATTTCTCTGTATCTGACGATCTCTCCATTTTCCCCTTCCATTACATTCCGCAACGTAAGAGTTCTGGAGCCGTCATCATAAATCGCACACTGGCCTGGAATAGCAATAATCACTGAAGTCGGAAAACATGCATCTATTGTATTGACATAATGAGCTATCTCTTTGACCCTGGACGGATTTAATGGACGTTGAATCCCTAAATATGTTTCAAAACCTCGCTCTTCATCAACAACGCGGCGAACATCGAAATCTGTGATCTCGCACAGACGAGTAAAAGGTATGGATGCGATAAAAAACTCGCCCAAGGGCTGTATCACGCGAAGGCATGATATGCTGAATTCAATTTGATCTTCTGTAATACTCATCTCGCTCTCCTGTGGTCGCGATATTGATCGACGAAAGAGCCAGTCTGGGCAGACATCAGCGCTGCAGGATCTTTGCGACTTCTGTTGATTGTCCCTGATGAGTATCGAATAAACAATGACACCAAAAGAATTCCGACAGAAAACGGAACAATGCTTGCGCTGTTAAACTTAATTCCAATTTTATAAAACGCAAAATATGCGCCAGACAAAACCATGACGATAACAAAAACAAATAAATGTGTTCCCTTTGACGGGAATGTTCTGTAGTAGTGGCTTTCTTCAAGCGCCATATAAAATATCGGCGCAATTATGCTATTGCAATAAATGAGCAGCTCGCCGTTACTTATGTTTGCGACAACAGCATTTCCAACTGAGCTTGCATCGCTTGAGTTATAGATGAATACTGCACTTAGCCATAACGGGAGCATTGAGAATGCAAAGGTGACAAACATTTCTTTTATTGTCGACCAATGAAATTCCCATCGGCAGTCGCACAAATCCCCAAAGATTGGAATACTCATACATTGCCCCTTATCAGTAGCTCAGAGCAAACCTTCCTGTGAGTACTGCTTCCAGCTATAACACTTTGGCGCTCAACTTCCTCGATTTTAAAAAAGGCAGCATACAACTCTTTAATGCTTTCGTGCGCCGCGTTTGTCGCAATAATTTTGCAACCACGAGACTGTGCTTTTACGAGTGCATCTCGTAGACGTACTTGGTCTTTCCAGTTAAACAAATTTTCGTTGTATTTTACGAAACAGTTGTTGTTGTGCTTTACTGTATATGGCGGATCTACAAAAAGGAGATCACCGGGATTTGCGCGCTCTATCGTCTCCTCAAAATCGCAACAAAAAATCTGGGCGTTTTTCAAATATTTTGAGTATGCAGTAAAATCTTCTCCAGGAAAAACGACGGTGTCTTTTGTTCCCTTTGGGACATTGAACATGCCGTTTTTGTTGACTCTGTACAACCCGTTCCAGCATGTTCTGTTCAAGTATATAAAATTAGCAGCCCTTTTTAAGCCACTACTTTCTTTGGCAATAGCCCGAATATGGTAATAATATTCTTTTGAGTGCCTCTTTTGGTGTTGCGCCAATATCTTGACAAGCTCAGCTGCATTATCCCGTAATGCTATATATGTATTGATTAATTCGCAATTGATGTCTGATACAATCGCATTGCTTGGGTTTACAGAAAAATATACAGCACCACTTCCAAGAAATGGTTCCACATAGTTTTGACCGTGAGCCTTCAATAGACTTTTAAATCTATTTGCGAACCATCTTTTGCCGCCAGCCCATTTCAAAAATGGCCGTACTTGGATTTGATTGTCGGCACATTGCATTCTTTCACCCATAACATTAAAACCTATTACAGATGTAACACTGGGCGATATTATCTAAACCTGTTTTGTACAAAGCAAATGTATGCCCAACGGAATCTTGCGTTGACAGCTTGCTATCGTGCCCCCGCCAACTCAATCCATATGATTTCATAAATATTCATTCACTTCAAGAGCGGTGACAAACATTTTTTTGAGGCTGCCATCCCCCTTGTTCCTTGGCTTGTTGAGCTGTCTTTATTTTGATTTTGCTTGTTCCGATTACCATCAGGCGCTCTTGTCGCTTCGGTGGGACAGGAGTGGGACACCACCACGCCACAACGAAAAACCCCTTACGACTTCCATCGTAAGGGGCTGATTTCTCTGGTGCCGAGGGAGAGAATTGAACTCCCCACACGGGGATTTTCAGTCCCCTGCTCTACCAACTGAGCTACCTCGGCGCGTTGTGAGAAAGACCGTGTATCCAAACGGCGCAGCCTTGGCAAGCGATTTTTTCGCCGCCAGGGCCCACTCCGGCTGGCCTACAGGTCGCGCACCATCATGCTGGCCAGGGACCGGGCCAGGTCGCGCACGTCCGGGCGATACACGCCCTTGCGGATCTGGTCCTTCAGGCCCTGGAGCATGGCCAGGCGCTTCGGATCGTCGGATGCTGCCTCTGCAGGCTCGGGATGCGGCGGATCGGGCTGGTCCCGCTCCACGCACGGCGCGTTCGGATGCATACACTCCCCCCCAATGGTCGTGGCGGCCAGATGGCTGGCGCGAGTCGAAGCTGGTCTGGTCTTCGCGCCCCTCCGGACGAGGTCGGTCAGGTCCGGAGAAGCGGGGTCGGGCGGGGGCCGCTGTGCCTTGGTCAGGTGCCTCGGCCCCCTGCCCGGTGCTGGCGACATCCCTTTCGCCCATCAACACGGGCCTGATCCCGGCCCATCCGCCGCAAAACGGGTCGGTCCGTCTTGTGGCTGACTCCTTATCGGACCCTTGGAGGCATGTGATTAGGGCCGCGCGAAACATTTCCGGACCCCGTGGCTTTTTGCCGCAATCCCGTGTACATGCGGGTCATGGAAAGCCTTCGGCTGTGCCTGGTCCACGTGCACGCGCCCCTGGTGGAGGCCCTGCGCCAGCAGGGGCACCAGGTGCTGGCCCTGCGCCCGGAGGAGGGCGTGGTGCTGCACCTGCCCAGGGAGCTTGAGCGCCACTCCTTCACGCCGGACATCGTCATCCAGCAGGAGCTTTTGGCCCCGCGCACCCTGCTGGCCGGGCTGGAGGACATGGCCGCCGCGCGCGTGTTCTGGGCCCTGGACCCGCACCTCAACGCCTTCTGGCAGGCGCCCTACGCCCGGCTCTTCGACCTGGTGTTCTCCACCCAGGCCCGGAACATGCCGGACCTCGCGGCCCAGGGGGCCGGGCCGGTGCTGCACCTGCCCTGGTTCTCGCAGGATCTTCCCTTCACCCCCCACGAGGGGCGCCCGCGCCTGGCCGGGTTCGTGGGCCGCCTGGGCCCGGCGCGCCCGGTGCGCCAGTGGCTGGTGGAGCTCATGGCCTCGCTGTTGCCCGGCCGCTTCGAGGCCGTGGCCGACATCTCCTTCACGGACATGCTGGAGTTCACCCGGCTGACGCGGCTCATCCCCAACGAGAGCATCGCCGGGGAGGTGAACTTCCGGCTCTTCGAGGCCGCCGGGCTGGGCTGCCTGGTGCTGGCCCAGGACCTGGGACCGGAGCAGGCCGCGCTGTTCGAGCCGGGCCGCGAGGTCATGGTCTGCGCCGACGCCCTGGAGCTGGCCGAGACCCTGCGCCTGCTGGCCGCAAGGCCGAAGCTGGCCGAGGCCATGGGCCGCGCCGCCTGGGAGCGCGTGCAGGCCGAACACCTGCCCCGGCACCGCGCCGCGCGCATGGTGGAGCAGGCCCTGGCCGCGCCCCGCCGGGCCTACGGCGCGGCAGAGGCCCGGCGCTGGCTCTCCCTGGCGCTGGCCGGACTGTTCGAATCCGGGCGCATGCGGACCGGCGGGGAGGCCCTGGCCCGCGACCTGGCCGCGCTGCCCGGTGCACAGGACGGCGCGCAGCCCGACGCACAGGCAGGGCTGCTCACAGCCCAGCTGCGCGTGGTCCACGCCCTGGACGACACGGCGGGCCAGGACAGCACCCTGGACCGCTGCGAGGCTTTGGAGCAGGCCGGGGGCGCGGACCAGGCCCTGCGGCTGGCCTGCTCCATGCTGCACCTGCGCCGGGCGCTGGAGAACCCGGACGGGGCCGGGGAGGATCTGGAGCGCGCGCAAATTTGGGCCGGGCGGGCCGGGGTGGAACGCATCGACGCGGAGCCCGGGGCCGGGCCCGTGCCCCTGCTGCTGGCCTGGGCCGCGCGCGCGCAGGCCTCGGGGCTGCCGGCCAGGGGCGGCTTCGCCTTCGACCCGGCGCGGCACCTGCCCGCCTGCGCCTCGGAATGCCTGTTCCTGGCCCGCAGCCTGGAACCCGCAAGCCTGGAGGTGCTGGACGCCCTGGCCGCGCACCTGCGCCATGCCTGGGGGGCGGAGGTCCTGCTGCTGGGCGCGCTCTCCGAGCTGGGCCTGCGCCGGCCGGGAGACTGGCGGACGGGCCTGGAGCTGGGCCTGTGCGACCTCCGGGTCTTCCGGCCCGAGGCCGGGCTCGCGGAGCTGGCGCTGGCGCAGCGCCAGGCCGGGGAGCAGGGCCAGGGGCAGGCTTTCGCCGCCGGGCTGGCCGCGGCCGACCCCTCCGGGCGCGTCCGCCGGGCGCTTTCTGGCGGAGAGCCTCCGGGCGGTTCCTGAAAAACCTAGTCCTTCGGAAACTCGAAGGACAGCGCGCCGTCCTGGCGTTCCACGCGCAGGAACACCTGGCGTGCCACCTTGCCCGTCCTGGGATCCAGATTCACCAGGGTCAGCTCCAGGCGGTCCGGCCCGCGCTGGTCGGCCTCAATGACCTTGGCCTGGGAGCGCTGGCGGTAGGTGAGGCCCATGCCGATGTCCGTCACCGTGCCCAGGGCCACCTGGGTTCCGCCGATGAAGACGGCCACGGAGCAGACCTCGCCCCGCCGCCAGGGCACAAGCTGGCGCGCGCCGGGGGTGAGGCTGGCGCTGGCCTGCTCCCCCCCTGGCCCGCCCCCCGGCCCGTCCGCCTGCCAGCGCACCTCCACGCGGTCCACCTCCTCGCGGCTGAAGCGCGAGAGCAGGGCGGCCAGGACGATGACCGGAACGAGGAGCAGCGCGATCCACAGCGGGCGCATGACGGACCTCCTGGCGGGCGGGGGCGCGGCCAGTCGGGGGCGCGGCCCCTTCCCGGCGCGGGCGGCGGCGCTGGAACGGCCAAGGCCGCCAGCGCTACTTGGGGAACTCGAAGACGATCTTGTCGCCCCGGCGCTCCACGCGCAGGGCCGTCCAGCGGGCCCGGCCCCCGCCCCCGGGGGTCTGGGCGGTGATGGTCAGCCGGGTCTGGTCGTCGGACTCGGCCACCAGGCCCTCGGCGGTGCGGTCGGCCTCGAAGGTGATGCCCCGGGCCGTGGTCTTCACCAGGCCGGAGGCCAGCACCTTGCCGGGCAGGTGGGCGTCCACCCTGTACACGGCGCCCGCCGGGCAGGGAATCTCCTGCCGGTAGCCGGGGTACAGGCCCCACTTGGGGGGCGGGTCGGTCAGCCAGCTCACGTCCACGCGCTCCAGGCCGGGGGACGAGCAGCCGACAAGCGCGGGCAGGGCCAGCAGGGACAGGACAAGCAGGAGTGCCCTGACAGGGAAAAGGGAACGTAACCGCATGGGAAGCCTCCGCGTCTGAGGATGAGCCATGTCCAGCCACGTAGCAGAGAATGTGCCAGCGGCACAATCCTCCCCCGGGCCCGGGCGTTTTAAACGCTGGCGCGCCTTGACAATGTCCCGTGGCGGGGGGCAATAGCCCCATGCCCTGCGAAACGCCCAACACCCGTTTGAAACACCCCGCCCTGGCCGCCCTGCCGGCGCTGCTGCTGGCCATCGTCCTGGCGGCAGCCCCGGCCCTGGCCGAGCCCGGCCCCTCCGCGCCCGCCCGGGCGGAACAGGCCCAGGCGGACCGGGACGCCACCGGGGAGCTGCCCGGCCTGTCCGGCTCCACGCTGATCCTGACCGAGGAGAACGACTTCTTCGGCGGCACGGACGAGCATTACACCAACGGCATCAAGCTCACCTGGATATCCGGGGACCTGAAGAAATACGCCGAGGACCAGCGCCTGCCCGGCTTCGTGCTGCCCTACCTTGCCACCCTGCCCTTCATCAACGAGCCGGGCCGCCAGTTCAACGTGGCCCTTTCCCTGGGGCAGAACATGTACACCCCGCGCAACACGCGCCTGACCACCCCGCAGCCCGCGGACAGGCCCTACGCGGGCTGGAGCTACCTGGCCCTGGCCGTGCACGCCAAGACGGCGGACCAGCTGGACACCTTCGAGACCAGCCTGGGCATAGTGGGCCCCAGCGCCCGCGCCGGGGAGACGCAGAACGACTACCACAGCGCCATGGGCTTCAAGCGGGCCCTGGGCTGGAAGCACCAGATCCACGACGAGCCCGGGCTCATGCTCTCCTGGATGCGCACCCTGCGCGCGAGGCGGGTGGACCTGGGCCGCGACGTGGCCTGGGACCTGCTGCCCCGCTACGGGGCCACGGTGGGCAATGTGCTGACGCACGCGGCGGTGGGCTTCGAGACGCGCCTGGGCTACGAGCTGCCCCTGGACTTCGGCACCTCGCTCATCCAGCCCGGCGGCGGGGTGAGCGCACCGGCGGCCCCGGACGACATCCGCCTGAAGCGCGAGACCGGCTTCGGGGCGCATGTCTTTTTCGGGGCCGAGGGCCGGGCCGTGGCGCGCAACATCTTCCTGGACGGCAACACCTGGGAGAGGAGCCCCCACGTGGCCAAGAAGCATTTCGTGGGTGATGTGCTGGCGGGGGTGGGCGTGGTGCTGGGCCGGGCCAAGCTCACCTACACCCACGTGTACAGGACCGAGGAGTTCGAGGGACAGAAAGGCCCGCAGCTGTTCGGGTCCGTCAGCCTGTCGGTGACCTTCTAGGAGGGGCCCAAGGGCGATTGGGCCAGGCGGCTAGGCCTGGGGCTCCCCTTCGCCTTCCTCCGCTTCCGGGGCGGGCTCGATGGGGTTGCCGTACTCGTCGTACTGCACCGGGCGCAGGGCCTGCTCGGCCTTGCGGCGCAGCTTCTCTTCCTTCTTCTTCTTCTTGGCCAGTTCCTTGGAGCGCTTTTCGTATTGGTAGTTCGGCTTTGCCACGGGCCTTCCTTTGCTGAGGGTTGTGCCGGACTCTGCGCCGGTATCACCATACCCTACGCCTTCCGGCCCGCCCTGGCAACGGCTTTCGGAGGCGGCCCCGCGCGGCTATCCGGCCTCGGAGCCCAGGAAGCGCCCGGTGACGGACTCCGGGTTGGCCATGATCTCTTCCGGCGTGCCCTGGGCCACGATGCGCCCGCCGTTCTCGCCGCCGCCCGGGCCCAGGTCGAAGACCCAATCCGACGCCAGCACCACGTCGGCGTTGTGCTCGATGACCACCACGGAGGCGCCCTTGTCCACCAGGCGGTGCAGCACGCGGATGAGCTTGCCCACCTCGTGCATGTGCAGGCCGGTGGTGGGCTCGTCCAGGATGTACAGGGTGCCCGGCAGGCCGCGCTTGCCCAGTTCGCGGCTGATCTTGATGCGCTGGGCCTCGCCGCCGGAGAGGGTGGTGGCGGGCTGGCCCAGGCGCAGGTAGGGCAGGCCCACCTGCTCCAGCACCTCCAGCCGCCGGGCCAGGGCCGTGTGCGCGCTGAAGAACTCGCGGGCCTCGGCCACGGTCATGTCCAGCACCTCGGCGATGTTCTTGCCCTTGTGGCGCACCTCCAGGGTCTGGGCGTTGTAGCGCTGGCCCTTGCACACGTCGCAGGTCACGTACACGTCGGGCAGAAAGTGCATCTCCACGCGGATCTGGCCGTCGCCCTGGCAGGCCTCGCAGCGCCCGCCCGCCACGTTGAAGCTGAAGCGCCCGGGCGCGTAGCCGCGCATCCTGGCGTCCTTGGTGCTGGCGAAGATGGTGCGGATCTCGTCGAAGGCCTTGGTGTAGGTGGCCGGGTTGGAGCGCGGGGTGCGCCCGATGGGCGTCTGGTCGATGGCGATGATGCGCTCCACCGCGCCCGCGCCCACGAAGCCCTCCACCGGGCCCGGCTGGTCCACCTTGATGCCCTGGGACAGGGCCAGGTGCTTGTACAGGGTGTCCACCACCAGCGAGCTCTTGCCCGAGCCGGACACGCCGGTGAAGCACACCAGCACGCCAAGGGGGATGTCCAGGTCCAGGCCCTTCAGGTTGTTGGCGCGCGCGCCCCGGATGCCCAGGTGCGTATGGCCCGCGATCTCCACGGGCTTGCGGCGCTCCTCGGGCCTTTCGATGCGCATGTCGCCGCGCAGGTACTTGGCCGTGAGGGACTGGGCCTCGTTCATCAGCGCGTCCACCCCGCCCTGGAACACGATCTGCCCGCCCAGCTCGCCCGAGCCGGGGCCAAGCTCGATGACGTGGTCCGCGCTCTCGATGGTGGCCTCGTCGTGCTCCACCACCAGCACGGTGTTGCCGCGCGCCTGCAGGCTGCGCAGGGTCTTCAAAAGCCGCTCGTTGTCGCGCGGGTGCAGGCCGATGGACGGCTCGTCCAGGACATAGGTCACGCCCACCAGGCCCGATCCCAGCTGGCTGGCCAGGCGGATGCGCTGGGCCTCGCCGCCGCTTAGGGTGCCCATGTTGCGCGCCAGCGAAATGTAGTCCAGGCCCACGCCCTTCATGAACCCCAGGCGGTGGGTCAGCTCCTTCAGAAGCGGCCCGGCGATGAGCGCGTCGTGGCCCCCTTCCCCGTTGTCTCCGCCGGGCCCGGAGAAGTCCTGGGCCTGGAGCCACTCCAGGGCGCGGTGGATGGACAGGGAGCAGAACTCGTGGATGGACAGGCCCTGCTCATTGCCCGGCACGCGCACGGAGAGGGCCTCGGGCTTGAGGCGCGCGCCCTTGCAGGCCGGGCAGGGGCGGCTCTGGCGGTAGCGGGAGAGCTCGTCGCGCCAGACCGGGCCATAGTGCATGCCCTGCTCCAACAGCGGCATCACGCCTTCCCAGTCGCCCTTGCCATTGGGAGGCGCGTCCCCTTCGATGAGGGCCACGCGCGCGGCCTCGGAGAGCTGGCCCAGGGGCGTGGAGAGGGTGAAGCCGTGGCGCTTTCCCAGCCGCTTCAGGCCGTCCTCGTGCCGGGCGAACAGGCGCGGGTTGCGCCAGGGCAGGATGCCGCCCTCGGAAAGAGACTGGCCCTTGTTGGGCACCAGCAGGTCGAACTCGAAATACTCCACGCTGCCCAGGCCGGAACACTCCGGGCAGGCGCCCTGGGGGCTGTTGAAGCTGAACAGCTGCGGGGTGAGCTTGGGCATGGACACGCCGCACTCCGCGCAGGTGCTGGAGGTGCTGAAGAAGCGGTCGGCGGCCTTGCCCGTCTTGGCCGCATCGCTCACGATGAGGCTGCCCTTGCCCTTCTGCAGGGCCAGCTCGATGGAGTCGGCCAGGCGCGGGCGGATGTCCGGCTTCAGCGCGATGCGGTCCACCACCAGCTCGATGGTGTGCTTCTTGAGCTTGTCCAGCTCCGGGGCCTCCTCCAGCGCCACCACCTGGCCGTTCACCCGCACGCGGGCGAAGCCGTCCTTCATGAGCCGGGCGAAGAGGTCCTTGTGCGTGCCCTTCTGGTGCTCCACCAGCGGGGCCAAAAGCAGGATGCGCGTGCCCTCGGGCATGGCCAGGATGCTCGCGGCGATCTCGTCGCTGGTCTGGGCGCTGATGGGCCTGCCGCACTTGGGGCAGAAGAAGGTGCCCAGCCGGGCGTAGAACACGCGCAGAAAGTCGTAGACCTCCGTCACCGTGCCCACGGTGGAGCGCGGGTTGCGGCCGGAAGTCTGCTGCTCCAGGCTTATGGCGGGCGAGAGGCCCTCCACCTTGTCCACCTGGGGCTTGTCCATCTGCGGCAAAAACTGGCGCGCGTAGGCCGAGAGGCTCTCCACGTACCGGCGCTGGCCCTCGGCGTAGACGATGTCGAAGGCCAGGGTGCTCTTGCCCGAGCCCGACGGCCCGCAGACCACCACCAGCTTCTCGCGGGGGATGTCCAGGGTCAGGTTCTTCAGGTTGTGGTGGCGCGCGCCTTCGATGCGGATGACGCCGCGGCTGTCCGGGGCGGAGGCCGGGGCGGGAGTGTTGGTGTCGGACATTTGGGGGAGGTAATCACTGGCCGGGGGGGTTGGCAAGGGGGAAACGGGCGCCCTCCCGCCCCCCTTCCCCTCCTCCGGCAAATGGGCTAGCTTCCGGCCCACCCAATGCCCCGGAGGTTCCCATGTTCCGCGACATTCCCCAGGCCGTGCAGGTGACGCAGGGCCACTTGAAGGCCCTGGAGGCCTGGCGCAGCGCCCAGGGCGACCCGGCCCGCCGCATGCGCCAGGTGAGCCCCGAGGCCGGAAAGCTCCTGGCCCTGCTGCTCTGCGGCTGCCCCGCGGGCGATGCGCTGGAGATCGGCGCGGGCGGCGGCTACGCCAGCCTGTGGCTGGCCCTGGCCTGCCGGGCCACGGGCAGGCGGCTCACCGCCTATGAGCGCGCCGAGGCCCGGGCCGAGCTGGCCCGCCAGAGCCTGGGGGCCGCTGGCGTGGGCGACGTGGTGGAGCTCGTCCAGGGCGATGGACTGAAAGGGCTGGCGGCCCTGCCCGCCGCACCGGCCCTGGCCTTCTGCCTCATCGACTGCGACCCCGGCCAGGCCGCCGACGCCTTCGAGCTGGCCCTGGCCCGCCTGGTGCCCGGCGGGCTGGCCTGCGTCACCCTGCCCGCGGGCGTTCCCGCCAACATCGTGGTGGAAAAGAAGCACAGCGGCGGGCACATCGACATCGCCGGCCTGCCGCCGGAGATCATCGCCTTCCGCCGCTTCCTGTTCGATGCCGAGATGGACCCCCGGGTGGACGCCGTGAGCCTGCCCCTGGAGGACACGCCCCTGCTCGTCTGCCGGAAGATCTAGGCGGAAGGTCCAGGCGCAAGGTCCAGGCGCGAACCCCTCGGCGAATGGCCCGGGCGAATGGCCCGGGCAACGGGCCTGGGGTTCACGTTCCGGCACCGGCCAAAGCCCGCCCCGCCCGCCCGATAAGCCGGGGGGTACAAGGCCGCAGGCCCCCCGCCGGGCCCTTGCGCGACCCTACCCTCCCGGGGCATCCGCCGCCCCTTTCTCCGCCTGCCTGCCGTTCACTCCAAAAATTCCGCCGTTTACCTAAAATCGGATGCGGGGGGCTTGATTGTGCGCGTAGTCCGGGGTCACGGAAGCAGCGTGACGCACCTGCACGCCAGCGGCGCGCCCGGTCGCGAGGACCGGGGAGGCCCCGGCGGCAGCCACACCAAACCAGGCAGGAGTGAGGCAATGAGCGAAGAGATCAAGATCGACAGCTTGCAGCAGGAAGGCCGCACCTTCGACCCGCCCAAGGCGGCCCAGAAGGACGCCTACGTCAAGTCCATGGCCGAGTACGAGGCCCTGTACAAGAAGGCCGACCAGGATCCCGAGGGCTTCTGGGCCGACCGCTCCCGCGAGCTCATCAGCTGGGACAAGCCCTTCACCAAGGTGCTGGAGGCCGACATGGCCACCCCCAGCATCAAGTGGTTCTCCGACGGCAAGCTCAACGTCTCCGCAAACTGCCTGGACCGCCACCTCACCGACGGCCGCCGCAACAAGGCCGCCATCATCTGGCAGGGCGAGCCCGAGGACGACGTCAAGGTCTACACCTACCAGATGCTGCACACCGAGGTCTGCCGCTGCGCCAACCTGCTGCGCAAGCTGGGCGTGGGCCGCGGCGACCGCGTGGCCCTGTACCTGCCCATGATCCCGGAGCTGGCCATCGCCATGCTGGCCTGCACGCGCATCGGCGCCACCCACTCCATCGTCTTCGCCGGCTTCTCCGCCGTCAGCCTGCAGAACCGCATCGACGACTGCCAGGCCAAGGTGCTCCTCACCGCCGACGCCGTGCTGCGCGGTGGCCGCGCCATCCCGCTCAAGGGCAACGTGGACGAGGCCCTGAAGACCTGCCCCAGCGTGGAGCAGTGCGTGGTGGTCAAGCGCGCGGGCAACGAGATCCGCATGGTGGAAGGCCGCGACCTGTGGTGGCACGAGGCCATGGCCGACGAGAGCCTGAACGGCCCCAGCCCCTACGAGCACATGGACGCCGAGGACCCGCTGTTCATCCTCTACACCTCCGGCTCCACCGGCAAGCCCAAGGGCGTGGTGCACACCACCGGCGGCTACCTCACCTACGCCGCGCACACCACCCAGTGGGTCTTCGACCTGAAAGACGACGACGTGTACATGTGCACCGCAGACGTGGGCTGGATCACCGGCCACAGCTACATCGTCTACGGCCCGCTGGCCCTGGGCGCCACCTCCATCATGTTCGAGGGCGTGCCCAGCTATCCCAAGCCGGACCGCTTCTGGAAGATCGTCGAGAAGTTCAAGGTCAACATCTTCTACACCGCCCCCACCGCCATCCGCGCGCTGATGCGCGAAGGCACCGACTGGCCCAGGAAGCGCGACCTGTCCTCCTTGCGCATCCTGGGCAGCGTGGGCGAGCCCATCAACCCCGAGGCCTGGATGTGGTACTACGAGAACGTGGGCGGCAGCCGCACACCCATCGTGGACACCTGGTGGCAGACCGAGACCGGCGGCATCATGATCTCCGCCCTGCCCGGCGCCACCCCGCTCAAGCCCGGCAGCGCCACCCGGCCCCTGCCCGGCGTGGCCGCGGCCATCGTCAAGGCCGACGGCACCGACGCCGGACCCGACGAGGGCGGCCACCTGGTCATCAAGAAGCCCTGGCCCGGCATGCTGCGCGGCGTCTTCGGCGACCCGGAGCGCTACCGCAAGACCTACTTCGACCGCTTCCCCGGCATGTACGAGGCCGGAGACGGCGCCAGGGTGGACAAGGACGGCTATTTCTGGATAATGGGCCGACTGGACGATGTCATCAACGTCTCCGGCCACCGCCTGGGCACCGCCGAGATCGAATCGGCCCTGGTGAGCCACCAGAACGTGGCCGAGGCCGCCGTGGTGGGCATGCCGCACCACATCAAGGGCCAGGGCATCTACGCCTACGTGACCCTGAAGGCGGGCATCGAGGAGTCCGACGAGCTGCGCAAGGCCCTGGTGGCCCACGTGCGCAAGGAGATCGGGCCCATCGCCACGCCGGAA
Source organism: uncultured Desulfocurvus sp. (assembly GCA_964502805.1). Classification (GTDB taxonomy): domain Bacteria; phylum Desulfobacterota; class Desulfovibrionia; order Desulfovibrionales; family Desulfovibrionaceae; genus Humidesulfovibrio. Next base: position 15,348 of record CAZCYB010000056.1, read on the forward strand.
GTCATCCAGTTCGCCGACGGGCTGCCGAAGACCCGCTCGGGCAAGATCATGCGGCGCATCCTGCGCAAGATCGCCGCCGGACAGATCGAGGACTTCGGCGACACCTCCACGCTGGCCGATCCCACCGTGATCACCAGCCTGGTGGAAGGAAAGAAGGACCTCCTGGGCCAGTAGCGCCGGCCCGGGAATCATCCGGGGTTGCGGGGGCGGATCGGCCGCCCCCGCTTTTTTTTGGCCGATGCGCCAGGGGGAGAATGCTGGATGCCTCCGGCGGACCGGGGACTCCGTCCCCTGGACCCCTGCCGGGGGCGCCTCTCATATCGAAGGG
>CAZCYB010000057.1:0-15171 GCA_964502805.1 uncultured Desulfocurvus sp.
ATTTGCTGGCGTCCCCAAGGGGGTTCGAACCCCTGTTGCCGGCGTGAGAGGCCAGCACCCTCCTGGCGAATCTCTATGCCTTTAGGCTGTTAAGAGTCGCCAGCACCTCGGAAAGACGCCCAGGGGAACCAGCTTTTCCCCCTCAATTTCCCCCCTCGTCCGGACGGAGCATAGGCCCGGTATTCCAGGGCCACCGCCCTGGCGCTAGGTGGACCATATCATCGCACCGGGCGCGGGACTCCGGCGCACGCGCCCTCCCGTGTCCCCGGGCTCAGAGAATCCGCCCCCGCTTCATGAACCAGATGGCCGCGCTGGTGAGGCCCACGGAACAGGCGGCCACAATGGCGAAGGCCCCGGCCTCCGCCTGCAGGGGCAGGGGGATGTTCATGCCGTAGGTGCTGGTGATGAGGGTGGGGATCATGAGGATCACCGTGAGCGAGGTGAGAATCCTCATGATCTGGTTGACGTTGTTGGAGATGACCGAGGAATAGACGCTGGCGATGGAGTTCAGAACCTCGGTGAAGATCTTGGACATGTAGATGCCCTGCCGGGTCTCGGTCTGGGCGTCGTCCAGCAGATCCTCCTCCTCCTCCGTGAAGGCCAGGCGCGCGTGCGCCCCGATGGTCAGTCCCTTGCGGATGACCCTGTCGAGCAGGATGTCGTTGGTCTTGAGCGCCGCGTGGAAGTACGTCACCGACTTCTGGAGGTTCAGCAGGATCATCAGATCCTCGTTGTCCAGGGAGTGAGAGAGGTCGCGTTCCACCTCGCGGATGGCCGCGGAGATTCCCTTCAGGTATTTGAGAAACAGCAGGGCCACGCTGCGGCTGATGGCGCAGATGCAGCGCTCCGGGCGGAAGGCGTCGGGCCTGCTGCGGCTCTGGTGCAAAAGCTCGGACAGGGACTCGTCGCGCAGGCGACTCACCGTGACGATGCACTCCCGTGCCAGGATGATGCCCAGAGGCGCGGTGGAGTGGCGTTCCTGACCACCATGAGAGTAGCGGCCCGGCGCGCTCTCCCCGGAATGTCCGTTGCCGTCCTCCAGGTGCGGGGCGCGGATGACCAGCAGCGTGGCCTCGTCGTCCACCTCGATGCGCGGGCGCTCGTGCAGGTCCAGGGCGTCGTGGATGAGCTTCTCGTCGAACCCCGCCAGCACCGCGGCGCGAGAGATCTCCTCCGCGCTCGGGGCGATGAGTTCCAGCCAGCAGCTCGGGCATCCCTGCGTCGGCTGCTGCTGCAAAGATCCGCCTGGTCCGTAGATGGCGAGCATGCGTCCCTCCCGTTGGCCGCCACGTCTGGCTCCCGGCCTCCGCCTGCCCAATCCCTACCCGCACCGGGCTCCGGCGCGGTGACCGCCCGGTCAAGGGACTGTGACAATCCCGCCGCAGCCGTAACCCGGAGCTGGGGAGTCAAGCCTCATTTGTCCCCGTCCCGTCACCCTCGCGCCACCCATGCCGGGCGCGCCTGGCATAGGGTTCCCTCCGACGCAGACGCCTTTGCTCTCGACGCGAAACGCCGAGCACGGAGCGAGCCATGTACGAGACGCTGAAGAAGATGCTGCTGGAGACCATGGAGGCCTGCACCCCGCGCACGGAGCACGACGGAGAGGATGCGACCCCGCGCCTGGACCCCTGCGCCGACGAGAACGAATACGCCTCGCGCGTGGCCGAGGTCGGCATCGCGCTTTCGCTGCAGGGCCGCATGCGTGAGCGACGCAGGCAGGCGGAGGCCGCTCTCAAGCGGCTGGACTCCGGGGACTATGGCCTGTGCGACGACTGCGGCGAGGCCATCGGCCTGGCCCGGCTCATGGCCAACCCGGCCACGTCGCTGTGCGTGCACTGCCAGGCCGAGCGCGAACGCGCCCCCTGGTTGCGCTGCGCCTGACACAAGGCGGGCCGGAGCGTCCCGCCCCCCGGCGGGCACGGCCCGCACGGAGGAACAATGACCCAGAACGCCCCCGGCTTCCGCATCGATCTGCACGTGCACTCGCGCCACTCCACGCGTCCCTCGCAGTGGGTGCTCCAACGCATGGGCTGCCCGGAGAGCTTCACCACCCCGCGCATGGTCTACGACATCGCCCGGGCCAAGGGCATGGACCTGGTGACCATCACCGACCACAACACCATCGCCGGGGCCCTGGAGATCGCGCACCTGCCCGGCGCCTTCGTCAGCGAGGAGATCACCACCTACTTCCCCGAGGACCGCTGCAAGCTCCACTTGCTGGCCTACAACATCACCGAGGCCCAGCATGCCGAGTTCCAGCGCCTGCGCGACAACGTCTATGACCTGGCCGCCTACCTGCGGGCCGAGGGCATCGTCCACGTGCTGGCCCACCCGCTCTTCGCGGTGAACGGCAAGCTCACCCTGGACCACTTCGAGCGCGCGCTGCTCCTGTTCAACACCCTGGAGCAGAACGGCTCGCGCGACGGGTTCCAGAACCAGGCCCTGCGCCAGATCGTGGACTCCCTCACCCCGGAGGCCATGGACCGCCTGGCCGAGCGCCACAACATCGCGCCCCACGGCCCTGAGCCCTGGAAGAAGGCTCTGGTGGCGGGCAGCGACGACCACTCGTCCCTGGGCATCGCGGGCATGCACACCTGGTTCGAAGGTCCGCCCACCCTGGGGAACCTGCTGGAGGCCATCCCCTCCGGCGCCGGGCGGGTGCTGGGCGAGCCCGCCACCCCCTGGCACATGGCCCGGAACCTCTCCGGCATCGCCTACCAGTTCTACAAAAGCCGGGCCGGAAGGCTGCCCGAGGGCCACGTCTGCGTGCGCTTCGCCGACGCCCTGCTGGACCCGGAGCGCCCACGCCGCACCGGCCCGCGCGCGGCGCTCAGGCGCGCGGCGGACCGCCTGCGCCTGGGCCTGTATTCCCTGGCGGCGGACAAGAACGCCACCGGGGCCATGCTCCTGGCCGAGGCCGGGGCGGTGATTCAGGCCGATCCGGCCATGCGGGACCTGGCAAAGGCGGGGAGCCGGGCCGCGAACCCCGAGAACCTATGGCGGCGCTTCGTCAGCCGCGTCACCGACCGCCTGCTGACCCGCTGCGCCGGGCGCACGCTTGCCGCCGTGCAGGGTGCGGACGTGTTCGGCCTGTTCCACGAGCTGGCCCAGGCGGGCTCGCTCTACGCCATGCTCTCGCCCTTCTTCCTGTCCTGCGAGCTCTTCGGCCGGGAGCGCGCCTTCGCCCGGGAGTGCCTGCGCGGCTTCGGGCTGGAGCGCCCCCGCCCCAGGAAGAAGAGCGGCGAGACCCTCCGGGTGGCCCACTTCACAGACACTTTCGCCGAGGTCAACGGCGTGGCCCGCACCATCCAGCAGCAGATCGCCCTGGCCGGGCGCCACGGCAAGGCCATGACCGTGGTGACCTGCATGGACCTGCCCGCCGAGACCGGCGGCCCCGGCGGCGCCCGCGCGGAGGACATCTCGCCCCACGCCGCGCTCTTCGCCCCGGTGGGCTCCTTCCAACTGCCGGAGTACCCGGAGATTCGGCTCAATTACCCGCCCTTCCTCAAGATGCTGGCCTGGGCGGCGGAGCAGGACTTCGACATGATATTGACCGCCACCCCCGGCCCCGTGGGCCTGGCGGGGCTGGCCATCGCCCGGGTGCTGGGGATTCCCGTGCACGGCACCTACCACACGGCCTTCCCGCAGTACGTGCGCATGTTCACCGAGGACCCGGCCATGGAGGACGCCGCCTGGCGGGCCATGCGCTGGTTCTACGGCCAGATGGACGCCGTATGGGCGCCCAGCCGGTCCACGGCGCTGGAACTGGAGGAGCGCGGCATCGCGCGCGGCAAAGCTGTGGTGCACCCGCGCGGAGTGGACGTGGAGCGCTTCCACCCGGACCGCCGCAGCGGCTTCTACGAAGAGCTGGGCCTGGGCCGCAACTTCAAAATCCTCTATGTGGGCCGCGTCTCGCGCGAGAAGGGGCTGGACGTGCTGGCCGGGGCCTTCCGGCAGGTGCACGCCCACCGGCCCGACGCCCGGCTTGTCATCGTGGGCGACGGCCCCTGGCTTGCGCAGATGCGCGAGCACTGCGCCGGGCTGCCCGTGACCTTCACCGGCTACCTGCAGGGTGGGGAACTGGCCGCAGCCTACGCCGGGGCCGACGCCTTCGCCTTCCCCTCGGCCACGGACACCTTCGGCAACGTGGTGCTGGAGGCCCAGGCCAGCGGCCTGCCCGTGGTGGTGACCAGCCAGGGCGGCCCGCGCGAGGTGGTGCTGCCAGGAAAAACCGGCCTGGTAGTGCCGCCGGAGGACCCCCGGGCCCTGGCCCTGGCCCTGCTGGGACTGATGAGCGACCGCCTGCGCCTGCGGGACATGGCCGACGCCGCCCGCGGGCACGCCGCAAGCGTGTCCTTCGACCAGGCCTTCCTGCGCACCTGGGAGCTCTATGCCCAGGTGGTGTTCCAGGGCCTTCCTGAACAGCCCCGTTCTTCCGCCGGAGCGACCGGAACTTCCTTCGCCGCCGCCCCTGGCGAGGAGTGCCTGCGCGCCGCGTAAGCCGCTGAGGCGGAGACAAGACGCGGGCACGGCATGGCCCCCGCTCCGGTGTGCTCCGGGGCGGGGGCCTCATGCTGAAGAGACGCTGGAGGTGCTAGGGCTTGGACTGGGCCGGGGCGGCGGCGGGTTTGGCCTCGGAAGCCTTGGCCGCCTCGGCCTTCACTTCGGACCTGGCCACAGGCTTGGCGGCCTCCGCCTTCGCGACAGGGGCGGCGGACTTGACCGCCGCAGCCGGGGCGGGCTTCTTGGCCTCCTCCTTCTCCGGCTCAGTCTTCTTCTCTTCCTTCTTCTCGTCTTTCATTTCGGGCTTCTTCTCGGGCTTGCCCGCGCTGATGGTCAGCTCCTCGCAGTCCTCCTCGCAGGCCGTGCGCCAGGAGACTTCCAGGCTGAAGCGGGCCTTGTCCTTCTTCACCCGGGCCTCCACCTCCACCTCGGCCAGCACGGCGGGCAGCAGGATCAGGCTGTCCACCCCCTGCTCCACCACGATGCGCCCGGCCTTGAAGCCGTCGGCCAGGCCCATGAGGTACTTGGCCACCTCGGCGCTCTTCATCTGCGCCTTCATCTCAAGCTTGTCCCTCGTCTCCTTGTCCATGAGAACCTCCGTATGTTCAGGCTGTTGAAGTATCTGGAAAGCCGTTACGCCAGTGAAAGCAGGATGGGCACCAGGAAGCGGTCGTCGATGTCCGGGCTGGGGCCATAGCCGATGAGCGGGGTGTCGATGACCTCCACGCCCATGCGCCGGATGCGCTCCAGCTCCAGCCCGCCCGGATACTGGCCGTGGCTGGAGTCCACCAGTACGTAGTGCAGCACATCGGCCAGGGCCGTGGGCCGCCCCCCGGCGTCGCTGGCGGCGTCGCCCATGAGCGTGGCGGCCAGGCGCTCCACCTGGTCGGCCACGCTCATGCCCAGGCATTCCGGGTCCACCCCGGTGCTGGGCACGTAGACCTTGGGGCAGCAGGCCTGGGCCACGGCCTGGCCAACGCCGCGCGGCAGCAGGTTGGCCATGACGCTGGTGTGGAAGCTGCCCATGGGGTAGCAGATGAGCTCGGCCCCGGTGATGAGGCTCCGCACCTTGTCGCGGATGGGCTGGACCACCGGCCTGCCGGTCTCGTCGGAGAGGAACAGCCGCTGGATGGGCGAGGCCAGCGGCGGAACCTCCTTGCCGGTCATCCTGTGCTGGCCCACCACGAGCGAGCCGTCGGCCAGCTCGGCGGCCAGGTGCAGATTCTTGTTCACCACCGGCCGCACCATGCCGCGCACCTGCACCAGGCTTGAGAACATGAAGATCACCGGGTCCAGGTGCCGCCTGTTGGCCAGGTAGCCCCCGGCCAGCACCAGGTTGCCTATGCTCGCGCCCGTGAGGTCGAAGTCCTCGGGCATGTTCTGCTGGAACATGGCCAGGTGGTTGCGCACGATCTTGCGCATGGGGTCGGTGACGCGGGCCACCAGCGGGTGCTTGCCGCGCACCATGCGGTCCAGCGTGGCGCGCAGGCCCTCGGGGGTGTCGTCGGCGGGCAGGCGGTGCACGAAGAGCTCGAAGATGGCCGGGTTGCCCCGCAGGCTCTGGTCCGCCAGGGCCATGAGACGGGCGCGGATGTCGCCCACGGCGGGCATGTTGAAGGCTTTGCGGATCTTGGCCGAGCTGCCGCCGGAGTCAAACGGCGTCATGATGTGCACGGAGTTGTGCGTGTAGTCGATGAGCCGGATACTGGAGCGCTTGAGGGCCGAGCCGCCGCTGAAGAACAACACTCTGGGGCCCAGCTCCGGGCACTTCTCCAGCCGGGCCAGGGCCAGGTGGTTGGGCAACTCCACCTCGCGGCGGATGATGGTTCTCGCCACGCCTTCCCCCTAGCCGTGCATGAGGTATTCGGCGCAGAAGTCCGCCGTGCGGCCGAAATCCACGCCCCCCCCGACCTCGATGAGGTCGCAGCGGGAGAGCAGCGCCGCGTAGGCCTCGGCCTCGGGGTCGCGCCAGCTGGCGTCTCCGTTTCTGGGCAGGGAGAACAGCCCCGCCGCCTTCATGAACGCGGGCAGCAGGTCCGGGCGCTCTCCGGCCTTGACGAAGCGGATGGTGGTCTCCCCCCCTCCGCGGCGCCAGTTCAGCACCACCAGGCCGTGCATGGGCGCCTGGAGCAGGAACCGTCCCTGGCCGAAGCACTGGTCCAGGAACACGTCATACTTGTATTCCAGGCCCCACAGGTCGTCCTCGTCCAGCTCCAGGAAGCGGCGACGGTCCTCGCCGGGCACCACGCGGGCCAGGTCGGGGTTGTTCAGCGCCGTGCCGGGGTTGATGCGCGGCAGCTTGGGCACCCCGGACATGCGCAGACCGCCCCCCCCGGAAGCGGGCTCGGGCTCCACCAGCAGCCTGTCGTTGCTGACAAACAGCGCCCCCCGGCTCATGATGTGCATGGCCAGCGTGCTCTTGCCCGCGCCCGAGAATCCGCACAGGGCCAGCCCGCGCATGCGGCCCCCGCTGCCGCTGTCCGCAGCGCCGCCCGCCGCCAGGTGCGCCACCGCGGCGCTGTGGCCCAGCATGCAGCCCTGGTGCAGCTTGTACTCGATGTAGCGGTTGTTGACGAAGTTCACGATCTGGTTGGGGTTCTTCAGGCAGGGGCCCACGGCCAGGTTGAACCCGTGGCCGAAGAGGAAGACCATGCCCGTGAGCCGCTTGCGCACCAGGCGCCCGCCCGGCACGTCGGCGTACTCTTCCTTCACGCGCTCCTTGCCAGGGTCCGGGGCCTTCTCTCTCAGCTCCAGGGGGATGTGCGGCTCCGGGGCCTCCAGGGCGGTGATGACCACCTGGGCCGGGCCGGAAGCGGCCACGAAGCAGCCGAAGTAGGCGTCCAGCTCGGCCAGCAGGGGCTGGGAGTTGGAGCGCACCTCCAGGCGGCAGTCGCCCAGGTCGAGGAAAAGGGAATGCGGGGCCGGAGTGGCCGCGCCCAGCATATCCGCCAGGGTGCCCATGACGTAGCCGTGCCTGCTCATGCGTTCAACCTCCTCATGGCGTAGTCCGCGTACAGTTTGGCGGCATCCATGCCGCGCGCCTCCTCGATGCCCCGGAACCCTCCGAAGGCCGAGACCTCGAAGACCACGGGGCCGCCGGGGGTCAGGGCCACGTCCACGCAGGTGAAGTCCAGACCGAAGAGGCTCTGGGCCTTCCAGGCCAAGTCGATGATGTCCTGGGGCGGGTCGAAGGCCACGTACCGACCGCCCGAGGCCGTGGTGGTGTTCCAGGCGCCCTCCTGGCGGCGGCGGGCGTAGGTGGTCAGGTAGCGACCGCCCAGAAAGACCACGCCCAGGTCCTGCTCGCCCAAGGGTACGGCCTGCTGCACGTAGAAGAACCCATGGGCGCGCCGGTATTCCGCCAGGGTGGCGGCCAGCCCATTGCCGGGCTTGACCAGGCGCATGCCCCGGGCCTTGGTGGAAAACAGTGGCTTGAGCACCGCCGTGCCGTAGGCCTCCACCGCCGCCTGCGCGGCCTGGGCATCCTCGGTGACGGTGGTGGGCGGCATGGGAACGCCGTTCTGGGCCAGGGTGGTGGTGCAGGACAGGCGGTCCACAAGGCCCATGACCGCGCCCGGCGGCGAAAACACGCGCACGCCCCGGTGCTCTAGGAAGCGCAGCATCTCCAGGCGGTCCAGCAGGCCCGGCGAATAGTCCCGGCCCAGCTTCTTCAGCAGCAGGCCCCGGCAGCGGGAGAGGTCGTGGCCCTCGTACATGGCCCGGCCCGTGGCCAGGTCCAGGCTCACGCGGTCCATCTCGATGATGAGCCGGGGGCCGCCGCAGGCCTCGGCGGCGCGGTCGGCCAAGAGCTCGGAGGACCAGCCTCCGCGCAGGCCCACCACGGCCAGTTCAGGCGTCTCTTTGGTCAGGGTGTCGGTCATTGTTCCTTCCGTCTCGTGGTCTCGGCTAGTCCAGCAGGGCGTATTCCGGCAGGCGGAAGTCCGCCCAGGGCCTGCCCCGGTGCGCGGCGACGCGCTCCATGAGGTAGTGGGCCCGCTGGCACATGCCCCGGGAAAAGACCGGATTGAGTTCGAAGCGCGTGGAGGTGAACAGGGAGCGGGCCAGGGCCAGGCCCATGCGCGCCTCGAAGGTGGCGTCGCCGCTCTGGCGGGCGAAGGAGCGCACAAAGGAAAGAACCTCGGCCATGGCCCAGTGGATGCGCTGGCGCAGGGTCTCCTCGAACACGGGCATGCGATAGCAGGAAACCAGCAGCACGCTGGCGTCCTGCACGTAGTCGGACTGGCGGGAGCGGTGCACGTCCAGGTAGTGCAGGCGCTGGTTGCGATGGTCGTAGACCAGGTTGCTCAGGTTGAAGTCCCCGTGGATGAGCACGGAGAAGGGCGCGGCAAGCCCGGCCTCCGCCTCCCGGCAGAGGTTCAGCAGCTCGCGGGTGGAGGGGGCTTCGTGCCCGCACACGGTCTTCACCGGGCGGTCGAAGCTGGGGTGGATCTGGAGCACCTCGGGGAGCCTGGAGGAAAGCTGGGACATGAAGGCCACGGGCACGGGCTCCTCGCGCCGCGTGCTCTCCCAGATGTCCTGCACGGTGCTGGTGAACACGAACAGGGCGTTCTGGAGCACATCCTCGCCGGAGGTCAGGATGACCTCGTCGAGGTTGCAACCGGGCAGGTACTCCACCAGAAGCGAGGCCTTGTCGCCCTCCTCGTGGAAGCCGTACACATCGGCCACCAGGCCGGGATAGGTGCCCGACCACAGCTCCAGACCGGCCTTTTCAGCCAGTATCTTGGCCCGGGCGCCCTCCTTGTAGATGCTGCCCAGGGGGTCCACCCCGGCGCCACCGGGCAGGCCGTCCGGCTGGCTGGCGCCCTGGCCGTTGGCCGGTCCGTTGCCTCCCGCGCGGGCCACCTTGCCGATGCGGCAGCCGCTGCGCGTGCCCCAGATGGCCTTGAAGTCCACCCCGGACATGCCGCCGGAGTAGCCGGTTTTGGAGAGGGTCTGCCGCAGGGCCTCGAACTGCTCGATCTTGATGCGCTCGCCCAGAATGGAGAAGATGAGCGCCTCGCCGATGTTCAGGAGCGAATCGCCGATGCGCTCCAGATACCGGAAGATAAACAGCACGGTGATGAGGTTCTGGACGTTCTTGCCGGTGCGCAGCTCGCCCATGATGCGGTCGAAGCCCACCTTGTACAGGCGGTCCAGTTCGTACTCGGCCCGGCACACGGAGAGCGCGCCGGAAATGTCCGCCTTCTGGAACGCGGGCAGGATGCGGCCCAGGCAGGAGAGGGTCTCGGCGAACATCTCCGCGTAGCTGTAGCCGTGCAGGAAGGCGTGGTCGGTGAGGTAGTTGGTCTGCCCCACGATGTTCACGCAGAAGTCGGCCACACGCTCCAGATTCACGCACATGACCTGCACGGCGCGCACGCGTTTGGCCGAAGCCCTGTCCAGGCCGCCGCCTTCATGGAAGTGTCCGTAGCACTTGTTCTCAATGACCGTCTTCAGGTTGTCGATGTAGTCGTCGCGGCCCACGATGCGGTCGTAGAGCTCGTGGCTGGGCGAATCCAGGAACGAGGCCGTTGCGCGCACTTGGCGCTCCACCTCGGCCACCATGAAGGTGAAGTTCTCCTCCAGGCCCTCGAAGGTGAGCACGGCGGACCTACGACTCCACCTGGATGGCGCGTTCGCCCGCGGCGATCTGACCCCGGGAATCCTTCCAGGTGATCTTGAGGGTGAGCTTGCTCTCGCCGTCCTTGCGCTTGGCCTTCACCGAGAAGCTCATGAGCGCCGAGGGCGTCAGGTGGATCTCCTCGGCGTCGCTGCGCAGGGTCACCCGGCCCTTGCCGAAGCCCTCGGTGAGGGCCGCCAGGAAGGCCTGGATGCTCCGCTCGTCCTGCACGCTCTCGAACTCAAACTTGCCGTCGTGGGCCATGGTGGCGCTCCTTTCGTGTTTCGCCCTAGCCGTTCAGGCGGGCGGTGTATTCGCGGATGACGCAGGCCCGGTCCATGCCCGAGGCCAACAGCCGCTTGCGGATGTTCAGGTCGTCCCAGGCGGGCTGCACGCCGATTTCGCGGCGCACCTTGCCCGAGCCCTGGTCCGGGTTGCGCAGCTTCTCGCTCATGTGCGTGTCGTCGCCCATGAACACCAGCAGCCTGCGCTCGGCCCAGCCCTTGCGGTTCTTGCGCGCCAGGGTGTCGATGAGGAATTCCGTGTAGCGCTGGCTCTGCGGGTTCCACACCTCGTAGCCGTCCACGTCGTAGTCGGCCATGAGGATGGGCCAAAACTGCTCCGGGTGGGGGATGACTATCCCCGCCCCGAAGCCCCGGGCCTCCTCGATGACCTCCGAGGCGCGGTAGAAGTACTGCATGGGGAAGACGGCCTTGACCGAGAGCTTCACGGCCTGGGCAAAGGCCTGCACGCGGGTCACCAGCCGGTCGCCGTAGCGGGGCCGCTGGGCATCCAGGAAGCCGCGCACCAGCTTGTTCTTGAGAGAGTCCGCCGGGATGGAGCCGCCGTGGCGCTCGATGAGCGCGGAGAGCTTGCGGGCGTGCGCCCGGGCGAAGAGGATGGTCTCCTCCGCCGCGCCGGTGTCCTGGGCCACGGCGTTCAAGCGGTGCTCGTCGCGACCGGTGAGCACATCCAGGAAGTCGAAGAGCTGGCTCTGGCGGTAGCGGAAGGTGTGCCGGAGCATGCTCTGGAGCACCCCGGCGCGGTCCAGGCGCTCGGCCCGGAAGTGCACCAGAAGCTGCACCTTCTGGTTGAACCCGGCGGAGTAGCAGTCCACCTCCACCCCGGCGTGGTCGCCGTAGACGGTGAGCTCGTTATGCTGGGTGGGGATGATGAGCTCCTGCGCCCGCCCCGGAAAGGTGGCCTCGATGCGCTGGCGGATCAGGTCCATGGGCACGAACTCGGGGTGCCAGTGCACGGCCAGAACACGCTCCTGCCTGGGCAGCACCTCGGCTGGCGCGACGACGGTGGCGGCCTCCTCCGGGGTCAGGGCCGTGGCCACCAGGGCCAGGAAGTCGCGCTCGTCGGCCTCGGTGGGGGCCTCGGGTATGCGCGGAGGAGGGCTTTCGCAGCAGTCCTGGGCTTTGCTCTTGGTCATGCTTCCGAACCTACTTGTGCTGGCCGTGGCAGGCCTTTTTGGTGGCGTTCAGCTCCGCGTAGAGAGCCTGGAGCGCCACGCGGTCGCCCTGGGCAAAGGCCGCCTCAAACTGGGCCATGAGTTCGGCGTGACGGGAGTAGTCCCCGCCGCCCCGGTCCGGGTGCTCGCACATGGCCTTGGAATCGGCCAGGAAGCCCTGCACGATCTCCGCCGGGGGCAGCACCTGGGCAGCGATGTTGTGGCCCAGGAACTTGAAGCTGGTCTTCATGCGCTTCTTGATGGACTTGTAGGATTCTCCGCCGGGGCCGCCATTGGCCGCGCGGGCCTCGGCCAGCTCCTGGGCCTCCGCCGGAGTGGGCAGGCCCTTGACCTTGAGCTTGAGTTCGGCCATGCCGCCCTGCTGCTTCACCACCATCTCCAGCTTCTGGGCCTGCTCGATGTCGCAGGCGAAGGCGCGCAGGGCGTCCGGGGCGATGGAATGCCGGAGGCTGGTGGCCAGGGATTTGAGAAGGCCCTTCAGCTCCTCGCTGCGCACGATGATCTCGATCTTCTTGTCGCTGCTGCTCATGGGGTGCCTCCGTGGCCGCTAAGGTGCCGGAATCCGGGTGGCCCGGCCGGGTGCGGCGACCAAGGAGTAGCCCAGGGCGCGGCCGGATGTGTGACCGGGCCGTGACGGGGCGGTGAAGAAGGCGGACGCGCCGGGAGTCGCCCCGGCCCGGCGCAGGCCCCTCACCGGCTCGTCACAGGGCCGCCACCAGACCGTCACCCCGCTGGCCTATGCATGGGACATTCGCCGCCCCGGGCGGCCAATGTGGAAAACAAGGGAGCAGCACATGGACAAGCTCAGGGTTCTGTTCATCTGCACGCAGAACAGCGCGCGCAGCCAGATGGCCGAGGCCTTCCTGCGGCAGTTCGCCGGGGACAGCTTCGAGGTGGAGAGCGCGGGCCTGGAGCCCGCCGCCGAGATCAACCCGCTGGTGGTGGAGGCCATGGCCGAGGTGGGCATCGACCTGGCCGGAAAGAAGCCCCAGAGCGTCTTCGACCTGTTCAAGGCCGGGCGCATCTACGACTACGTCATCACGGTGTGCGACTCCGGCAGCGAGGGCCGCTGCCCCATCTTCCCCGGCCTGACCCAGCGCTGGCACTGGCCCTTCCCGGACCCGGCCACGGTGGCGGGCACGCGCGAGGAGCGGCTGGAGCAGGTGCGGCGCATCCGCGACCAGATCCGCCAGCACGTGCAGCGGCCCTTTGACGAGGCCTTCCCGCGTCAGGACCCCTTCGCCCGCTAGCGGCGCCTAGGCGGCCCTGGGGGGGCTGAGCTCCGGGCCGCGCTCCGCGTCCATCGCCTCGCCCGGCCCCTCGCCCGGCGCGGTGTGGCAGGCCAAAAACAGCCTGGCCCCCCTGGAGCCCATGAACCGGGCCAGGGTGCGCGGCTCGGTGCGCGCCAGGTCCACGGTGATGAGCCCGTCCAGGCAGTGGCCGAAGTCCGGGTCCAGGTTGAAGGCCGCGATGCGCCCGCCAAGCTTGAGGTACTGCCGGAGCAGCACCGGGACGCCCCGCCCGCCCTCCACCTCGGCCACCAGCGCGTCCATGTCCGAGGGGTCGCGGAACACGCCCTCGGGCACGCGCAGGTCCAGGCGCGAGAGCACACCCCCCTTGGGCCTTCGCGTGGGCCGCACCAGCCGGGCCAGTTCGGCGTCCTGGCTATGGCGGCGCAGAAAGGCCATCATGAGCTCCCGCGACAGCGGGCTGTAGTCGCCGGAGATGCTCACGCAGCCGAAAAGCACCCGGTACCAGGGGTGGCGCGCCACGTACTCGGCCAGCCCCTTCCACAAGAGCAGCAGCGGCTGGTAGGACTTCTGGTAGCGCGGCCTGACGAAGCTGCGCCCCAGCTCCAGCGCCGGGTTCAGGCGCTCCCAGAAGGCGGGCTTGATGCGGAACTGGCTGGCCGTGTACAGCCCCGCCGGGCCGTGATCGGCAAGCACCTCGTCGGTGCCCGCGAAACGATAGGCCCCGGCCACCTCGCGGTCGCGCTCGTTCCACAGGATGAGATGGCGGTAGTGGGCGTCGTAGCGGTCCTGGTCCAGGGGCTGGCCCGTGCCCTCGCCCACGGTGCGGAAGGTGGACTCGCGCAGGCGCGCCACCTCGTGCAACAGGTTGGGAATCTCCGGGGCCGTGGCCTGGAAGACCACGAACGGCTCACTTCTGGCCAGAATCCGGTCCTCCGGCAGGGCCTGGATCTCGCGCAGGCGCGCGGCCAGCGGCCTCTGGGCCGCCAGGGCCATGTGCCCGGGCGCGAAGGTTCCCCGCCCCTGCGGCGCCACCCGGTCTTCGGGCCTGCGACCGCGCAGCAGGTGGCAGCGGAAGCGCAGGTATGTGGAAGCCTCCTCGTCGGTCATGTCGGCCAGGCGCGCGGCAGGGACCAGGGAGCCCAGGGACAGGCGCAGGGTCTCGCCCCGGCGCTTCAGGTTCTCGCGCGGCAAGAGCAGGGTGCGCAGGCGCGGGTGCACCAGACCGGCGGCCTGGAACCAGTTGCTGTTGCGACCGTGGAAAAAGGCGGGAAGCACCGGCGCGCGCATCTTGCGGGCCAGGGCGGCCATGCCGCTGTGCCAGGGCGGATCGGCCACCATGCGCCTGCCCATGGCCAGGCTGGACACCTCGCCCGCGGGAAAGGCTATGAGCGCGCCGCCATGCTTCAGCCAGCCAAGGGCCGCCCGAAGCCCGGCCATGTTGCGCTGCCGCGCGCCGCTGCCACCGAAGGGATCCAGCTCGATGAGCAGGGGGCGCATCTCCGGGATGGCGGCGAGCAGATGGTTGGCCAGGATCTTCGCGTCGGGCCGCACCCGGGTAAGCGCGCTCGCCAAAGCCAAGCCCTCCACCACGCCGAAGGGGTGGTTGGAAACGACCATGAGCGGGCCGCTCACCGGAATGTTGGACATGTCGGCCCCCGGCACCTCGAAGTCCACACCCAACTCGTCCAGGGCCCGGGCCAGGAAGTCCTGCGGGGCCTCGCCCGGCGCGGCCTTGGCCCCGGAATCGAGGTACATGGCGTTGAGCGTGTCCAGGCACAGGATCTTTCTCAAGGGCTTGTGGAAGGCGGTGAACAGGGCGCTTTTGAACGGAGCGCCGGCGGGGCGGGGGAGCTGGAAGGGACCTTGGGTCGGGATGGCGGGTTCGGGCATGGACTTCCCCCCTGTGGGAGCGCAGGAGCCTGCGCGGTTGGCGGCGCAAGAGGCTGCGCCGGGCGGCGGGGCGCGCGGTCGTGGCCCGGCCTCCGCCTGCGGAGGAAGCTATCCGCAACGAGGCCTCGGCGGGTGTCCGTGGCGTGACGGGGTGGTGAAAAAGGAGGACGAAGGGGAGTCCTGCTCTGCCCCCCATCCGTCAGATCAAGGGGCACAGGCCATGCGCATCCCGGCGCATGCGAAAAGGACCGCTACGGCTTCTGGCGACTGGATGCGGGCTCCGGGCCGGGAGCGAGATCCTGGAAGACCGGGGAAGAGCCGCGAGGTGACGGAGGAGGCAAGAGGGAGGGGCTGGGACGGATTTTTCCCCCCAGCAAAGAAAAAGCGGGTTACCTTTCGGTAACCCGCTGGATTTGCTGGCGTCCCCA
>CAZCYB010000058.1:0-14944 GCA_964502805.1 uncultured Desulfocurvus sp.
TGATCATGTCCGAAAGGGACTTCAAGGGGCGGCCGTTGGTGCCGGTGATGGCCCGTCCGCGCCGTCCGTTGTCGAACAGGGCGTCCACGGCCTCCTGGAGCATGCGCTTCTCGTTGCGGATGATGATGTCCGGCGCGCCCAGCTCCAGCAGTCTTTTCAGACGGTTGTTGCGGTTGATGACGCGGCGGTACAGGTCGTTCAGGTCCGAGGTGGCGAAGCGGCCGCCGTCCAGCGGCACCAGGGGGCGCAGCTCGGGCGGAATGACCGGCACCACCTCCATGATCATCCACTCCGGCTTGTTGCCGGACTCGATGAACGCCTCGACGATCTTCAGGCGCTTGGTGATCTTCTTCTTCTTGGTCTGGGAGCGCGTGGTGGCGCTCTCCTCGCGCAGCCCGGCGCGCAGTTCCTCGAGGTCGATGGCCTCCAGGAGCTTGCGCACGGTCTCCGCGCCCATGCCCACCTTCACGGCGTCCTCGCCGTAGTGGTCGATGACCTGGAGGTACTGGTCCTCGCCGAGGATCTGCAGCTTCTTCAGGTTGGTGTCGCCCGGGTCAAGGACGATGTAGGAGTCGAAGTAGAGCACCTTCTCCAGGTCGGCCATGGTGATGTCCAAGAGGGTGCCGATCTTGGAGGGCAGGGTCTTGAGGAACCAGATGTGCGCAACGGGCGCGGCCAGCTCGATGTGGCCCATGCGCTCGCGGCGGACCTTCGAGGCGATGACCTCGACGCCGCACTTCTCGCACACGATGCCGCGGTGCTTCATGCGCTTGTACTTGCCGCAATTGCACTCGTAGTCCTTCACGGGGCCGAAGATCTTGGCGCAGAACAGGCCATCGCGC
Organism: uncultured Desulfocurvus sp.; assembly: GCA_964502805.1. Taxonomy (GTDB): domain Bacteria; phylum Desulfobacterota; class Desulfovibrionia; order Desulfovibrionales; family Desulfovibrionaceae; genus Humidesulfovibrio. Next base: position 843 of record CAZCYB010000058.1, read on the forward strand.
TCCGGCTTGAAGGTGCGGTAGTTGATCGTCTCCGGCTTTTTCACTTCGCCGAAGCTCCACTCGCGGATCTTCTCGGGGGAGGCTATGGAGATCTGGATCGCCTTCAGGTTGCGACCGGCGATGCCCAGATTCGTGGTTCCACGCATGGTGAACAGTTCGTCCAAGCTCATGGAATATCCTCGTAAGTTTGACAGTTGTGAACCGGCCCGTGGGGTGCGGGCCTGCCTACCAAGGACCGGGATTTCCCCGGCCTACTGCCGTCTGGCAGGCTTCTTCTTCTCGTCCTGGATGAGGTTCACGTCCAGGCCCAGGGACATGAGTTCCTTGATGAGCACGTTGAAGGACTCGGGGAGCCCGGCCTCAAGGAAGTTGTCGCCCTTCACGATCTTCTCGTACATCTTCACGCGGCCGGAGACGTCGTCGGACTTGACCGTCAGGAACTCCTGCAGCAGGTACGCGGCGCCGTAGGCCTCCAGGGCCCAGACTTCCATTTCGCCCAGTCGCTGGCCGCCGAACTGCGCCTTGCCGCCCAGCGGCTGCTGGGTGACCAGGCTGTAGGGGCCGGTGGAACGGGCGTGCATCTTGTCGTCGACCAGGTGGTGGAGCTTGAGCATGTACATGACGCCCACGGTGACGCGGCTGTGGAACGGCTCGCCGGAGCGGCCGTCGTACAGGGTGATCTTGCCGTCGTCCGGCAGGCCCGCGTGCTCCAGCCAGCCCCAGATCTCCTCCTCGCTGGCGCCGTCGAAGACCGGGGTCTTGGTGACGATGCCGTGGCGCAGGCTCTTGGCGGCGGCCTTCAGCTCCTCATCGTCCATGTCGGCGATGAGCTTGTCGATCTCCTTGCTGTTGAACACGGCGGACACGTCCTTGCGGACCTGCTTCATGGCCTCGCCGCTCTCGACCATGCCCGCGATCTGCGCGCCCAGCTCACGGGCGGCCCAGCCGAGGTGGGTCTCCATGATCTGGCCGATGTTCATGCGCGAGGGCACGCCCAGGGGGTTCAGCACGATGTCCATGGGGGTGCCGTCGGCGAAGAAGGGCATGTCCTCTTCCGGCAGGATGCAGGAGACGACGCCCTTGTTGCCGTGGCGGCCGGCCATCTTGTCGCCCACGGAGAGCTTGCGCTTCACCGCCACGTAGACCTTGACCATCTTGATGACGCCCGGGGGCAGGTCGTCGCCCTCGGTGACCTTCTCGCGCTTGTTGTCGTAAACGCCCTTGATGAACTTCACCTGGCGCTCGTAGTCGGCCAGCACGCCCTTGATCTGGTCGTTGACGTCCTTGGAGGTGAACAGGCCAGAGAGCTTCTTGAGCGGCAGTTCGGCGAAGACCTCGCGGGTGAGCGCCCGGCCGGAGTCAACAAGCACCTCGCCCTTCTTCTTGCCCATGAGGGGCTGGGCGATCTTCTTGCCGTCCACCGCGTCCCAGATGCGCTCGCGGATGTTGTCGGTGAGCGCGGCCACGTGCTTGAGCTCCTTCATGTCGAAGGCGGCCAGCGCGTCCTGCTCGATCTGGTGGGTGCGGTCGTCCTTCTCGCCGCTGCGGCGGTTGAAGACCTTCACGTCCACCACGGTGCCCTCGATTCCGGGCGGAACCTTGAGGGAGGTGTTCTTCACGTCGCGCGCCTTGTCGCCGAAGATGGCGCGCAGGAGCTTCTCTTCCGGGGTGAGCTGGGTCTCGCCCTTGGGGGTGATCTTGCCCACGAGGATGTCGTCGGGCACGACCTTGGCGCCCAGGCGGATGATGCCGCAGTCGTCCAGGTTGCGCAGCATCTCCTCGCTCACGTTGGGGATGTCGCGGGTGATCTCCTCGGGCCCGAGCTTGGTGTCGCGGGCCACGACCTCGAACTCCTCGATGTGCACGGAGGTGTAGACGTCCTCCTTGACCACGCGCTCGGAGATGAGGATGGAGTCTTCGTAGTTGTAGCCGCACCAGGGCATGAAGGCCACGAGCAGGTTCTTGCCCAGGGCCAGCTCGCCGTCCCGGATGCCGGGGCCGTCGGCCATGACCTGGCCCTTCTTGACCTTCTGCCCGGTCTTCACGCAGGGGCGCTGGCCGAAGCAGGAGTTCTGGTTGGACTTGTGCCACTTCTGCAGCTCGTAGTGCATGGTGCCGCCGGTGTTGGGCGCCACGGACTCGTCGTAGTTGACGATGAGGCGCTCGGCGTCGGCGAAGTGGACCACGCCGTCGCCCTTGGCCAGGATGCACGCGCCCGAGTCCTGGGCCACGGTGCCTTCCATGCCGGTGCCCACCAGGGGCTTCTCGCTCTTGAGCAGCGGCACGGCCTGGCGCTGCATGTTCGAGCCCATGAGGGCGCGGTTGGCGTCGTCGTGCTCCAGGAAGGGAATCAGCGCGGCCGAGATGGACACGATCTGGCTGGGGCTGATGTCCATGAGCGTGACGGTTTCCTTGGGCACGATGTTCACGTCGCCCGCGATGCGCGCCTGCAACAGCGCCGGCTTGATGGTGCCGTCGGCCTCCAGGGCGATGCTGGCCTGGGCCACGGACTCGCCGGACTCGCGGCTGGCGTCCATCCAGATGATCTCGTCGCCCGCGCGGCCGTCCTGCACCGTGCGGTACGGGGTCTCGATGAAGCCGTAGTCGTTGACGCGGGCGTAGGTGGTCAGCGAGACGATGAGGCCGATGTTCGGTCCTTCAGGAGTCTCGATGGGGCAGATGCGGCCGTAGTGCGAGGTGTGCACGTCGCGCACCTCGAAGCCCGCGCGCTCGCGGGTCAGGCCGCCGGGGCCCAGGGCCGAAAGGCGGCGCTTGTGCGTCACCTCGGACAGCGGGTTGGTCTGGTCCATGAACTGCGAGAGCTGGCTGGTTCCGAAGAACTCTTTCAGCACCGCGGCCACGGGCTTGGGATTGATGAGGTCGTGCGGCATGAGCGTGGACACTTCCTGCAGGCTCATGCGCTCCTTGATGGCGCGCTCCATGCGCACCAGGCCGATGCGGTACTGGTTCTCCACCAGCTCGCCCACGGGGCGCACGCGGCGGTTGCCCAGGTGGTCGATGTCGTCGGCCGGGCCGTGGCTGTCCTTCAACTTCACCAGCACCTTGACGCTCTTGAGGATGTCCTCGTTGGTCAGGGTGCGCAGCTCCAGGGGCTCGCTGATCCCCAGGCGGGTGTTCAGCTTGTAGCGGCCCACGGTGGAGAGGTCGTAGTAGTCCGCGCTGCGGAACAGGTTCTCGAAGAAGCTGGCCGCGATCTCCGGGGTGGGCGGAGAGCTGGGGCGCAGGCGGCGGTAGATCTCGATCTGGGCGCTGGCCAGGTCCGTGGTCTTGTCCGCGGCCAGGGTGTCGCGCATGGAGCTGGACACGTCCACGCCCTTGGTGAAGAGCACGGCGATGTCCGCCCCGCCCACGGCGCGGATCTTCTCGATGACGTCGGCGGCGAGCTCCTGGGAGGCCTCGGCGATGACCTCGCCGGTGGTCGGGTCGATGATGTCCTGGGCCAGGTACTGGCCGAGCAGGGCGTCCGGGGAGACCTCGATGGTCTTCACGCCGTCCTTGATCATCTTGCGCCAGCTGGCCTTGGTGATGGCCTTGCCCTGCTTCACGGCCACCTTGCCGTCGGAGAGCACCACGTCGACGAAGGCGTCCTCCTTGCGGAACTGGTCCTCGCGGACCTTGCGCAGCAGGCGGGCGCCGTCGAAGGTGTACTCCTCGCGGTCGTAGAAGTAGTCCAGGATGTCCGTCTTGGTCATCCCCATGGCCTTGAACAGGATGGTGGCGGGCATCTTCCGGCGGCGGTCGATGCGCACGTAGAGGATGTCCTTGTGGTCGAAGTCGAAGTCCAGCCAGCTGCCGCGCATGGGAATGATGCGGCAGGAGTACAGCACCTTGCGGCTGGAGTGCGTCTTGCCCGAGTCGTGCTCGAAGATGATGCCGGGCGAGCGCTGCAGCTGGTTGACGATGACGCGCTCGGTGCCGTTGATGATGAACGTGCCCTTGTCGGTCATCAGCGGGATGGTCCCGAAGTAGATGTCCTGTTCCTTGATGTCGCGGATGGTGCGGCTGCCGCTCTCCTCGTCCACGTCAAAGACCACCAGGCGCACGATGAGGCGGATGGGGGCCTCGTAGGTCAGGCCCTTGCTGATGCACTCGTCCTCGTCGTACTTGGGGTCCTGGATGACGTAGCTGACGTACTCGAGGCTGGCGGTCTTGTTGAAGTCCTCGATGGGGAACACGGAGCGGAAAACCGCCTCGAGCCCCTCGTCGGAGCGGCTGGCCGGGGGCACGTCTCGCTGCAGGAACTTCAGGTAGGAATCGACCTGGAGCTCGAGCAGATGAGGAATAGGAAGGCTGTTGGCAATCTTCCCGAAATGTTTCGTGAGCTGGGCCATTGTCACCTCATTGGGCGAATCGGTTGGTGTTCACAAACGCACGAATGCCGGGCGGGCTGGCCGCCGGGCCGCCTTCACTGCGTCAGGTCCATGTGATGCGATACGGAAGTGATGGTCATCAAGGTCCCCAGGTGGAATCAGATCTCCGGTAGGGGGGCGGGCAAAATTTGTTGCGGGCCAGGGGGCATGCATCCCATGACGCCAGGCGACCGGGGCTTCCGGCGCGCCACCGCCCGGGCCGCCATCTGGCGCGCTCGGGCTTCTCAAAAAAAAGAGATACGGGACAAGGGACGCTCCCTGCCGGGAGCGCCCCTTGCCCGGATGATCTTCTCGTCTCTAACCTAAAAACTACTTCACTTCAACAACAGCGCCGGCTTCGGTCAGCTGCTTCTTGGCGTCCTCGGCATCGGCCTTGGAAACGCCTTCCTTGATGGTCTGGGGAGCGCCGTCAACCTTGTCCTTGGCTTCCTTCAGGCCCAGGCCGGTGAGGGCGCGGACGACCTTGATAACGCCGATCTTGTTGGCGCCGGCTTCCTTCAGGATGACGTCGAACTCGGTCTTCTCCTCGGCGGCCTCGGCGGGGGCGGCAGCGGCGCCCGGGGCGGCGGCGAAGGCGGCCACGGGGGCGGCGGCGGAAACGCCGAACTTCTCTTCCAGTTCCTTGATGAACTCAGCCAGCTCGAGGACGGTCATGTTGGAGATGAACTCAACAACCTGCTCTTTGGTCACGGACATGGGATATTCCTCCTTAAGGGAAATGCTCTGCTTGGGTTACTGGGACAGGGCCTTAGGCGGCGCTGCCTTCCTTCTGATCCTTGATGGCGTTCAAGGCGTAGAGGAAGTTGCGCAGCACAGCGGCGAACACGTTGACAAAGTTGGTCGGCACCGCGTTCATGGTACCGAGCATCTTGGCCAGCAGTTCGGGCTTGCTGGGCAGCGTTGCGAGCTGCTTCACGCCCTCCTCGTCAAGAAACTTGCCCTCAAGGCTGCCGAAGCGAAGGGAGAGCTTCTTGCTCGTCTTCGCAAAATCGGACAGGGCCTTGGCCAGCGCCACGGGGTCTTCGTAACCCAGTGCCACCGCACAGTTTTCCTTCAGGCGATCATTGAGCACCCCGTGAGAGGTGTCCTTGAGCGCCAGCCGGGCCAGGGTGTTCTTGACGACTTGGTAATCGACTCCGGCTTCGCGGAGCTTGACGCGCAGGAGGGTCATCTCCTCCACGCCCATGCCCTTGAAGTCGGTGACGACGGCGATGCTCGCCCTGGCAGCCTTTTCATTCAGCTGCTCGATGATCTGGGCTTTCTGTTGCCGTTCCATCGTCTCTCCTCGTCGTACTTTGGCCCGGAAAGCAAAGCCTCGTCTCGGCAGGATATTAAGGGGCGAACCCCGCCTGCTGTCTTCGACTTACACTTCCCGTGCAATCATCTGTCCGGGTCGGGCGGCCGATCCGCCCTCGCCGGGATTAGCCTTCCAGAAACTTCCTGATGGTCTGGGTGTCCACCTTCACGCCGGGGCCCATGGTGGTCGCCACGGCCATGGCCTTCAGGTAGGTGCCCTTGGCCGTGTTCGGCTTCAGGCGGTTCACCGTCTCCAGCAGGGCGGCCAGGTTCTGCAGCAGCTTCTCGGCGCCGAAGCTCTTCTTGCCGATGGGCGCATGCAGGATGCCCGCCTTGTCGACCTTGAACTCAACGCGGCCGGCCTTGACCTCACGCACGGCGTCGCCGACGTTGAAGGTCACGGTGCCGGTCTTGGCGTTGGGCATCAGGCCGCGGGGGCCAAGCAGACGGCCGATCTGGCCGACCTTGGCCATCATGTCCGGGGTGGCGATGGCGGAGTCGAAGTCCAGCCAGCCGCCCTTGATCTTCTCCACCAGCTCGTCGCTGCCGCACTCGTCGGCGCCAGCCTCGCGGGCCTCGGCCTCCTTGTCGGGCTTGCAGAAAACGACGACGCGGATGGTCTTGCCCAGACCGTTGGGCAGCGGACAGGCGCCGCGCACCATCTGGTCGGAGTACTTGGGGTCAACGCCCAGGTTGATGGCGACGTCCACGGTCTCATCAAACTTGGCGAAGGAGTTGGACAGGGCCAGGCTCACGGCCTCGCCCACAGCGTACCGCTGGGCCTTGTCAAAGCCCTTGGCGGCGTTTTCGTAGTTCTTTCCGTGTTTCGGCATGGCTCTTCCTCACTAACCTTTGACTTCAAGGCCCATGCTGCGGGCCGTGCCGATGATGCAGTTCTTGGCGGTTTCCAGGCTCTTGGCGGTCAGGTCCGGGGCCTTGAGCTTGGCGATCTCCTCGACCTGGGCCATGGTGACCGAACCGACCTTGGTCTTGTTCGGCTCGCCGGAGCCCTTCTCGACCTTGGCGGCCTTCAAAAGCAGCACCGGAGCGGGAGGAGTCTTGGTGATGAAGGAGAAGGTGCGGTCCGCATACACGGTGATGATCACCGGGATGATCATGCCCTTCTGGTCCTGCGTCTTGGCGTTGAACGCCTTGCAGAACTCCATGATATTGACGCCGTGCTGACCCAGGGCCGGACCGACCGGGGGGGACGGATTGGCCACGCCAGCAGGGATCTGCAGCTTGACTTTGCCAGTGATTTTCTTGGCCATTGTTCTATCCTCACGGGCGCTTTGCCTTGTGGGCCGCCCAAGTCGCGTAAAAGGGTCGCGCTAGCCCTTCGTCACCTGGACGAAGTCGAGCTCCACGGGAGTCTGGCGTCCGAAGATGGACACGGCCACCCGCAGTTTGCCCTTGTCGTAGTTCACATCCTCGACGACACCGTTGAACCCGCTGAAGGGGCCGTCGATGACCCGGACCTCGTCGCCACGTTCGAAGTGGAACTTGGGCCGGGGCTGTTCCTGCCTGCTCTCCATCATGGAGAGGATGCTCTGGGCCTCGCTGTCGCGCATGGGGGTGGGCCGGTTCTTGCCGCCCACAAAGCCCGTGACGCGGGGGATGGACTGGATGAGGTGCCAGGAGTCGTCGGTGAGCACCATCTTGACCATCACGTACCCGGGGTAGAACTTCCGGGTGCTGGTCCGGCGCTCGCCCTTGACCATCTCCACCACCTTCTCGGTGGGCACCACGACTTCGAGCACCTGGCCATGGTCCTGGCCGGTGCGCATCATCTCGGAGATGGTCAACTGCACACGCTGCTCGAAACCCGAGTAGACGTGCACTATGTACCAGCGGGCCGGTCTTTCCCCGCCAACGGCGCTTTCTTCAGTCACGGAGCACCTGCCAGGGATTAGGACAGCACGGCTTCGATGATCTTGGACAGCCCAAGGTCAACGACGCCCAGGAACAGCGACATGACCACGACAAGGACCACCACCGCCATGCAGGTGGCCATGGTCTCCTTGCGGGTGGGCCAGGTGACCTTCTTCAGTTCAACCTGGGCCTCCTCAAAGAAGACCTTGAGTTCCTGCGCCTTGGCGGCAACACCGGCCGGGGCCGGTGTCTCGGAGCCTTGCTGGCCGCTGGGTCCTTTCGCTGTATTTTTAGCCATTTCTCTTCCCCAATTCGGGGTGGTAAGTGGCAGGCCAGGAGGGATTCGAACCCCCAGCATCCGGTTTTGGAGACCGGCGCTCTACCAGTTGGAGCTACTGGCCTGCGTTTATGAAACTACTTGGTCTCGCGGTGTACCGTGTGCTTCTTGTCGAAGGGACAGTACTTCTTCACTTCGAGACGACCCGTAGTGTTCTTCTTGTTCTTCTCGGTCGCGTAGTTGCGCCGCTTGCACTCGGTGCAGGCGAGCTGGATATTGACGCGCATGGATTACTCCAGGATCTCGGTGACGACGCCCGCGCCCACGGTGCGGCCGCCTTCGCGGATGGCGAAGCGCAGGCCCTGCTCCATGGCGATGGGGTGGATCATGTCAACGATGAAGGTCGCGTTGTCGCCGGGCATGACCATCTCGACGCCCTCTTCCAGGGTCACCACGCCGGTGATGTCCGTGGTGCGGAAGTAGAACTGCGGACGGTAGCCGGAGAAGAACGGGGTGTGGCGGCCGCCCTCGTCCTTGGACAGGACGTACACCTCGGCCTTGAACTTGCGGTGCGGCGGGATGCTCTTGGGCTTGGCCAGAACCTGGCCGCGCTCCACGTCCTCGCGCTTGATGCCGCGCAGGAGCACGCCGACGTTGTCGCCCGCCTGACCCTGGTCGAGGATCTTGCGGAACATTTCAACACCGGTGCAGGTGCTCTTCATGGTGTCCTTGATGCCGACGATCTCGACTTCGTCGCCCACGGTGATGATGCCGCGCTCCACGCGACCGGTCACGACGGTGCCGCGGCCGGAGATGGAGAACACGTCTTCGATGGGCATGAGGAAGGGCTTGTCGATGTCGCGCTTGGGCTCAGGAATGTAGGTGTCGCAGGCGTTCAGCAGCTCGAGGATGCACTTGCAGTCCTCGCTCTTCGGATCGTCGCTCTCCAGGGCCTTCAGGGCGGAACCCTTGATGACCGGGATGTCGTCGCCGGGGAAGCCGTACTTGCTCAGCAGCTCGCGAACCTCGAGCTCCACGAGCTCCAGCAGTTCGGCGTCGTCGACCATGTCGCACTTGTTCATGAAGACGACCATGTAGGGCACGCCGACCTGACGGGCGAGCAGGATGTGCTCACGGGTCTGGGGCATGGGGCCGTCGGTGGCGGCGACCACCAGGATCGCGCCGTCCATCTGGGCGGCGCCGGTGATCATGTTCTTGATGTAGTCGGCGTGGCCGGGGCAGTCCACGTGGGCGTAGTGACGATTGTCGGTCTCGTACTCCACGTGGGCGGTGGCGATGGTGATGCCGCGCTCTTTCTCTTCCGGGGCCTTGTCGATCTGGTCGAAGGCGACGAAGGTGCCCTTGCCCATCATGGACGCCGTCTTGGTGATGGCGGCGGTGAGGGTGGTCTTGCCGTGGTCGATGTGACCGATGGTGCCGATGTTGACGTGAGGCTTCTTGCGCTCAAATTTAGCCTTGCCCATGTTCAACCCCCTAGGTGTCTGGTCTTCGGTTGTCGATGAAAAATGATGTGGAGCCCACGACCGGAATTGAACCGGTGACCTCTTCCTTACCAAGGAAGTGCTCTACCGACTGAGCTACGTGGGCCTTCAATTTGAAGCGAGGCCGGAGGGGACGTGACGTGGAGCGGGAAACGGGACTCGAACCCGCAACCCTCAGCTTGGAAGGCTGATGCTCTAGCCAATTGAGCTATTCCCGCGTCATATCCGCAGTCCGAACGACGAAAACTCCGTCTCCTGCGCTTCTTTCTCTTCTCGTGGTGGTGGGGGGTGGATTTGAACCACCGAAGGCTGACGCCGACAGATTTACAGTCTGTTCCCTTTGGCCACTCGGGAACCCCACCTGATTAACTGGAGCTGGCGATGGGACTTGAACCCGCAACCTGCTGATTACAAGTCAGCTGCTCTGCCATTGAGCTACGCCAGCGCACGAACGGAGATTCATACGCTCTCCATCCAAAGTTTGCAAGCCCTTTTTGCCCGGATGGCGCCGGTCGGGCCTGCCAACTTCCCCGCGTTCGGGGCGAACCATCTATTTTGATTTGCCTCCCCTTGTCAACGTTTTTTCTCCCGGCCAGGCATTTTTTTTCGCCTCGGGCCCAATTTTCTCGCCGCCGGGCCTCCTCCACCCTTTGACGCGCCGCCAAAGAAGCCCTATCTGACCGCCCATGCACCACGCCGCCGCCCCGCACCCCACCCCGCCCGCCGGCCTGCCCACCGGTCTGCCGATAGGCCCGGACAAGCCCTGGCTGGCGCCCCTGGCCGGATACTCCGACCTGCCCTTCCGCATGCTCTGCCGCCGCTACGGCGCGGCCTGCTGCGAAACCGAGATGGTCAGCGTCAAGGGCCTGCTCTACGGCGGCCACGGCAGCCAGCGCCTGCTCACCTCCCTGGCCGACGACAAGCCCCTTGTGCTCCAGCTCTTCGGCGCGGAGCCGGACATCTACCGCCGCGTCATGCCCGGCCTGGCTGCGCGCGGGTTCACCCACTTCGACCTGAACTGCGGCTGCTCCGTGCGCAAGGTGACCAAGAGCGGCAGCGGCTCGGCCCTCATGGCCAAGCCCGGCGTGCTGCTCGAGATCGTCAAGGCCATGGTGGAGGTGGCCGGGCCGGGCAACGTGGGGGTGAAGCTGCGCCTGGGCCAGGACGCGGACAGCCACAACTACCTGGAGCTGGGCCAGCGCCTGGCCGAGGCCGGGGTCGGCTGGCTGACCCTGCACCCGCGCACGGCCAGGCAGCTCTTCGGCGGGCAGGCCCACTGGGAACACATCGCCCGGCTGGCGCGCGCGGTGCCCGTGCCGGTCATCGCCAGCGGCGACCTGTTCACCGCCGAGGACGCGGCCCGCTGCCTGGCCGAGACCGGATGCGCCGGGGTGATGTTCGCCCGCGGTGCGCTCACGGATCCCATGATCTTCGACCGCCTGCGCGACCTGCTGGCCGGGCGTGAAAGTCGGCCCCGCACGGCCCAGGCCCTGGCCGAGGCCGCCATGGCCCACATCGCGCTTTCCCGGGAGCTGGACGGCGAGGCCCAGGCGACGAGCCGGGCCTTCCGCGCCCTGCGGGCCTTTCTGCCGCGCTACGCCAAGGGCTTCTCGGGCATCCGCGCGCTGCGCCAGCGGCTGCTGGACTGCCAGGACTGGGACCAGCTCCTGGCCGAGGCCGCCAGCATCGCCGGGCTGCAGGCCCTGGAGGACGGGGCGGACCCGGCGCATATGGCGGACCTGGCCCCGGACTGCGGCGCCTAGCGTCTTTGCCCGCCCGGGCTGTTGACTCGCGGGCCTTCCTGCGCGAGAATGGCAATGATTCATATTCCGCCCAACGGGCGGCACGGAGGTTCAGCGGTCCCATGGAAGTAGTTCGCGCCCGGCTGGCCGGGTTCTGCATGGGCGTCGGCCTGGCGCTGAAAAAGCTCGACTCCCTGGCGGGCGACGGGGACCCGCGCCCCACCTACATGCTCGGCCCCATCATCCACAATCCGCAGGTGCTGGAGCACTACGCCCGGCAGGGCGTGCGCCTGGCCAAGACCGCGCAGGAGCTGCCCCCGGGCAGCCGCGTGGTCATCCGGGCCCACGGCATTCCCCGCCAGGACGAGCGGGAGCTGGCCGAGCGCGGCGTGGAGGTGCTGGACGCCACCTGCCCCAAGGTTAAGCGCGCCCAACTGCTCATCGGCGAGCAGGCCGAGGCCGGGCGCACGCTCCTGCTCTTCGGCGAGGACGACCACCCCGAGGTGCGCGGGCTTTTGAGCTACGCCGGGGCGGACGCCTTTGTTTTCGAAACCCCGCAGGAACTGGCGGCCCAGGCCCTGGACCCCGGACGCCACTACTTTCTGGCCGCCCAGACCACCCAGGACCGGCAGGGCTTCGAGCAGATCCGCCAGGACCTGGCCCGGCGCCTGGACGAGGACGTGCCCGCCCTGGAGACCATCTGCGACGCCACACGCCTGCGCCAGGACGAGGCCATACGCCTGGCGGGCAAGGTGGACTGCGTGGTGGTGGCCGGGGGCAAGGCCAGCGGCAACACCCGCCGCCTGGCCCAGGTCATCGAGGCCCAGGGCACCCCGGCCATCCTGGTGGAAACCGTTGACGACCTTTTGGCGCATGACCTAAGAAAATATGGGCGCGTGGGCTTAACCGCTGGCGCTTCCACGCCGAAAAGCATCATTGACGGGATAGACGCGTATTTGCGCGGACTGTAGCGCACAAAGCCGCCCCCCCAATCCGAACACGGAGCCCACCATGAGCCTGAACATGACCAACATCCTCCTCGAAGCCGGCACCAACGAGCTGGAAATCGTGGAGTTCTACCTCGAGGAAGCGAACTCGGTCACCGGGCCGGACGGCGAGACCTACAAGGGCTACTACGGGGTGAACGTGGCCAAGGTGCTGGAGATCATCCGGCTGCCGAAGATCACGGAGATGCCGCAGGTGTCGCATCCCTCGGTGCTGGGCGCCTTCAACCTGCGCGACCAGATCATCCCCCTGGTGGACCTGGGCGTGTGGCTGAAAAAGAAGCGCGGCGAGAACGAGCCGCCCAAGGTCATCGTCTGCGAGTTCAACAACGTCACCACGGCGTTCCTGGTCTCCGGCGTCACGCGCATCCACCGCATCAGCTGGGAGGCCGTGGAGGCCCCCAACCGCTACATGTCCTCGCTGGCGTCCAACTCCATCACCGGCGTTGTCCGGCTGGAGGGCCGCATCATCTTCATCCTGGACCTGGAGAAGATCGTGGCCGAGCTCAATCCCGAGCTGGGCCTGCGCTTCGACGAGAACGTGACCTGGGAGGCGGGCACGCAGTACCGCGCGCTCATCGCCGACGACTCCACCCTCATCCGCGAGATGATTGGCGATTTGCTGCACAAGGCCAACTTCCTGGTGGAGAAGACCACCCACGGCGGGGAATGCTGGGAGCGGCTGCAGCAGATCAAGAAGATCGCCGAGACCGAGAACCGGCCGGTGACGGACTACGTGCAGGTGGTCATCAGCGACATCGAGATGCCGAACATGGACGGGCACAACCTGACCAAGCGCATCAAGGAGGACCCGATCCTCAAGGACATCCCGGTGATCCTGTTCTCGTCCATCATCTCCGACAAGCTGCGCCACAAGGGCGACACGGTTGGGGCCGACGACCAGATCAGCAAGCCGGAGATCACCCACGTGGCCAAGCGCGCCATCGACCTGATCAAGAGCCGCATCGCCGAGGCGCGCGGCTAGCCGCAAGCGGATTGCAGAAGGCGAAATGAAGCCGCCCGGTCCCTTGAGTGGGGCCGGGCGGTTTTCTTGATCCTAGCGCAGCCAAAACGTCAGCCGAGCACCTGCGAAATCTAATTGTCACTAAATCTCATATTTCTTACAAGCATTAACCGACTGACAGTTCCAATGTCGAATCAATATAGCAGTTAAGCAACTCCTTTAAGACGCTGAACTCTTGATCTTTCAAGATATCACAATCAGTTCCGATATCAGACTTAACAACAGCTTGAGCACGCCTCATTCGTTTCAGCATCTGCTCGATGATAATTTTGTTATGCATAAGGTAGTCGCGAATATCTTGAAAAGAAACCGCAAGTCGATACCCTTTACTTGTTCCAGCGATAATCAGCCCTGCGTCTCGAATTCTCCCTATTACTTTTGTTCTAAATGCTTGTTCGCTAATCTTTTCAAAACCAAGATTCACTAGATGACTAATTAAACTTGAAGACGACAGGGCACCACCGGAATCACTTTCAACAAACTGATGCAACATCATCTTCTGCACAACCGCTTTCTGCATACGGCAATACTCATCCGCGTTGGAGCTACTATCACCAAGGAACCCAATTGCTCTATTGCGTGACGAAATCAAAATTGCGTCATTTTTTTCATAATCGCCGACTGGTATCGGCACAGCTCGCAGTGGCGGCCATATATAAGTATCAATCTCTTTTGGTCGAAGAATCTCTCTAAATTTTCCTGAATACTCTGATATTTTACTATTATCGAAGCAATAGCCCAAAGATCCAGAGACTAAATCAGCCAACTGAAGCAATGGAGTCGTCTTACTATCTCTAAATTCATGTGTATACGTGAAAAACAAATTTGGAAGCTTTTTTCTTAGATATTCATCATAGCTACGCATGTAGTCAGCACCGCCAATAGCGTCCGCAACAATATGCAAGTCAACTAACTCTCTAGCAACCTTCTCGTATAGCATCCGGTCACGTCCGTCAAGGTGGTGTAAATTCCGTTGGCCATGAAGGTGGAAATC
>CAZCYB010000059.1:0-14398 GCA_964502805.1 uncultured Desulfocurvus sp.
TCCCTCTCCCCCTGGCCAACCTCAGAATTTACACCACGTCCGTGGACTCTAACTGAAGGCTCGGGTACAGAAGGCACCTAAAGCGAATAGCGACATGTGAGGCAAAGGCTCACGGCAGCGTACTCCAAGCGTATCGGCTTTAAAACCGTTCGCTTGAAAGTGCTGCATCTGCTGAATCAGGGATGAAACCTGTCGGCTATCAAAGTCGGCAGGACACAGAGGCATCGTAGTAACCCCCCGAAAGGGCAACGTCTGCGTCCGACCCCAAGTAAACAGCTTGGGGCAGTTGCTGGCTGGCTACCAGCATGTAAGCGAAGGACAGACGAGGCGCGGAAATGCGCCTGGACGAAGGGTGCCAGGTCGGTCAAGGCAGTGATTTCGAATCATGGATCATCAAATGAAAAGGGGGCCGCAAGGCCCCCCTTTGATTTTCTGGCTTGCGCTACGACCGAGCCGAAGGGATCCATCTCCCAACAACTTGTGACAAAAACAGGTTGGCAACGTGAGAGGAATATGGATATCACCTTTCGTCAGGGCAGAAAAGGCCACGCGAGAGCGTGGAGTGTTTCCCCCAGCGAGAAGGAGGTTCCGTGGCGCGGCGCAGTTCGTTCACCAAACGCGATGCCCAGGCAACAGTGGGGCTCATCGCACTGTTTGTCCAACTTGTCGTCTGGGCCTTTACGGCAACCTTCTTCATCTTGAGGTGGCTGTTTCAGACAATTTCCGGTCTGCTCGCCAAACGGGCTGCCGCCACGGCCGTTGCCCAAGAGGCTGCCGCCGTTGAGCCGACATTCCAGTTGTCGCCTGTCGCCGAGCCCTACCGCCAGCCAATCCCACAGTCACATGCTACTGGACAGTCTGGGCGGTCGAGATGGATACCCGCCAACGAAACCGTTGAGGTCGCTGGCAGGACCATTCCCTGCGGCATGCTCTACCTGGGAACCGGACTGTGCGGAGTGGGGGCAGACTGGAAGCCGGAGCCTGCGCTGGTGGATCCCACACTGTCAGCCCGCTTGAGCGATATACGGCTGGGTGAAAGTCGGCTGCCCTACTGGCCATCCTACAGCGAGGCCTCGCCAGAAGCACGGGGGGCGTACCTTCAGTGGTTGGAAGGTGGACGCCAAGCGCCTGAAGCGGACACGGGCTACGTGTTCATATTCTTTTACGGCCTGGAGCGCCGCGTGTTCCATGATGCGGAACGCGATCCGTCGCTCCGTGCGGAATTTCCGGCCATTGAGGCCGAGGTCCGCCGCCTAATGGACATCTACGGCGGCAACCACTCCTTTCGAAGCTACGCATCTTCCCTGCTGGACGCCCTGTCGTGCTTCGACGCGGCGGCCAGAGAGACGCAAGCCTCAGCCCCTTTTGTTGAGACCGGCATATTCGGCCTCTCGGCTCCGCTGAAAATCGGCCTGGGCCGCATGGTGGCGGAGAAGCGGCCCATCCCGGCCGACTGGGCCTTCGCGTGGCTGCGCTCGGACCCGAACATCCGGCTCCGGACGCCGGCCCAGCGCTGCCCGTCGGAGTTTCAGCTTCTGTTTTCACAGGCCTATGCGAAGCGGCACGGCCAGGGCATGGTCCTGTCGGAGAACAAGACCCGCCTCAAGATTGTGCATCGGTTCGCCAGCCCGTCTTTCCACGGAGCGGGTGGCACCGCTTCCCTGCATGTAGATCTCCCGGATGTGTCCGTGTTGAGCGCGCCGGCAAAGCAGCTCCAGGCCATCGCCGATGAATGTATGGCGGCGCTCGACAGCTATAGCCGCCTGCTCGGGCGCTCGCCTGACCTGGAGAACTCTGCGGACGCACTGGCCGAACTGCCGTTTGCGGCTTGGCCGGAGAAGGCTGCGGCACACCTGAATGCCCTGCGCGCGGAAGCGCAGCAAGCAGGGCAGCCTCTGGTGCGCGGGCTTTCCGACGTGTTCCGAACCCTGCCGCCCTGGCGGCAGTACACCAAGGCGCGTTTTTCGGCCATGCTCACCAGACTTGAAGAGGCATCCATTAGCCTTGAGCCAGACACGCGCCATGGCGGCGCCCTTCCTGAAGCAGACGCCCCTGTGGTTCTTTTCAATGCCGAGGCGGTCGGCGAGCCTATCACCAAGCACTACCACGCCGCAGCCTTCGCCTTGCGTATCGCGGCTTCGGTCGCGGCGGCTGACGGCGTCATCTGCGACAACGAGCGGACCCTGCTGGCGACCCAGGCCAAGAATTGGCATGGATTGAACGCGTCCGAGCGCACCCGTTTGGCAGCGCATGTGGCTTGGCTGCTTGAGGCGCGACCGGGCGTGAGTGGACTGAACAAGCGCCTTGAAGGACTCTCCGGAGCGGAAAAGGAGGCCCTCGGCCGATTCCTCGCCCTTGTGGCCCAGGCGGACGGCGCGCTCGACGCCAAGGAAGTGCGAGCGCTGGAGAAGCTCTACAAGAGCCTCGGCATTGAGGCAGGCGTTCTGTACAGCACGCTGCACGCGGCTCCTGTAGCGGTCTCTGGAGTGGCGGACGCGCCGGTGGCGGTGCGCCGGGCCCAGGCGGCGTCCGGCTTCGCTATCCCGCCCGAATCATCGGTTCCGTCGGCCCCCGCAAGCGCCTGCGGCTTCACGCTGGACATGGCCAAGGTGGCGGCCCTGCAGGAGGAAAGCGAGCGGGCCGCCGCAATCCTGGAGTCGGTGTTTGTGAATGAGGAGCCTGAGCCAGAGCCTGTGCCCGAGGCGCAAGGAGAACAGGAAGACGGCCAGGCGCTGGAGGAGACGTTCCTGGGGCTGGACGCCGCGCACTCATCCTTCTGGCTCGTGCTCGTCGGCCGCGACTCATGGACCCGCGCCGAGCTTGAGGAAATCGCCCAGGAGCGCGGGCTGATGCTGGACGGGGCGCTGGAGCGGCTGAATGAAGCCGCCCTTGACGCCTTTGATGCCCCGTTCTGTGAGGGCGAGGATCCGGTGGAAATCAACGCCGAAGCCAAGGAAGGAGCTGTGCAATGAGTGCGATTCGGGTCAAGGACAGGGATGCCGTTGTTCAGTCGCTGCGCGCGGGCGTCGTGCCCAGGACGGGCCTCCACCTCGTGCAGGTGGGACGCGCGCGTGAGGTCGCCTCGCTGCTTGACGACATCGGGCGCATCGCCGAAGGCAGCGCCACCTTTCGGGTGGTCGTTGGCGACTATGGTTCCGGCAAGACCTTCTTCCTGAACCTCGTGCGGACCATGGGCATGGAGAAGAAGCTGGTGACGGCCAACGCGGACTTGGGCCCCGACAGGCGGTTGCACGCCACGGGTGGCCAGGCACGCTCCCTCTACGCCGAACTCATGAAGAACCTGGCAACACGTACCCGCCCGGACGGCGGCGGCTTGGCGGGCGTGGTGGAGAAGTTCGTCTCCGGGGCCATGGCCGAGGCCAGGACAAACGGCGGCAACCCCGAGGAGCGTATCTTCGCCAAGCTCGACCAGCTGTCCGAGATGGTCAACGGCTACGACTTTGCGAGCGTCATCGCCGCCTACTGGAAGGGCTTCGAGACCGGCAACGAACAGCTCAAGGCCGACGCCATTCGCTGGCTGCGCGGCGAGTTCGCCACCAAGACCGACGCCCGTGGCGCGCTCGGCGTACGCACTATCGTCGACGACGCATCCTTTTATGACCAGTTGAAGCTCATGGCCCGGTTCGTCCGGTTGGCCGGTTATTCCGGACTGCTCATCTGCCTGGACGAGATGGTGAACCTCTACAAGCTCCAAAACTCCCAGGCAAGAAACGCCAACTATGAACAGATCCTGCGCATCTTGAACGACGCCTTGCAGGGGGGCGCGGAGGGTCTGGGCATTCTGCTTGGTGGCACGCCGGAATTCCTCCTGGACACGCGGCGCGGGCTCTACAGCTACTCGGCGCTGCAGTCGCGCCTGGCGGAGAACGCCTTCGCCCGAGACGGACTGGTGGACTACTCCGGCCCTGTGTTGCGGCTCGCCAGCCTGTCGCAGGAGGAACTGCTGGTGCTGCTCCAGAAGCTCCGCCACGTTTTCGCTGGCGGAGAGTCCGAGAGGTATCTGCTGCCGGACGCGGCGCTGCCCGCCTTCATGGAGCACTGCCACAAACGCATCGGGGAGGCCTACTTCCGCACGCCGCGCAACACCATCACGGCCTTCATCAACCTGCTGGCCGTGCTGGAGCAGAATCCGGGCGTCGATTGGCGGGAGTTGCTCGGCCAGGTCGCCGTGGAGCAGGACAACGGCGCGACCGCCGAGCAGGACGCCGGTGCGCCCGGAGACAGCGATGCCGACGAACTCGCCAGCTTCAGGCTCTGACCCTGCCTCCGGCAGCTTCGGGCTGCTGGACGAACGCATCCGCCGCTGGGTGTACGACAGCGGCTGGACCGAGCTGCGGGACGCGCAGGAGCGGGCCATCCCCCCAATCCTGAAGGGCGAGCAGGACATCATCATCGCTGCGTCCACGGCCTCGGGCAAGACGGAGGCCGCGTTCCTGCCGATCCTTACGCGGATGCTGGCCAATCCGGGCAGCCTGGTCATCGCGGTATTTCCTCTCGTTGCGCTCATCAACGACCAGTGGGGCCGCCTGGAGCAGCTCTGCGAGCGACTGGAGGTTCCGGTCACGCCCTGGCACGGCGATATCTCCAGCGGCCCAAAGAAACGCTTCCTGAAGTCGCCCGAAGGCTGCCTGCTCATCACGCCGGAGTCCCTGGAGGCCCTGCTCATGGGGCGCGGGCACGCCCTGGCCGGGCTTTTCTCCAAGCTGCTCTGCGTGGTGGTGGACGAACTGCACTCCTTCATCGGCGCGGAGCGGGGCCGACAGCTGCAATCCCTGCTGCATCGCATCGAACGCGCCCTCGGCCGCCGGGTCCAGCGCATCGGCCTTTCCGCGACCCTCGGAGACATGGCCCTCGCGGAACGGTATCTGCGCCCGGACGCGGCCCTTCCGGTGCAGACCATCGTGAGCCGCGACAGCGGCCAGGAGCTGCGCGTCCTGGTCAAGGGCTTCCTGGAGAGGCAGCCGGACCTGGCCGTGAATGCGGACTCCGTGACTGCGAAGGAGGGTGACGGGCAGAACTGCGTGGAGGCCATCGCGCAGCACCTGTTCAAGGCGTTCCGGGGCAGCAACAACCTTGTCTTCCCCAACAGCCGCAATCGGGTCGAACTGCTGGCGGACATGCTGCGCAGGATGTGCGAGGACGCGCGCGTTCCCAACGAATTCTGGCCGCATCACGGCAGCCTCTCGCGCGAGATTCGGGAGGAGACCGAGGCTGCGCTGAAGCACGGCGACCGCCCGGCCACGGCCATTTGCACCAGCACGCTTGAGCTGGGCATAGACATCGGCTCCGTGCAGCGCATCGGCCAGCTCGGGCCGGCGCCGTCCGTCGCCAGCCTCCGCCAGCGCCTCGGTCGGTCCGGACGGCGCAAGGGTGAGCCCGCCATTCTATTCTGCTACGCCATCGAAACCGAGTGCAAGGCCGACAGCCCGCCTTCTGCCCTGTTGCGGGAGGGGCTGGTGCAGACCATCGCCCAGATCCGGCTGCTTGTGCGGGGCTGGTTCGAGCCGCCCGTCATTTCCGGCCTGCACCTCTCCCCCCTGATCCAACAGCTCCTGTCGCTGGTAGTCCAGTCCGGCGGCATCACCGCCGCCAAGGCCTGGTCGCTCCTGTGCGGCACCGGCCCCTTTGCCGGAGTTGAACAGCAGGACTTCGCGTCGCTTCTACGCGAACTTGGCAGCAGAGAGGTGCTGATGCAGGATTCGTCAGGCCTGCTGCTGCTCGCGCCCAAAGGCGAGAGGCTCACCGGCCACTACAGCTTCTACGCGGCCTTCGCCTCCGGCGAAGAGTTCCAGGTCGTGACCGCAGGCAAAGCCCTTGGGACGTTGCCTGTCACCAGCCCCCTTGAGCCAGGCAGTTACATCATTTTCGCCGGGCGTCGCTGGCAGGTGGAGTCGCTGGACATGGAGCGCAGGACCATTCTCGTGGCTCCAGCCAAGGGCGGTCGACCGCCGGTCTTTGAGGGCGGCGGCGCTCTGGTCGGCGACGGCGTGCGCCAGGAAATGCGGCAGGTGCTGCTGGAGGACGCGCCGGTCCCGTTTCTGGATGCGACCGCCCAAGAGCTTCTTGAGGAGGCGCGCGCCAACTTCCGGCGACTCGGCCTCGCCCAGTCCTTGGTG
This sequence comes from uncultured Desulfocurvus sp., assembly GCA_964502805.1. Taxonomy (GTDB): domain Bacteria; phylum Desulfobacterota; class Desulfovibrionia; order Desulfovibrionales; family Desulfovibrionaceae; genus Humidesulfovibrio. The sequence continues at coordinate 6,138 of CAZCYB010000059.1, forward strand.
GTCGAAGGCGAGCACCACGCGCGCGTCTTTCCTTGGGCCGGGGACATCGCCCTGCACACCCTGGCGATGCTCCTGCGGCACTGGGGGCTTGAGGCGCAGCAGGAAGGCCTGTGCATTTCGGTGAAGCGACAGGGAGCGTCTCCAACAATCGGAGCGCTGGTCGAACTGTCCCGCCGCCCCCTGCCTCTGGCCCAGGAACTTGCCGCAGGTGTGCTCAACAAGCAGCAGGAGAAGTGGGACTGGCTGCTCCCAGAAGATTTGCTGGCGCGGAACTTCGCCGCGCACAATCTCGACCTTCACGCCGCTGCGGCATTCCTGCGCCGGGCCGTAAGCGGGGCGTAGGCGAGCTTTCAGGAAATGAAATCGGCTCTCTGTGAAAGAACAAAGGGGAGGCAAAAGCCTCCCCTTTGTTTTGTGGGACGATTCCGTAGCTGACGGTTAATCGTCGAAGCTGCTGCTCGACGAGAACGAGTCGTCGACGCTGCTACTTGAGAAACTGTCGTCAAAGCTACTCGACGAGAACGAGTCGTCGTAGCCGGACGAACTGGAGCAGCTATCGTCGAACAAGTTTGAGCAGCTATCGTCGGAGCTTGAAAAGCTATCGTCGTGGTACGTCGGGTCAATGAGCGTGCCGTGGTAGATATTATCCGGCTCAGACGCATACATCGGGTCCGTCCACCGGTCTGTATCCATGTGGATGCCGGACCCGTAGCTTCCTGTTACGGGGCTGCCGTTCATCATACTGCTGTTGGGCCAGTCGTCATCGCTAGAAAAAGCCGAGTGGTCGAGCAGAGAGAGGCTGCTGCTCGCGGTGAATGCGTCGGTGGCATCATCGTCGTTCGAGTCATCACGAACCGTCGCGAAGACCCGCGTTTCGGTTTCCTGGTTCTGACTCCGGATGATCATGATGGCCGCGAGAACGACGCCGCAGATGATGATTCCTTCCATATTTTCTCCTTTTGTTGGTGCTTGTTGGAAACACTTTCATAGCACATTCCGGAGAAAGAGCCCAGGAAAAAGTGATCGACTTCAGCATGTTGCAGAAATATTTATACGGGCTGGTTAACCGCCTGGAAACTGGCGCAATCGCCATGATATCCTGCCGGGTCTCACTGCCAAGCAAGGCGCAACCAGGAGCGTCCATGTCATCGTTTTCAGCCGATACGCCACCCCAACACTATCTATGACCTGAGCCCCCGCAGGAGGCGCGACATCTTCGACCGTCGCCCCATAGCGATGCGGTGCACGAGCAAACGGCGGGCGGCAAGGCGCGGCGTAGCCGCCCCCGCATGGGGTTGCCTTGCTGCGCGCTGTGCTCGTGCTAGCGTGTTCGTAGCGATGGTCTAGCGGAAGGAAACGAAGGAAACGAAGGAAACGAAGGAAACGAAGGAAACGAAGGAAACGAAGGAAACATCAAGGCACGGCCTCATTGTGCCGAGTTGCCGACCACGCGTGCTGCCCCTGCAATATTTCTTCGCCTCGCCACGAACCGGCAGAAAAACAGCCAAGGAATTCAATGACTCGAAGTTCTCGAATATCGGATCTACTGGGCTGGACTTATTACATAATTTCTGGGAGATCATGATCCCTTTTGACTCAAAACAAAGGAGAAGATCATGGTCTGCGAAATCGCCCTCGTCACGCTCAAAAAACCCGTCATGCTGCCCGGGCTGTCGCGGCGTACAGGCAAGCCCTGCCGGGCAGTGAACTCCCGGCAAATCGTCGTGCGTCAGGAGGGCTACCAGGTCGCCGTTGAGGGCTGCCTCGACCTCCGCGGCGCGCCGCACCGCACGGCGCTGCGTCTCATCATGAAAGTGCAACGAGGGCTCGTGCAACACGCGGAGTACCTTCCGGCTAGCCACGAGATAGCCGCTAGCTTAGTGAGCTTGCCCATCGGCATTGACATGAGCCTCGCCGATGTGCCCAGCGTGTACTACTCGCTCGCGTCATTCGATGCGGTGGAGTTGATAGGCGGGTGGGCAGACACACAAGGCAATGTCACGGTGCAAATGCGACCGGTGTGTGGCTTCCTCGCCCCGCGCGTCGACCCCGTGGTGGCACCGTGGCGGCAGCTTGGTCACCTTTGGCCCAATGGTCAGTTCGCACGCCCAGGGGGTTCCGAGATCGTGTCGTTCGTGCGCAACGCCGGCGTCATCCTCGCCGGGCTGCTCCCGGCTGCTGTGGTCCGCGAGACGGAGGAGCGCTTCACGCGCGCCTGGGGCACGGGCTGGAAGCCGGAGCGTATCTCTGAAAGCGCGTTGAGCTTCGCTTCTCGGATAGCCGAGCAGTATCGCCAGAGGAAATACGTTGATTTCACACCGGACCTGCTGCGCGAAGCCGCCAAGAACGAGCCGGTGCGTCCCTTCGGCTCCGCGTGGGATAGCCGCTGCCAGCCTCATCAGCCTCGGCAGACGTGGCGCAACGGCTACTCAAAGAGCGGAAAATTCGTAGCGAACGATGACTGGACCGTCGCGCAGTTCCTTATCCGCACCGAAGTGGCGGGGGCACCAAGGGTAAGCCAGAACGTTGTGGAACGCTAAAAAATGGGCGGGGGAAACCCCGCCCGTTCGCTTGCCTCATGTTACCCACGCATCGCGCAACAAGCATCTTGATTAAAACAACCCAAGCTTTCGGCAAGCAGAGCGATACGCAACGTAGGCGTCCGGGGCGACCAGTTCGAACAACGGCTCGAGCTCGCGGTCAGGGTAGTATTTGGACTTTGCCGCGTTCTTCAACAGATCCGAACGGACGAGCCTCTTTTTCTCGGCAACGTCGCCCTGCGGGTCGTTGAAGTCGAGCCCGCGCCGCCTGAAAGCACAGCTAACAGCCAACAGCAAGTGCTGTTTGTAGGCATAGAGGTGGTTGAAAATCTCCACCGTCTTCTTGAATCCCCATCCCATCGGTCTGCCCTGCCTGGCAGAGTGCAGGCCCTTGCCCAGGTCCATGAACCGCCGCAATTGCCGGTTGTCGCGAGGCGTGAACCCGGGCAGCAACTCCTGCAAAAGAACCCGTCCCGCCTGCTCGTCGTCCCACGCTGTGAACTGCCAGAAACGGTCGATGCCAAGCTGGCGGCGCGCTACTGCCGCATGGACGTCAAAGTCGAAGTGATAGGCAGCCTGATCCTCGACGTTCAGTTGAAGCTGGTCGAAGGGCACGATGGCCGTGTGCATCGTGAAGTCGAGCTTGCCATCTTGGGCCTGGGGAACGGCCCAAAGGCAGCGGAGGTGGAAACAGCTTGTGGATTCGGATTGTTGGCAGGTCTCGGCATCGACGACGAAGGCGTTGCACCGATTTGCATGGAAGACATCCAAACCCGTCATGTGCTCGGCTTCGAGGTCGAACGACTGGAATACCCAGAAGAGGAGCCAACCTTCGCTTCGGTAGAACTCACGCCGGGCAGCGATGACATGGAGAAAGGTCGTTGAGAGCTGTACTTCGAAGGCGATCATCAGCGCACTGTTCCATCTGGCCTGGACGTCAGGCTTGCGCCATTCCCATGGCCGCACGGCACCCTTGACCACGCACTCCGAGGCAATTTCAGCAAACCGCTTGTCTGCCGCTAAGCTGCGCCTCACCAACTCCTTCATGTCCTTGTGGGCTTGGGATTCCTTGGCGCCGTTATACTTCGCGGCATTGATTTGTTCTTCCGTCGGCGTCGTTTCGAACTGCGGGCAGGCGCCAGGAACAACCGCATGCCGAAAGAAGAGTCGCTGTTGGTCGGGTGTGCATACGAGCCGGACAGGCACGTGGCAGATGGGGCAGACGAGCCGCAGGGATTGAGGAGAATCATCACACGCTCGAGCCGACAGGTCGAGGCGCAGCTCCTGGGCCGCTCTCCGGTCTGCTCCAATGACGTCTGCGGCCTTTAGAACTTCACCTGTCTTCAGGTCGAGCACCTGTTCAACCGTCGGCTGCTCGACCCAGAGGTTGTTCGTGCCAAAGAGGTCGGCGACAGCTGGCATATCCTTACGGGTGCACACCATGAGGTGACGCTATACCACGAAGCTTGCCGGCGCAATTGCTGCGGGCATCCAGTCATTCTTGAGGAGTTTCAGGATTCCCATTTCGGAGTCCAGCCCGCTCCGCCACAGCCGCTGCGCCCTTCCTGAGCACATCTTCTTCAGTGTGTTCATAAAGAAGTGCTGCGGAAATGGTCTTGTGGCCTGTCAGAGCCATCGAGGCGACCAACCCGATGGCGCGCCGAGACCATGTCGCAAAGGTATGGCGCATGTCATGAATGCGGTAACCAGGGAGTTTGAGCCGTTCGCGGATGATCCCCCATCTATATTCCATAGGATTGTATAGCGACTTGCCATCGCTCTGGTGGAAGACGAGCGATGCACCGTCAAGGCCCATGTCCTTGGCGCGGCGGAGAATCTTGACGACCTCGGCTTCGATCGGAACAGTGACGTCCTCGCCGCTTTTGGTCTTCATGGCGGTCATCATGCCGGTATCGAGATCGACAGTCTCCCACTCCAGCGCGCTCACTTCTCCACGCCTGCGCCCTGTCAACAGGCAGAACATGAGGGCAAGTCCGCACATCCTCTCTGTGAGCGTTTTCCCGGAACTGGCGAGTTCTTCGAAGGCTGCGAGCACCTCGGCAGCCTGCTCTGGCTTGAAGACCTTTCCCTTCTTGTTGTGAACATCTATCGTGAGTTTAGATGCCGGATTACGACCAAAATATATCTCTGCTGACCTCGACCAATTGTAGAGTCTCTGGAGCAGAACCAGTATGTGTCGGCGGGTCGCTGGGGCCAGAGGCTTTCCTAGCCGGGAATTTTGAGACTTAAGTTTTGTTAGGAAATCGAGGACATCATCTCTAGTTACGGCATCCATGCGTCGGTTCCCGAAGTCAGGCGCAAGATAGTCATTCCAGCGCTGCAGATCTTTGTCCCAACTGACTTTTGATTCATCGGTGTCAGGGTGCTGCGCACTCTTGAGGTAGCGTTCAAAGACCGAGCCGACGGTGATGCCTTTCCGGGCGGCTGCCGGGTTCACGCCTGTGTGAAGTTTGGCGCGGATTTCTTGCTCGACCTGGCGAGCTTCGGCCATCGTGTTGGCATAGGCCGTATGCTTTCGTGTCCCGCGGCCTCCTTCTCGGATAACCACTTGATAGCGCGTACCGCGATCTTTCTTCGCTTTCCCGCATTTGGGACAAACCCGCTTCTTCTCGCTATAAACGGTTTTGCACGCGCACACGACGAGGATAGCCATCTCGCACCTCCGAATTTCTTGGCGACAGCATGCCGCCAAAGGGACACCAGCGGGACACGAGAGACAGTATAAGGTGGGCTTTGATGGCGTCAAGTGGGATTTTACATGGTCATCGATTTCATGTTTATAATTGATTTTGCTGCTTATTGTTGAGAGACAGCCCCTGATCTGGCCCAGAAGATATAGGACTCCGGGGGAAATGATTTCCCTTGGGACCCCCAGGCCAAACGCCACGGGCCCGTCCGCGCAAGCGCGGACGGGCCCGTGGCGTTTGGGGAGGTCGGGAAGAAGGAGTTACTGGCTGGGCCGGTCGGCCTTCCAGACCAGCAGGAAGATGTCCTTCAGGCCAAGCCTCTCCTTGGCGAAGGCCACGATGTCCTTGGACAGGTCCTTGTCCGCGGCCACCAGGTAGGAGACGTTCTTCTCGTCGAGGGGTCCCACGCCGGAGCCCAGGTAGCTGCCGTGGGTGCGGAAGGCGGTGAGGCCCCCGGCCTTGTTGTCCAGGAAGGCGCTGAACTCGGAGATCTTCTCCGCCGGAACGCTGGAGGGCACGACCACGAAGTGGACCAGGGCCTTCCGGCCGCCCGCCAGTGCGGTGGCGGACATGCACAGGACAAGGACCAGGGCGAGGAGGCAGGACTTCAGGCGCATGGCTACTCCTTCCTTCTGTTTTGAAAGCATGGCGCGATTCTGAGGCAACTGAATTCCCCCGCCCCATCCCGGCACCCCCAACGGGATCCCAAAGGGGCTCGCCCCTTTGGCGGAGGGGAGGGGCCTGGGGAGGTGAGGCAGAGCCTCCCCTCCCCAACCGCTTCCTTTACGGCATGAGCGGGGCGGTGGGCAGCCCGGCGGTTTCGGGCAGGCCGAGCATGAGGTTGGCCCCGGCCACGGCCTGGCCGGAGGCGCCGCGGCAGAGGTTGTCGATGGCGGAGAGGATGATGAGCCTGCCCAGGCGCTCGTCCACGGCCAGCCCGATGTCGCAGAACATGGTGCCGCGCACCCAGCGGGTCTCGGGCAGGGTTCCGGCGGGCAGCACGCGCACCAGGGGCTCGTCCTTGTAGCGCTCGGCGTACAGGGCGTGCACCTCGGCCAGGGTGGCGGGCTTCTTCAGGCGCGTATAGATGGTGGAGAGAATCCCGCGATTGATGGGCAGCAGGTGCGTGTTGAAAGACAGCGCCACCTGCGCCCCGGCCAGGAGCGAGACTTCCTGCTCGATCTCCGGGGTGTGGCGGTGCTTGGTCAGGTTGTAGGCCCGGAAGGTGTCGGACACCTCGCAGAACAGGGTGCCCACGCTGGCCTTGCGCCCCGCGCCGCTGGTGCCGCTCTTGGCGTCGATGACGATGTCGTCGGTGTGGACGAGCCCTTTCTCCAGCGCCGGGGCCAGGCCCAGGATGGCGCTGGTGGGGTAGCAGCCGGGGTTGGCGATGAGCCGGGCGCCGCGCATCTTGTCGCGGTAGAGCTCGGCCAGGCCGTACACGGCCTCGGTGAGCAGCCCGGCCTGGGTGTGCTCCACGGCGTACCACTTCTCGTAGGTGGCCTTGTCGCGCAGGCGGAAATCTGCGGAGAGGTCCACGACCTTCACGCCCTTTTCGAGCAGGGCGGCGGCGATGCCCATGGCCGTCTTGTGCGGCACGGCCAGGAACACGAGCATGCAGTGCGCGGCCAGCTCGGCGGGGTCCGGCTGGGAGACCACGATGGAGCCCATGCGGCCCAGGTCGCCGGGACCGGAGAGATAGGGGTACAGGCTGGCCAGGGTCTTGCCCGCCTCGGAGCGCGAGGTGGCGCGGACCAGCTCCAGGTCCGGGTGCCCGGCCAGCACCCGGCACAGTTCCATGCCGGTGTAGCCCGTAACACCCACAAGGCCGACGGGAATGCGCTTGCTCATGCCCGCACCTACCCGGCCTTGTTCACATATTTCATGCGCAGGGTGTAGAGCATGTCGCAGAGGAGCTTCTTCTCCTCATCGTTCAGGCCCTTGGCAGTCTTCTCCTGCAGCATGCCCAGGATGTCGATGGTGTGCTTGGCCAGGTGCGGCTGGAACTCGATCCGGCCGGTGCTGGGGTCCGGGGCCTCGCCCAGGTGCACCATGGCCGAGGAGGACAGGGACAGCACGAAGGTGGAGAAGGTGATCTCCGGCAGGTCCATGAGGTGTTCGCCGCAGCCGCATTGCTTGTTCTCGGCCATGTTCGCCTCCACTGATGAAACGGGATGGACCGGACATACACCAGCGCCCCGGCGCACACAAGCGCGACGGCGCCCGCCAGGGCCCCCAACCCCCCGAATTCCCACCCGCCGGGGCTTTGCATCCTGGCCGGAAACGGATACAAGAGTGTCGGCCCGATTCACCCAAGGAGACCCTATGCTCGCCATCCTGCTCATCGCCGTGGCCTTCGGCCTGGGAGCCATACCCTTCGGCCTGTACGTGGCCCGCTTCGTCAAGGGCATCGACCCGCGCGACGCGGGCAGCCGCAACACCGGCGCCACCAACGTGGCGCGGCTGTGCGGCACCCAGTGGGGCATCCTGGTGCTGGCCATGGACCTGGGCAAGGGCTGGCTGCCCGTGGCCCTGGCCCCGGCGGACACCGGCTGGCTGCCCCTGAGCGCCATCGCCCTGGCGGCAATCCTGGGGCACATCTACTCGCCGCTTCTGGGCATGAAGGGCGGCAAGGCCGTGGCCACCACCATCGGCGCGTTCCTGGCCCTGGCCCCCTTCGCCACCGTGCTGGCCGTGCTGTGCTGCCTGGCCGTCATCGCCCTTTCCGGCTACGTGTCCATGGGCTCGCTGACCCTGGCCCTGGCCCTGCCCTTCTTCAGCTTCTTCACGGGCAACATCTCCATCGTGCCGCTGGCGCTGGCGGTGATGCTCATCCTGTTCTGGCGGCACCGCGAGAACATCCTGCGCCTGGACCGGGGCGAGGAAATGCCCTGGCGCCGCCGCAAGGACGACCCGCCCAGCGAAAGGCCGGACGTGGAGGCGTAAGGATGGGTGAATGTGGGGGGAGGCGGGGGAACTTGTTGGAACAAGTGCCCCCGCCTCCCCCCACACC
>CAZCYB010000060.1:0-13930 GCA_964502805.1 uncultured Desulfocurvus sp.
CCTCGCTGGTGGCGGTCATGGTCTTCTCGGCCAGCTTGCGCACCTCGTCGGCCACAACGGCGAAGCCGCGCCCGGCGTCGCCCGCGCGGGCAGCCTCGATGGCGGCATTGAGCGCCAGCAGGTTGGTCTGGTCGGCGATGTCGCTGATCACCGCGAGCACCGAGCCGATGCCGTCGGCCTGCTTGCCCAGGCTGCCCATGTCGGCCTTGAGCTCCAGGCTCTTCTGCTGCACCTCGCTGATGCCCGCCACCACCTGGCTGACCACCTGGGCGCCCTGGGCGGCGTTCTTGCGCGCGCTCTCGCTGGTCTGGGCGGCGCGGCTGGCGTTCTGGGCCACCTCCAGCACCGTGGCGTTCATCTGCTCCATGGCCGTGGCCGTCTCGGTGACGCGGCGGGACTGGTGGTCCGCCCCGCGCCGGGACTGCTCGATCTGGGCGGCCAGCTCCTCCGCCGCGCTGGAGACCACGGCCACCACGCCGGTGAGCTTCTCGGCGGCGGCCAGCAGGCCCTCGCGCTTGGCCTGGGCGGCCTGCCGCAGGGCGTCCTCGGCCGTGGCGGTGGCGCGGCGCGCCTCCTCGGCCATGGCGCTGGCCTCCTGGCTCTTCTGCTCGCTCTGGGCGATCATGGCCTTGAGCCGCTCCACCATGTGGCGCAGGGTCTCGGCCAGGGTGCCGATCTCGTCGGCGCGGCGTACCTCGAGCACCTGCTCCAGGTCGCCCTCGGCCACCTTGTCGGCAAAGGCGGCGGTGCGCTGCAGGGGCCGGGCCAGCGTGCGGGCGAAGTACAGCCCCGCCGCGCCCATGATCAGCGAGATCACCGTTCCGGCCAGGAACATGACCCAGGTGATGCGGTCCTCCGTGGCCTCGATGAGGTGGCGGCCCTTGCCGATGAAATACATGCCCTGGACCTTGCCCTTGCCGTCGCGCAGGGGCCAGTAGGCGGTCTCGTAGCTCTTGCCCAGGATGACGTTGCGCGAAAGGAAGACCTCGCCCTTCTCCAGCACTGTGGAGAGCACGGCGGGGTTGTCCATCTTGGTGCCGACGGCGCGCTTGCCCTCCTTCATCACCGTGGTGGAGACCCGCGTGTCGCCCTCGAAGATGGTGGCCTCCAGGCCGGTGAGGGCCTTGATCTCGTCTACGAACTCCTCGCTGGCCAGGCTGTCGCCGATGGCCACCACGCCGATGACCCGGCCCTCGTGCATGAGCGGATGGGCGGCCAGCATGGCGAACTTGATGAGCTTGCCGCGCTCCACGCCCACGGCGGGCTTGCCCTGTAGGGCCTCGGCCACCACGTGGCGGTTCGTGGCGCTGTCCCCGGCGTCGTCGGCGTGGCCCCGGGCGATGATGATGCCCTTGGCGTCGGTGACGAAGATGGTCTCCGCGCCGAAGATGGACAGCTGCTTCTTGAGCTGGGCGCGCAGGGTGGCGGCCTCGCCCCGGTTCAGCTCCTCCACCAGGCGCGGGTTGTGCGACATGGAGGTGGCGGCGTTCAGCAGCGCGGCCTGGTGGCTCTGCACCCGCTTCTCCACCACGCCCTGGAAGAGCTTGATGTTCTCCCTGGCCTCGGCGTCGAAGCCCTGGCGGACGAAGTGGTTGGACACCAGGAACAGGGCCACGCTGGTGACCAGCACCGAGGCCAGGACCATGGCCGTGACCTTCACGAAAATATTGAGCTTCATGCGGCGACTCCTTGAAACGCTTGGACACGGGGATGTCCGTCTGAACACGGGGGGTAGAGGACCTTATCGGACTTCCGGCGGGGCCATAAAGGGCTGGCGCTACGTAATTCGTGCTCCAATACTGGCCGCCGGGCGCGTGTGCGCTCACATTCGCGGCGCGCGTGCGCGGCGCATTGACCTGTCCCGGCGCATTCCCTATCGTCGCTCAGGCCCCAGCCCCCTCAAGCCCAGGACAGCCATGCCCGAGCCCGCCGCCACCCGCCCCGGCCCCGCCCCGGCCCTGATCCCGGCCGAGGCCCGGCGCATGCTGGTGTTCCTCGTCATCCTCACCGCGGCCTCGCAGGTGGGCATGCAGGGCTGGATCACCCTGTTCAACAACTTCGCCGTGGAGCGCGCCGGGTTCGGCGGCTTCGAGGTGGGGCTGGTGCAGGCCGTGCGCGAGATCCCGGGCTTCCTGGCCCTGCTGGTGGTCTGGGTGCTCCTGGTGTTGCCGGAGCACCGCTTGGCCGCGCTGTCCATCGCCGTGCTGGGGCTGGGCGTGGCCATCACCGGGCTTCTGCCCAGCTTCTGGGGCCTGGTGTTCACCACCCTGGTCATGAGCTTCGGCTTCCACTACTACGAGACCGTGAACATGTCGCTGACGCTGCAGTACTTCGACAAGGGCACCGCGCCCCTGGTCTTCGGGCGGCTCAGAAGCGTCACGGGGGTGAGCAACATCGCCGTGGGCCTCACGGTGCTGGCGGCCAGCCGCGCCATGGACTACGCGGGCATCTACGCCATCCTGGGCGGCGTGGTGGCCGTGGCCGGGCTGTGGGCCTGCGCCCAGGACCCCAGCCACCGGGGCGCGCCGCCCCAGCGCAGGAAGATGGTGCTGCGCCGCCGCTACTGGCTGTACTACCTGCTCACCTTTCTGGCCGGGGCCCGGCGGCAGGTGTTCCTGGCCTTCGCCATCTTTCTCCTGGTCAAGAAGTTCGGCATGGGCGTGGGCGAAATCACGGGCCTGTTCATCCTGAACAACACCATCAACGTGGTGGCCAACCCGCTCATCGGCCGGGCCATCAACCGCTTCGGCGAGCGCGCCCTCTTGAGCATCGAGTACGCCACGGTGACGGCGGTGTTCTGCGTGTACGCCTTCTCCGACTCCAAGGCGCTGGTGGCCTGCCTGTACGTGCTGGACCAGTTGGTGATAAACTTCGCCATGTGCGTGGGCACCTATTTCCAGAAGGTGGGCGACCCGCAGGACATCGCGCCCACCATGGCCGTGGGCTTCACCATCAACCACATCGCCGCCGTGGTCATCCCGGTCATCGGCGGGGCGCTGTGGCTGTGGGACGCGCGCCTGGTGTTCCTGGGCGGGGCGGCGCTGTCGCTGTGCTCGCTCGTGGCCGCGCAGTTCATCAAAACCCCCCGCCGCCACCCGGGGGGCCAGGAGGCCGCCAGCCATGCCGCCTAGCCCGGACCTGCTCTTCAGCGTCATCACGCCCAGCGCGGGCGCACGGCCCAGGGCCCTGGCCCAGGCAGCGCAGAGCGTGCTGGCGGCGGTGGAGCACGCCGCGCGCCAACGCGCCTTCGACCCCGCGCGCCTGGAACTGCTGGTGGGCTTCGACGGCGTGCAGGCCCAGCCGCCGGACGTGCCGCTGCGGAACCTGCGCTGCTTCACCATCCCCCGGCCCGAGGGGCTGGCCAGCGGCTTCGGCAACCACGTGCGCCACGCGCTCATGGGCGCGGCCCGGGGCCGGTACCTGCTGCTCCTGGACGACGACAACACGCTCACGGAGAACGCCCTGGCGGCCTGGCTGCCGCATGTGGACAGGCCCGGCGCCCCGGAATTGCTCATCGGGCGCATCGACACCAGCCGGGCCTTCGACGTGCCCCTGCTGCCCAGGCCCTGCCCGCCGGGGGCCGATCCCGCCCTGGACGCCGTCCGCCAGGGCAACATCGACCCGCTGTGCCTGTGCGTGAGCCGCGAGCTGGCCTACGTGCGCTGCCGGGGCTGGTCCGGCGAGGGCGGCTACGAGTCGGACTTCCTGAACATCCGCCGCTACCACCGCCGGGCGCGCTCCGTCGTGCGCATCGACGACATCGTGGGCGTGTACGACGCCGGGCGCGGACTGGACGAGGGCGGTCTCAACGCCCGCCAGCGCAGGCTGGAAGGGCCTCCGGGCTAGGCGGCCCTTCGCCCCCGGTCCGCTCCGGGTTTGCCTTTCGTTCGCCTTCCGTTTGCCCGCCGGTTTGCCCGTCAGATTGTCCGCCAGTTTGCCCGTCAGATTGCCCGTCAGATTGTCCGCCGTGCGCACTTTGCGCGTCCTGCGGGCGAAAAGAGCGCAATCTTTGCTCGCCTGCACCTGCGCAATCTGGTATGCTGGAATTTAAAGACAGTAAATTCATGGCGTTGCCATTTGGCACGGGGCATGCTCTTCTGCCGCACAGCGCCGCATGGCGCGCCAGTGGTGCAACAACAATAACGGTGCTCAAAAGGAGCCAACGCAATGCTGAAGAAGTTCGTCGCCGCCGCCCTGATGCTCTCCCTCGCCGTTCCCGCCTTCGCCCAGGGTCCCAAGACCCCCGGCCTGGACAAGCGCGAGGCCAACATGGAGAAGCGCATCGAGCAGGGGAAGGCCTCCGGCGCCCTCAACGAGAAAGAGGCCGCCCGCATGGAGAAGCGCATGGACAAGCTGGAGCAGGCCGAGGAGCGCGCCAAGGCCGACGGCAAGGTCACGGCCAAGGAGCGCAAGCGCCTGGACCGCAAGGCCGACCGCCTGAGCAAGGACATCTACCGCGAGAAGCACGACAAGCAGGTCGCCCCCCAGTAGGCGCCGCCCCAAGCAGCAGCATCAAGCCGATTCCGGCAGTATTTTGTGGTCCCTGAATTCACAACCCTCACGCACACAAGGAGCATGACCATGAAAAAGCTTATCGCCGCCGCCCTGATGATCGCCCTGGCCGTCCCCGCCTTCGCCGCCGCCCCGGCCGCCACCCCGGCCACCCCGGCCGAGCCCGCCAAGGCCGAGGCCAAGATGGAGAAGAAGGACATGAAGATGGACAAGAAGATGGAAAAGAAGATGGAAAAGAAAGAGATGAAGATGGACAAGAAGGCCGAGAAGAAGGACGCCAAGGCCGAGAAGAAGGCCGAGTAGCAGACACCCGCAGCGAACCGGGGGGAACCCGTCCCCCCATCGCCTCATAGCCCATCTCCTCCGCTTTGCGGCGCGGCCCTGCACACCCGGGGTCGCGCCGCCCCTTTTTGCGCACCGCCCGGGGGCGCGTCCTGTGGCATCCTGGGGCGCATCCGCCCGCCCGGAGGCCCGCCTAGCCTTCCGCTTCCCCGGGCCCCCCGTCCGCGCCGGGTCCGCGCATGAGCCGCAGCAGGGCCTCCGCGTCCTCGGCCCGGCCCAGGTCCACCCGCGCCGGGCCGCCCTCCAGGCTGCCGCCCGCAACGCCCAGCACCAGCAGGCAGGCGCGGTCCAGCAGGGCCAGCTCGCGCTCCACGTCCGGCCCGTGCACGTGGCCCTGGCGGAACCCCTGGGCCATGCGCACCTCGTAGCTGCCGTGCTCCTGCGCCTCCTCGGCGAAGCGGGCCTGCCTGAGCTGGACCTGGAGCGCCCGCCGCCGCCGGGCCAGCAGTTCGCGCGGGCCCTCGCCGGGCTCCCGGAGGGAGAGCAGGCCCGCGGCCCAGGCCAGCAGGGCCGACAGGGCCGAAAGGCCGCCGGTCCCGGCGTCGTCGGGGCTCGCGGGCGCGCGCTCCAGCAGGGTGGAAAGGAAGAAGACCTCCGTGGGGCCGAAGTTCAGGCGGCAATGCCGCAACAGCGCCCCCAACCGCGCCGCCCCCTCCGGGCCGAAGCGCCGGGCCAGGATTTCCCGCAGCTCCAGCGGGGCCGTGGCCTCCGGCCTCAGGCGGCGGGCCAGCGCGCGGGCCTCCTCCGGCGTGGGTGCGGCCTCGATGCCCGAACCGTCCGCCGCCCGCAGCACCACGGGCAGCGCCCCGGCTCCGGCCCTGCGCGCCAGTTCCCGGGCCAGTTCCTCCGCGCCCGCCGCGTCCAGCCCGGCGCGGGCCAGGGCTGGCTCCAGCCGGGCCAGGAATTCCTCGTCCGGCGAGAACAGCAGCGCGGCCAAATGCCCCAGCTCCGCGCAGTCCCGCGCCGCCAGGGCCAGGTCCACGGCCCGGCGCGTGTCGCCCGTGAGGCCGCCCCCCTCGCCCAGCGCCTCGCCCATGGCCGTCAGCGTGCCCGCGTCCAGGGCAAGCCCGGCCTTCAGCCCCGCCGCCACGGCGTCCGCCAGCTCCTTCACCCCGCGCGCCATCCGGCCCCCGTCCCTCAGCGCCCGGGCTTCACGCCCGCGAGGATGCCCGAGCCGTTGGGCCCGGCGAAGTCCAGGCGGCGGACGGCCTCGAGGCCCGCGCCCTCCAGCATCTCGCGCACCTGCGCGCCGGAGTAGGCCTGGCCGCCCCTGGTGCCCAGCAGCATGTTCAGGGAGAACAGGGCCGGGAACTCCGGGCCGTCCAGGGTGTCGTCGAGCAGGAACTCGTGCACCAGCAGCACCCCGCCGGGGTTCAGGGCGTCCGCGCCCTTCCGCACCACCTCCGCCGCCGTGGCCGGGTCCTCGCCGTGCAGGATCTGCGACAGCCAGGCCAGGTCGTAGCGGCCCGCCGCCGCATCGGTGGGCACGGGGTCGGCGGTGTAGTCGCCGGGCTGGAAGCGCACCCTGTCCGCCACGCCGAAGCGCGCCGCCGTGCCCTCGGCAAAGGGCCGGGTGGTGGGCAGGTCGAACACCGTGGCCGCAAGGCCCGGGTGCGCCAGGCAGAAGTGCACGGCGTAGGTGCCGGGGCCGCCGCCCAGGTCCAGCATGCTCCTGCGGCCCGCCATGCCCGGCAGCCCCGCCTGGGCCAGCAACTCGTCCAGCCGCTCGGCCAGCCCGGGGGCGATGCCCATGGCGATGTTGAACATGCCCATGAGGAAGGCCTCGCGCCCGGCCTCGTCCCACACGGTGCGTCGGCGGTTGGACCCGCCGCTCTGGATGCTCTCGGCCATGCGCCCGAAGCTTTCCACCAGGTGGGAATGGTGCAGGATGATGTGCCGCTGGGAGCGCGGGGAGTCCCGCACCAGGAAGGCCGCCGCGGCCTCGGTGAGGGCAAAGGCCTCGCCGGTCTTGACGAGCAGGCCCAGGGCCGCCAGGGCGTTCAGCAGCATGCCCAGGGCGCGCTCGTCGCACTCCAGCGCGGGCGCAAGCTCCCTCGGGCTCTGCGGGCCGCCGTTCTCCGGGGCCAGGGCGGAGAACACGTCGAGTTGCACCCCGGCGTGCAGGGTGCAGGAGCGCCAGAACGCGCTGGCCATCGCCAAAATGGGACCAGGGGACAGGATCGGACCGGGGGACAGGGGCTCGGGAGCGGTCATGCGGGGCCTCCTGGGGGTTTGCCCGGAGCATAGCCCCTCTCCGCGCCCCAGGGCAAGGGTTCCCCCCCGATGGGCTTAGATCCGCGCCACGCCCAGGAACACGGCCATGAGCGCGGCCAGCAGCGTCACGAAGGCCGCACGCGCCCGCCGGGGCGAAAGGCCCGGGAAGCGGTAGGCCATGCTCTGGTGCGGGCAGGCGCCGATGCAGTCGCCGCAGAGCGTGCAGGGCAGGCCAGGCCGCCCGGCCTCGATCTCCAGCGGCGTGAGCGCCGAGTAGCGGCAGGCCCGCGCGCAGGCGCCGCATTTCGTGCAGGTCTCGCGGTTGATGTGCACGCGCCAGGGGATGAGCCTGCCCAGCACGTTGCCCATGAGCCCGATGGGGCAGAAGGCCGTGCAGTGGGCCATGGCGCCCATGCGCCGCGACACGAAAAGCATCACCCCCACGCCCACGAGGCCGAACCCGGCGGCAAAAAGCACCGCCGTGGCCCCGGGCACGCCCATTTCGCGCAGGGCCAGCGCCGCCCCGCAGGCCAGCACCAGCGTGCCCGCCCGGCCCAGGATGGCCCAGCGGCGCGGCACGAAGCCGGTTTTTTTGGGTCCCCGGCGCGAGCACTGGTCGTCCCAGGCGCCGATGTAGCACAGGTGGCTGCACCAGGCCGGGCCCGCCAGGGCCACGGTGGACAGGAACAGAATGGGCATGAACAGCCCGCCGCCCCGGTACAGCGGCCCGGCGGCGATGAGCGCGGGCACGGGCAGGTGCAGCCGCCCGGTCATGAGGAAGTCCTCCGCGCCCAAAAGGCCGAGGGCCAGCTGCCCGAAGAATACCGTGGAAAAGATCGCCCAGACCCGGGGCCGGAGCTTTTTGTGCCGCGCGGGGTCCAGGAACTGCCCGGCCAGCCAGGCGGCGTAGAGCCCCAGGGCCACGATGGCCAGCCAGCCGGAGCCGGGCCAGAAGCGGTCCGCCAGCAGCACCGGCACCTTGGCCATGCCCCGCGCCAGCGCCAGCAGCCCCGCCGCCAGCAGGAACGCCGCCGCCTGCGGGCCCTCGGCCTCCCGGCCCCTGTGGAACACCGCGCGCGCCCGTTGGCCCAGCAGCCACAGGCCGCTGCCCAGGCTCGCCGCCACCAGGGCGGCCATGATCAGCGCCAGGCGCAGCCACGGGGCCTCGAAGGCCATGCGCATGCGCACGAAGCCCAGGCCCGCGTCCACCCACACCGCCGCCCCGCCGATGAGCACCGCCGCCGCGATGAGCCGCGCAAAGCCCCGCCGCGTGAGCAGCAGCAGCGGCGCCAGGGCCAGGGCCGCGCACAGGCCCCAGTCGCCGCCGCGCAGGGCGTGGGCCGCCAGGACGAGATGGCCCAGCACGGCCAGGGTGAGCATCAGGTATGTCATGGGGCGCGGCCTCCAGAAATAGTGGTGGGTCAGCCTCCGGCGGCCAGGGGCTCCGCCCCTGGACCCGGTGTGCGGGACCCGGTTGACCGGCAACGGGCTTCCCACTTGTGGAGCTGTCCCGGCGCGGCCCGCAGGCCGCGCCGCATCGGGATTCCAAAGGGACTCGTCCCTTTGGCGGGGGAGCACAGAAGAATTATCTTACCCAAAGCGAAACAAACTTCGCCAGCAATTACTAGCTATTGTCGCTTTGAGCATCGCCAGGCACGGCCTGACCCCCAAAAAAATCCTGGCATCATGAAAAATCGGAGCCGTAGTGTCATCTCATGGAAACTACACTCACCACACTATCTCCAGCGGCTCAGGCGTATGCGTATATCCGACTGTCATCCCAGTCGCAAGCTTGGGGCGACGGTGAACGCCGGCAGCACGACGCCGCCATGCGGTTCATCGAAACCCACGGATTGCACCTGGCGGAAACGCTTCAGGACATCGGCGTCTCGGCATTTCGCGGCGACAACGCCCTGACAGGCGAACTCGGCCACTTCCTCAAGCGCATCGAGAGCGGTGAAATCCCGCCTGGTTCGGTGCTCGTCGCCGAGTCCCTCGACCGACTGACCCGTAATAGGGTGAACCAGGCGCTGATGTTGCTCCTGAACATCACGCAGCACGGCGTCAGAATCGGGCTCACAACGCAAAACGTCATTCTCGACCTCGCGTCCTACGCCGCGTTCTTCCCGATCTTGGCGGACATGATGCGGTCCAATAGTGAATCCGAGCACAAGTCGTTTAGATCTCGGGCAAACTGGCAGACGAAGCGCAAGCTTGCGAAAGATGGAGTCATCGCGACGAGCCAGGTCCCGCGTTGGCTTGAAGTGCGCGACGGCAAAATCCACGTGCTCGAAGAGCGTGCGCAGCTCGTCCGTCGCATCTTCGACATGTACGTGAGTGGATATGGGCGTGGCGTCATCGCCCGCACCCTCATAAAGGAAGGCATCCCGGCGTGGAACACACGGAAGCCGGTGTGGCATGAAAGCTACGTCAACAAACTGCTGTGCAATCGCGCTGTCGTTGGCGATTATGTCGCCGAGTTCAAGACTGAGGAAGGCGGCAAGGGGCAGGAAGTCATCGTCGGCTACTACCCCGAGGTCATTGACCGCGCGACGTTCGAGCGCGTGCAAGACATGGCGTTCCTTCGTAAGAAGGGGCAGCGGGGCAGGAAGGGCAAGAAATTCGCGAACCTCTTCCAGAAACTCGCGAGGTGTTCCGCCTGCGGCGGCACCATGGGCTACCATAAAGCCACAATCGACAAGACCCGGAAGGGCGGCGTCAGGCCATGGGCGCACTACCTCACGTGCAATGCCGCCCACGCGGGCCACGGCTGCTCGAATCGCCGGTACTTCAACTATCTCTATCTGGAGAACTTCGTGCTCTCCGGCCTCATAGACGACCTGGACATCGTCGCCGCCGTCGGCATCCACGATGCCGAGCTGAAACAGCACGCGGACCGTATCGCTACCTTTGAGGGAAAACTGGACCGTGTGGCGGTTTCGATCCAGAAGTTCATGACGGTGCTCAAAGACAACGCGCTTGAAGACATGGAAGAGATTGGCCAGCAACTCGCGGAGCTGCATCAGGAGCGCCGTACGTTGCGCGACCAGCTTGCTCAGGCGCGCGCGGAGGCGACGGCGGCGCGCCAGGCGGCAGAGGATTCGACGCAATTCCGGGATCGTTCGGACGCTGATGCGCTTTCGCTCGACACCGGCCTGCCCGCCTGGGTCGACATGTCAGACGAAGCCGTCTACGCCCGGCGCGCGCGCATCGCCATGCAGCTGCGCAGCGTCGTCGATTCCATCACCTGCAGCCCGGACCAGGGCGTCAAGATCGTGATGAAGACCGGCACATCGTACGAACTCGTCGAGAAAGAATGGATCTGCACGAAGCAAGGCCCGCTTACGCCCGCGGGCAAGCCAGCGGTCGCACGCTTTTTCGTTGGTCGCGCGACTTGGCAACTTGGTCGGGAAGAAGAGGCTACTCCGGTCGAGAAAGAACAAGACGACCGCACGAGTGCCGCTGCTGCACCCTATTCCGGCAGGGGCAAGCAACGCCGAAATACTCCAGACAAAAGGCCCCGGAACGTTGCCGCCCCGGGGCCGCGTGAAATCTGCCAGGAAACGCTGCCGTCACTCAACCGAAGCCGGGTCCAAAAACCGCTCGAAGAAGAGCCACAAACCGATGTGCTCGGCGCTGACGCGCTTGCCGGACCTGCTCACGCCGTTCTTCCAAATGACGGTGTCGAGAACGGGGCCGGGCTTGAGCGACAGCACTTCGCTGCCGGGGTTTTTGTCGATGAATCGCAAGACGAGCTCCGCCGTGAGGGCGATGTGCTGGCGCTTCGGGAACGCGGCTTCCATGCGCGTTGCGGAGCGCTTTGCCTGTTCGTCCGGAGCGGCGGGCATCCAGTCGGACCAGGCGGCGGTGTTCCGGTCCACGAAGCGCGAGGCCAAGGCGTCGGGGTATGCGGCGGCGAGGATGACGCCGGCGGAGTTCACGAACGAAAGGATGGCGCTGGATGAGTTCCGGGCGAAGTCGCCGTTCTCCCAGAGCACACCGACAGCGCGAAACGGCGGCTTGAGCGGATCGACGGACGGAACGAGCATGCCGTGCGTCGTCGCAAGGCGGGCCACGATGTTGCCGTTCGGCGTCGGCCAGGCACCGTAGTTGTCCATCCCGTCCGGAAGGCGGAGCGACCTGTAGTCGAACACGGTTCCAGCGGCATCCATGTCGAAGTTCGCGGCGGCGGCCTCGTCAAGCACCCGCACGATTGCGTCATCGTCGCTCAGCTCGCGGGCGTTGGCGACGCTGCGCATCTGCAGCCGCACGCTGTCCCGCACAGCGGTCCGGAATACGCGCCCTTTGCGGTCGAGACATCCAACGAGCCGCACCTGGCCGTCGATGTCGAGCACCAGCCATCGGGTTTGCACCGCGCGGCAGGGGGCGCCGGTGCGTCGGGACAGGGCGGGAACCACAATGCCGTGGGAGAGAGTGAGCAGAATCCGCCTGGGTGCCGAAGTGTTGGCCATGATCCATCTCCTGTTGAGGTGAAAGGGATCATGATCTCCCAGAAGACTACGGAAAAGTCGACCCAGAGAATCTGATATTCGAGAGTCTCGAGGTGCTGAATTCCTTGATGGTTTTTCTCTTGAGCATCTGCAAGGGAAGAAATATTTGCAGTGGGGCCCAGGCGATGACCAGCAGCCGGGCATGACGGTCCCGCTCCTCCTTCTCCTCAGCTTGACCTTCGCTACCAGCAGAATAGCACGAGCACGACGCGCAGCAAGGCAACCCCATGCGGGGGCGGCTACGCCGCGCCTTGCCGCCCGCCGTTTGCTCGTGCAGTTCCTCGCTTGTGGGCGACGGTCGGAGATGTCGCGCCTCCGGCGGGGGCTCGGGTCATAGATGTTGTAGGGGGACGTACCGGCTGGATACGCTGACATGGACGCTCTCGGTCGCAGCTTGCTTGACGGTTGAATCCTGCGGAGTACCTTGTCGGTTGCGCCGTATTCCCGGCAGCTAGTTGGTGCGTAGCGGAGCGCGACACAACATACTGAAGATGATCACTTTTTCCTGGGCTCTTTCTCCCGAATGTGCTATGTAAGTGTTTCCCAACAAGCACCAAAACAAAGGAGAAAATATGGAAGGAATCATCATCTGCTGCGTCGTTCTCGCGGCCGTCATGATCATCCGTAGGCAGAGCCAGGAAACCGAGACGAGGGTCTTCGCGACGGTTCGCGATGACTCAAACGAAGACAGTGTCGCCGCCGCCCTCACCACGAGCAGCAGCGTCTCTCTGTTTGAGCATTCGTCGCTTTCGAGCAATGACGACTGGCCGACCAGTAGCGCGATGGACGACAGCTTCGTAACCAGTGGCTACGGGTCCGGCACCAGCACGGATTCGAGCAGGTGGATGGACCCGATGTACGCGTATGAGCCGGACAACATCTACCACGGCACGCTCATCGACCCGACGTACCACGACGATAGCTTTTCAAGCTCCGACGACAGCTGCTCAAACTTGTTCGACGATAGCTGCTCCAGCTCGTCCGGCTACGACGATTCGTTCTCGTCGAGCATTTCTGACGATAGCTGGTCCAGCAACAGCTCTGACGACTCGTTCTCTTCGTGCAGCAGCTTCGACGACTAGCCTAGCCATAT
Organism: uncultured Desulfocurvus sp.; assembly: GCA_964502805.1. GTDB lineage: Bacteria > Desulfobacterota > Desulfovibrionia > Desulfovibrionales > Desulfovibrionaceae > Humidesulfovibrio. The sequence goes on from CAZCYB010000060.1 coordinate 12,673, forward strand.
GCCGCGCGGAAGAGGAGAGGATGCCCCTCCTCTTCCACACGGCATCTTGAGCCTAGGGCGACCTAGTCAACCAGTACGACGTGCAAGCGAAGGGCTACAGGGCGTCTCTGCAAACATTTTCCAGCAGCAAGCTTTGAATCCTCCAGGCTGGTATTCGCATCCATCCTACGTCAGTCCATCCTCCACCTCGCGTTCTCCAGGCCCGTGTTGACCTTGTGCTGGCCAACACGGTTTCTCTCGTCATTCGCAAGCCCGACGGCGCCAAGCAAAAAAATACTGAGTTCCGCATTGGGCTCAAATTGGTTCTCAGACATGGGGGCAGTCTGGATTACGGGTCATGCCCTAGATGGAACCGAGCGTGCGCTTCTCCGCACGGATTAGACCCCTTTCTGCACCACATTTTCACATCACCTACTCCAAGCCACTTGACTCGGACTTGAATTAAATGTTTAAAATCAAATAGTTATTGACTAAAAATCTACAGGTGGACTATGCGGCAGCAGCTACAGCGGGCTGGATGTCCAGCACGACTTAGCCAACGGAAATGGCTGTGGCGCCCGGTGGGCCGAAAAGTCAACGAGCATGGCAAATGCTCAATACAATTTCGCAAGGAGCAGCAAAATGACAGACAAGTACGACGTGGGCATCTTGTTCGCTTTGCTCGACGATGGGTTCGAGATTTGCTTGGGTGTGTTCGAATCAAAGGAAGAGTGCTTGGAGCTCCGTGATCTCATCATACGTGAGGAGGCAGCTGCCTGGGTGGTTCCGATTTATATCAAACTGAGCAAAAGCAATAATGACAAGGCAATGAAGCTCTGGAACAAATCGTGCTTCGTGCCGGCGGTCATCGTGCTCTGGCTCTATGTCACGGAAGGCCACCCGTTTTTTGGCGTGCCCGGCTGTCCCATCGCGAATCGGGTGTACGAGGACGCCGCTGAAGCGGTCAAGGCGCGCGATGAGTTGCTGGCAGATCCCAACGTGGTTTCCGTCGACATGGTAACTGTACCTTTTTACAAAAATGCCACGGATCAAATGACAGAAGGCCCCCAGGAACTCATCCTTCGGCAGCTTCGCAACTTGCAGAGTGAGGACTAACCAGCAAACAACGAGAAAGGGGGCCCATACGGCCCCCTTTTCATTTGATGATCCATGGTTCGGAATCACTGCCAAGACCGACCTGGTCACCTTCGCCTCGGCGCATTTCGTTAGAGTCCACGGACGTGGTGTAAATTCTGAGGTTGGCCAGGGGGAGAGGGAT
>CAZCYB010000061.1:0-13681 GCA_964502805.1 uncultured Desulfocurvus sp.
CGGCATGGCTGGCATGGCCAGCGCCCAGGGTCCCATGATGTACGGCCCCGGCATGTATGGAACCGCCTACGGGCAGTCCATGGGCAGCCAGTACACAGGCTACTGGGGTTGCGGCGGCTGGGGCTGGTAGCGCCCTGGTTTGCCCCTCAGAACTACTCAAAATCGAACGCAAGACAAGGAGAACCCCATGAAGATTCGCATGAAGGCTCTGACCCTTTCCCTGGCTCTGGTGGCCGTTCTCGGCATGGCTGGCATGGCCAGCGCCCAGGGTCCCATGATGTACGGCCCCGGCATGAATGGTCCTGTCTACGCCCAGCCCATGGGCTACTGGGGCTGCGGTTGCGGCGGCTGGGGCTGGTAGCCCTCCCTTCGCGAGACCATCAAAGACGCTTCACGAACGAACAGTCCAAGGAGAAAAACATGAAGACCCGCATGAACATACTCACCCTTTCGCTGGCCCTGGTGGCCGTGCTCGGCCTGGCTGGCATGGCCAATGCCCAGGGCTACATGATGGGCGGCCCCGGCATGATGAACGGCGTGGCCCCTGAAAAGCAGGCCGCCGTGCAGAAGGCCTACGACGACTTCGCCACAGCGACGGACCAGTTGAACCAGCAGCTCATCGGCAAGCAGTCGGAACTCAACGCGCTGTACAACAGCGGGTCCGCCGACTCCGGCAGGGTCCAGACCCTGACCAGGGAAATCGGCGACCTCAACGCCAAGCTCTACTCCGCCCAGACGAATCTGCGCAGACAGTTGGCCAAGACCGGCGCAACCTCCCCCCGCATGGCTTCCGGCTACGGCATGGGCTACGGGATGGGCATGCGCGGCATGCACATGGGCGGCATGGGCATGGGCTACAACGGCTGGGGCTGCTGGTAGAACGAATCTCATCCTCCACCTCCTCTCCCCTTAACCTGGGGCGGGCCATCACGGTCCGCCCCTTTCCTCAGCCGAAAATGCCCCCGCGAGAAGAAGCCCCCCTTCCTCTTGGAGGTACAAAAGCTGTGCATCCCGTCTGCACATAAGGTGCAGACGGTGGATACTTTCTACCCAGAAAATCATGCGCAGCCCATTGCTAACCGGGCAGCACATTCAGATAATCCCTATAATAATAAGATGATGCAAGCGCGGACAGCCTTTGGCACGGAGCTTGCGTTTATACGACCATCACGGGCTGGATTAGGACGCCGGATGCAGCGCGCTGCACAAGCGCAGCCAGGAACGCCTGGTACGAGGAGAAGACCATGTGGGGATGCGCGAACGCACCATTTGCTGGATTCGGCGGGGGATTCGGAATTCTGGTTTGCCTGCTGCTTCTGGCGCTCTTGCTGCTTATGGCCGCCAATGTCGGCAGGCTCGCGCATCCACAGGCAACACGGTGGGCAGCAGAGACTCCTTGGGAATCCTGAAGAGTCGGCTGGCCAACGGCGAAATCACCCTCGACGAGTTCAACACGCTCAAACAAGTGTTGCACTGACGTGCAGGTGGTGTAGATGGAAAAATAGCGTGCAGTGGAGAAAGACGGAAGTGGTTGGTCTGGCTTGAAGGCAGCCCCACACCAAAGCACCTACGTGCTCCGTTCTTTCACAGGATCAAGACAACACGTTGAACCAACCCAAACGTTGGAAAGGAGACGATCATGAAGACTCGCATGAGCATCCTCACTCTCTCGCTGGCCCTGGTGGCCGTTCTTGGCCTGGCTGGAATGGCCAGCGCTCAGGGCATGATGGGCCAAGGCATGGGCATGATGGGACAAGGAATGGGCATGGGTGGCATGTACGGCATGTCCCCTGAGAAGCAGGCCGTCATCCAGAAGCTGTACGTCGAGTACAACACGGCCACCGCCCCGGTTCGCCAGCAGCTCTTCGCCAAGCAGTCGGAACTCAACGCCCTGTACTACGGCGGCACCACCGACACCAAGAAGTTCCAGACCCTGACCCGTGAGATCGGCGATCTGAACGCCAAGCTTTACGAGGCCCAGATGAACCTGCGCAACCAGTTGGCCAAGGAAGGCGTCCCTGCCTCCGGCATGGGCCACGGCATGGGCATGGGCGGCATGGGCATGATGGGCGGTTCCGGCATGGGCGGAATGGGTATGGGCGGAATGGGTATGGGCATGGGCGGAATGGGCATGGGCTGCTGGTAGCAGCCTGCTCATCTTTCCCGCTGAACATTGGAAGGCGGGCCGCTTTGGCCCGCCTTTTTTGGGGGCCGCAGCCTCCCTGGCCGGGTGGTTGCCGATGACTCAAGGCATGCCCACGATACCATTCTCACTCTCAGAACCGCTGGAGGTGTCATGTATTTCGCCGCACATTGGGCCATGCTTCTCGCCCTGCTCATCTCAATCGCAGCCGCAGGTTTCGCCTGCATAGAGGCGTGGTCTGGCCAGGACAAAACCACATCATGGCTGGAGCGGTCGCACCTGTTTGCGGTTCTGCTCCTGATCCTGGCCTCGACCATGCTGCTCCGAGCCTTGATCGGCCATGACTTCTCGCTGGCCTATGTGGCGAAGTTCACTGACACGTCCCTGCCCCTGCTCTACACCATCGCGGCCTTCTGGGCGGGCCAAGAAGGCTCACTGCTCTTCTGGGCGCTGACCATGGGCCTGGCGGTCGTGGCCTTCCTCTACTCGAAGTCCTACAAGGAACTCTCCCCGAGGACGCGGCTCTATTTCTGGATGTTCTACCTGCCCATCCAAGCCTTCTTCCTCCTGCTGCTCACCGGCATGAGCAACCCCTTTGTGGCGCTGGCCAATCCTCCCGCAGACGGGCAGGGCCTCAATCCGCTCCTGCGCAATATCGGGATGGCGCTGCATCCGCCGCTGCTTTTCTTCGGCTATGCCGGGTTCACCATCCCCGCCTGTCTCGCCCTGGCGTTTTCTCTTTCCGGCGAGCGTAAATCCTGGGTAAACACAGCCCACAATTGGACCCTGTTCTCCTGGGCCTTCCTCACGTCCGGCATCCTTCTGGGCGGCTGGTGGGCGTACATGGAACTGGGCTGGGGCGGCTACTGGGCCTGGGACCCGGTTGAAAACGCCTCCCTCATCCCCTGGTTCTCGGCCACGGCGTTGCTGCACACGGCGCTTCTTGAGCGCCGCTTCGGCACGCTGCCGCGCACCAACGTTTTTCTGGCCTGCCTGACCCTGCTGCTCTGTCTCTTCGCCACCTACCTCGTGCGCAGCGGCGTGGTGGAATCCCTGCACGCCTTCGGCGCGGGCAGCGTGGGCCGTCCCCTCATCCTGGCCATCGCGTTCGGCATGGCGCTCAGCCTTGTCGTCGTCGCGGCCATGCCGCGCGGCAATGCCCCCGCTTTGCCCCAGATGGGCAGCAGGCAGGGGCTGATGACAGTGTCCGTCTGGCTGTTCATCGCCCTCGGCGGCATCGTGCTCCTCGGCACCATCTGGCCCGTCATCAGCCAACTGTGGGAACCCAAGCCCATGGGCATGACCAAGGGCTTCTACAACACCATCTGCCTGCCGCTGTTCACCGGTTTGGCCATGCTGCTGGCCGTGGCCCCCTGGTTTGGCTGGCGCGGAAGCCTGGAGAAGCCCAAAATGGCGGCCATCCCCGTCGCCGTCTGGATCGGAGTCCTCGGGGTAGGGTTGTGGCTCGGCATCAAGCCTGTGCTGGCCGTGGCCGGGGTGGGTGCGGCTGCCGCCGTTGCCGTCTCCTCTGTGCTGCTCGCTTTCTCTATCCCCAAAGCTGTGCGCAGTCGGAGCTTCTGGAGCAGCCACGGCTCCCACCTGGGATTCGCCTGCATCGTTCTGGGGGTGGCTGTGTCCGGGCCATTCCAGAAAAGCGCGGAAGCGCCGTTGTCGCCCGGCCAGAGCATCTCGCTTGAAGGCTATGAGTTCACATACACAAGGATGCGACAGTTCAAAACCTCGGAAATGAGCGTTGATGAGGCCATTGTCCAAGTGGTCAAAGACGGCAAGATTGTCGGCGAGCTGACCCCGCAGAGCCGCTCATACCGCAATTTCGACCATCCCAACAGCGAGGTCTCCGTAATCTTCAGCCTTGGCAACGAGTTGTATGCCACCATCCACGACGTAAAGGGGGAACTCGTCTCACCGCTCAAGGTCACGATCAACCCCATGGTCAACTGGGTCTGGATCGGCAGCGTGATCATTTGCCTCTTCCCGCTGCTTGCCCTGCGGTCAAGACGCGAGAAAACCGCCAAGGCGCTGGAGAAATAGAATGAGAACCATCACTGTGAACAATGAGTTCCCCATGCGTAAGTTGGTCATCGCCATGATGGGCGTCGGCGTCCTGGCGATATTCCTGACCTCCTTCGTCATGGGCGTCGATGTCCCGGCCTCCAAGGAACATGCGGGCGCCAATACCAAGGACTCGGAAATGTTGTCTTCTGTGGCCCCGCTCATGGCCAAGCTCAAGGACAATCCCAATGACAAGGAAGCCGTGAGCCAACTGGCGCACATCTTCAACGAGTCCGAGCAATGGGAAAAGGCCGAGCCATTCTGGGGCAAGCTCGTCGCCATGGACCCCACAAACATGGGGACTCGCTACCACCACGGCTTTGCCCTGGCCCAGCTCAGCCGTTTCCCCGAGGCCATCGCGGAATACGAGGCAATCTTGAAGGTCAAGCCTGGCGATTCCATCGCTCACTTCTATCTCGGCCTGATCAACAAACATGGATTGAAGAAGATGGACCTGGCGAAGAAGCATCTCCAGCAAGCAAAGGCCGCGACGACCGACGACCCGGAGCTTCTCAAAGAAATCGAAAAAGAACTCGCGGACATGAAATAACCATCGGGGGAGCCAGATGACACGGGGCCTGCTCACACTCTTGGCGCTCCTCGCCATCCTGCCCGGCACGGCCAACGCCGGGCAGGCCTTGGAGATTTACTACACCGGCAACACCTACGGGTACTATGAACCCTGCCCCGCCTGAGGGGGCAAGCTCATGGGTGGGCTGGCCCGGCGGGCCGCTCTCATCGACTCAAGAAAAACCGTGCCAGGAAAAGGCACAGTCCGGTTGCTCATTGCGGGGCCGTACGAACTGCTGGATATCGAAGAAGGTAAATCCCCGGCGGCCAAGGCCTCCAAGGTCGTCGGAGAGGCCTTCGCGGCCTTGGGGTACGACGCCATGATGCTCACGCCAGGTGATGTGGCTGTTCTTGGCGGAACGCTGCCCAAGCTCCTGGTCCCCTGGGCCATGACGCCAGGGAAGGTGGCGACTCGGACGCTCAACCGTCAGGGCCTGAGCATCGGTCTGGTGTTTTTCCCGGAGCAGGGGAAGCCGGGCGAAAGGCCCCCGGACAAGGACATGGAAGACGTTCAAGCAGAGGCTCTCAGGCTCAGGCCCAAGGTGGATGTCGTCATCGGGGTCAGCCCCTGGGGGGCCGAGGCGGAACAGATCTTCCTGGACCGCTTCAGCACCGCTCCGGCCTTTGATGTGCTGCTTGGCGGCGGCTTTGGCCAGGGAAACCGTGGCAAGCTTGCCGCTGGCGGGGCCACCGCCTGGCTGCGCCCCTACACAAAGGGAAAGGCCGTGCATGTCGTGAGGGTGTTCTCCACCCTGAAGCGTCAGCCCCAGGCGCAGGCAAAGAGCGAGGCGGACGTCCGCTTCGAGGTGATCGCCCTGGACGAAAAGATCACTGCCGACCGAGCCATGGACCTTCTGCTCTCACCAGCGCGCGGCACGTACTGACTAGTTCGGACTTCAGCGGGCAGAAGACCGTGGCTTACCAAGGACAGAAACTCACGAGGAATTCACGGTCTCTACCGCCGCGTCATCTCGTGCTAGACCTTGATTTCGCCCAAACCGCTGGGGGCTGACACAGAACGACAGGCATGAAATTAAAAAACTTCAGTATCTGTAACTGAGCCGCAGTAGCTCTAGCATCTACTGCGGTTCAACACTCTCCGGGGCTGAAGAAATGTATCCAGGAGCAACAAATGGCAGCGACGACTTTCATCATCAGGGAAATGGACTGTTCCGAAGAGGTGACCGTCCTCACGCGTGCGCTCGCCCCTCTGGTGGGACAGGAATCCCGGCTCACCTTCGACCTGCTGCAACGCAAGCTGCACGTCGATCTTTCGGACCTGACGGTAAGTCCGGAGCAGATCATCGAGGCCGTCACCCGGACAGGCATGAAGGCGGAGCGCTTCGAGGCTCCTCTGGCTGGCTGCGTTTGCTGTGGCGGGAGCTGTTCCACCTCGAAGTCCAGCCTCTGGCAGCGCCGGGGTCGCGAGGCGCTGTGCGCGGCCAGCGGCCTGATGTGGACTGTGGGCCTTCTGCTGATGATGGCCGAGCATGGCTCTTTCCTGGCCGCATTCTGGGAAAGCGCCTCCGCTCCGCTGGCAGCCAAGGCGCTCTGGATAGGAGCATCGCTGGTCGGCGTCTGGCATGTGCTGCCCAAGGCGCTGTACTCTCTGCGCTCCCTGCGTCCGGACATGAACCTGCTCATGGTTTTCGCTGTGGCCGGAGCCATGGCCATCGGCGAATATTCCGAGGGAGCCTCGGTGGCCTTCCTGTTCGCACTGGCGAACCAGTTGGAGGCCTGGAGCGTTTCTCGGGCCAGCAACGCCATCCATGCCCTCATGAGCATCGCCCCGGACAAGGCGCTTGTGTTCTCGCCTTCTTCCCCGACGCCAATCGAGACCCGCGTGGAGGATGTGCCTCTGGGAGCGCGAGTGCTGGTGCGGCCTGGCGACCGCGTCCCTCTTGACGGCGTGGTGCGCTCCGGCGTTTCCGCCGTGGACCAGTCCCCCATAACCGGGGAGTCCATGCCCGTGGGCAAAGAACCGGGCGACGTGGTCTTTGCTGGGACCATCAACGCCGAAGGGGCGCTGGAGATAGAGACCACGAAACCGGCCTCCGAATCCACCCTGGCCAGGATCATGCGCATGGTGGAGCAGGCTCAGTCAAAACGGGCCAGGTCCGTGCAGTGGGTGGAGAAGTTCGCGGCCTTCTACACCCCGGTGATGATCGGCGTCGCCGCCCTGTTCGCTGTAGTCCCACCCCTCTTCTTCGGCGAGGAATGGAGCCGTTGGCTCTATGAGACTCTGGTGATCCTGGTCATCTCCTGCCCCTGCGCCCTGGTCATCTCCACCCCCGTGAGCATCGTCGCCGGGCTGGCCTCGGCTGCACGCCATGGCGTGCTCGTCAAGGGCGGCGTGTTCCTGGAGGTTCCCGCCACCCTGACCGCCATCGCCCTGGACAAGACCGGCACCCTGACCCACGGCAGGCCCACGGTGACGGCGGTGGACGCACTGAACGGTACGCCGGAGGCCGCGCTGCTGGGCATCGCCGCCGCCCTGGAGTCGCGCAGCAGCCATCCCTTGGCCCAGGCCATCGTGCGGCACGCCGCCAGCATCGGTGCCGTTCCCTTCCCGGTGGAGGAGGCCCAGGCCCGCCCAGGTCTTGGCGCACAGGGCCGCATCCAGGGGCAGGACTACTTCATCGGCAATCGGAAGTTCCTGGGCGAATTCGGCTCTGTCCTCCAGCCCCAGGAACTGGTCCTGGTTTTGGCCCGCCACGAGCGCTCTGCCGGGACGTCGATCCTGGTGTGGGACAGGAACAAGGTGCTGGGCAGCCTGCTGCTTGAGGACAGGGTCCGGCCCCAGTCCAAGACGGCCTTGGCCGAACTCAAGGCTTTGGGAGTCGGGACCATCGTCATGCTCAGCGGAGACAACGCCAGGACCGCGCAACGGATTGCGGAAGAGACTGGCGTCACCGAGTTTCGGGCGGACCTGCTGCCCGAGGACAAGACGCGGGCCGTGGAAGAGCTTGTCCAGTCCGGCAAGCGTGTCGCCATGGTCGGAGACGGCATCAACGACGCGCCCGCGCTTGCGGCCTCGCATCTCGGCATAGCCATGGGGGCCATCGGCACGGATGTGGCCATAGAGACCGCCGACGTGGCTCTCATGTCCGACGACCTGTCCAAGCTGCCCTGGCTCATCCGGCACTCGCGCCGCACCCTGGGGATCATCAAGGCGAATCTCGCCTTCGCCCTAGGCATCAAGGCCATCTTTCTGCTGCTGGCCGTTTTCCAGGTCGCAACGCTCTGGACGGCCATCCTGGCGGACATGGGGTCCTCGCTCCTGGTCATCTTCAACGGATTGCGGCTGCTTCGCGGCAGGCAGTAGTAGACGGGGCAACAGCCAAACGCACCACCAGGGAGGACTCATGGCGAATCAAGGCCCTGCCCGCCGACATCTGTTTGTGACCACTTGGCGTTGGCTCTTGCTCCTGGCGTTCATCATCGCCGTGTTCGCCATGCGTGCTCCGGCGCACGCTCAGGACGTGGCAACGGCGGCTCCGGTGCAGGCAACAGTCATTACGCCGGAGAAGTTGGAAACCGTGTCCAAATTGGACGCCGTATCGTTGACCGAGACAGAACTCTCAGCTCGCAAGGTCCGCGTGACTTCTGGCTTCGGCAAGCGCCGCGACCCGATCAACAAGCGCAAAAAGTTCCATAAGGGGGTGGACATCTCCCGCCCCGCAGGAACAGAGGTCTTCGCCTGGCTGGAAGGCGTTGTCGCACACAAGGGCTGGATGGGCAGGTATGGCCTGACCGTGGACATTCTTCACGAGAATGGCCTGGTGAGCCGCTACGCGCATCTCAAGCAGGCTGCCGTGGTTTCGGGGCAGTCCATTGAGGCGGGACAGCTCGTAGGCCTCATCGGGCGCACTGGCCGCACAACCGGCCCCAACCTGCACTTTGAGGTTCTTGTCGGAAGCAAGCGCTCAGACCCCCGCAAGCTGCCCATCGATTTTTCACAGATCGTTGGCGAAATTGCGGGCAAGGTCCGGCACAGACCCACGCCTGAGGACATCCTCCGGCCAGAGCCACCGTTTGTGGACGTCCCGACCGATGCGCTCCAGAGCAAACAGGAGGAGGGCGACCTCCTCAGCGTCCCAACCATGTAGCCACCCAGCCAGGAAGAGGCCGCCTATGTCGATTTTACAACCCGCTTTGAAGAGGGCATGAGATGAAAGCCATCTACAAAACCCTGCTCCAGGCCACGGCAATCGTCGTCCTTGCCACAGCGCTTTCCCTGGGAGTGAACGCCCTACGACCGGATGGGTTGCCTCTTGTCGAGGCCAAGACCAGCGCCGTAAGCCTTGACCAGGGTGATGGCGAAATTTCGGTCAAGGATGCCGCCATGCTCTTCGCCTCTGGCCGCGCCGTGTTTCTCGATGCGCGTTCGCAGTTTGAGTATGAACAGGGCCACATTCAGGGTGCGATCAGTCTGCCGCCTCGGGAGTTCGCCTCCCAGTTCCAGGACATCAAACCCCGTCTGATGAGCAAGGAAGTCATCATAACCTACTGCGACGGCGAACGCTGCCCCTTAAGCCATGCCTTGGCCGAGCACCTGCGCGGGGCCGGGATGAAGAACGTCCGGGTGCTAAAAAATGGCTGGACGCTGTGGACCACGGAGAAGCTGCCCGTGGAAAAGGGGCGTTAAGCCAAATGGAGGCGGCAAAGCACTCTGTCCTTCGCCTGTTCCGGGTGAGATGGGCCGTCGCCGACGTCCTTCTGCGGCTGGCCCTCGCAGGCATCCTTCTCGCCGCCAGCGCGGGAAAGATCATAGACCCGCAAGGGTTCTCCGCAGTCGTTCGGGACTACCAAATCCTCCCGTCTGCCTTCGTCGCCCCGACAGCCGTCATTCTGCCCTGGCTGGAACTGGTGCTGGGCATCCTGCTGCTTGCCGGGCGGATGCGCCTGGGAACCCTGCTCCTCGTCAACGCATTGCTCCTGACCTTCCTAGGCGCGCTTGTGGGGAACTATTTCCGTGGCATTGACGTGGGCTGTGGCTGTTTCTCCATCACACGGGAAACGTCGTCGCCCATGCCCTGGTACATCGTCCGCGACGGTGCGTTCGTGGCGCTGGCCCTGGGGGCCGCCTGGGCATACCGGGCACGGCTACGACGCGGCCTTGATGACTGAATGCGAGGAGTTTTCGTGAAACCCTGCAACAACACCGGAGATCAAAGATGAAATGCCCGAAGTGCAATGTCACGCTCCTGCTGGCCGAAAGGCAGGACGTGGAGATCGACTACTGCCCGGAGTGCCGGGGCGTCTGGCTTGACCGGGGCGAACTGGACAAAATCATCGAGCGGGTGGGCGGACAAGAGCAATCCGCTCCGCCACAGGCTGCCGCCCAAGTTGGACAACGGCATCCACACAGCACCCATTGTGGGGAACAGCCTATGCCTCCCGGCTTCGGCCACCACCCGCAACAGAGCCACCACAGCGGGCATCATGGCGACAAGCACGGATACAAGTATGGCCATGAACAACCCGGATACAAGCACAAGAGAAAATCCATTCTCGGCGAGCTGTTCGACTTCTAGCCGCATCGCAGGCGGAGATGGCCCCGCAACGAGAGGTCCTGGGCAGGACCAAAACCGTCCCCCCGCCCGCGCACCGCACCGGAAACCCCTGATGCGGCGACAGCTTTTCCTGGTCGTTGCGGCGGCCCTCGGCGCGTGGGTGGGCTACGCCAATCCCTGGGCGCAGTTCCCCCTGGCTGTGTTGGCCTTGCCTGCGGGGCTGGCGGCGTTGGGACTGGACGCGGAGAGTCCCTGGATTGCGTTCAAGCGTGCATGGGTGGCCGGAACCTTGGCCGCCTTGGGGTGCCTGTATTGGGTATACTGGCCGGTGCAACGCTATGGCGGAGTGCATTGGCTCATGGCCCTGCCGTTGCCAGTCCTCTTGTCCATGATCATGGCCGTATACTTCGGTCTATTCGGCATGGTGGCGCAAGTGGCGGGGAAGCGCCTGCCTCCGCTCCAGGCCCTGCCATGCCTGGGCCTGGCTTGGACCCTCATGGAACTTGCCATGGCCACCCTGCTTTCCGGCTTCCCCTGGCTGACCCTGTCGGCGGCCTTTGTGCGCTGGCCCATCACCACGCAAATCGCAGCGTATATCGGCGGCCATGGCCTCTCCGGCCTGCTGGCCATCATCGCGGCTGGCGCAATGATGGCAAGACGCTCAAGGTCCTGCGCGGTCGTTGCCCTTGCCACAGCGCTCCTGGTCTGTGGCCTGGGATGGCTGCGCATACGGTCATACTCGGAATCCACGCTGCCACGCACCGTGGCCATTATTCAAGGCAACATCGACCAGGGCCTCAAGTGGAATCCGGCTTACCAACAGCGCACCATTGCGAAGTATATCTCCTTGAGCCGAAGCGTACTTGCGAAGAACCCGGACCTCATCGTCTGGCCAGAAACCGCCATGCCGTTCTACTTTCAGGACAACACTGCTTTGCGCACCCCGGTCCTCAATTTCCTGCACGCCACCAATGCGAGCCTCGTCCTCGGTTCACCGGCCTATGAGGCAAAGCCCACTGGGCTGCCCACCCTGTTCAACCGCGTCTATCTGCTGACTGGATCAGACTCAACGCTCCGATGGTACGACAAGGAGCATCTCGTGCCCTTTGGCGAATACATGCCTTTCGCCGACTGGTTGCCCCTCCAGAAGCTGGTGAATGGCGTGGGCGATTTTGCACCTGGCCGGAACGAGACGAAGTTCATCGCCGGGGACTTTGTCCTTGGGGCGCTCATCTGCTACGAAGCCATCTTCGCGGGACTGGCCCAGGATCGCGTAACCCAGGGAGCGAACCTGCTCGTCAACACGAGCAACGATGCCTGGTTCGGAGAAACCTCCGCACCGCTCCAGCACCTGCAACTCGCCGCCCTCAGGGCCATCGAACAGGGACGCTGGATGGTGCGCGGCACGAACACGGGCATCTCAGCCTTCATCGACCCGCTGGGTCGCATCCGCCTGGTCGGGCCACAATTTGTTGATGTGGCCGCCGTGGGACAGGTGCATCTTCGCACGGAATCGACCGTGTTCCACCGGTTGTACTGGACGCTGATTGCCGCAGCCGGGTTGCTGGCCGCGCTCTTTGCTTGTCTGGTCATCCGAAGCAACCAGCATTCCCATGCCTGCCGCAGTTGACGGACAGCCCCAGACACAAAACAGCCAGAGGATGAAAACCGCTCAATCGGCGGTGAGGGCCTGATCCACCCGCGCGGGACTTGAGAGTTTATCAAGGCGGTGTAGCAGATTCACCACCGAGGATTTGTGCCAGCGCCCGCCACGAGGAGTAAGCATCCCCCGCTCATTGAGAGACCTCGCCAGCGCACCAAGCGACCTGACTCCTTCCATTTGAAGGGATGCGACCACTGGTGCGAGGTCTGCGGCGTGACGGTCCGCGTTGGCCTTGATGCTGCCGATGCTCCCCACGTTTCCCTTCCCTGCCCGTCGCAGAGCCGCAGCACCGTTGGGGTTGCCCAGCCGCACACCCCGCGCCTTGGCGGACACCAGGGCCTCCCTGGTGCGCTTGGCGATTGCCTCACGCTCCTGCTGAGCCACCAAGGCCATGATGCCCACGGTCAAGTCGTTGGCCTCAGGCATGTCAGCAGCGACGAATCGGACGCCGCTGTCCCGGAGCGCGAGCAGAAAGGCAGCGTTACGAGAGAGCCTGTCCAACTTTGCGATGACCAAGGTCGCCCCTGTCACCTTGGCGAGATGCAGGGCCTTGGCCAACTCTGGGCGGGCGTTAATCTTGCCGCTCTCGATCTCCATGAAGGAGCCAACAAGGATGGCGTTCTTGGAACGGACATGTTCCTGAATGGCTCGATCCTGAGCCTCAAGCCCTAGCCCACTTCTGCCCTGCCGAGCAGTGGAAACGCGTTGGTAAGCGACGATCTTCATGATGAGCCTCCCAAGTACAAAATGGAGCAACGTTCGTTACGCCGTTTTGTACCTAGCACCACCCGCTACTTGGTGGCAAGCACCTCGGCCAGGGGACGCCAGCTTGGAAACCCCGAGAGCTTGCCAAGGATGACGTGCGGGTCAGCAAGAGGCACGGACGAACGTACCATGAGGCAGCCCGGAGCTGCCGCTCGCGGATCAGGCTCAAGCGCCAAACCATTTGCAGGGAGCCGAATGATGGCGGGTGTGCGGTGCCTGCCATCGCGTCTACCGCGAGACCGTAGGTGTGCCGTCTGCGCCCACCATATGGCACCCCGCCACGTCTTCGTGAAGAACACCGCAGTATCGCAATGCTCCCTTGGGACATAGTCATCCGACCACACCTGGAATCGCCCCGGAACCAAGCCATCCTTAGCAATCCCAGCCAACCTGCCGAAGATCGTCCCGTGATAAACGTAGCGTGCAGCAACAGGCCCAAGCTCGTTGGTCAAAAGGGCTGCGACCCTTTCCCGGTGGATGCTCTTGCTCATCACGTACTGCATCGGGTCAACACCGCGTTGACGGAGAAAGATGTCCGCAACCTCTTTCAATATATCCCGAAGCTCCGCCGACAACCTTGAATCACTCGTGCTTTGGGCAAGGAACTGGATATGGGTCTCGCGTTGATCCCCGTCCATACCTTAGAATTCAAGGGCCTCAAGGCACTCCAGCAACAGCTCATCAAGCGGGGCCAGGGGTACGGGGGGAAAATCCGAGTCGATCACCATGTTAAGACCTCTCAGATTTTTGCGCCAAAACATTGAGGTGCGAGAGGTCGAGGTCGCGGTACTGGAGCCGCTTCATCGCCTCGTCCAACTTTTTCAGGTAGTAGCCCCGCCCGTAACGTTCGGACATGCCTTCCTGGCCATGGCCCTGAAGGGCGTCCATGATCTCCTTGGGTCACGTCCGTCAAGGTGGTGTAAATTCCGTTGGCCATGAAGGTGGAAATCC
>CAZCYB010000062.1:0-12394 GCA_964502805.1 uncultured Desulfocurvus sp.
CACTCCATCTCCCCCAGCACGGCGAGCGCGGACAGCGCCAGCAGGCGTCGGCGCCGGGGCGTGTCCGGCGCGTCGGCCAGGGCGCGCAGGCGGTCGGCCAGGCGCTGGCGGCGGGGCGTGCCGGGGCTGCCGGGCAGGCCGTCGCGCACAAGGGCACGCTGCATGCCGAGCCTGAGCCAGCGCAGGAAGGCCGGGTCTGTCCCGTCGCCAGCGACGTTGGCGTTGGAGCCCTTATCCTCGGGGGAGGACGCGGGCTGCGGAGCCTGGCCCTGCGCGGCCTCGCGGGCTGCGGCGGCGCCTGCGCGCGCGCCGAAGACCTGGGTGGCCAGCACCATGCCGCCGCCCAGGCGGTTGGCCCCGTGCATGCCCGAGGCGCATTCGCCGCAGGCGTAGAGGCCGGGCACGGTGGTGCGCCCTTGGGCGTCGACGAGCGCGCCGCCGTTGCCCGCGTGTGCGGCCAGGGTCAGCGTGAGCGGCCCGCGTTGCGGGTGGTCCACGCGCACGAGGCCCTGCCCGTCGCAGCGGGCCAGCAGCTCCGCGTCCAGGGCGGAGTCGGGCAGTCCGTGACCGGTTGGGCAGTGGGCCAGGCGGGTGGCGGCCAGCTCGGTCGCAAGGTCGGCGGGGAGTCCGGGCCAGGACAGGCCGCCGGGGTTCACGAACTCCAGGGTTTCGGGGATGACCCAGAAGAATTGCAGGTACGGCGCATTGACCAGCCGGGCACCGGCCTGGGCCAGCAGGCCGTAGGACAGCCCCGTGCCGCCTGGGCCGCAGGTGCGCCGCGCGAAGAGCGGGGCCGGGCCGCCCAGGGCGGCGATGACCGCTCCGGCGCGCAGGGTGAGGGCCTGGCCGGAGCGGACGTGCCGCAGGGTGGCGCCGCAAGCGCGGCCTTCGCGCGTGTCCAGCCGCAGGGCCTCGAAGCCGGGCAGCAGTTCCGCGCCCAGGGCCAGGGCGCGGCCCAGGAAGGCCTTGTGCGCCCGGGCCAGGCCGTCGAAGACCACGGCGCGGGGCACGGCGCTGAAACAGCCGGGATAGCGCAGCAACTGGCCGGAGCCGTCGCGGCGGAAGCCCAGGCCCGTGTCCGGCAGGTCCAGCAGGTCGCGCAGCCGGGCCGGGGCGTCCTGGGCCAGGGCCTCCACAAGGGGGCGCAGGGCCAGGCCGGGCGCGGCCAGGGCGAGAACCTCGTCCACGAAGCGCTGCGGGTCGTCTTCCGGAGGGGAGCTGGGCGGGGAATCGGGGAGGCAGCCCGGGGCCTGCATGCCCAGGGCGTTGTTGCGGTTGGCGAAGGAGGAGCCCGAGGGCCCGGCGAAGGGCGTGGCGATGACCACGCGCAGGCGCGGGGCGGCCTGCCTGGCGGCCCAGGCGGCGCGCAGCCCTGCCAGGCCCGCGCCCAGCACGAGCACGTCGCAGGTCAGGCGGTCCGGGGCTTGGCGGGCGGTGGAGGTCACGGGGCCTCCTGGATGGCTAAAAGGGGCCTAGGCCCCGGCGAGTTTCTTCTGGGCGTAGGCCAGGAGCTTGCGGGCCTCGGCGAAGTTGGGGTTCAGGCCCACGGCGCGCTGCGCGGCCTCGGCGGTCTTGTCCCAGCGCTGCCAGTCGAAGTAGAGCCGCCCCAGGTTGAAGAACAGGTACTCGTCCTGCTTGGTGATCTCCAGGGCCTTCATGTAGTAGCTCTCCGCGCTGGCGAAGTCGTGCATCTTGCGCAGCACGATGCCGATGCGGTTGTACAGGTGCAGGGACTCCGGGGAGTCGTTGATGGCGTCGTTCAGGTAGATCACGGCCTCGTCGTTCAGGCCCGCCTTCTGGTAGCGGTCGGCGATGTCGGCCTTGAGGTCGGCGTCGCCCGCGAATTCAGTGGTCAGCTTGTCGAAGGCCTGCTTGGCCTGCTCGAACTCCCGCGCGTCCAGGTGCTTCTGGCCGCGCTCCAGGCCCTCCACGCGGCGGGACTCCAGGGCGGCAAGGTCGCGCTGCGCGCCCTCGTTCACGTCCTCCTGGAGCACCTTGCGCATCTCGAAGATCTGCTCGAGGAGCTTCTTCTCCTCGCCCGGGGTGTAGGTCAGCGCAAGGGGATAGACCTTGCGCAGCTCCTTGCTGTTGTTCAGGGCCCACACGGCGTCGGCCAGCATGTTGGAGAACTCCTCGCGCTCGTTGCGCATCAGCTGCGCGGAGAGCACGGTGACGATGGCGTCGTTGAGCGCAGTGGCCGCGGCCATGTACTTGCCCATCTTCAGGCTGGAGTTGATGCTCGTGAGCCGCTGGCGCGCCTTGGTGAGTTCTCCGGACATGGCCTTCCCCCTCGTGTGGTTCCGATTCTGCTATTTGCCCGTGCTTGTGCGCACCAGCTCGCGGAAGCGCCCGAAGAAATAGGCGCTGTCGTGGGGGCCGGGCGCGGCCTCGGGGTGGAACTGGATGGCGATGAGGGGCTTTTCGCGGTGGGCGAAGCCCTCCAGGGTGTTGTCGTTGAGGTTCTTGTGCGTGACCTTGAGTTCGGGCAGGGCGCTGATGTCCACGCAGAAGCCATGGTTCTGGGAGCTGATCTCGATCTTCTCGCTCTCCATGTCCATCACCGGGTGGTTGCAGCCGTGGTGGCCGAACTTGAGCTTGTAGGTGGTGCCGCCCAGGGCCAGGCCCATGATCTGGTGGCCCAGGCAGATGCCCGCCACGGGGTACTTGTCGGCGAAGACCCTGGTGGCCTCGATGGCGTTCGTCACCACCGCCGGGTCGCCGGGGCCGTTGGACAGGAACACGGCGTCGGGCCCAAGCTCCGTCACCTGCTCGTGGGTGAAGTTGGAGGGCACCACGAGCATGTCGAAGCCCTGCTCGGCCAAAAGGCGCAGGATGTTCCACTTGATGCCGAAGTCGTACACCACCAGGCGCGGGCCCTTGCCCGTCCAGGAAAAGTCCTTCATGTCCACGTCCTTGGTGGTGGTGCCGGTCCACAGGTAGGGGCGCTTGGCGCTCACCAGGTCGGCCAGGTTCAGGCCTTCCATGCTGGGCAGGCCCTTGGCCCGGGCGGAGAGCTTCGCCGGGTCCAGCTCGCTGGTGGAGATGAGCCCGCGCATGGCGCCGTTGATGCGCAGGTGGCGGGTGAGCGCGCGGGTGTCGATGCCCTCGATGCCCATGACACCGGCGGCCTTGAGGAAGTCCGGCAGGGACTGGGTGGCCTGCCAGTTGCTGGGCTCCTTGCAGCATTCCTTGACGATGAACGCCTCCACGTTGACCTTGTGGGCCTCCATGTCCTTGGGATTCACGCCGTAGTTGCCGATGAGCGGGTAGGTCATGCAGACCATCTGGCCCACGTAGGAGGGGTCGGTGAGGACTTCCTGGTAGCCGGTCATGCCGGTGTTGAAGATGACCTCGCCGCCGGACTCGCCCGCGCCGGTGAAGGAGGTTCCCTCGAACCAGGTGCCGTCCTCAAGGGCCAGAATCGCTTTCATTTCATTTGCTCCAGCAGGATTTTCGTGACCGTGTCGATGTCCTCGGGCCGGTCCACCCCGTGGCAGGCGTGGCTGGTCAGGGCCACGTGGATGGGGATGCCGTGCTCCAGAAGACGCAATTGTTCCAGCTTCTCCGTGTTCTCAAGCCCGCCCTGGGGCAACGCGGCAAAGCGTTCCAGGGCGCTCATCCGCAGGGCGTACAGGCCGATGTGCACAAGCGGCCCCACGCCCTTGCCCTCGCCGTCCCGGTCAAAAGGGATGCGGCTGCGGGAGAAATACAGCGCCCGGCCCAGCGCGTCGCGGACCACCTTCACGCGGTCCGGGTTGTCGGCCAGGGCCGGATCGAGCGCGCTGGCCAGCGTGGCCACCTGCACGTCCCGGCCCTGCGGCCCGGCGAAGGGCGCCAGCAGTTCCGCCAGCATGCCCGGCTCCAGGGCCGGTTCGTCGCCCTGGATGTTCACCACCACCGAGTCCGGCTCCGCGCCTATCCGGCGCGCGGCCTCCAGCACGCGGTCCGTGCCGCTGGCGTGCTCCCGGCTGGTCATGAGCGCGGGCACGCCGAGGGCCTCGGCGGCGCTCAGGATGCGCTCGTCGTCCGTGGCCAGGACCACCCGGGAAAAAAGCCTTGAGGCCGTGGCCCGCTCGTGCACCCAGGCGAACATGGGCCTGCCCAGGATGGCCGCCAGCGGCTTGCCCGGGAAGCGCGACGAATCATACCTGGCCGGGATGATTCCGTAACAGGTGGGCAGGGTGTGCATCAGGTTCACGGCTCCGCAGTGCATCTACGCGCAAAATAGGCATTCGGCAACTGCCTGGCAAGCGGCCAGCGCGCCGCCCCTGCGGGGCGCGGCCCAGGCCTCGGCGCAGGCCCGCACCGAAGATCGTTCCGGGGTTTCGCGCAGCAGCGCGCACAACTCGTCCAGGGCCCCGCGCCAGTCCCGCGCCCGGCGCACCAGCCCGGTGGAGAAGACCTCCTCGCCCACCCAGGCGAAGTTGGACCAGGACGGCCCCGTCACCGCCACCACGCCGAAGGCCAGGGGCTCCAGGAAGTTCTGCCCGCCCAGGGGCGCTAGGCTGCCGCCCAAAAAGGCCGCCCGCGCCAGGGAGAAGGCCGCGCCCAGCTCGCCGAACACGTCCCAGAGCAGCACCGAACCGGGCCGCACGGGTTTTTCGCCGCCCGCCTCGCTGCGCAGGACGAAGGGCACCCCGGCCTCGGCCAGCAGGCGCTCCCAGACGCACACACGCCGCACATGGCGCGGGAACAGCCCCACGACCAGGTCCGGGTGCGCGGCCAGCAGGCCCTTGACCATCTCCAGGATCCCGGGCTCCTCCTCCTTGCGCACGCTGCCCAGCACCACGAAGGGCGAGGACCGGGGAAGCAGGCGGGCGAACTCCGGCTCGGGCGCCTCGGCGTCGAAGCGCAGGCGGTCGAACTTGATGTTGCTCATGACGCCCACCTCGGCCTGGGGAAAGACGCGGGCGAAGCGGCCGGCGTCCGGGCCGGAAACGGCGAGCACCCGGCGCGGGGCCAGCGGCCGCCACAGCCAGGGCAGGCGCGTGTAGCCCTTCAGGCTCTTGTCCGTCATGCGGGCGTTGAGCACCAGGGCGGGCACGTTCTGTTCGCGGCAGGCGGCCAGCAGGCCGGGCCAGAGCTCGGTCTCCAGCAGCACCACGGCCCGGGGCGACACGTCGCGCAGGGCCCGGCGCATGAGCCCGGGCCTGTCGAAGGGCACGTAGGCCGGGAGGAGGTCCAGCGCCGGGCAAAGGGCCTCGCGGGCGCGCTCCAGCACGCCCAGGCCCTGGCTGGTGAAGGTGGTGACGAGCACGCGCGGGCGCGGAAAATCCTCCGGCAGGATGGCGGGCAGGTGGCGCAGAAGCTCCCAGGCCAGGTAGGCCTCGCCCCCGCTGGCCGCCTGGACCCAGAGGTCGGCCCGGGGCAGGGGGCCAGTGGCCAGCACGCGCTGCTCCCAGCCCTCGGCCAGGCGCGGGTTCTTCTTGAGCGCGGGCAGGGTGAGGGCCCAGGCCAGGCCGTACAGGCCCAGGCCGCAGCGGGCGCCGAGGGTGAGGGAGGCCGGAGCGCCCATGGCGGCCCTAGGCCCCGGCCCGGCGCGCGTGGCCGGGGTGGTCGCGCAGGCCCAGGCGGATGAGCTCGGCCACCAGGCCGGAGTAGCTGAGGCCCACGGCGGCGGCGGCCTTGGGCAGCAGGCTGGTGGGAGTCATGCCGGGCAGGGTGTTGGTCTCCAAAAGCCAGGGCGTGCCCGCCTGGTCCACCATGAAGTCCGAGCGGCTGTACCCCGCGATGCCCAGGGCGCGGTGCGCGGCCAGGGCCAGGCGCTGCACCTCGGCGGCCAGCTTCGGGTCCACGGGGGCGGGGCAGAGCTCCTCGGCCCCGTCGGCGGCGTACTTGTTCTCGTAGTCGAAGAAGGCCGAGCCGGACTTGGGCCGGATCATGATCACGGGCAGGGGGGCGTCGTCCAGCACGGCGCAGGTCAGCTCCAGGCCGGGCACGCATTCTTCCACCAGCGCCGCCTGGCCCAGGGCGAAGACCTTGTCCAGCGCGGGGCCCAGCTCGGCGGCCTCGCGCACCAGGCTCATGCCCAGGCTGGAGCCGCCCGCGTTGGGCTTGACGAACAGGGGCAGGGGGCCGCCCTCGCGGCTCTCGCCGGGGATTCCGGTAAAAAGCCGCCAGCGCGGGGTGCGCAGGCCGTGCTGCTCGTACAGCGCCTTGGCCGCGGCCTTGTTCAGCGCCAGGAAGGAGGCCTTGGGCCCCGCGCCCTGGTAGGGGCAGCCCGCCGCCTCCAGCATGGCCTGGATGAGCCCGTCCTCGCCGGGGGAGCCGTGCAGGTTGATGAAGGCGAAGTCGGCCTTCTCGGCGATGGGGATGAGCCCGGCCAGCTCCAGGGCCGGGTCCAGGAAGCGGACCTCGTGGCCCAGCTCCTTCAGCGCCTTGTCAATGCCGCGTGCCCCGGAGAGGGACACCTCGCGCTCACTCGACCAGCCGCCCGCTATCAAAATCATGCGCATTGAGGTCGATCTCCAGGAGCCGGGCAAAGGCGTCTTCGATCTCCTTGCCCTGGCGGTTGGTTTCGTGGATGCGCTCGACCAGTTCCGGCGTGCCGCCGTAGCGCGCCAGCAGGTCGTCGAAGCGCTCGCCCATGGGCACGATGCGGTCGTGGGCCACGCGCTTGTCGCCGTAGAGCACGGCAAGCGGGGTGAAGTGCCGCACGATGTCCACGGGGAAGGGCCAGTACACGTGGTGGGTAACGCCCTGGGCCAGCAGGGGATTCTTCGTCAGGGCCACGGTCCAGGCTCCGCCCAGCTGGCTGTGGCTGCCGCCGTGCACGATGCAGTAGGCCTTGGCCAGGTCGTGCAGCAGGGCCGAGGCGCGCACGGTCTCCAGGCACAGGGGCAGGCCCAGCCTGAGGCCCGCCTCGGCCAGGAAGCAGGCCACCCGGGCCACCTGCCTGCTGTGCTGGCGGATGTGCTCCGGCATTTCGAAGCGGTCCCACCACTGTTCGCACTGCGCCACGGAGGGCGCCGTGGGCAGGCCGCCGCAGCGGGCCAGGTCCGCGTCCGCCAGGGGCGGGTGCGGCAGGCCGGGCCGCATGGGCGGCATGGGTATGGGCTGGGGCGCTCTGGGCATGCGGATACCGTGGTCGGGCCCTGGGTTTTCCGGTGGCGCGGGCGTGTCGCCGCGTGGCATTTTCGTACCAGCAAGCGGCCGAAAAAGAAAGCGCGGCGTAGGGGTCCGGGAGAGCCGCCCCGCGCCATTTTCCCCCTTGATATATTTCCATGATGCGGCTATGCAGGATTGCGATAGTGTCTTGAGGCTTCGTTGGGACATGCTTTTCGCGCCCCGGCGATGCAGACGGTTTGGGGTGGCCCCGTTATGCGCTGCGCATAAAAAAATCGGACGTGAGGAGGTAATGGCATGGCTATTGTGGAATTCAAGGGCAAGAAATTTGAGGTGGACGAGGACGGCTTCCTGCTGAAATTCGAAGACTGGTGCCCCGAGTGGGTGGACTTCGTGAAGGAGTCCGAGGGTATCCCCACCATCACCGACAGCCACCAGAAGGTCATTGACTTCCTGCAGGACTACTACAAGAAGAATGGCATCGCCCCCATGGTGCGCATCCTGTCCAAGGTGACCGGCTACAAGCTCAAGGAAATCTACGAGCTGTTCCCCTCCGGCCCCGGCAAGGGCGCCTGCAAAATGGCCGGCCTGCCCAAGCCCACCGGCTGCGTGTAATCCTCGCGCCGAATCCGATCGCCAAGGGGCGGGAGGCACGGTCCTCCCGCCCTTTTCTTTCGCCCAACCGCCAAGGAGGCCCCGACCATGAAGCCCACCTTTCCCACCCAGGCCCGGGCCAACCGCTGGGCCAACGAACTGCTCTACGAGGCCATGGCCAAGCTTGCGCCCCAGGACCTGGCCCGGCCCTTTTCCGTCAACTTCGGGTCCATCCTGGGCATCGCCAGCCACACCGTCGTGGCCGACAGGGTCTGGCTGGGCCGCTTCACCGGCCAGCCCTACGACCACAAAGGCTGCGCGCCGATCTCGGACTTCGCCGCCCTGCGAGACGCGCGCCGGGAGCAGGACGAGGCCGTGGTGGCCTTCGCCGAGGCCCTGGACCCGGCCCGGCTCACGGAAGTGCTGCGCTACACCTCCATGGAGGGCACCGCGCACCAGGAGCCCCTGGCCATCTGCCTGGCGCAGTTCTACAACCACCAGACCTTCCACCGCGGGCAGCTGCACGCCCTGCTGGGGGTGCTGGGCCTGAGCGTGCCGGACCTGGACCTGATCTACTACCAGATCGCGCAGCAGGACTACCGGGCGTGAGCGTGCGGTAACACGATGGGCGCGGCGCGCGGGCATGGACTCGCACGCCGTCACGGTGTATGTCCCTGGGGCCCGGCGAACTCCCGCCTCATCCACGAGGCCGGGGAGCCCCGGCCCCAACCCGCAAGCAAGGGAGCCTCCGTGACACTCGACATCCTCGACCAGTTCCACGATCCGGCCCTGTGCCGCTCCGTGCTGGAGCGCCTGCAGGAGGCCCTCACCGGCCCGCTGCGCTTCATGGAGGTTTGCGGCACGCACACCGTGGCCATCTTCCGCAGCGGCCTGCGCACCATCCTGCCCAAGGAGATCATCCACCTCTCCGGCCCGGGCTGCCCGGTCTGCGTCACCCACGAGTCCGAGGTCAACGCCTTCCTGGACCTGGCCGAGAAGCCGAACGTCATCATCGCCACCTTCGGCGACCTGATGCGCGTGCCCGGCAGCAAGAGCCGCACCCTCAAGGCCGCCCAGGCCGACGGCGCGCGCATCAGCGTTGTCTATTCCCCGCCGGAGGCCCTCAAGATCGCCGCCGAGAACCCGGACAGCATCGTGGTCTTCCTGGGCGTGGGGTTCGAGACCACGGCCCCGGGCGTTGCCGCCACCCTGCACATGGCCAAGGCCCAGGGCCTGAAGAACTTCCGGGTGCTCTCCTTCCACAAGATCGTGCCCCCGGCCCTGGACGCCCTGCTGGGCGACCCGGCCACGGACATAGACGCCTTCATCATGCCCGGCCACGTGTCGGCCATCATCGGGCTGGAACCCTACCTGCCCGTGGCCACGAAATACGGCAAGTGCGCGGCCATCGCCGGGTTCGAGCCCCTGGACATCCTGCAGGCCCTGCTGTTCCTGGCCGAGTGCAAGAAGGGCGGCCGGGCCGAGGTGGCCAACCTGTACCGCCGCGTGGTGCGCGACGAGGGCAACCCCAAGGCCCGGGCCATGCTGGCCGAGGTGTTTCAGACCTCCGACGCGCTGTGGCGCGGCATCGGCAACATCCCGGGCTCCGGCCTGGAGCTCTCCGACGCCTACGCCGCCTTCGACGCCAAGCGCGAGTTCGGCATCGCCATCACCGAATGCCCGCCCCTGCCGGGCTGCAAGTGCGGCGACGTGCTCAAGGGCAAGCTCGCCCCCAACCTCTGCCCGCTGTTCGGCAAGGCCTGCACCCCTGCCAAGCCCGTGGGGCCGTGCATGGTCTCCACCGAGGGCTCTTGCGCGGCCTACTTCAAATACCAGGTGGACTAGCCAGTGAGCGACAAGGTTCTTCTCGACTACGGCAGCGGCGGCAAGGCTTCCCAGCGGCTCATCAGCGAACTGTTCATGCGCTGCTTCGACAACCCGGAACTGAGGCGCACCAACGACGGTGCGGTGCTCTCCGTGGGCGCGCGCATCTCGGTGAGCACCGACACCTTCACCGTGGACCCCCCGTTCTTCCCCGGCGGGGACATCGGCGCGCTGGCCGTGCACGGCACGGTGAACGACGTGGCCATGATGGGCGCGGTGCCCAAGTACCTCACCTGCGGCTTCCTCATCGAGGAAGGCCTGCCCATGGCCGACCTGGAACGCATCGTGGAGTCCATGGGCAAGGCCGCCCGCGAGGCCGGGGTGTGCATCGTCACCGGCGACACCAAGGTGGTGCCGAAGGGCGCGGCTGACAAGATCTTCATCAACACCACGGGCATCGGCGAGCTCATCGTGGACCCGGCGCCCAGCGGCGACCGCGCGGCCCCGGGCGACGCCATCCTCATCAGCGGCACCGTGGGCGACCACGGCCTGGCCATCCTTTCCACGCGCCAGGGCCTGGCCTTCGATACGCCCATCGTCTCCGACTGCGCCAACCTCAATCACGTCATCGAGAAGCTGTTGCGCGGCCTGCCGGACGTGCACGTGCTGCGCGACCCCACGCGCGGCGGCCTGGCCACCACCTTGAACGAGATCGCCCTGTCCTCCGGCGTCACCTGCGAGATCGAGGAAGACGCCATCCCGGTGCGGCCCGAGGTGCGCGGGGGCTGCTCCTTCCTTGGTTTGGACCCGTTGTACCTGGCCAACGAGGGCAAGTTCCTGTGCATCGTGCCCGGCGACCAGGCCGAGGCCGCGCTCTCCATCATGCGCGCCGACCCCCTGGGCCAGGACGCAAAGCGCATCGGCAGCGTGATCCCGGTGGAGAAGCCGGGCGCGCCCGGTCGCGTCATCCTCAAGACCGGCCTGGGCGGGAAAAGAATGCTCGGGATGCTGGAAGGCGAGCAACTGCCGCGGATCTGCTAGGTGTAAGGATAGGAGGCCCGCGCATGGCTCCCGCAGCGCAGTCCCGCCTTGGCCTCGCGGCCATGACCGTGGCCCTGCTGGGGCTGCTGGCGCTCTCCGGGCTCCAGCCCTACGACCGCCTGACCTGGGCGCTGGAGGTGCTGCCCGTGGCGCTGGTGCTGCCGGTGCTCTGGGCCACGCGCCAGCGCTTCCCGCTCACGCCGCTTTTGTACGCGTTCATCTTCGCCCACGCCGTGGTGCTCATTGGGGGCGGGGCGTACACCTACGCCCGCGTGCCCCTGGGCTTCCAGGTGGCCGATCTCCTCGGCCTGGACCGCAACCCCTACGACAAGCTCGGGCACTTCATGCAGGGCCTGGTGCCCGCCCTGGCCGCGCGGGAGGTGCTGCTGCGCGGGCGCTTCGTGCGCGGGCGGGGCATGCTGGCCTTCCTGGTGGTCTGCGTGGTGCTGGCCGTCAGCGCCACGTACGAGCTGGTGGAGTGGGGCGCGGCGCTGGCCCTGGGCCAGGGCGCGGAGGAGTTCCTGGGCACTCAGGGCGACCCCTGGGACACGCAGTCGGACATGTTCTGCGCGCTGCTCGGCGCGCTTGCGGCGTTGCTCTTCCTCGCCCGCACCCAGGACCGCCAGATCGCGCGGCTGGAGGGCGTTGAGGGGTAGGGGCGGGGAGTGGGCCGGTTGACAACTGTAACCAGGATGGTTACGAAGTGATCAAGAGCTTCGCCCACAAGGGGCTGGAAGACTTTTTCCACGACGGGACCACGCGCGGAATACAGGCTAAGCATGCGGCTAGGTTGGGGCGCATCCTGGACCGTCTGGACGCGGCGGAGGACGTGCTGGACATGCGCTTTCCGGGCTCTGGCCTGCACCAGCTCAAGGGCGACCGGAAAGGGTTTTGGGCCGTGACGGTTTCCGGAAACTGGCGGGTTGTCTTCCGCTTCGAGGGCGGGGACGCCCACGTGGTGGACTACCTGGACTATCATTAGGAGGAGCGGCCATGCGCACCCGCACCCGCAAGCCCACGCACCCCGGCGCTATGCTGCGCCTGGACTACCTGGAGCCCCTGGACATGAGCGTAACGGCCCTGGCCGAGCGGCTGGGGGTCTCGCGCAAGCATCTTTCGGGCATCGTCAACGAGCGGGCCGGGGTGACGCCGGACATGGCGCTGCGCCTTTCGCGCGCGCTGGGAACTACGCCGGGCCTGTGGTTGAATCTACAGCAGGCCTTCGACCTCTGGGAGGCCACCCGCACCCCCGGCGACTGGCAGAAGGTGCAGGCGCTGCCCAGTCTCGCCCCGCACGACGCCCCCTGACCCGAGGCCAGAGAAAGGGCAGACGAACCGCCCGGTTTCCGAAAGGAGGCCGGGCGGTTTTTGTTTGTTAATTTCTCGCTATTGTGGTTTTGTATATGTGTTTTTGATGGCGTGAGGTGGTGGTTGTCGTCGTGAAGAGTGGGGGCTAGGTGGCATGGCTAACTTCAAGCAATATTCAGCATTTATTGACGAGACAGGGACTCATGCTCTTGATACGGCCGGGTCGCTTGAGTCACATTTGTTTATATGCACAGCTATCCTTGTTGATACTGGAGCGGTGGGTGGAGTCTCTGAAGGGATCAGTGATCTCTCACGGCGGTACTTTAGTGGAGCAGAAATTAAAAGCAAAAACATAGGCAAAAATCACGAGCGAAGGCTTAAGCTTCTTGACGCAATTTCTCGTCTAGATTTTCGCTATTACGCGTTGATTGTGAACAAAAACAGTGTTGACGGTCTATCTGGATTGAAATTTAAAAAAACTTTCTACAAATTTATTAACAGGATGCTAGTTAGAGTCCACGGACGTGGTGTAAATTCTGAGGTTGGCCAGGGGGAGAGGGAT
>CAZCYB010000063.1:0-12368 GCA_964502805.1 uncultured Desulfocurvus sp.
ACCGACCCCAAAGTGAAGGGCCGCTTCAGCGCATGCGCTGAAGCGGCCCTCGGCTTTTGAGGCCATATCGCGGGGCCATCCCTTATCGCGGGGACCGGGGGCGCGGAGCCCCCGGCGGGGTGCAGGGGCGGAGCCCCTTGCCCGCCGGAGGCAGCCTGCCGTTACTCCGGCGCCTTGCGCACGGTGACGAAGTGCTCCTGCATGGAGATGGCGCCGCCGGCCTTGTCCCACTTGTCCATGCCGCCGGGCATGAGCTCGTTGTCCGAGACGCCCCGGCCCTTGGCGCGGGACTCGCAGGGCAGGGTATGCCCGAACCCGTGGATGGTGAACACGGCCTCGGGGTGGATGAACTCCGTGACGTAGGCGCGCAGGGTGCCGGTGTGCGTGGGCGAGGAGACCTCCACCAGGTCCATGTGGCCGATGCCCAGGGCCTTGGCGCGGGTCTTGTTGAGCCAGAGCACGTTCTCGGGCATCAGCTCGAAGAGCAGCGGGTTGTTCACGGTGTGGCCCTGGGTGTGCAGGCCGCAGCGGCCAAAGGTCACGCGGAAGTGGTCCTTGGGCGGCTTTGCGGGCGAGACGTAGGGCGGCAGGGACTCCAGGCCGTCCTTGCCCAGCTTGGGGCTCACCACCTCGATCTTGCCCGAGGCGGTCTTGAAGGCCACGGGCTTGTAGGTGGGCTTGTCGGCCAGTTCCACGAAGCCCTTGGCGTCGAAGTCCGCCGGGCTCACGCCGGTGCCTTCCAGCTGCTTGGCCCAGAGTTCCTCGGCCTTGTCCACGGCCAGCTCGGCGATGCCCAGGCGCTTTGCCAGGCCCGCGTAGATCTCCCAGTCGGCCTTGGTGTCGTAGCGGGGGGCCACGGCGCGCTTGCGCAGGAAGAACTGGGGCTTCAGCCCCCCCTTGCTGGCCACGATGCTCTCGCGCTCCAGGTAGGTGCTCATGGGCAGCACCACGTCGGCGTGCCAGGCGGTGTCGCTCCAGGTGAAGGTCACGGCAACGAGCAGGTCGAGCTTCTCCCACATCTTCTTCACGGCCATGGGGTCGGGGAAGGCCATGAGCGGGTCGTGCCGGTGGGCGATGTAGGCGCGGATGGGGTAGGGCTTGCCGGTCTCGATGGCCTCGTAGGCCAGGTTCACCAGGCCCGGGCCCGCGTCGAAGTGGGTGCGGCCTTCCTGCCAGCCCACGCCGTCCACGCGCTTGGCCTCCGGCTTGGGGAACAGCTCCATGAGCTGCTTCAGGCCCTTGCGGCCCACGTCTCCGGCCTTGCAGGCCATGGGCATGCCGCCCTTGGCGCCGTAGACGCCCAGGAGCGCGTTGATGAGATACGCGGTGCGGCTGACGTGGCAGCTGTCGCCGTAGCGGGCGGTCATCCAGCCCGGGTGCCAGACGACGGAGGGCGCGGCCTTGGCCATCTGCCGCACAAAGGCGCGGATGGCCTGGGCGCTGGCCCCGGTCTCCTTTTCGGCGAACTCGGGGGTGTAGGCGGCCACGAAGGTCTTGAGGGTGTCGAAGCCCTCCACCCATTCCTTGACGAACTTGCGGTCGTAGAGCTTCTCGGTGATGAGCACGTTGAGCACGGCCAGGTTGAAGGCGTAGTCCGTGCCGGGGCGGATGAGGAAGAAGTTGTCGGCCTTGGCCGCGGGCACGTTGGCGCGGATGTCGATGACCGTGAGCTTGCACCCGGCGTCGCGGGCGTCGAGCAGGTCGTTGACCTCCTTGACGTTGATGGCCTCCAGGATGTTGCGGCTCTGCAGGATGACGTGGCGGGCGTTCTTGAGGTCGTAGACGACCTCCTTGCGGCCGAAGCCCAGCACGGACTGGGCGGCGTGCTGCACGTTGCGGGCGCAGGCGGAGTCGTGGTTGCAGTAGTTGGGCGAGCCGAAGCCGCGCACGAAGGCGCGGGTCAGGTCGATGTAGGGGCCGCCCCGGTCGGAGAGCAGCAGGGCCTCGGGGCCGTACTTTTCCTTCACGGCCTTGAGCTTGTCGGCCACGTAGTCCAGGGCCTCGTCCCAGCTGGCGGCGCGCCACTTGCCCTCGCCGCGCTGGCCCACGCGGATGAGCGGGGTCTGGGGGCGCTCGTCGTCGTACAGCAGGCCCGGCCCGGCGGCGCCGCGCGCGCACAGCGAGCCCTTGAGCCCGGCGGCGTGCCTGTTGCCGAAGATGCCGGCCACGCGGCCGTCGGCCACGTCCACCTCGATGGGGCAGCGCACGCTGCACATGCCGCAGACGCTGAACACGTTCTCTCTCGCCATGGGGGACCTCCTGAATAGTTGGGGGGACTGCCTATACCCCCCTACAGTACTTTCCGGCGTTTCGTCCAGGCCTTGCTCCGGCCCGTTCGGACGGGGTTTCCAACCTGTCTCATCGTGTAGCAGAAACTTATGCCCTGCAACAGTATTGAGAAAAAAAGAACTTGTTTCAGTTTTCATTGACAACGGCCTATGGCGTATGGTTCAGAATGGAGAAACTGAAGGTACCTCTGTGGGGTTCCCCTCGGGGCGCACCCCAGGGCCTGCCCACTGACCCCGAACGCCCCGGCCTCCCCGCGCCGGGAGAGGGAACGAGGAAGCATCATGAGCATTTACAGGATCGCACTCAACCCCGGACGCTGCATCGGCTGCAAGTCCTGCCTGGTGCACTGCACCGTGAAGAACGAACTGCCCCCGGGCATCTCGCTCAACCGCATCAAGGCCCTTGGGCCCTTCACCGGTCCTGACGGGCGCCCGCGCATGGAGTTCGTGTACCAGAACTGCATGCAGTGCGACGAGCCCTTCTGCGTCAAGGTCTGCCCCTCCGGCGCGCTGACCAAACGGCCCGAGGACGGGCTGGTCTGGCTGGACCAGGACACCTGCATAGGCTGCCACCGCTGCGAGGAGGCCTGCCCCTGGGGCGTGCCCGTGCACGTGGAGGCCCTGGGCAAGACCCGCAAGTGCGACTACTGCAAGGATCGCCTGGACCGCGGCCTGGACCCCGCCTGCGTCACCGGGTGCACGGCCAAGGCCCTGACGTTCATCCGGCCCCGTTAGCGGCCCGGAACCGTAGTGAACATGCGCCCCGGCACGGCCGAGGCGCGGAACATATCGCCAAGGAGGATCCCCCGTGTACAGAACCAAGCGCTCCCTTCTCGCCGTGACCCTGGCCGGACTGGCCCTGAGTTTGTGGCTTGGCGTGGCCGTGGCCCAGCAGGCCGCCCCCGCCCCCGCCCCCGCCGCCCCCGCCGTTGAGGCCGCGAAACCGGCGGACGCCGCCAAGCCCGCCGACGCCAAACCAGCCGAAGGCGGCGCCAAGAAAAAGGTGACCCTCGAGGAGGCCATCGCCGGCGCTCCGCGCGGCGCCGAAAAGGGCATGATCGACGAGACCAAGGAAAAGGGCTTCCTGGGCATCCCCGGCGGCCCCAGCGTCAATCCCATCCTGGCCTTCCTGTGGGCCATCTGGGTCGGCTGGATCTTCTCCACCGTGGGCGCCTTCGGCGGCGTCATGGCCGGCGTGGGCCACATGAGCGTCTTCGGCTTCGGCGCCTATGCGGGCAGCTTCAAGAAGACCGCCCCGGACCTGGGCAAGATCATCACCGACTCCATCAAGGCCTCCAACCAGTTCCTGGTGGGTACCAGCGCGGCCATCAGCTCCTTCAACTACCTGAAGATGGGCCGCCTGGTCCTGCCCCTGGCCATCAGCCTGGGCCTGGGCTCGCTGCTGGGCGCCTGGGCCGCCGCCGCCCTGTCCGCCGGCAAGCTCGACTTCAAGTCCTACCAGGGCTACTTCGGCCTGTTCGTGCTGTTCCTGGGCGTGTTCCTGTTCTACCAGACCACCGAGGGCGCCAAGGCCAAGCAGAAGACCGCCAAGGCCGCGGCCAAGGCCTTCGAGGACGCCGTGCAGAAGCAGAAGTGCGGCGAGGACATGAGCGGCTGCGACATCGGCCTGAAGATCCAGCGGTTCACCCTGAGCACCTGCGAGTTCACCTTCTACGGAGTGCCCTTCAAGTTCAACCCGCTCATCCCCTTCCTGGGCGGCGTGGTCATCGCCGCCGTGGCGGCCTTCCTGGGCGTGGGCGGCGGCTTCCTGCTGGTGCCCTTCCTCACCAGCGTCACCCAGCTGCCCATGTACCTGGCCGCCGGCACCAGCGCCCTGGCCGTGCTGGTCAGCATGATCACCAGCATCATCACCCTCATCCAGAAAGGCACGCCCATCGAGTGGGGCTTCATCGGCACCGAGCTGGTGGGCATCGCCGTGGGCTCCATCATCGGACCCATGACCTCCAAGTACCTCTCCGACACCTGGATGAAGCGCATCTTCATCGTCCTGTCGCTGTACATCGGCCTGGGCTACACCCTGGCCGGCTTCACCGACATCAAGCTCCCCGGCGTGTAGCCGAAACCGCTGGACCAGGGGCCGGGCTTCCGCGAGGGGGCCCGGCCCTTTTCCTTTCCCCCCAACCGTGGTAGCCCCTCCCATGACCCCATTCCAGGCCGTGGACGCCCTGCTCATCGCCCCCTTCCGCCTCTTCCCCCAGCCGGTGGCCGCCTTCTATTTCGGCATCCTGCTGCTGGCCGTGGCCAGCGCCCTGCTGGGCCTGGGCGGCAAGGCCGTGGTGAACCGCGCCCAGCGCGCCCGCCGCCAGCGCGTGGACGCCGAGACCGAGCGCCGCCAGGACCTTTCCGCCCAGGCCGCCCGCGCGGGCAACCGCGAGGCCTACCTGGCCCAGAACCGCATGGCCGGGGAGGCCTACGGCGACTCCATGGCCCTGGCCGCCGGGCGCGGCGCGGCGCTGCTGGGGCCGGGCATGCTGGTCCTGGCCTGGCTCACTTGGCGCTTCGAGGGGGTCTCCGCCCCGGGGCTGTGGGAGGGCGCCAGCGCCGCCGCAGTGTTTCTGCCGCTGTACGTCCTCGCGCTGTGGGGATTCTTCCGGCTGGCCCGCAAGCCCGCATAGTCCCGCCTCCCTGAACGGGAGTCCAGAGGGCGCAGCCCCATGGCCGCCGCAGGCATGCCCGGCCCGGCCAGGCCCCAGGCCAGTCGGATGGCACGGGCCCCCAGGACTCCCCTGTCGGGGACAGAAAGCGCCCCCTTCCTATCCGCCGCGACCTGTCGTACCACTGGCGCATGACCCCGGACGCAGACCGCTTCATCGCGCACATCGACATGGACGCCTTCTACGCCTCCATCGAGCAGCTGGACCACCCCCAGTGGCGGGGCAGGCCCCTGGCCGTGGGCGATGGCCCGCGCTCGGTGGTCAGCGCCGCCAGCTACGAGATCCGCGCCTTCGGCGTGCGCTCGGCCATGCCCGTGGCCCAGGCCAGGAAGCTTTGCCCCCAGGGCCTGTTCGTGCCCGTGCGCATGTGGCGCTACAAGGAGCTCTCCCGACGGGTCATGGCCGTGCTGCAGCGCTTCTCGCCCCTGGTGGAGCAGGCCAGCGTGGACGAGGCCTACCTGGACGCCACGGGCCTTGAGAGGCTGTTCGGCCCGCCGGAGGAGCTGGCCCGGGCCATCCGGGCCGAGGTGCGGCGCGAGACGGAGCTCACCTGTTCGGTGGGCATCGCGCCGGTGCGCTTCCTGGCAAAGATCGCCTCGGACTACAACAAGCCCGACGGCCAGACCGTCATCCTGCCCGGCGAGGTTCGTGAATTTTTGGACAAGCTCCCGGTGCAGAAGGTTCCCGGGGTGGGCGGGCGTACCCTGGAGATATTGAACGGCCTGGGGGTGGTCTTCGCCGGGGATGTGCTGAAGCGCCCGGCCCGGTTCTGGGGCGAGAAGCTGGGCAAGGCCGGGCTGTGGCTGCACGAGCTGGCCCAGGGCCGTGACGACAGGCCTGTGACGCCCTTCACCCCGCCGAAGTCCTCCAGCGCGGAGAACACCTTCGAGCGCGACACCCGCGACCCGGCGGCGCTGCGGCGCTGGCTGCTCTTGCAGAGCGAGCGCGTGGGCGCGGACCTGCGCGCCCAGGGCGTGCGGGGGCGCACGGTGACGCTCAAGGCCAAGTACGCGGACTTCACCCAGGTGACGCGCTCGCGCACGCTGGCCGAGCCCGTGGACGACACCCGGAGCATCTTCGACACCGCCGTGGCCCTGCTGGCGGAGCTGGCCCCGAAGAAGGACCTGCGGCTCATCGGCGTGGGGGTGTCGCAGTTCGGGGACAAGCCGCGCCAGATGTCGCTGCTTGAGGCGGAGGCGCCAGCAAAGCCGAAAAACGCCCTGGACAGCGCCCTGGACAAGGTGCGCGGCAAGTTCGGCAAGGCCGCCATCGTGCGCGGCGATTTGCTGGATTTCGAGGGCTAGGCCTGTTCCTAAAAGACGCCTTTTGTCCCCTGGACATCGTCAAGTCTCGGTTCGGGGCCAGGCCTGTACCGCAAAAGTACTATTCCTGGCCCCGAACCGACCCTTTCCTTGCCAGTGAACAAAATGCGTTCTTTTAGGAACAGCCCCCGGTTGGGGCTGGGCTCGTTTCCCGAAAGACGGGAAAGACGGATTGGGCCTGTTTCCAAAAGATGGATTGCGTTTTCTGGCGAGGAATGAGGCGACCGGGGGGCGGGGATAGTACTCTGGCAGTACAGCCCCGGCCCCCGGTCGCCGAATGACGACGCCAGGGGGCGCAAGGCGCTTTTCGAAACAGGCCCTTAAACGCCCCGCCTACGCGAAAACTATCGTCTTGTTGCCGTCGACCAGCACGCGGTCCTCCAGGTGCCAGCGCACCGCGCGGGAGAGCACCTGGCGCTCGATGTCGCGGCCCAGCACCTTGAGCTCGTCCACCTTGTGCCGGTGCGATACGCGGATGACGTCCTGCTCGATGATGGGCCCCTTGTCCAGCTTGCCCGTGACGTAGTGGGCCGTGGCGCCGATGAGCTTGACCCCGCGCTCGCCCGCGCGGCGGTACGGGTCCGCGCCCTCGAAGGCGGGCAGGAAGCTGTGGTGGATGTTGATGATGCGCTGGGGGAAGCGCTTGACGAAGGCCGGGCTCAAAATGCGCATGTAGCGCGCCAGCACGATGAGGTCCGGCTGGCCTCCGGGCAGGCCTTCGAAGAGCGCCAGCATCTTCTCCTCGGGGATGGACAGGCCGCGCGTCTTGGGTTCGTCGCCCGCCTCGGGCACGTGCACGTGCTCGAAGCGCACGCCGAAGGCCTCCACGGCGGGCCGCAGGTCCGGGTGGTTGCTGATGACGATGGGCACCTCGGCGGCCAGCTCGCCCCGGCCCACGCGCCACAACAGGTCCATGAGCGCGTGGTCCATGCGCGAGACCAGCACGGCCATGCGCTTTTTGCGCGCGGCGGGCACCATGCGCCAGGCCATCTGGTAGCCCCCGGCCACCTCGCGGCCGAAGTCCCGGGCCAGCTCGTCCAGCCGCCCGCCCAGGCCGTGCAGGTAGAACTCCTGGCGGAGGAAGAAGCGCCCGCCCTCGGGGTCGGTGCTGTGCTGGTCGGAGTGGATGATGTTCACCCCGCGCTGGTGCAGAAAGCCGCTCACCGCGGCCACGATGCCGGAGCGGTCCGGGCAGGTGGCAAGCAGGCGCGCTGTGTCGGAGAGGGCCAGGGCCGAGGCGGACTGTCTCGTGGCGGCGGTCATGGGGGGCGGCTGTTCCTCGCGGCCTATTCTTCGCCGAACAGGGCGGCCAGGCCGGGAACGTCCTTGGACGAGGGCTTGGCCTGGGCCCCCTGGCCGGTGGCCGAGGCCATGGCCAGCCCGGCGATGGAGCCCGCCGCGCCGCAGTAGCCCCGGTCGCCCTCGGCAAAGCGCCACATCATGCACATGCCGCCCAGGCAGAATTTCATCTTGTCGTCGTGGGTCTTGAGAAGCGGGCAGTACTTGAACTTGGCCTCGGCCTCGGGCAGCAGCATGGGCGGTCTCCTGGTTGCGGGGGCTAGACCTTGCCGCGCGGCCCGGCGGCGGACGCGGTGGGCATGCCGGTGAAGTCCACCAGGGCCTTCTTGCCCAGGCGGCTCTTGAGGTACTCCACCAGCAGGGCGCTCACGCGCTCCTCGCGGGAGAGGATCTTGGCGTACCTGCCGCCTTCCACCACCTTCTGGAACTCGCTCTTGTTCATGGCCGGGTTGGTCTTGGCGATGCCCTCGATGGCGGCGGCGTAGGCCTGGATCTTGCGCTCCATCTCGCCCTCGGGCAGCGTGGAGAGTTCCTTGATGCGCTGGGCGAACTCGTCGGGGTCGGGCAGGCGGTCGCTCTCCATGATGCGCTTGAAGGCGTTGGCGTAGCGGGTGCTGCCCTCGTTGATGTGGTCCTTCATGACCACGTTGGCGCCCATCCAGCCGGCCTTGAGCCACTTGAACAGGGTCAGGGTCACCTGGTTCGGGCCGTCCTCAACGAACACCTGCACCGAGGCGGAGTCGTACATGTAGGTGTCCGCCCAGCCGATCATGCCCTTGTTCAGGCCGTTGATGCCGGAGTAGAAGTAGCTCCACTCCCCGTCGTCCAGGATGACGGCCTTCTTGCCCACGCTGGACTTGTCCTTCTGCTTGGACACGGAGATGAGCACGTTCTTGCCCTGGTATTTGGTCAGGATGATCAGCCGGTTCAGGTCGTAGCGGTAGTAGCCGCCGCCGAAGCTGTCCGGCGCGTTGACCTCGTACTCGGTGCCCCACAGGGCCACGGGCTTGTCCAACTTGTCCGGCTTGGCCAGGTGCAGCCAGGGCCTGGGGTCGCGGTCCAGGTCGCCGCCGGGGTACCAGCCGCCCAGGCGCAGCACGCTGGGAAAGAGCAGGTAGGTGGGAATGGCCGGGTTGTAGCAGTAGCGCATCAGGCGGGTCAGCGAGGTCTTCATGCTCATGCGCAGCACGCTGCCGTTGCCGTCGATGCGGCGGTCGGGCACCACGCTGCGGGCGTCGCCGGTCAGGTGGCTGACGTAGTCCAGCAGGGCGTTGTAGTTTTCCGGGTTGACGGCGCTTCCCTTACGCAGGCTCATGTCGATGAGCGCGCCGATGTTCTGTTCCACGGGCTGGGGCAGGGCGGCCTGGGCGGCGGACGGGACGAGCAGCCCGGCGGCGAAGAGCCCCAGGGCGAGGACAAAAAAACACAGACCGCGCGCCAGGCGGGCGGTGGAGGCAAGGGACATGGACAACCCTCTGTTATCGTGGCGGATGCGGCGAAATGCCACCCGCTGTGAAAGGAGAATATAAGCGTGAATCCGCCGCCTGGCAAGGCCCGGCGGGCGCTGGCCTCCGGGGCGGGGCCCGGCCCCGGGGGCGTTGTTGGCTTCCGGCGCGAAACAGGGTACGTTCCACCCGTGGCCGGGCCCTGGGCCCGCGCAAATCCAGCATTCCGGGAGTGCCCATGACCTTTCCCCTGGCCGTGCTCGTGTCCGGCGGCGGTTCCAACCTCCAGTCCATCCTGGACAAGATCGACTCCGGCGCCCTGCCCGCCAGCGTGCGCGTGGTGCTCTCCAACAAGCCCGACGCCTACGGCCTGGAGCGCGCGAGGAGCAGGGGCATTCCCACCTGGAGCCGTGCGCACACGGAGTTCCCAAGCCGCCTGGCCTTTGACCAGGAGATGGTCCGCGTCATCCGCGAGCACGGGGTGGATGAGGGCAGTGGCGCTGTCGTGCTGGCCGGGTTCATGCGCATGCTCACCCCGGAGTTTCTGCGCGCCTTTCCCCAGCGGGTGGTGAACATCCATCCCGCGCTTTTGCCCAGCTTTCCCGGCACCCACGGCGCGCGCGACGCCGCCGACTACGGGGTGCGCCTGGCCGGGTGCAGCGTGCACTTCGTGGACGAGATCATGGACCACGGCCCGGTGATCATCCAGGCCGCCGTGCCCGCCTTTCCCGGCGAGGGCGGCAAGGCTCTGGCCGCGCGCATTCTTGATCTGGAGCACTGCATCTACCCCCAGGCCCTGGCCTGGCTGGCCCAGGGGCGCATCAGCCTTTCGGGCCGCCACGTGCACGTGGCGGGCGCAGCCGCCGCCAGCCTGGGAGACCAGGCCCTACCCCATTTGGCCAGCCCCGGCCTGGAGGCGGGGTTCCTGCCCACCTAACGGCCCCGCAAACCGCCCCGGACGGGGCAGGAGGCGCCCGTGACCGAGTTCCACCTCTCCCTCGCCGATGCGGAGAAGCGCGCCCTCAAGGATCTGGTCCGCCTGTCCATCGCCAGCGCCCTGGCCGGCAAGGACACCGAGCCCCCGGACGCCCCCACGGAACTGCTCACCCGCGAGCTGGGGGCCTTCGTCACCCTGACCCTGAACGGCAACCTGCGCGGCTGCATCGGCAACGTGCTGGGCAGCGGCCCGCTGTGGCGCACGGTGTGGAACATGGCCCGGGCCGCGGCCTTCGAGGATCCGCGCTTCCCGCCCGTGAGCCAGCGGGAGTTCGAGGCCGTGAAGGTGGAGATCTCCATCCTGGGCCCGGTGGAGCCCTGCCCGGACCCCGAAAAGATCGTGGGGGGCCGCCACGGGCTCATCATGAGCCGGGGCAGCCGCTCGGGCCTGCTGCTGCCGCAGGTGCCCGTGGAATGGGGCTGGAACCGCGAGCAGTTCCTGGCCCAGACCTGCCGAAAGGCCGGACTGCCCGAGAGCGCCTGGCGCGACCCCGAGACCCGCGTCTTCTGGTTCGAGGCCGAGGTCTTCTAGAGAAAAAAAGCACATGATTATAGCGTTCGCATAGATTTTTTTGACACAAACGCCGACGTCGTGTAACCTTTCCGGAAAATACCCGCGCACCCCCCAGCCAGACGCCCCCGGGCGTCCGGCCGGGTGCGCGCCTTTCCCCCCTGGAGGTCGCATGATCCAACTGAGCATCAAGAAAATACTGGTCCTGCTCGCCATCGCGGCGGTGGCCGGGTTCTTCTCCACCGTGGCGCTGTTCACCTACAACTCCAAGCGCGTCAGCAGCACCTTCGAGCATATGCTGAACGTGGAGGAGGCCCTGCTGGGCCAGCTCCAGGAGATGTACGCCCAGGGCCTGCAGACCGAGCAGGCCACGCGCAACGTGGTGCTGAACCCCACGGACAAGAAGGCCCGCGAGAACTACGAGGCCGCCCACGGCAAGTTCAAGAAGGCCCTGGATGCGGCCACCGGCCTGGCCCAGGGCGGCATGCAGGCGGAGCTGAAGAAGCTGGCCCCCCTGTGGGAAGAGGGCCACGCGCTCAAGGGCGAGGTCATGGCCCTGGCCGTGGACGGCAAGGGCGACAAGGCCATCGAGCTTTTGAACACCAAGGAAACCAAGAAGTGGCGCGAGATCAAGGACGTGGTCCAGAAGCAGCTGGACGAGCAGGCCAAGAAGAGCAAGGCCGCCTACGCCGTCTACAAGGCCGAGGAAGACCGCATGTACTGGGTGGTCATGGGCGTGGGCGCGGTGATGCTGGTGCTCATGGCCCTGGGCCTGGTCGTGGGCGGGCGCTTCATCCTGCGGCCCCTGCAAAGCATCCGCGACTTCGCCAACTGCCAGGCCGGGGGCCAGTTCGGCACCTGCCTGGAGGGCAATTTCCAGGGTGAGCTGAAGGACGTGGGCCAGGCCCTGCAGGCCATGAGCGAGAAGGTGCAGGAGTCCCTGGGCTTCACCCAGGGCGTGCTCAAGAGCATCGTCACCCCCTATGTGGTGGTGGACGAGAACAGCGTGCTCATCATGACCAACCAGACCCTGCTGGACATCCTGCAGCACGAGGGCAGGCCCGAGGACTTCTACGGCCAGAACGTGGCCCACTTCTTCTACGGCGACGCCAGCCGCGAGACCGTGCTGGGCGTGGCCATGCGCGACAACACCACCATCATGCGCGAGGTGGACCTGGTGGGCCGCAAGGGCGGCAAGCGCCGCATCCAGATCGCCGCCTCCCCCCTGCACAACGCCATCAACGGCAAGCTCATGGGCGCCATGTGCCTGTACACCGACCTCACCGAGCTGCGGGAGAAGGAGGGGCGCATCCTGGCCCAGAACGAGGCCGTGACCCAGGCCGCCAAAAGCGCCGAGGAGGTCGTGCGCTCCCTCACCGA
The DNA here is from genome assembly GCA_964502805.1 of uncultured Desulfocurvus sp. Lineage (GTDB taxonomy): Bacteria > Desulfobacterota > Desulfovibrionia > Desulfovibrionales > Desulfovibrionaceae > Humidesulfovibrio. The sequence goes on from CAZCYB010000063.1 coordinate 11,917, forward strand.
ATGCTCCGCCCGCCTGGGCAAGCTCATCGGCGAGGTGGAGGACGGCGCGGCCCAGCAGCGCGAGCGCGTGGCCCACACCTCCTCGGCCATGAGCGAGATGAGCGACTCCATCCGCTCCGCCGCCGAGAGCGCCGCGGGCGCGGCCACCGGCGCGGACAACGCCGCGCAGAAGGCCACCAGCGGCGAGGGCGTGGTGCGCCAGGTGCGCCAGTCCGTGGAGCAGGTGCAGACTCAGGCCCTGGCGCTCAAGACCGAGATGGGCGGCCTGGGCAAGCAGGCCGAGGCCATCGGCCAGATCATGAACGTCATCAGCGACATCGCCGACCAGACCAACCTGCTGGCCTTGAACGCCGCCATCGAGGCCGCGCGCGCGGGCGACGCCGGGCGCGGCTTCGCCGTGGTGGCCGACGAGGTGCGCAAGCTGGCCGAAAAGACCATGACCGCCACCAAGG
>CAZCYB010000064.1:0-12280 GCA_964502805.1 uncultured Desulfocurvus sp.
GCGGAGCCCCCGGCAGGGGTCCAGGGGACGGAGTCCCCGGCGGAGGGGGGCCCGGCGGGGCGCAGGGGCATGGCCCCGCCCGCCGGAGGCGGCCCCCCTACCGGCCCAGGCGCTTGATGATCTTTTGCAGGCTCACCCGTTCGATGCCGGAGAGGCGCGCGGCCTCGCTGATGTTGCCGCCGGTCTTGGCCAGGATCTGTTCCAGGTAGCGGCGGGTGAAGTCGTCGAGGATCTTGGCCTTGGCCTGCTTGTAGGGGGCCAGGGGTTCGGGGGCGGGGCTGGCGGTGGGGGCGCTCCCGCCTTCGGCCTGGCGCAGGTGGGACATTTCCACCTGGGTGGTCGGGCAGAACACGGCCAGGCGGCGGAGGAAGTTCTGCAGTTCGCGCACGTTTCCGGGCCACTGGCGGGCGGCCAGGCAGGCGAGGACCTCGGGGGAGAGGGTCTTGGGCGGCAGGCGCATTTCGGCGCAGCACTGTTCCAGGAAGTGCGCGGCCAGAAGCGGGATGTCCTCGGCGCGTTCGCGCAGGGGCGGGGTGTGCACGGTGAGCACGTTGAGGCGGTAGAACAGGTCTTCGCGGAACTGGCCGCTGGCGATGCGCGCCTCGAGGTCCTGGTTGGTGGTGGCCAGGATGCGCACGTTGACCTTGGCGGTTTCGCTGGAGCCCACGGGCCGGATCTCGTGTTCCTGGAGCACGCGCAGGAGTTTGGTTTGGACCGAGGGCGGGATGTCGCCGATCTCGTCGAGCAGGATGGACCCGCCGCTGGCGGCCAGGAACAGGCCCTTGCGGCTGCGGTCGGCCCCGGTGAAGGCGCCCTTGACGTGGCCGAAGAGTTCGCTTTCCAGCAGGTGCTCGGGGATGGCCGGGCAGTTGACGCGGATGAGCGGCTTGGCGGAGCGCGTGGACAGGGAGTGGATGTTGCCCGCCACGAGTTCCTTTCCGGTGCCGGACTCGCCGCGCACCAGCACGGTGTAGTCCGAGGCGGCCACGGCCTGGATGGTCTGCTTGAGCCGCCGCATGGCCGGGCTTTGGCCCACCAGGGTGCGCTCCAACTCGCAGGCGTGGGCCAGCTCGCGCAGGGTCATGTTCTCGCCCAGCAGGCGGGCGCGTTCCAGGCCCTTGGCCACTGCGCGGAACAGGTCGTCCTTCTGGATGGGCTTGGTGAGGAAGTCGTAGGCCCCGCCGCGCATGGCGGCCACGGCGGCCTCCACGCTGCCGTAGCCCGTGAGCACGATGACCGTGAGCTGCGGGTGTTCCGCCAGGGCCTGGGCCAGCAGCTCCTGGCCGCCCAGGCCGGGCATGCGCAGGTCGGTGAGCATGAGGGTGACGTGCTCGCGCTCCAGGATGTCCAGGGCCTCCCGCCCGGACTGGGCGGTGCGCACGGCGGCCTCGGGGAAGCCCGAGGCGATGAGCCGGGCCACGCCCTGGGAGAAGTCGGGCTCGTCGTCCACCAGCAGGATGTTCTGGCTCATTGCGGGGCCTCCGGTTCAGGGGCAGTGGCGGCGGGGCTGACGGGGAGAGCGGCTGCGGGCAGGCGCACGGTGAAAACCGCTCCGGGGCCCTCGCCCTCGGGGCGGTTGGCGGCGGCGAGTTCTCCGCCCAGCTCGCGCACCAGGCCGTAGACCACGGCCAGGCCCAGGCCGGTGCCCTTGCCCACGCCCTTGGTGGTGAAGAAGGGGTCGAACACGCGGTCGAGGTGCTCCGGGGCGATGCCCGGCCCGGTATCGGCCACAGCCAGCGCCACCATGCCGTCCTCCGCCCGCAGGGAGAGCTCCACGCGGCGGGGGCGCTCCCCGGGGCCCTCGCCCGGGGCGGCCTCGCCAACGGCGACTTCACCCACAGCGACTTCTCCCACAGCGACTTCTCCCACGGCATCCAGGGCGTTCAGGACGATGTTGGACAGGATGTGCTCCAGCGCGTCGGACCCGGCCTGCACCAGGGGCAGGCCCGGCGGGGCCTGGAGCGTGAGCTCCGCGCGCACGGCGCGGGCCCGGGGGGCCAGCACCTCCACCAGGGTGGCGGCGTGGGCGGCCATGTCCGTGGGGCCGGGGGTGGCCGGGCGCGGCCGGGCGAAGTCCAGCAGGTCGCGCACCACTTTGCGGGCCTGCTCGGTGTGGCGCATGATGATGTCCAGGTCGGCCTGGGCCTGGGGCGCGGCCTCGGCGGCGCGCAAGAGCTCGGCGTAGCACTGGATGACGCCCAGGGGGTTGTTGATCTCGTGCGCCAGGCCCGCAGCCAGCTGGCCCACGGCGGCCAGGCGCTCGCTCTGCCTGAGCTGGCCCTCCATGCGGCGCTGGGCCGTGACCTCGCGCAGGTAGGCCACGAAGCGGCGCGAGGTGGAGGAGGCGCGCTCCTGGGCGGACAGGGGGTACAGGCTGGCCTCGAAGATGCGCCCGCCGGAGAGGACCAGCTCGCCCTGGCCGCCGTGCTCGGTGGCCTTGTGCTGCAGATCGGCCAGCAGCGGGGCCAGGGCCGGGGCGGCCTCCTCGGCCAGGGGCCCGGCGCTGGCGTTGGCCAGGAGCAGCGCGCCGCGCGCGTCCACCAGCATCAGCGGGTCGGCGATGCCCTCGAACACCGAGGAAAGCATGGCGTTCTGGCGCATGAGCCCGTCCAGGGCGTCCAGGTTGTCCATGGCGATGCCCATCTGCTGGCCGATGGCGCGGGCCAGCTCGGCCAGCCGCCCGCTGCCCTCCTGGGGCTGGTCCCAGTAGAGGCACAAGAGGCCCCGGCTGGTGCCGCTGGTCTGCACCGGGATGAACCAGGCCTGGGGCTCCAGGCGGGGGGCGGGCTCGCTGGCGCCGTCGCCGCTGACCAGGTCGTGCCAGTCGCCGGGCAGCTCTGGCCTGGCCTGGGGATCGGGCCAGGCGGCGTAGTCCGAGGCCGAGAGCACGCAGGCGTAGGCCGCGCGGGCGGCCCCGAAGCGCGTGGCGATGAGCTGAAGCGAGGTGGTGAGCAGCCTGCGCTTGTTCTGGCTCTGGTTCAGGCCGTTCAGGAGCGAGACGAACAGGGCCACGTCGGCGCGGCGCTCGTCGGCCAGGCGGGTCAGGTCCTTGGTGCGCTCGGCCACCTTGTCCTCCAGGGTGGCGGCGTAGTCCCGCAGGTCCTGCCGGGCCTGGCGCAGGTGCTCGGCAAAGGCCTCGAAGCCGTGCAGCAGGCCCTCGATCTCGTCGTCGCGGCCGCGCGTGGTGGCGGGCACCGGGGCGGCCTCGCCGCCGCCCATGTCCCCTCTGGGGGCGTCCGGGGCCACGGCCCGGGCCTCCTCGGGGAACAGCCGCTGCATCACGCCCGTGGCCCGCCGCAGGCTCACCACCACCAGGCGGTGGAAAAAGCCCTGGATGCCCAGGAGCATGACGATGATGCCCCCGGCGAAAAGCAGGGCGAAGGACAGGGTGGCGTCGCGGATGCCGCCCACGTCGCGCTGGACCTTGAGGCTCACCAGGTCGATGCCCGCCAGCTGGCCCACCTCGCGGCCGAAGCCGCGCTTGTCGCCGTAGCGCTCGATGAGTTCGCGCGGGGCCTGGTCCGGATCGCCGTGGCAGTGCATGCAGCTGGCCTCGAAGCGCTGGGGCCGGGCGGTGACGAAGTGGCGCTCCCCGCCCTGCTCCACGAACTCCTCCACGCGGAAGAGGTCGCGCTGGGCCTCGAAGCGGCGGATGAGCCCGCGCTCCAGCTCATTGGCCTCGTAGTCCGGGTTGCGCGCGCCGATGCCCACGCGGCGGTAGCTGAAGGCCTCCTTGGCCAAGTTCAGGTCGCTCATGATCAGCCGGGTGATGTAGGAGGTGCTCATGGCCTCCAGCACGAACTGGTCCTCGGGCAGGGTGCGGTACATGGCGGGCCTAAGCTTGGTGCGCACGTAGCCCTGCACCGCGCCCACCTGGGAGAGGATGAGGCTGGCCTTCTCGCGGGCCTCGCTCTCCATGAGCCTGCCCAGGTGCATGTTGAGCGTGAAGGCGAAGAAGCCCACCAGCCCGGCCATGGCCAGAAGCAGGCCCGCCAGGAACTTGGTCTGCAGGGTCTGGGGCAAGATGCTGCGCATGGCACCCCCTCCGTTTGCTCCCCCATACCCCGCCCCGGCGGCCATGGCAACTTTCGGCTGCACCCTGCATCCGTCCGGCATCCACATGCAAACTCAAGTTAGCACCAAACCGGCCAGCCCGGACCTCTTTGTCACGCCAAATCAGTTACTTGCCCGCGAGGCGCACCTTGGCACCGGCCTTGCTTATGCCGGGCTGAACACCTGCGCCCCCGGCACGTGCAACGCGAACAACGGCCCGGCCCCCCGTGGCGGCCCGGCCAGAACGGACACGGACGCGGCGTACATTTCTGCAAGCTCCAAAGGAGGAGAATCATGGAAGAAAAAACCGGTGTTGCGAAGTACCTGGGCATCGTGCCCGGCCTGGCCGTCATGGTCGGCACGCTGTTCCTGCTTCGCACCTACGTGGAACCCTGGATGAAGGACGCCGTGGTCTTCGGGCAGAAGGGCTGGCTGGTCCAGGTCCTGAGCCTGAACTACATCCTCCTGTCCATCATCGCGGGCATCATCTACCGCAACGTGCTCTTCGGCGGGAAGATTCCCGACTGGGCCGAGGCGGGCTTCCGCACCACGCGCCTGTTCATCAAGTCCGGCGTCATCATGCTGGGCTGCCTGTACACCCTGCAGAAGCTGGCCAAGGTGGGCAGCATCGCCATCCTGCTCATCTCCACCTTCGTGTTCGGCACCGTGTTCTTCGTCATCTGGTACGGCAAACGCATCGGCATGGAGCGCTCCATGATCGGCGTCATGGGCGCGGCCTGCGGCGTGTGCGGCGTTTCCGCCGCGGTGGCCACCAGCCCCGGCGTCAAGGCCAAGCCCTCCGAGGTCGCCCTGGCCATCGCCACCATCCTGGGCTTCGGCATCATGACCATGTTCATCAGCCCCTTCATCGGCAAGGCGCTGTCCATGAGCGACTACCAGTTCGGCGCCTGGGTGGGCACCGGCATCCTGAACTCCGGCCAGGTGCTGGCCACCTGCCTGGCGTTCAACCCCACCTTCGCCCCCGGCACCGCCGTGGCCTACGGCGAGATCTGGAACGTGGTGCGCGTCATCTCCATCCCCTTCGTGGTGTTCATCGTCACCACCTGGGCGTGCAAGGCCGAGGCCGCCGAGAGCTGCGCCACCGGCGCGGAGAAGATGAGCCTGGGCAAGGTGTTCAAGGACCGCTTCCCGGTGTTCGTGCTTGGCTTCTTCGGCATGACGGCCCTGTCCTCCCTGGGCTGGCTGGGCGCCGAGGGCTCCAACACCCTGCACCTGCTGCGCGACGTGATGAGCTGGATCTTCGGCATCGGCCTGGTGGGCCAGGGCGCGTACATCGACATCCGCGAGCTCAAGACCGCCGGCGGCAAGCCGCTGCGCGTGGGCCTGGTGGCCGGCACGCTCAAGTACGTCGTGGCGCTCATCGTCATCATGCTCTTCGTGTCCAAGGACGCGAGCTTCTAACGGGAGGTTCCCATGTCCGCCAAAGGAAAGATGACCGTATTCAAGAACGACCGCCACGAGGACGTGGCGGCCATGATCTTCGTCAGCCTCGTCACCGCCTTCGTGCTGGTCTACATGGCCTACGTGGTGCCCACCGTCACCATCACCCCGGCCCAGGACGGCAAGCTCGTGGCCCTGAAGGTGGTGCCCGACCAGGAGCTCAAGAAGGGCGACCTGATGTACACCTTCGAGTACAAGGACAAGAAGTTCGTGGACGGCAAGCTCGAAGAGAAGCTGGCCACCAAGGACGTGAAGGCCTCCACCAACGGCAAGGTGCTCTCCGTTGACGTGAAGGAAGGCGACGCGCTGAAGAAGGGCAAGACCAAGATCCTGGTCATGGACCACGAGAAGGGAACCCTGCCCTAATGAAGATCATGCTGGCCCTGGATGATTCGGCCCGGGCCATGGACGAGGCCGTCAGGCTCGCCTCCGAGAGGGGCGCGGGCCTGACGGCCCTTTTCGTCCTCGACGCGGGCTGGAGCGTGTACATCGGCTCGGACTTTCTGCTGGGCAGCCACGCCCGGGGGGACTTCCTGGACTACACCCGCGACGACGAGCTGGCCCAGGAGCGCGCCGCCGTGGCCGTTTTCGAGGAGCGCGCCCGCGCCTCGGGCGTACCCTTCGAGGTCAAGAGCGCCGCTTCCGGCCGCGTCACCGAGGCCATTCTGAAAGAGTTGCAGGAGGGCGGCTACGACGCCCTGGTCATGAGCGTGCCCTTCCGCCGGGGCCTGGAGGTGGTGCGCGACGCCCCCGCCGCCATCCTCAAGGGCGCGCCCGCCACCTGCGACCTCCACTTCATCCGCCGCCCGGTGGACGAGCTTTCCCAGTCCTGATCTTCGGCGCGCGCCCCCTCGCCGAAGCCAAAAGGGCCGACGGAACCTCTCCCGTCGGCCCTTTCCTTTGGCCTGCGCGCGGATGCGCGGGCCGTATACCTGGCGCTAGGTCAGGCTCTGGGCCATGCCCTGGGCCACGGTGCCGCCCGTGTACCCCGAGCCGCCTTCCTGCTGCTGCAGCTCGTTCATCAGGCTCATGAGCTCGGTCTGCAGCTCCTGCACGCGCTTGGCCTTCTCCTCCTTGGAGAGGCTGGCGTCGGCCTGCACCTGGCGCAGCTCCTGCTGGACCTCCTGGATGCGCTTCCGCACGCGCTCACGGGCCTTCTCGGCCACGCTGTCGCTGTCGTCGGCTTCTTCCGCATTCGAGGAGGCCGAGGCGGCCAGCCCGGTGTCCGACGTCTGGCGCAGGGTCTGCGGGGCCTGGGCCGTGGCCAGGGCCTTGGCCTCGGGGGAGATCGCCACCTGGTCGCCCTGGGCGGGCTCTTCGCCCTCGCCCTGCACGTGCAGCGCGCCCTGGGTCCGGGCCCTGGCCTGCAGGGTCAGCGCCGCCGTGACCATGGTGGTCTGCGTCTGGTTGAACTGCACGTCCTTGGACTGCACAGGGTAGGTATACAGGTTCATAAACGACTCCATTGCGCGCCGGTGGGGAGGCGGAGCACGGGTTCTCTACGTATGCTTATCGGCGGCGCGACCAGGAATCTTTACCCCCAGCGGGGTTGCCACGCCCGCCCTGTTCGGGGTATCTGGCAAGGGTGAGCCAGACCGGAGCCTGGCGGCGCGCCGCGCACCGCCGCGCGCCAGCCGCCGCCAATGGGGTGCCCATGAGCCTGACCAATCTCGACTCCCTCTTCAGCCCCAAGGCGGTGGCGGTCATCGGCGCGGCCAACGACCCGGCCAACATCGGGCATCTGGTCATGCACAACCTCATGAGCGGCGGGTTCACCGGCCCGGTGATGCCCGTGAGCTGCGACGCCGAGGCCATCGCCGGGGTGCTCACCTACGCCAAGATCGCCGACCTGCCCAAGACCCCGGACCTGGCCATCGTCTGCCGCCCGCTGGACGAGGCCCCGGGCATCATCGACGCCCTGCGCCTGCGCGGCACGCGCTCCGTGGCCCTCATGGGCCCGGGCTACTCCCGCCTGGACGAGAAGAGCCGCGCAAGGCTCAAGGACGCCATCCTGGAGGCCGCAAGCCCCCCGGACCTGCGCGTGCTGGGCCCCAAGACCATGGGCCTCATCGTGCCCGCGCTCAACCTGAACGCCAGCCTGGCGCACACGCGCATCCTGCCCGGCAAGACGGCCTTCCTCTCCCAGTCCGACAGCCTGTTCACCACCGTCCTGGACTGGGCCAAGAGCCACGGCATCGGCTTTTCGCACATGATTTCGCTTGGCGCACAGCTCGACGTCTCCTTCGCCGACATCCTGGACCACCTGGGCGGCGACCCCAGCGTGCGCTCCATCCTGCTCTACGTGGAGAGCATCCACGACGCCCGGGGCTTCGTCTCCGCCGCGCGGGCGGCCAGCCGCAACAAGCCCGTTCTGGCCCTGCGCCCCGGCCAGGCCCTGCAGAGCGCCCTGGCCGAGCTGGCCGCGCTCACCGGCGAGGCCCCGGCCGAGGTCATGCCCGGGGTGAGCGCCACCAGCGACGAGATCTACGACGTGGCCTTCCGCCGCGCGGGCATGCTGCGCGTGGGCAGCATCGACGGCCTGTTCGACGCCGCCCAGACCCTGGCCGGGGCCAAGCCCGTGCGCGGCGACCGCCTGGCCATCCTCTCCAACGGCGCCAGCGCGGGCATCATGGCCGCCGATGCGCTGCTGGCGGGCGGCGGGCGCCTGGCCCGGCTCACCGAGGACACCCAGGCCGCCCTGGACAAGCTCCTGGGCGCCACCATCACCCGCGGCAACCCCATGAGCATCCGCTTCGACGCCAAGGCCCAGGACTGGGTGGAGGTGCAGAAGATCCTGCTGGCCGACCCCGGGGTGGACGCCGTGCTGCTGCTGCACGTGCCCTTCGCGGGGCTCTCCGAGGTGGAGGTGGCCCAGGCCGTGGCCCTGGCGGCCAAGCGCGCCAAGCGCATGGTGCTGACCAGCTGGATGGGCAGCGAGAGCGCCATGCGCGCCCGCGCCGTGTTCGCCGATGCCGGGGTGCCCACCTACGAGACCCCGGAGCAGGCCATCCGCGCGTTTTTGTACATGGTGCAGTTCCAGAAGAACCAGGAGCTCCTGATCCAGACCCCGGACAGCCTGCCCACGGACTTCTTCCCGGACACCACCGCCGCGCGCGAGGCCTGCCAGAAGGCCCTGGCCGAGGGCCGCGCCAGCCTGGTGGAGACCGAGGCCAAGGACGTGCTCACGGCCTACGGCATCCCCGTGGTGGACACCCGGGTGGTCAAAAGCGCCCGCGAGGCGGTCATCGCCGCCGACCAGCTGGGCTACCCCGTGGCGCTGAAGCTCAAAAGCCCGCAGATCGCCCAGCCGCAGGAGGTGGGCGGCGTGCGCCTGGACCTGGAGGGCCCGGACAAGGTCTGGGAGGCCGCCGCCAGCGTGCTGGCCCGCGTCTCGCGCCAGAGGCCGGACGCCTACATCGAGGGCTTCGTGGTGCAGAAGATGGGCAGGCGCACCGGCGCGCACGAGCTCTTCGTCTCCGCCCACACCGACCCGGTGTTCGGGCCGGTCATCGCCTTCGGCCACGGCGGGCTGGCGCGCGACCTCATCCGCGACCGCGCCGTGACCCTGCCGCCGCTGAACATGAGCCTAGCGCGAGAGCTCATAGGCCGCACGCGCATCTCCGGCCTGCTCTCCGGCACGCCCCAGCACCCCGCGGCGGACATCGACGACATCTGCCTGACCATCATCCAGATCGCCCAGCTCATCATCGACGTGCCGCAGATCCAGGCCCTGGACATCAACCCGCTCTACGCCGACGACGCCGGGGTGCTCTGCCTGGGCGCCAAGATCCGCGTGGCCGAGGAGGCCAGGACCGGCGCCGAGCGCCTGGCCGTGCGCCCCTACCCGCGCGAGCTGGAGGAGTGCCTGGTGCTCAAGAACGGGCGCAAGATCACCCTCCGCCCCATCCGACCGGAGGACGAGCCCGCGCACCGCGTGTTCATCAGCAAACTTTCCGACGAGGACCTGCGCATGCGCTTCTTCGGGGTGGTCAGGCGGGACTTCGACCACCGCGACATGGCCCGGTTCACGCAGATCGACTACGACCGCGAGATGGCCTTCATCGCCACGGCCACGGGCGAATCCGGCCTGCCGGAGACCCTGGGCGTGGTGCGCACGGCCACCAAGCCGGACAACTCCGAGGCCGAGTTCGCCATCGTGGTGCGCTCCGACCAGAAGGGCACGGGCCTGGGCAGCGTGCTCTTCCGCAAGATCATCGACTACACCCGCGACCGGGGCACCAAGCACCTGAAGGGCCAGACCCTGGTGGAGAACAAGGCCATGCAGGGCCTGTCACGCAAGTTCGGGTTCGAGATCAAGCTCAACCCCGACGAGGAACTCGTGGACATGGTGCTTGATTTCACCAGGGAAGCGGGCCACAATTAGCCTCACCGATCCCCCATCAGCACAAGGAACGACCGCATGAAAACCCTCATCGCGGCGCGCATGGAGCGCTGCATTGGCTGCCAGAGCTGCTCGCTGGCGTGCGCCCGGCTGGTGCACGGCAGGCTCTCCTGGCACACCGCCGGCATCCGCATCGGCTCCTCCGGCGGCATCAGCACCGGCTTCGAGGCGCGCATCTGCCTGGCCTGCGACCCGCCGCCCTGCGCCGCCGCCTGCCCCACCGGCTCGCTGACCCCCCGCAAATCCGACGGCGGCGTGAAGCAGGACAAGAGCCTGTGCATCCGCTGCGGCAAGTGCGTGGCCGCCTGCCCCGTGGGCGCCATCGTGCAGGACGAGGTGGGCAACCCCTACCTGTGCATCCACTGCGGGCGCTGCGTGCCCTACTGCCCGCACGACTGCCTGGAACTGGGCGAGAAGGGCGCTGTCACCTTCGGACAGGAGGTGCCGGAATGAGCCCCAACCCCACCACTCCCGTCCGCCAGGACTTCCGCGTCCTGGTGGTGGACCTGACCAGCCGCAAGACCCACGTGGAGACCCTGCCCGGGCGCGAGACGTACCTGGGCGGCTCCGGCCTGGCGGCCCTGCTGTTCGAGAAATACGGCGACCCCGCGGCCGACTGGAGCGACCCCAGGCAGCCGCTCATCTTCGCCATCGGGCCGCTCACGGGCTACTACCCGCTCATGAGCAAGACCGTGTGCGGGTTCAAAAGCCCCTACCACAACCAGTACGCCGAATCCCACGCGGGCGGGCGCAGCGCCCTGGCCCTGCGCTTCGCGGACATGGACGCCCTGGTCGTCGTGGGCCGGGCCGCGCGGCCCTGCGTGCTGTCCATCGGCAACCGCCACATGGAGATCAAGGACGCGCCCTTCCTCTGGGGCAAGGACGTGTTCACCACCGGCAAGATGCTCCGGCACATGCTGCCCGGAAGCGGCCAGCGCAGCATCTGGCGCATCGGCCCCGCGGGCGAGAACGGCTGCGCCTACGCCTGCATCAACGTGGACACGTACCGCCACTTCGGCCGCCTGGGCTCGGGCGCGGTCATGGGCGTCAAGAACCTCAAGGCCATCGCCATGGTGGGCGACGCCTCCTTCCCCCTGCCGCCCGGCAAGGACTACGCCAAGGACTTCCAGGAGGTCTTCAAGCTCGTCACCGAGACCAGCATGATGAGCAAGTACCACGACCTGGGCACCGCCGGGAACGTGGCCGCCCTGAACGAGCTGAAAAGCCTGCCCTGGCGCAACCTGCAGGCCACCACCGACGAGCGCATCGACGGCATCAGCGGCGAGAGGTTCGCCAAGGACATGCTGCTCAGAAACGCCGCCTGCTCCGGCTGCCCGGTGGGCTGCATCCACATCGGCTACCTGCGCGAGAAGTTCATGGCCGACAACCGCTACCTGTACCGCCAGGTGGCCTACGACTACGAGCCCATCTTCGCCCTGGGCTCCATGCTGGGCATGACCGACGGCTTCGCCGTGCTGGGCCTCATGGACGCCGTGGAGCGCGAGGGCCTGGACTGCATGAGCGCGGGCGTGGCCCTGGCCTGGGCCACGGAGGCGCTGGAAATGGGCTTCTTCTCGCAGAGCCGGACCATGGCCCCGCTCAAGTTCGGCGAGGTCGGTCCCTACAAGACCGCCATCCGCGCCCTGGGCATGGGGGCCAACGACTTCTACCGCGCCCTGGCCCAGGGGGCGAAAAAGGCCGCCAAGATCTACGGCGGCGAGGACTTCGCCTGCGTGCTGGGCCAGGAAATGGCCGGGTACGCCACGGGCGAGACCTTCTTCGTGTCCGAGGCCCTGAGCTTCCGGCACTCGCACCTGGACTCCAGCGCCTACTCCGCCGACCAGAAAAAACTGGACAAGGACGCCCCCAAGATCGTGGACGGCTTCGTCAAGGACGAGGCCGGGCGCTGCGTCTTGACCAGCATGGTGGGCTGCCTGTTCGCGCGCGGAGTGTACAGCAACGAGCGCCTGGCCCTGGCCCTGAACGCCCTGGGCTACCAGGGCGTGGCCGAGAACCTCGGCCCGGCGGGCGAGGCCATCCAGAAGCTGCGCTGGCGGCTCCGGCTGCGCTGCGGCTACGACCCGCTCTCCGCAAGCATCCCCAAGCGCTACTCCGAGGTCATCACCTGGAAGGGCCCCATCGACACGGCCTACATGGAAGACCTGCGCCAGACCTACGCCCGCAAGCTCCTGGAGCTTGGGCAGGAGGAGGGAGAAGGGTGAGTGACCGGGGGAGGGCGGGGAAACTTTTTGGAAAAAGTTTCCCCGCCCTCCCCCGGACCCCCTCCCACCCCTTCCAAAACTTTTGGTGGGTGGAAAATGGGTTAGGCCGAGCCGCTCCGCTTCCCATCCACTCCATCAGCCA
>CAZCYB010000065.1:0-11267 GCA_964502805.1 uncultured Desulfocurvus sp.
GGATTTCCACCTTCATGGCCAACGGAATTTACACCACCTTGACGGACGTGACCTCTGGAATCGGCCCTGGCAAGGGGCCTGGGCGGGAATAAGGAGAGAAAAGGGGCGGGAAAAACAGGGCAAAAAAGGGCGAAAAACAGGAAAAAGCGGGAAAAAAGGGCCGGAACGGGGTGTTTTTCGGGCGGCTGGCGCGACTCGGGCAGGGCGGGCGAAGGCGTCGGCGGGGCAGGTGGTAGCCCCCCGGCGCAGGGGGGGGATCTCTGGGGCGGGAGCTGGGAAGCCCCGGCGCGGCGCGCGGGAGCCCGCGCAGCACGGGTGAAGCCCTAGCGCAGCACGTGGAAGCCGGAGAACAGCTCGCCGCTCTCCACCAGCCGGGCGTCCAGGCTGTCCACGCGGGCGCCCTCCGGCCCCTGGCCCAGGGCCAGGCGGAAGCTCTCCAGGGCCTGGGGCGATACGCCCTCCGGTGCCTGGGCCGCGCCGCGCACGCTGCCGTCGGGCTCGTTGCGCACCCAGCCCACCAGCCCCAGGCTCAGGGCGGTCATCTGCGTCCAGCCCCGGAACCAGACGCCCTGGACAAGGCCGGTGATGTGGAAGTGGAGGGTAGTCATGTGCACCTCTACGGGATTGAAAAAAACCGTGATATTAGATAACCGAACAAAAGTGGTTACGCTTATACCGCCCGGCCGACATGATAAGCAAGGAGAGGAGATATGCTAATCTCATTTCAAGCGTTCTCGTGGGTGCCAAAATCCAGTGAACTGCCAATGACAAGCTTTGTTGATGCCTTATGCAAGGCGTCGAAGCCAATCAATTATCGCAACCGGAAGATATACTTTCACAAAGAAGGCGGGCTAGTGAATGGCCTCGTTGTCACGGTTAAGGATATGAAGAAATTCTGCACACTTCTCGATGACGGGGCGCAAATTCGTCTGACTCCGCATCAACTTGGTAAGCATGAAAAGGTTGCCGACTTTAACTTCTTTGTTTTCGACGAGCGAAACGGGCGGGGACTTTATCAATACTACCACCACTCGTGTTCATTGTTAACGTTCAATGTTATTAGCAGGAAGATGTACCGGACAAAGGTCGAACATCTTAAGAAGCAGTATTTGGAAAAACACGAAGACAAGAAAGACGATAAGAAGTTTTTATTAGCCACAGGGAAGAAGTTTGCTGGTTATCTCGATACAAGTGTTATTGAAAGAAAAGGGGCCTTTGCTGAAAGAATCATGACAATGAAAGATATCGCGTCGATTGAATTCGAATTCGACTCTTTGGATTTCGAACAAACCGCATATGCGCCAGTTGCTGCATTCATAAGAAAGGCTCGCCACAGCGTATCGCTTGTAAACGCTGGTAGCAAAGCTGAAAAGGTGATGGGCACAGCTCGTCTGTTTATGGATAATCAAATGAGAATGGCTAAGGTCGAGGGCCTCGACAAGGATGGGCATGATGTAATTTACAAAATGTTTCACGACTTTGATCGATTTGGGCAATATGAGTATGATGATCTAGTCCCTGCATTGAATCTTGATAGCTCAAACGCGACAAAGTCTATTAACGGGAATATGATTATCGAGCGACTTAGGAATGTTTACAATGGATCCGCCTTGTCGCAGGCTACGGTTGTATGAAGACAACTAGAAATATGTATTTTTTGTCGTTCGTTGTGTGCTATTTTTTGTTTTTTGCTTTGCTGGAAAGCGGATATGTTGACAGGGTAGACGTATATGAAAAATCGTTTAGGCAGCACTTCTTTACAGCATTTTTTAGTATCGGTAGTTTCGTGTTCGCATTGATGACGGCGATACTTTTTCAAATGGAAGAACGTGTATACAGGAATGAACAATATAAAAAGCTACACGCTGAAGCGGTACAAGCATCCGGCAAAGCCGAAAGCGTATGCGCGCCACTTGTGAGAGTCGGGAAGCTGTTCATCTTTGCCGTGCTGTGTTGCCTTTGCACGTCAATAGCTCAAATAACAATTGGCTTGATTCCCAATAACTGGGCAGTTGCAGCCTGTATGTCGGCGGCGATTACGACTATTGGGCTTATCTTGTATATCGTATATAACGTCAAAAAGACAATGATGGCTTGGTTCCGTATTTTGGAGCTGAATTAGCCAACTACAAAAACCCCGCCTCCTGAAAGCTGAAATGGCTCCCCTCCGTCACCACCAGGTGGTCCAGCACGCGCAGGCCCAACTGTTCCGCCGCGGCCTTGATGCGCCGGGTCAGGTCGTGGTCCTGGGTGGAGGGGCTGGGGTCGCCGCCGGGATGGTTGTGCGCCAGGATGAGCCCCGAGGCCGAGTGCTTGAGCGCCAGGGCGAGGACTTCGCGCGGGTACACCGCCGTCTGGTCCACCGTGCCCCGGCCCACGCGCTCCCAGGCCATGAGCCGGTTCTTGTTGTCCACCAGGGCCACCCAGAACTCCTCCACGCGCAAATGCCCGATGCGCGCCCGCGCGGCCTGGGCCACCACATCCGGCCCGGTGAAGGCGAGCCGCTGGCGCACGGGCTCCTCGCCCAGGCGCGCGAACGCCTCGCGCAGAACGGCCCAGTGCCCGCACAGCCCCTCGCCGAAGCCCTTCACCTCCCGCAGGGCCTGGGCCTCGGCGGTGATGACCCCGCGCAGGGTGCCGAAGCGCGCCAGCAGGTCCTTCGCCAGCGGCTTGGTGTCCCGCCTTGGCAGCACCTGGCCCAGCAGCAGTTCCAGGAGTTCGTAGTCGGCCAGGGCCTTGGGCTCGGCGGAGAGCTTCTCGCGCAGGCGCTGGCGGTGGCCCAGGTAGTGGGGCGCGGGTTCGGCGGCCTTCGGCCCGGAGCTCTCGGGCGCGGAGTTTTTCGGCGCGGAGCCCTGGGCGGGCGCGGCCTTGGCCTTTCTTGCGGGTCGGTCGGGCATCAGGCTTGCCCCCGCAGCAGGCTGGAAAGCTCGGCCACGTAGGCCTCCAGGGCGTCGTCGGGCCTGCGTGTGCCGCCGATGACCGCCAGGTTGGTGTCCAGCGTCAGCTCGATGATGCGCGCGATGCCCGCGCGGCCCAGGCGCTGGGCCATCCTGGTCAGCGCGGGCTTGTCGCTGGGGCGCATGCGCACCTTCTGGCCCTCGCCCTCGTTCAGCAGCCACATCTGCCGGGCCTGCCAGGCCACGTAGCCCAAAAGCTGGAACAAAATCTTGTCGTTCGCCGGGCGCAGGTGGTCGTCCAGCACCCTGGCCCACACGTCGCGGGCGGCCTGGGGGTTGCTGCGCGGGCTCTCGGCCAGGGCCTTCATGAAGTCGAAGAACTCCATGTCGCCGTGGGGGGCCACCAGCAGGGCCATGTCCGGGGTGACTGTCTTGCCCTCGCCCGCGGCCAGCTCGATCTTGTCCAGCTCCAGGCCCGCGGCCAGGCCGTCGCGCGGCAGGGCGTCCAGCAGGGCGGCCTTGGCGGCGGGCTCCAGGGCCAGGCCGCGCTCCGCCGCCCAGGCGTCCAGGAACTTGGGCAGGGCGGCGTCGGTGAGGCCCGGGGACTGCCAGATCCACTTGTTGGCCTCGGCCATCTGCCACAGGGGCCGCTTGGCCAGCCAGGCGGGCACGGGAACCTTGCCCTCCTTCCACGCGCCCTCCAGGCAGAAGGCGGGCAGCACGGTGCTGGCGGTGTTCCGGATGGCCTCGCCGATGCGGTCCCAGGTCTCGGCCTTCAGGGCATCGGCCCGGCGCAGCAGCAGCACCGTGGGCGTGCTGAACAGGCTCTGGGTGGTCAGCTCGGCCCAGAAGGCCGGGGGAAAGGGCTCGTCGTCGCCCCAGAAGACCTTGCGCGCCACCTGGGCCCCCTGGCCCAGGGCCTGGCCCAAGGTCGCCGCCTGCCGCCGCAGCAGCTCGGCGTCCGGGCAGATGAGGAAGCGGTGGCCGGGCCGGGCCTTGGGTGCGAACATGGGGCGCTCCTAGTAGCCCTGGGTCATGAGGTCGGCCAGGCGGCGGATCGCCAGGTCCGTCACGCGCATGTCCGCGCCGTCGGCGTCGCCCGGGTAGTACGACTCGTTTTGGCTCTGCTCGCCGGAGTCCCAGAGCACGAGGTTGTCGCCCGCGCGGCGGATGCGCACGCTGAAGGTCATGCCCGTGGAGAGCTTCAGGGACTGGTCCTGCTGCCCGGCCAGGGCCGTGGAGCGGGTGTACTGCTTCACGTACACGGTGATGAGCGCGGTGGCCTTGGAGCGGTCCACCCAGTTGGCCAGGCGGCGGCGGGTCAGCTCGTCGCGCAGCAGGGAGCGCAGGCGCGGCTCCAGCCAGGGCTCCACCGTGGGGTTCTCGATGCGCGCGATGGCCAGGTCGCGGTACTGGGGGGCCAGCACGGAAACGCTCTCCTCGTCGGAGATGGACTGGCCGGTGAACTTGTAGCCGCAGCCGCCCAACGACAGCAGGGCCAGGGCGGCCAGCAGCAGGCAGGCCAGGGCGTGAATCCGCGCGGCGCGAACCATGGAATCCTCCCCGGCGGGGTTAGCCCGCCACCACGTTCACCAGCTTGCCCGGCACCACGATGAGCTTCTTGATGCTCTTGCCTTCCAGGTGCCGCAGCACGTTCTCGTGGCCCATGGCGAACTGGCGCACGGCCTCCTGGTCCGCCGTGGCGGAAACCATGAGCCTGCCGCGCACCTTGCCGTTGACCTGCACCACCAGCTCGATCTCGTCCTGGGCCAGGGCGGCTTCCTCAAAGCCCGGCCAGGGCAGCACGGCCAGGTTCTCGGCGTGGCCCATGCGCGCCCACAGGTCCTCGCAGATGTGCGGGGCCACCGGCGAGAGCAGGGTGAGCACCGTGGACAGGGCCGAGGACAGCGCCGCCGGGCCCTCCGGGGCGTCCTTCAGGGCGTCCTTCAGGCCGTACATCTCGTTCACCAGCTCCATGAGCGCGGCGATGGCCGTGTTGAACTGGAAGTTGTTCTCCATGGCCCGGGTGACCTTGCGCACGGTGTCGTGCTCCTTGCGGCGCAGGTCCTTGGCCGGGGCGGAAAGCTCGCCCAGCTGGGCCAGGGTGGCCACCGGGCCGATGGCGCGCATGGCGTTCCAGTCGGCCAGGTCCTCGGCCAGGCGCCACACGCGGTTCAGGAACCGGTGCGCGCCCTCGATGCCCGCGTCGCTCCATTCCAGGTCCTTTTCCGGCGGGCTGGCGAAGAGGATGAACAGGCGCGTGGCGTCGGCGCCGTATTTGCCGATCATGGAGTTGGGGTCCACCACGTTGCCCTTGCTCTTGCTCATCTTGGCCCCGTCCTTCAGCACCATGCCTTGCGTCAGCAGGTTCTTGAAGGGCTCGGCCTCGCCGGTGTAGCCCAGGTCGCGCAGGGCCTTGACGAAGAAGCGCGAGTACAGGAGGTGCAGGATGGCGTGCTCGATGCCGCCGATGTACTGGTCCACCGGGCTCCAGTACTTCAGGGCCTCGGGGTCGAAGGGGGCATCGTCGTTGCGGGCGGAGGTGTAGCGCAGGAAGTACCAGCTGGACTCCATGAAGGTGTCGAAGGTGTCGGTCTCGCGCCTGGCCGCGCCGCCGCAGGTGGGGCAGGTGGTGTTCACGAAGGACTCGAGCAGGGGCAGGGGCGAGCGGCCGTCCTCGCGCACGCTCGCTTCCTCGGGCAGCAGTACGGGCAGCTGGTCCAGGGGCACGGGCACGGTGCCGCACTTGCCGCAGTGCACCACCGGGATGGGCGCGCCCCAGAAGCGCTGGCGCGAAACGCCCCAGTCGCGCAGGCGGAAATTCACCGTGGGCTTGCCCAGGCCCGAGGCGCCCAGGTGCTCCACGATGGCGGCCTTGGCCTGGTCGTTGGGCAGGCCGTCGAACTGGCCTGAGTTCACCAAGAAGCCGGGGTCGGCGTAGGCCTCGGTCATGGCGGCGGGGTCCAGCACAGTGTCCTTGGGCTGGATGACCACCTGCATGGGAAGATTGTATTTGCGGGCGAACTCGAAGTCGCGCTGGTCGTGGGCGGGCACGGCCATCACCGCGCCGGTGCCGTAGCCCATGAGCACGAAGTTGGCCACATGGATGGGCATCTCGCGCCCGGTGAGGGGGTTGATGCAGTACGCGCCGGTGAACACGCCCTCCTTCTCCAGGTCCTCGGCCCCGCGCTTGATGCGGTCCATGTTGGCCACCTCGCGGCAGAAGGCGCGGACTTCGTCCGCTTTATCGTAACCGGAGATGAGCTTTTCCACCATGGGGTGCTCGGCGGCCAGGCTCATGAAGGTGGCCCCGCACAGGGTGTCGGGCCGGGTGGTGAACACGTCGATGCTCTCCGGGCGGCCCTTGACCTGGAAGGAGAGCTCCGCGCCGATGCTCTTGCCGATCCAGTTCTGCTGCATGGTGATGACGCGCTCGGGCCAGCCGCCCTCCAAGAGCTTCAGGTCGTCCAGGAGCTGGTCGGCGTAGGCGGTGATCTTGAAGAACCACTGCTCCAGCTGCTTCTGCTCCACTTCGCCGTCGCAGCGCCAGCACTTGCCCTCTTCCACCTGCTCGTTGGCCAGCACGGTCTTGCAGCCCTCGCACCAGTTCACGGGCGAGTTCTTGCGGTAGGCCAGGCCTTTTTCGAGCATCTGGATGAAGAAGCGCTGCTCCCACTTGTAGTATTCGGGGCGGCAGGTGGCGATCTCGCGCCGCCAGTCGTAGGAGTAGCCCAGGCGCTTCAACTGCGCGCGCATGTCCGCGATGTTGGAGTAGGTCCAGGCCGCGGGGTGGGTCCTGTTCTTGATGGCCGCGTTCTCGGCGGGCAGGCCGAAGGCGTCCCAGCCCATGGGGTGCAGCACGTTGAAGCCGCGCATGCGCTTGTAGCGCGCCACCACGTCGCCGATGGAGTAGTTGCGCACGTGCCCCATGTGGATCTTGCCCGAGGGGTAGGGGAACATTTCCAGCACGTAGTATTTGGGGCGGGAGGCGTCGGCCTCCACCTCGAAGCAGCGGGAGGCGTTCCAGTTGTCCTGCCACTTCTGCTCAACCTGCTGCGGATCGTATTTGCCGAAACCCATGCTCTGTCCCCCGGAAGGATGGACGGCCCGGGGCCGCCCCTTTTCGTTACTTCTTGGCCGCTTTCGTGTCCGCTTTCGCGTCGGGCTTCCTGTCCATCTTCTTGTCCAGGGCGCCCAGCCGGCCCTCGTCCACGGCCCGGGCCACGGCGTCCAGGATGCCGTTGACGAAGCCGCGCGAGTTCTCGTCGCCGAAGCCCTTGGCCAGCTCGATGGCCTCGTTGATGGCCACCTTGAGCGGGATGTCCTGGCGGTGCAGGATCTCGTAGAGCGCCAGGCGCAGGATGGCCAGCTCCACCTTGGCGATGCGGCTCAGCTTCCAGTTGTCGGAGTGCTTGCCGATGACCGCGTCGATCTGCTCCAGGCTGCCGGTGACGCCCAGCACCAGGTCCGCGGCGAAGGTCTTGGCCTCCGGCGACTCGCAGTCCAGCACCGCGGGGTTGCGGTCAAAGGTGCGGCGCACGTCGGCCAGGCCGTCCTGGGGGTCGAAGCCCAGGCCGAAGAGCACCTGGAAGGCCAGGGTGCGGCCCTGCCTGCGCGGGCTCTTGTGCTTGCCCGGATTGTCAGACTTGCCGGGCTTGTCTTTCTTGCTGTCCGCTTCGGCCACGAAATGCTCCTGCGGGCTCGGGGGGCGTGCGCATCCCCGGCCCGGCGTGATAAGTGTCCGCCGCCCCCCCTTCGGGGGGGGCACGGCGGAAGGAATTGGCTACAGTTGGGCGATGACCCGGGCGGTCTCGAGCATGGCCATGGCGGCGTCCACGCCCTTGTTGCCGGCCTTGCTGCCCGCCCGCTCGATGGCCTGCTCCAGGTTGTCCGTGGTGAGCACGCCGAAGCCCAGGGGCAGCCCGTGCTCGATGCTCACCGAGGCCAGGCCCTTGGCGCACTCGTTCACCACCACGTCGAAGTGCGGGGTGGCCCCGCGGATCACCGCGCCCACGCAGACGATGCCGTCGTACTTGCCGCTCTGGGCCAGCTTCTTGGCCACCAGGGGCATCTCGAAGGCGCCGGGAATCTTGACGATGGTCAGGTCCTCGCGGGCCGCGCCGTGGCGCACCAGCGCGTCCAGCGCGCCGCCCACCAGCTTGTCCACGATGAAGTCGTTGAAGCGGCTGGCCAGGATGGCCACCTTGAGGCCCTTGGCTTCGAGCTGGCCCTCGATGGTCTTGATGTGCGACATGGGTTTTCCTCCGTGCGGAAGTGTGTGGCCGCTACTTGGGCTCCTCGCCCAGGTTCAGCATGTGGCCCATTTTCTCTTTCTTGGTCAGCAGGTAGCGCTCGTTGACGGAGCAGGCGGCCATCTCGATGGGCACGCGCTCCACGACCTTGAGGCCGTAGCCCTCCAGGCCCACGATCTTCTTGGGATTGTTGGTGATCAGGCGCATCTGAGACACGCCGAGGCTCACCAGGATCTGCGCGCCGGTGCCGTACTCGCGCAGGTCGGGTTGGAAGCCCAGCTTCACGTTGGCCTCAACCGTGTCGTAGCCCTCGTCCTGCAGGTGGTAGGCCTTGATCTTGTTGCCCAGGCCGATGCCCCGGCCCTCCTGGCGCATGTAGAGCACCACGCCGGTGCCCTCCTTCTCGATCATGCACATGGCCGAGGCCAGCTGGTCGCCGCAGTCGCAGCGCATGGAACCGAACACGTCGCCGGTGAGGCATTCGCTGTGCACGCGCACCAGGACGGGCTTGTCCGGGGTGATGTCGCCCTTGAACAGGGCGATGTGGGTGCGGTTGTCGGCCTCGGAGGTGAAGGCCGCGGTCTTGAACTGGCCCCAGCGGGTGGGCAGCTCGGCCTCGGCGATCTTGGTCACGGCCTTGCCGCCGAACTTCATGCGGTGCTTGATCAGGTCCGCGACCGAGCAGATTTTGAGGCCGTGCTCGGCGGCGAAGACCTCCAGGTCCGGCATGCGGGCCATCTGGCCGTCGTCGCGCATGATCTCGCAGATGACGCCCGCGGGCTTGCATCCGGCCAGCCGGGCGATGTCCACGCTGCCCTCGGTCTGCCCGGCGCGCACCAGCACGCCGCCGCTGCGCGCGCGCAGGGGGAAGATGTGGCCCGGCGTCACGATGTCCGTGGCCTTGACCCCGTCGGCCACGGCCGTGAGGATGGTGTGGCTGCGGTCGAAGGCGCTGATGCCCGTGGTGACGCCCTCGCGGGCCTCGATGGACACGGTGAAGTTGGTGCCGAACTTCGACTGGTTGCTCTGCGCCATGAGCGGCAGCTCGAGCTTGTCGATCATGGCCGGCTCCATGGCCAGGCACACCAGGCCACGGCCATACTTGGCCATGAAGTTGATGATCTCGGGGGTGGTCTTCTCCGCCGCGACCACGAGGTCACCCTCGTTCTCGCGGTCCTCGTCGTCCACCATGATGACCATCCGGCCCTGCCGGATGTCCTCGATGGCTTCCTCTATGGTGCACAGGGGCATGGGTACCTCGCTCTCTCGGCGGCGCTTTTGCGCCGCGCGGTATTCTCAAACATCGGAACCAATCCACTTATCTCAAAAGGGGCCGGAGGGGGAAGCGCTTTTTTGGGGGCGCGGAATACCAATGTTCCCGAATAGATAAATGCGTTGTTGACGGCCGGCCCGCGCCGGGTGTATTCCCAATCCCGACCAAACCGCCCCGCGTGACTGGCGAAACGTGGAACCAACCACGAGGAAGCGCCGGGGCGTCCACCAGCCGCTCGCCTGGGCCGCGCCCGACCACAAAGGTCCGGCGCGCTACCGACAGCCCTCCCCCCCTCGCGTGAGCGGGCAGGGAGGCAATCTCGGAGGCGCCCATGCGAACACACCTGCACTCCACCACCGCAACTCTGGCCGCCCTGCCGCGCGACTTCTCCGTCTCCGCCGCCGTGGCCGGGCTCATCGCCGTCATCGTCAGCTACGGCGGGCCCGCGGCCATCATCTTCCAGGCCGCGCGCGGGGCGAACCTCAGCCCCGACCAGCTCACCAGTTGGATCTGGGCCATATCCATCGGCTCCGGCCTGGCCGGGCTGGTGCTCTCCCTGCGCTACCGCGCCCCGGTCATCGTGGCCTGGAGCACGCCGGGCGCCGCGCTTTTGGCCGCGGGCTGGGCCGCCTACCCCTACCCCCAGGCCATCGGGGCCTTCCTGTTCGCGGGCGTGGCCATCACCGTGTTCGGGGCCACGGGCCTGTTCTCCGCGCTCATGGAGCGCATCCCCCGCGCCGTGGTGGCCGCCATGCTCGCGGGCATCCTGTTCCGCTTCGGGGTGGAGGTCTTCACCTCCCTCACCGCCACGCCCATGCTCGTGGCGCCCATGCTCGGCTGCTACCTGCTCGTCAAGCGCGCGAAGCCCCGCTACGCCATCCTGGCCACCCTCTGCGCCGGGCTGGCCGCCGCCGCCACCCTGAACCTCCTGAACCTCCAGGCCCTGTCCTCCGCCCTGGGCGCGGCCCTGGCCACCCCGGAGCTCACCACCCCGGAATTCAGCATAGGCGCGCTCATCGGCATCGGCGTGCCGCTGTTCCTCGTCACCATGACCGGCCAGAACGCCACCGGCCTGGGCGTATTGCGCACCGCGGGCTACACCACCCCCGGCGGCCCGCTGGTTGCCGCCACCGGCGCGCTCTCCACCCTGCTGGCGCCCTTCGGCTCCCACGGCATCAACCTCGCGGCCATCACCGCCGCCATCTGCACCGGGCCCGAGGCCCACCGCGACCCGGACAAGCGCTACGTGGCCGGGGTCGTCTGCGGCCTGGCCTACCTGGTCATCGGCCTGTTCGGGGCCACCCTGGTGGGCGTGTTCGCCGCCCTGCCGCCCGCGCTCATCGCCGCCATCTCCGGCCTGGCCCTCTTCGGCGCGCTCATGAGCGGCCTGACCCAGGCCATGGACGACGAGCCCCGGCGCGAGGCCGCCCTGGTCACCTTCCTCGTCACCGTGTCCGGCCTGTCCATCGCGGGCATCGGCGCGGCCTTCTGGGGACTGGTGGCCGGAGTGCTCACCGATCTCGCCCTCTCGGCCCGGAGGAAGTAGGGCGGGGTGGGGGGCAGGCAGGCTGCCTCCGGCGGGCGGGGCTCCGCCCCTGCACCCCGCCGGGGGCTCCGCGCCCCCGGTCCCCGCGATATGGGCTCCCGCGCATGGCCTGGGCGATGGGCGCGCTGGCCCTGACAAACGTGCGAGCGGGGTTTTCCGGCGTGTACGCCGGAAAACCCCGCTCGCGGTTGGCCCGTTTTGAGGTGAGAGAGTCTGAAGCGGCTCAGTTCGTGAACTCAGCCCGCTTCCACAACCCCCTACAAAAGAGGCGATCGAACCGGCGTCTGTTCCAATTCCGG
>CAZCYB010000066.1:0-11089 GCA_964502805.1 uncultured Desulfocurvus sp.
AGTTTTTGAGGGGGGAGTGGGGGTTCGGGGGGCGAGGGGGGAACTTGTTCCAACAAGTTCCCCCTCGCCCCCCGACACTCTCCCCTACCCGAACGCGGCGTGGCCGAGGTCGCGGTTGGGTTGGGCCTCGCCGGCCCAGGCGGGTGGCGGGCTGCCTGCCAGTGCGGCCTCCATGCCCAGGCGCAGGTCGGCCAGGGCGCGCACCAGGTCGTGGTCGTTGCCGTCGGCCAGGTCCAGGGGGTCGATGTCGGGCAGGTGGGCGGGGTCCAGCTCCAGGGAGATGGTGCCGTGGTAGCCCCGGTTGCCCAGGGCGCGCAGAAAGGGTCCCACGGGCAGGCGGCCCCGGCCCGGGGGCAGGTGTTCGGTGTGCTGGTCGGCGTCGGAGCAGTGCACGTGCCGCACGAGTCCTTCGGGCAGGCGGTCCAGGTCGGCCAGGATGTCGCGTCCGGAGACGCCCAGGTGGCAGCAGTCCAGGGTCAGTCCCAGGCCCTTGGCCTGGCAGTCCTGGACCAGGGCGGAGAGGTTGTCCTTGCCGAAGAGCCCGCCGCTGAGGGCCCAGGGCAGGTTTTCCAGGGAGAAGCTCACGTTTTCCGGCGCGTCGAGCAGGCGCGGCAGGTCCACGGCGCGGGCGAACCAGCGGGTCTGGATGGCGTCGCGCAGGCTTCCGGCGGGCGGGTGCAGGGTCACGTGCACGGGGGCTTCGCCGCCGGACCTTGCGCCCACGTGTGCGGCCAGCCTTCCGGCGGCGCGCCAGGCGTCCAGGTGCCCGCCCCAGGCGCTCCAGTTGCGGAAGGGCGCGTGCACCACGCGCACGGGCAGGATCTCGTGGGCGGCGTCCACCTCCGGCCCGGGGGCTATCCTGGCGCTGCCCATGACCAGGTCGAGCCCGGCGAAGCCCGCCCGCGCGCCCACCGTGGCGATGACCGGCAGCGGCAGGTGGAACAGGCAGCCCGTGGAGAGCAGCAGTTCCGGCCGGGCGGGCGTGGTGGATCGGGCGCGTCTGTCCATGACACCCGCATGCCCCCCGGCGCGTCAAGGAGCAACCGCAAAACGGGGAACGGGAGGCGGGCGGTGGTGAACGGACGCCGGGCTCGGCGAACGTTTTGGGGGCGCGCCCGCCCGCCACTCCCGCGCCGTGTCGGCCAGGTTCGGAATAGGCGAGGATATACTCACGGTATCTTGCGCCAACCGGGAAAGTGTATTACGCGCGCCCCAAAGGCACCCCCCCGCCTGTCCGCGAACAAACAGGCCGCGCCCCACTCGGAGAGCGGCTGGGAGGCGACATGGCTCGACGCAGAGTGCTTGCGCTGGCGGTGGCTTGCGCGGTTGTGGTGGTGGCTGGGTGCTCGCATCCGTTCATTGGGTTGAAGAACCAAAACAGCACGGAATATATCCAATCCGCCAAGGCCGGGGGCTACACCATCCTTTACTCTCCGGCCACCCGGGCCCGGGCGCCGGAACTATTCTTCAAGGAAGAGTTTGACCATGTGAATGCCAGCATGGCCCTCTCTGGGGCTAGGGCGCTGGGCGCATCAAACAAGACTCTCCGCCCGGAGAAGCTTATCGGCCTGGGGCTCTCCGGCGGCGGCCTGCGCTCCAACGCCTTCCAACTCGGCTTGTTGAGCGCCCTGCACGAAGCCAAGGGCAGGGAATACTCAAACGGAACTGTCGAAGACAGCACGGCTCTGGACAACATCGCCTACATCTCCTCCGTCTCTGGCGGCACTTGGGCTGCGGCGGGCATGATGTCGTTCCGGAGCAGAAAGCCTCGGGGCTACAATCTCGATGACTTTTTCTCCGAACTTCGGGCGACCACGATTGAAGATCGGTCGCGCGCCCGGTGTGCCAGCGGGTACATGACCAAGGCGGACGACTGCCAGGACAATGCCACAAAGATCCTGAACAACAGCTATGGGCCGACGATCCTCAATCTGCCAAAAATTTTTGCTAGCATGGGGGCAATAACAACAACGGCAGGATACACCGCCCGCGAGGCTTGGCGCGAGATGCTCCTGAGCACGAGCTTGCTTGGGAGGGACAGGAGCCTCGGCGAGATGCTGCTCCCCCTCGATGGTGCACGAAAATGGATCAAAGATGAGGTCGGGCCTGGCCATACCAAGCCATTTTGGATCATCAACGCGACCCACAGCGCGGGCGGAATCGGCAACATTGAGAACCATTTCAACTTCCAGATCACTCCGCTCGGAGTGGGCGCCATGGCCGATTGCGGCAGTACCCGATACTGCGGGTTCACCGGCGGCTACGGCGGCTTTTATAAGCCGTTCGACAAGCTCGGAAAGCTAGACCAATTCCCCCCCATCACGGTTTCGCACGCCATGGCCATCTCTGGTGCCGTCCTGCCGGAAAGCATTCTGGGGCAAAGTCTTGGCCTTCTCGAATGGCACTTTCCCATGCCCAAACCAGATTCCGAGCTACTCCAGCGCATGGCGTCCATCAAAGCTTCAGCCGACACCCCGGTACGTGAAACCTACACGCTGGCCGACGGCGGACACAGCGAAAACTACGGGGCGTTGGCGCTCATGGAGCGCGGCGTCGACCTGCTTATCGTCTCGGACGCCAGTTACGATGACGGCTATACCTTCGGCGACTACAAGGCACTGAAACACCACTCAGCAAAACTGCTGAACACAAATTTCGCCGTAAACGCAACCGGCACCGCACCCCAGGGCGCGTTCACGAAGCCGCTGCCATTATTGACGTCCTATGATCCAAATCATCCGAACTACCCGCCAGGCACAGAGGTGGCCACCGCCATCCGAAATGACCTGGATGTATACTTTGCTAATGCCACCACCGACACCCGCAGCACCATCAATGCCGGAGCGTACCTGGGCCAGTACCGTGCTCTGGTTGAGTCGCAAAACGGCACTGTTCGCGATTCACTTCCGGCGAAGCATGTCCTCTACCTGCGCCCACCGTACGATATTACGGGTTTCCTAAAATATCTCCGAGACAAGGACAATGCGGCGACACTGGCAAGAAAAGCGGAGTACCGCGCAAAGGTTCAACTGGCCGTTGCAAAGCAGAAAGCCGCGCAGAATATCATCGAGCGCAACCCAAGGCATGGCTGCCTACATCACGTACTAAACGAAGCCATCATGAAATTGGATAGCTATGCATACGATTATCCTGTGAACCTGCGCGAACCACATCCCGACCATTCAAGCGCCGCGGATAACGCGACCAAAATTGATATACTTGAAACGGCCCGCACCCGGCTGAATAACGCAAACGTGGCCATGATGGAACGCGGGGACCGTGCCACCATCAGGCGTATATTTGCCGGGGTTGACCTCTACGGATACGGTAATGGCACCTCCCTCCTCCAGGAATATGTCGACTGTTCGACCACTTGGCCTTCTTCTGCCAATAGGGCGCAGCAGGAAAAGAATGCGGCCATACAAGACCTCGAAAAGCTGCGCGACGACATCAGGTCCGGCAAGACCAGCGCCGAAACGGGATACATGGCCACCTACCATTACCTGAACCTGAACCGGACGGAGTTCCCCAGGGACAAGACCTTCGTCTCCTCCTACGACCGCGAGCTCATCTTCGCCTACTTCCTGCTGGGCAAGTACATGGGGGAGGAGAAGCTGGTGCCGCTGCTCAAGGAATACCTGTCTCAGATCAAACAGGCAGATAGCCAGCTTGGGCCCGCCGGTACGCACAAGCCCACCCGGCGGGCCCCCCCGGTTAACAAGCCCGGGCCCGCCCCCTACCTCCACCCAAGGCCCACGGGCCGAAAGGGGGCGCGTATGGACGGCAAATGGCGGCTCACCATCGACGAGGCGTTCTGCGCCTCGCACCAGCTGCGCAACTACAACGGCAAGTGCGAGCACCTGCACGGCCACAACTTCGGCGTCACCGTTGAGGTGGAGGGCACCCGCCTGGATCCCGAGGTGGAAATCCTGGTGGACTTCGGCGAGCTCAAGCGCCTGACCCGCGAGGTGGTGGCCGGGCTGGACCACGCGCACCTGAACGACCTGCCCGCCTTTGCCCGGCACAACCCCTCCAGCGAGAACCTGGCCCGGTACATCTACCGCGCCCTGGCCGACCGCCTGCCCGAGCTGTCGCAGCACGCGCGCATCCGCAGCGTCAGCGTGTCGGAGAAGGGTTCCAGCCGCGCCACGTACCTGGAGGAGTAGCCCGTGCGCCTGCTGCTGCAGCGCGTCAGCCGGGCGCGGGTGGACATCGGCGGAGAAACGGCGGGCCCCATCACTGTGGGTCAGATCGGCCCGGGGCTCCTGGTGCTGGCGGGGTTCGGCAAGGGCGACGGCCCGGGCCTGCCCGGAACGCGCACCTGGCGCGCGCTGTGCGACAAGCTGCTGGATTTGCGTGTGTTTCCTGACCAGGACGGCAAGCTGAACCTGAGCCTGAAGGACACCGCCCAGGCCGGGGCCGCCCTTGTGGGCGAGGCCCCTGGCCCGGCTGGCGAAGCCGCCGACCCGACAGGCGTAGCCCCCGACCCGGCAGGTGAAGCCGCAGAATTGATGGGGAAACCGCCGGGCTTGCTGCTGGTCTCGCAGTTCACTCTCTACGCGGACACGCGCCGGGGCAGGCGGCCCAGCTTCACCGACGCCGCGCCGCCGGAGGTGGCCCTGGCCCTGTACGACCGGCTCCGCGTCGACCTGGCCGACGCCTGCGCCCAGGCCGGGCTGGCCTTCGCCACCGGGCGCTTCGGGGCGGAGATGCACCTGACCTTCACCAACTGGGGCCCGGTGACCATCCTGCTGGACTCGGACGAGTTCGAGGGGAAAGGCTAGGCGAATCGGGGGAGGGCTAGGCGTATCGGGGGGCGAGGGGGGAACTTGTTCCAACAAGTTCCCCCCTCGCCCCCCGATACGCCTCTTTCCTTCCTACCCGCCCAGCCACCAGCGGATGGCCTGCGGGCCGTAGAGCAGGTACAGCGCGGCGGCGGCGCACAGAAACGGCCCGAAGGGGACGGCGGTGCGCAGGCCGGTGCCGTGCAGGAACTCGTCGTCGTCCGCGTCCGCCCCGCCTGGCCCACCGGATTCGGGCACGGCTTCGGCGGCGGGCGCGGGGTGGTCGGTCCCGGGGGTGCGGGCGAAGTCCCGGGCCTCCTCGGGCGAGTCGGCCAGGGGCAGGGTCGCGGGATCCGGGCTGTCGGGCTCGGCGGGCGGGGCCATGGCCTGGGCCTGGGTTTCGGCCTCGGCCTGGCGCTGGGCCTGCACGGCGGCCAGCACGGCGAAGGGCAGGGCCAGGAACGCGGCGACCACCAGGGTGACGGCCACGGCCAGGGGCCCCAGCAGCGCGCCCACCAGCAGCATCAGCTTGGCGTCCCCCAGGCCCATGCCCTCGAAGCCCCGCAGGCGGCGGTAGCCCTCGGCGATGGCCCACAGGCCGCCGCCCCCGGCCAGCGCGCCCCACAGGGCCTGCTGCCAGCCTATGCCCAGGGTGTGCGCGGGCGGCAAGAGGGCGGAGCAGGCCAGGGCCGCCGCAGCGCCGGGCAGGGTCAGCATGTCCGGCAGGGTGTAGGTGTCCAGGTCGATGAGTGCGAGCACCAGGAACAGCACCCCGTACACCGCGGCCACGAACCAGTGGCCCGTGGGGCCGAAGACCTGGGCCGCCCCGGCCAGGAAGGCGGCGCAGGCGAGCTCCGTGAGCGGGTAGCGCAGGGGGATTTTGGCCCCGCAGTGGCGGCAGCGGCCGCCCTGCAGCAGCCAGCCGATGAGCGGCAGGTTGTCGTGCCAGTTGAGCGTATGGCCGCAGGCCGGGCAGAAGGACCGCGCCGGGATGAGCACGCTGCCGCCGTGGGCCAGGCGGTGGCCCGCGCAGGTGGCGAAGCTGCCGAGCATGAGGCCAAGCAGGGCGGCCAGGGGGAGGAAGGCGGCGGTGTCCACGGTGCTGGTCGTGCTCCGGTTTCGGGCTGGCCGTTCTTGTTGTTGGACGGGCGCGGCTTGAACAAAGCGCGCGATTGCGGCATGGTGCCGCAAGCGGTCGCCCGCGTTCGCGCCGAGGCTAGCCTAGATGCCCCGGCCCCGCAAGCGCCGCAGGACTTTTCCCCACAGGAGACCCCCGCGCATGTCCAAAGCCGCCCGTTTCATCCCCAAAATGAGCGCCGACGAGATGGCCCAGGTGCAGCTCGACGGCCTGAAGTGGACCGTGAGCCACGCCCACAAGGGCAGCCCCTTCTACCGCAAGCGGCTGAAGGAGGCCGGGGTTGAGCCCGGCGACGTGAAGAGCCTGGCCGACCTGACGCGCCTGCCCTTCACCACGGCCTACGACCTCCAGGACGGCTACCCCCTGCCGCTTCTTTCCGTCAGCGAAAAGGACGTGGTGCGCATCCACGGATCGAGCGGGACAACCGGAAAGAGGAAGATCCTGGCCTACACCCAGAAGGACATCGACGACTGGGCGAACATGTTCGCCCGCTGCTACGAGCTGGCCGGGCTGACCACCCTGGACCGGGTGCAGATCTGCGTGGGCTACGGCCTGTGGACCGCCGGGGCGGGCTTCCAGCTGGGCTGCGAGCGCTTCGGGGCCATGGCCCTGCCCGTGGGCCCCGGCATGCTGGACATCCAGCTGCAGATGCTCACCGACCTGGGCTCCACCTGCCTGTGCAGCACGGCCTCCATGGCCCTGCTCTTGGGCGAGGAAGTGGAGAAGCAGAACCTGCGCGGCAAGATCAAGCTCAAGCGCAGCATCTTCGGGGCCGAGGCCCACAGCACGAAGATGCGCCGCCGCTTCGAGGAGGCCCTGGGCATCGAGCACAGCTTCGACATCACCGGCATGACCGAGCTGTACGGCCCGGGCGCGGGCCTGGAGTGCGAGGCGCACCAGGGCATCCACTACTGGGGCGACCTGTACATCCTGGAGATCATCGACCCGCTGACGCTCAAGCCCGTGGCCCCCGGCGAGCTGGGCGAGATGGTGGTGACGACGCTCAGAAAAGAGGCATCTCCGCTCATCCGCTACCGCACGCGGGACATGACCCGGCTCATCCCCGGCGCGTGCCCCTGCGGCTGCACCATGCCGAGGCACGAGCGCATCCAGGGCCGCAGCGACGACATGATCATCTTCCGCGGGGTGAACATCTACCCCGGCCAGGTGGCGGCGGTGCTGGAGCGCCACCCG
Source organism: uncultured Desulfocurvus sp. (assembly GCA_964502805.1). Classification (GTDB taxonomy): domain Bacteria; phylum Desulfobacterota; class Desulfovibrionia; order Desulfovibrionales; family Desulfovibrionaceae; genus Humidesulfovibrio. The sequence continues at coordinate 7,117 of CAZCYB010000066.1, forward strand.
CGCCTGCTCTCGGAGTACCAGATCGCGCTCTCCCGCTCCGAGGGGCTGGACCACATGGTGGTGCGCGTGGAGCGCCGGGCCGAGACCCCGGAGGCCGAGGAGGCCGCCCTGGCCAAGGCCGTGGTGGAGGACATCAAGGCCCAGATCCTGGTGACGGTGAAGGTGGAGGTGCTGGCCCCGGGCAGCCTGCCGCGCAGCTTTGCCAAGACCAAGCGCGTTATCGACGAGCGCGAGAAGGATTAGTAGCGGCCTGTTTCTAAAAGTGTTTTTTGCCCCCTGGGCGTCGTCACGCGGCGGGTTGGGTCCAGGGCTGTACCAGTATGTACTATCCCTGGACCCAACCCGCCTTGCTTCTTGCCAGGGAACAAAATCCATCTTTTGGAAACAGGCCCAGGGCTGAAATCTGTTGAGAATGAACGAGCGATAGCCGTCCGCAACCGACTCCAACCGTCTCCAACATGCTCCACACGGAGGAGGGCCGCCATGCCGAGCCTGACGGACAGACCCGAGCGCCACGTGGACATCGACCGCCGCGCCGGGCAGTACCTGTGCTTCCCCGACGTGTGCCTGGCGGGCGACGGGGCCATCCTCTGCGCCTACAACGAGTTCGACCGCCACGTGGGCACCCGGCGCAGGCTGCTGGTGAAGCGCAGCGCCGACGGCGGCAAGACCTGGGACGCCCCGCGCATCCTCTGCGCCACGGAGAGCCACTGCCCGCGCCTGGCCCTGCTGCCCGATGGAAGTGAAGGCGGCGGCGCCGACGCGGGCCCGGGCCTGCTGGCCCTGGTGGACGACGCCGGGCCCATGCTCTACTACAGCGCGGACAACGGCGCCAACTGGGCCAGCCAGCACGGCGGCGGCCTGGGCCACGGCCTGCAGGACCGCATCCTGGCGCTCTCGCCCGAGGTCTGGTTCACCACCGGCCACGCCCACCGCGGCAGCCAGCCCCAGCCCAAGATCCGCCAGGCCCCCACGGAGCAGATGGCCTACATCTCCCGCAACCGGGGCCGCGCCTGGGAGGCCTACAGCCTCATCGCCAGCGAGAAGTGCCTGGTGCTGTGCGAGGCCTCGGTGATCCGCCTGCCGAGCGCCGCCGGAGCAGCGCCCGGCTCCCCGCCGGGCCCCCCCAGGTTGCTGGCGCTCATGCGCGAGAACAGCTTCGTGGGCGAGCCCATGTACTACGCCATCAGCGAAAACGGCGGCGCCACCTGGGGCCCGCCCCGGCCCACCCCGCTCATCGGCCACCGGCCCACCCTGGGCTGGACGCGCTCGGGCAAGCTGCTGGCGACCTACCGCTGCGTGGGCCCGGACCCCGGCACCAAGGCCTGGCTGGGCACGCTGGAGGAGCTCTGCTCCGACTTCCAGGTCCACGGCCTGCACCCCAGCCCCAAGAATCCCCGCAACACCCGCCAGGGCCTGCTGGTGAAGAGCTCCGGCGGGCTGGACGACGCCGTGCGCTACGCGCTTAGGCCCATCACCGACCCGGAGTTCGCCACCGCCAGCCTGGAGGCCGAGGTGCTGGTGCGCGATGCGCAGCTGAACGGCTGCGGCCTGCACCTGGGCATGTGGTGGAAGCTCTACCCCGACTGCCTGGTGCCGGACTGCGACGCCGACGCCCAGGGCAACCCGGCCCTGCCCGTGCCCTACGAGCCGGGGCGCTTCCACACCATCCGCGTGGACTACCAGCCCGGCCTGTGCCGCCTGTTCGTGGACGGCAAGCACAAGGGCGACTACCCCGTGGACCGCATGAGCGGCGACACCCGGCCCATCCTGCTGGGCGCGGCGGCCCGAAAGCAGGACAACGCCTGCGAGGCCCTGTGGCGCAAGGCCTCGCTGACCATCCACGAGCCGCATCTGTCAGGAGGGGGCCGCGACTACTCCTGGACCTGGAAGCACACGCAGGGGGTCCCGGACGCCTGGACCGGCGCCCGCGTGCTGGAGCTGAAGAACGACCGCCAGGCCAGCCCGGCGGACTTCGGCTACTCCGGCTGGGTGGAGTTGCCCGGCTCCCCTGCCGCAAAGGGCAAGGGCAAGAAGGCCGCGCCCGGCCAATTCTTCTGCGCCTACCACCACGGCGGCGGCGAGGCCCCGGACTACCGCCCCGGCGAGAGCTCGCATGTGGTGGGCACGTGGTTTGGGGAAGAGGATTTCATATAATTCGTTTGCGCGGAGGTTGCCTTGGCTACAGTTCCCATACCGGACAAGCTCCTTTGGCCAACAGTGCGTGCTCTAAAGGCTCTTGGTGGGTCTGCCTCCAATGAGGAGTTGTTGGACAAGGTGATTGAAATGGAGAGCATACCGGAAAAGGTGGCTTCCATAATTCACTCGGACAATAGACAGACGAAGCTAAATTATAACCTTGCTTGGGCGCGGACAAATCTCAGAAAATACGGTGTGATAGATAATAGCGCGCGGGGCGTTTGGGTTCTGCTTCCCCGGGGGGAAAGGCTCACCCAAGCCGAAGTCGATGAAATACCAAAGCTGAGGCGGGGCAAGCCGAGCAAGAAGGAAGAGGAGCAGCTTCAAGATGAGGCAGAAACCGCGCTCCCAGAAGCCAATTGGAAAGATGCTCTGATTGCCAAGCTGCGTGGTATGGACCCCAGCGCCTTCGAGCGGCTGGCCCAGCGTATCCTGCGCGAAACAGGCTTCACCAAGGTTGAGGTTCTGGGCAAATCGGGCGATGGTGGAGTCGATGGCGTTGGCGTGCTTCAGATCAACCTGCTTTCATTTCGAGTATATTTCCAGTGCAAACGATATACTTCGAGTGTGGGGGCAAGCTCCATCCGCGACTTTCGAGGTGCCATGGCTGGGAGGAGCGACAAGGGAATATTCATTACGACAGCCACATTCACCACCGAAGCCAAGAAAGAAGCGGCACGTGACGGGGCCATTCCCATCGACCTCATCGACGGAGATAGGCTGTGTGCGTTGCTGAAGGAATTGAAGTTGGGCGTGAAAACGGAACTCATTGAAAAGGTAACTGTGCAAGAAGGGTACTTTGAGTCAGTATAGCCGAATCACCATCCCCATTCTGACCCCGGACTGGCCGGAGTACGAACTCATCGACTCCGGCAACAGCCGCAAGCTGGAGCGCTTCGGCCAGTGGCGCATTGTGCGGCACGAGCCCAAGGCCTGGTGGAACCCCGTGCTGCCGGAATCCGAATGGAAGAAGGCCCACGCCAGCCAGGACGAGGAGGGACGGCTCACCATTTCCCCCAAGCTGCCCGCCGCCTGGCCCCTCAAGCTCGCGCTGCCGAATGGCCGGGCCATCACCCTGGAGGCCCGCGTGTCCGAGACCTCCCGGCACATCGGGCTGTTCCCGGAGCAGGCCCCGCACTGGCGGCTCATCGCGCAGCTGGGGGCGGAAATCGCCGCGAAACACGCCGCCGAAAAGGCTGGCGGGCCGCAACCCAAGCTCCTGAACCTGTTCGGCTACACCGGGGCCGCCAGCCTGGCCGCGCAGGCCAGCGGCTTCGCCGCCACCCACGTGGACGCCTCCCGCCCGGCCATCGCCTGGGCCAAGCGCAACCAGGAGCTGTCGGGCCTCTCCGGCAACCCGGTGCGCTTCCTGCTCGACGACGTGGGCAAGTTCGTGGCGCGCGAAAAACGGCGCGGCAACCGCTACCAGGCCATCCTGCTCGATCCGCCCTCCTTTGGCCGGGGCCCCAACCGCGAGGTCTGGAAGGTCGAAGGCATGATCCGAGACCTGCTCGTGGACATCCGCGGACTGCTGGCCGACGACGCCTCGCTGCTGCTCTTGACCATGTACAACATCGAGGCCAGCGCGCTGATGCTGGGCAACCTGCTGGACGACACCCTGCGCGGACTGCCCGGCTCCATCCTGGTGGGCGAACTGGCCGTGCCGCACTCCGCGCCCGGCGCCCAGGCGCGCCTGCTGCCGCGCTCGCTGTTCGCAAGGTGGGAGAGGACGTAGGGGAGAGCATCGGGGGAGGGCGGGGGAACTTTTCGGTGA
>CAZCYB010000067.1:0-6526 GCA_964502805.1 uncultured Desulfocurvus sp.
GGGGAGGGCGGGGCCCCCTTTTTCAAAAGGGGGCCCCGCCCTCCCCCGAACCCCCACCCACCCCACCGAAAACTTTTGTGGGGGTGCTGGGAGCGATCCCAAAGGGCCGACCGGCCGCCCTATGGTTTGTAGGGCCGCAGGATCTCCATGAACACCGCCGGATCGCTCACCGGCTCGAAGCCGTAGCGGCTGTAGAGGCCGTGGGCCGTGGAGGTGGCGAGCATCCAGCGCCGCAGGCCCTGCAGCTCCGGGTGTTCCAGCACGCGGGAGACCAGCCACTTGCCCAGGCCCCGGCCCCGGTGCTCCGGCAGCACGAACACGTCCGCCAGGTAGGCGAAGGTGGCGCGGTCCGTCACCGCCCGGCAGAAGCCCGCCTGCTGGCGGCCTTCGGAATCCGGGGCCAGGAGCGTGAAGCACAGGGAATTGCGCACCGAGCGCTCCACCACCTCGCGCGGGATGCCGCGCGCCCAGTACGACTCTCCTGCCAGGTAGCCGTGCACCAGGTCCAGGTCCGGCAGCGCGGGGTCGTCGGACACCGCGTACCCGTCCTCCCTGCGCCACTCCATGCCCGCGCCCCTTACAGCTTCACGGCCCGCGCGGCGTCCAGTGTCCTGGCCAGGTCCGCGTCGGTGTGGGCAAACGAGGTGAAGGCGCACTCGAAGCCCGAGGGCGCGAGGTTGACGCCCTGCGCGCGCATCTGGCGGTAGAACTCGCCGTAGGCGGCGCTGTCGCCGGTCTTGGCCGTGGCGTAGTCCGTCACGGGCGTGGCGGTGAAGAAGAGCGTGAACATGCTGGCCACGTGGTTGAGCGTGATGTCCCGGCCCTTGGCGCGCAGGATGTCCGCCATCTCGCCCGCGAAGGCCTTGGTACGGGCCTCCAGGGCGGCGTAGTCGCTCTGCATCAGGCCCTTGAGGGTGGCGATGCCGGCGGCCATGGCCACCGGGTTTCCGGAGAGGGTGCCCGCCTGGTACACCGGGCCGCAGGGCGCGATGTGCTCCATGATGGCCCGCTTGCCGCCGTAGCAGCCAACCGGGAAGCCGCCGCCGATGATCTTGCCCAGGGTGGTCAGGTCCGGGGTGACGCCGTAGCGCTCCTGCGCGCCGCCCAGGGCCACGCGGAAGCCGGTGATGACCTCGTCGAAGATGAGCAGCGCGCCGTGCTTGGTGCAGATCTCGCGCAGGCCCGCGAGGAAGCCGGGCGCGGGCTCGATGAGCCCCACGTTGCCGGCCACGGGCTCGATGATGACGCAGGCGATGTCCGCACCAAAGGCGTCGAACTGGGCCTGAACGGCCTTCAGGTCGTTGTACGGGGCCAGCAGGGTCAGGTTGGCTATGCCATCCGGCACGCCCGGAGTGCCGGGGATGCACAGGGTGGCCACGCCGGACCCGGCGCTGACCAGGAAGCCGTCGCTGTGGCCGTGGTAGCAGCCGTCGAACTTGAGCACCTTGGCCCGGCCGGTGTAGCCCCGCGCCAGGCGCACGGCGCTCATGGTGGCCTCGGTGCCGGAGCTCACCATGCGCACCATCTCCATGCCGGGCATGATGGAGCGGATGAGCTCGCCCAGCTCCACCTCCGCCGGGCAGGGCGCGCCGAAGCTCGCCCCCTTGTCCATGGCGGCCAGGGCCGCGTCGCGCACATTCTTGTCCGCGTGGCCCAGCAGCATGGGCCCCCAGCTCATGACGTAGTCGATGAGTTCCTGGCCGTCCACGGTCCACATGCGGCTGCCCGCGGCGCGGTCGATGAACAGGGGCTCGCAGCCCACGCTCTTGCAGGCGCGCACGGGGCTGTTCACGCCGCCGGGCAGGATGTTGGACGCACGCTGGAACAGGGCTTCGGACTTGCTGGAAGTCAGGCAGGACATATGCGGCTCTCCGTGTCGTTGGCGTTGCTGGCGGTTAGAAATAGCGCATGGAGGTCTTCTTGAGCTCCCGAACGCTTTGCAGAATCTGGTAGTCCGTCACCCCGGTGGCCTGGGAGATGGCCTTCACCACCTCCATGCAGTCGCCCGGGGCCTTGCCGTGGATCATCGTATAGAGGTTGTACTTCCACTGCGGGTAGGTGCGGCGGATGTAGCAGTGGCTGATCTCCGGGCGGTCGGCCATCATCTTGCCCACGCGCTGGGCCTCGTCGGGGTCGTCCACGCGCCAGCTGACCATGGCGTTGTGGCCGTACCCGGCCTTCTGGTGGCGCAGGGTGGCCCCGAAACGACGAATGATCCCGTCGTCCTTCAGCCGGGAGAGCAGCTCCAGCACCTCGGCCTCGGTGCATTCGGCCTGGGCCGCGATGTCCGCGTAGGGCGTGGGGCTGTCCGGCAGGTCGGTTCCCGCCAGCGCCAGGATGCGCTTTTCGGTGTCCGTGAACACGGGGGCGGCTTTCTTGTGGCTCATGCTCCGGGTCTCGCTTGGTGGATTGTGTGGGGAAGCGCCTACATACCCGAGGCCGCGCCCGCTGGCAACCGATGCCCCGCCGTGCGCGGGCACGCGCCTGCGGACACGTTCCGGGGCTTGCCTCGCCCCCCGGCTGCGGGTATGAAGGGCCACATCCGGCCGTGCCCCCGGATGCGCATCAGGCACGGCCGGCAACGATTCCCCCCAAGGAGCAGTCACGCATGAAAGTCGCCGTCATCGGCGCGGGGGCCTGGGGCACAACCCTGGCCGACCTGCTGGCCCGCAAGGGCGTTCCCACCACCCTCTGGGTGCGCGAGCCGGAGCTGCTCGCCGAGATGAAGGCCACGGGCCGCAACACCTGGTTTTTGCCCGAGCACGACCTCTCCCCCAAGCTGGAGCTGCACGCCAACCCGGCGCGCGCCCTGGCCGGGGCGCAGGTGTTCCTGCTGGTGGTGCCCAGCCAGTTTTTGCGCAGCACGCTGGAGAGCTTCCGGGACATCCTGCCCAAGAAGCCCATTGTGGTCTGCGCCAGCAAGGGCATAGAGAACGGCACCCTGGCGCCCATGAGCCAGGTGGTGGCCGAGGCGCTGGAGCCGCTGAAGCCGCGCTACGCGGTGCTCTCCGGCCCCAGCTTTGCGGCGGAGGTGATGCGCGGCATGCCCACCACCGTGAGCCTGGGCTGCGAGGACAAGAAGCTGGGCAAGCAGCTGCAGGAGCTGTTCAGCACGGACACCTTCCGCGTGTACACCAACGAGGACTACCGGGGCGTGGAGCTGGGCGGCGCGCTGAAGAACGTCATGGCCATAGCGGCGGGCATGGCCGACGGCCTGGGCTTCGGCCACGATGCGCGGGCCGCGCTCATTACGCGCGGGCTGGCGGAAATGAGCCGCCTGGGCAAGGTCATGGGCGCCAAGCCCAAGACCTTCATGGGCCTCTCCGGCATGGGCGACCTGGTGCTGACCTGCACCGGAGACCTCAGCCGCAACCGGCAGGTGGGCATGAAGCTGGGCCAGGGCCGCAAGCTCAAGGACATCCTGGCCGAGACCAAGACCGTGGCCGAGGGCGTGCGCACCACGGAGTCCGTGTACATGCTGGCCCGCCAGCACGGCGTGGAGCTGCCGCTGACCGAGCAGGTCTACCGCATTTTGTATGAGGACAAGGACCCGGCCCAGGCTGTGCGCGACCTGATGACGCGGGAGCTGAAGGGGGAGTAAAGGCCCTTTTCAGAGATTGGATGAAAATGAGGCGGGGGAGTCCGAAAGGGCTCCCCCGTTTTTTGGCTTTGATATTACGTTGTCTGCAAAAAACCGATGGTTGGATGAATCTATGAATCGGTGTAACCCATCTCAGGGCTTTCGATGGCGGCTATCACGATATGCTTTTCTGATTTTAGCTGTTTCAGAAGTTTGGCCAAAGTCTCAATACTAGCAATGTAACCGCCTAGCATACCTCTCTTGGTAAGACTAATGAATTCAGAAGACCGCAGATATCTGTAGTCAAGATCTTCATACTCAAGCTTGCTGTTGCCCTTTTCAGTTATACATCGCTCCGACAGCATAAGTTGATTCCAGTAATCTAAGTGAATACACGCTCCGGACACAAATCTATTTGTTGTGAATGAGGATTCTGGGCAAAGCTTTAAATAATAAGGGCACTCGCTTAGCCTGAACAGCTTATGCGAGAAGTTTGCGTCCGAGGAATGTGGCACGTTGAAAAGTTCTCTGGTCTTTGCCATTCTATCAAGTTCTTTTTTGTAGCTGCTATCGCTGACGGTGTAGTAAACCCCACCCGTGAGTCGCTTATACTGCAGCATGACTATCGATCTATATTCCCTGAGGTAATATATCAAGTCTACACCAAGTGCCGCTTCTCCTTCTTTCCTGTTAACATTAACTACGTCTAACGTTCGGCCAGATTCTGTAATGTATCGAACATGACCACCAACGTCATCTTTCAATTCTCCATTTCCTGATGAATAAAGGTCCTTGTAGATTAGATCGTCTTCATTTATTTTGAATAGCGGAGTTGTGATTTTATCAGCTTTCTCCTGGAAAATACATGCAGATAGCTTCTCTGCATCTTCCATAAACAACATATTTCCTTCGGTCTGAAAAGTCGGGCTAGATAGATTTATATACTTATCTATCAAATCGGATATGCGCTCTCTGTCACTATCCACAGAATATAAAGCTTCGAGTGTCTCAAGGAATTCTTTTGGATCTTCAATTATCACGTCTCGTTTGTCATTTTCATACATGTCTATATCTTTGAAGTCCCAATAATCAACATCACAGACCTCGTAAGAAGCGACAGCTGCTCCACCTCCCGAAAGACCCATTTTCCTCTTAACAATTGCCATGTGCGTACTGTCGCTACCAAAAATAACGGCAAGTGCGTAAGGGTTTTGCAAGCTCAACACGCCCTTTTTGTGTTCATCTGTTGCTGCGCTAAAGCCACCATATTCGGTGATATCTTTAGCAATGACATCAGAGATGAACAATACACCGCTGACACTCAAAGACTCGATCCGTTTAAGCGCGTTATTTTTTGCCATCAAGACACCCCCGAAAACAATTAGCAACCCTATATACGCCTATGCTGGTGCCGTCAAATTGTTCTGCCTTGATCGCTATCCACAAGTCGAGCTTCGAGTGTACAGAGAAAGCTAGGTTAATCAAAAAAGCGGGGGAGCCCTTTCGGACTCCCCCGCTTCATTTTGTCTTGTATCCCTGACTGTTAAATCCGCACAGGCAGCTTCTGCGGCAGGCCGGAGAGCACCTTGCCGTGCTCCTTGTCCACTTCCTTGTCCACCAGCGTGCGCTCGGCGTGGCGGTAGGTCAGTCGGAAGGTCAGGTTGCGCTCGGAGTCCTTGGCTTCCGGGGCATAGACCGCCACCAGGGCCAGGCTTTCCAGCAGCTTGGGCTTGATCTCGCGGATGGCCGCCTCCACCTGCTCGGCCTTCAGCGTGGCCGGGCAAATGACGGTGACATCGCGCCGCACGGGCGGGAACACCGGCAGCTTCTTGAAGCTCGGCTTGCTGGCGCGGGAGAGGCTGCGCAGCAGGTCCGCGTCCAGGTCCGCCAGCCACACGTCCTTGCGGGCGTGGTACGCGTCCGCGATCTTGGGCTGCACCCGGCCAATGCGGCCAAGCAAAGTGTCACCGCGCTGCACGCGCACGCAGGGCTCCAGGTACGGGTGGCCCTCCTCCAGAACATACTGGGCGCCCATGGTCTGATCGGTCAGGCGGTAGTGGGTCAGCAGGTTCTCAACGAGCCCCTTCACGTCCAGGTAGTCGGCCTCGCCCTGCTCCCAGGGCCAGTCCTGCGCGTGGCGCGCGCCGTGCACCAAAATGCCTAGGCGCGAGTTCTCCCGGGCAGTGGTGTCGCTGGCCGCATCGGCGGCAAAGGCCTTGGCCACCTCGAACAGGCGCAGGGAGGCGTTGCCCTGGGCCAGGTTGTGGCGCACGTTGTTCAAAAGCCCCGGCGCAATCTCCGTGCGCAGCACGTTCTGGTCCTCGGAGAGCGGGTTGGCGATCAGGATGCGGCCCTCGCCGGGCAGGTTCAGGCGGTCCAGGTCGTCCGTGCCCACAAAGCTGTAGTTCACCGCCTCGCGCAGGCCGCTTCCCACGGCCCAGGCCTTGAGGTCCTGGAAGAACCCGAACTCGGTGTCGGAAATCTGCACGGAGTCCAAGGACTTGGAGATCTTGGGCAGCACGGCGGGGATGCGGTCCAGGCCGTGCACGCGGCCGCATTCCTCGAACAGGTCCACCTCGCGCTCCAGGTCCAGGCGGTGCGAGGGCGAGGTCACGCTCCACTTCGCGGGGGCGGCATCGTCCACCACGCAGCCCAGGCCGGTGAGCGTGGTCTTGCAGAATTCGGGGGTCAGCTCCAGGCCCAGCAGGGCGTTGCAGCGGTCGATGCGGAAGCCGTGCCTGCGCGTGGCCCAGGGCTTGGGCTCGGCCACGGCGATGCCCTTCAGCACCTTGGCGCCGGAGACCTCGGCCATGAGCTGCGCCGCGCGCTCCAGGGCGAAGAGCGAGGCCACCTGGTCCACCCCGCGTTCGAAGCGGTACGATGCCTCGCTGGGCAAGGCCAGCCTGCGGGCGCGCACCGAACTCGTGATCTTTCTGACTCTGCGGA
>CAZCYB010000067.1:6536-10880 GCA_964502805.1 uncultured Desulfocurvus sp.
TCTTGCGGATGGTGCCGGGCCGGAAGATGGCGCACTCCAGCAGCACCTCGGTGGTGGCGTCGGAGACGCTGGAATTGGCCCCGCCCATGACGCCAGCCAGCGCCACCGGGCGCTCGGCGTCCCAGATGAGCAGGTCGGAGGCCAAAAGCTTGCGCTCCTGCCCGTCCAGGGTGGTGATGGCTTGGCCGTCACTGGCAGGGGCGATGCGGATCACGTCGCCCTTGAGCAGGTTGCGGTCAAAGGCGTGCAGGGGCTGGCCCAGCTCGAAGAGCACGTAGTTGGTCACGTCCACGATGTTGCTGATGGGCCGCTGGCCGATGGCGGTGAGGCGGTAGCGCAGCCAGTCCGGGCTCTTGCCGATCTTGACGCTGCTCAGGATGCGCGCGCGGTACACCGGGCAGAGCTCGCCGTCGGCGATGTCGATGCGCACCAACTTGTCGGCGTCGCCCGAGGCGGCGTCCTCCACGAGATTCAGCCCCGGCAGGGTCAGCGGCAGGCCGAAGCCCAGGGCCGTCTCCCGGGCGATGCCCAGCACGGAGAGGCAGTCCGCCCGGTTGGGCGTGATGGAGACCTCGATGACCTCGCGCTCCAGCCCCAGGACTTCGGTCAGCTTCTGGCCGGGCTTGAAGCCGGGGTCGAGCACCATGATGCCCGCGTGGTCCTCGGACAGGCCCAGCTCGCGCTCGGAGCAGATCATCCCGCGCGACTCCACCCCGCGCAGCTTGGCCTTCTTGATGACCAGGCCGCCGGGCATGGTGGTGCCGATGGTGGCCACGGGCACGTTCTGCCCCTTGGCCACGTTGGGCGCGCCGCAGACGATCTGGGCCAGCTCCGGCCCGCCCACGTCAACGCTGCACACGGAGAGGTGGTCGCTCTCCGGGTGGGGCGCGCAGTCGACCACATGGCCCACCACGATGGGCGCGATGGCCTCGAAGGGGTCGAGGATGGCCTCCACCTCCAGGCCCTGCATGGTCAGCCGGTCGGCCAGGTCCTGCACGGTGCCCTGGTAGGGCGTGAATTCGCGGAGCCACTGCAAGCTTACAAGCATAACCGCCTCGCGGAATTGGTGAAAGTGAGGGGCGCGCCCCGTGCGCTCCGCCGTGGCGAACGCGGCCGGGGGCCCTCGGAATTAAGCGAACTGCTCGAGGAAGCGCACGTCGTTCTCGAAGAACATGCGCAAATCGCCGATGCCGTACTTGAGCATGGCCACGCGCTCCACCCCCAGGCCGAAGGCGAAGCCGGTGACGCTCTCGGGATCGTAGCCCCCCACGCCCAGGTCGTTCACCGCCCGGAACACGTTGGGGTCCACCATGCCGCAGCCGCCGATCTCCACCCAGCCGGTGCGCTTGCACACGCGGCAGGGCGCGCCGCCCACATGGCCCGTGCCGCCGCAGAGCACGCAGGAGATGTCCAACTCGGCGCTGGGCTCGGTGAAGGGGAAGAAGCTGGGGCGGAAGCGCACCTTGGTCTCGGCGGAAAAGAGCTGGCGCACGAAGGCGGTGAGCGTCCCGCGCAGGTCGGCCATGCTCACCTGCCTGTCCACCAGCAGCGCCTCGATCTGGTGGAACATGGGCGTGTGGGTGATGTCGGAGTCGCGCCGGTACACCTTGCCCGGGGCGATGACCGCCACCGGGGGCCTGCGCGAGAGCATGGTGCGCACCTGCAACGGCGAGGTGTGCGTGCGCAGCACGATGTTGTCGGAGATGTACAGGGTGTCCTGCATGTCGCGGGCGGGGTGGTCCGGCGGCATGTTCAGGGCCTCGAAATTGTTCCAGTCGTTCTCCACCTCGGGCCCGGCCACCACCTCGAAGCCCAGGCCCGTGAGCACCTCCACGATCTCCTGCATGGCCAGGGAGACGGGGTGCAGCGAACCGGCGGCGGGGCGACGGCCCGGCAGCGTGGGGTCGAACCCGGCCAGGGCGCCCTTGGCGCTCTCGGCCTCCAGCTCGGCCTGGCGGCCTTCCAGCATGGCGGTCAGCGCGTTCTTGGCCTCGTTGGCCTTTTTGCCGGCGGCGGGCTTGTCCTCCGGGCCCATCTGGGCCAGGGCGGACATGGCCGTGGCGAGCTTGCCTTTGCGGCCCAGGAACTCGACGCGCAGGGACTCCAGGTCCATCAAACTGCAAGCCTGACCCAGGCGCGCTTGGCACTCCTGGGTCAGGCCGTCGAGTCCTTCGATGAAGGACTGGATATTGCTCACGTGTGGTCCCTAACCCTTGGCCGCCTGCACGATCTGGGCGAAGACGGCGGGCTCGCGCACCGCCAGGTCGGCCAGCATCTTGCGGTTGATGGCGACGCCGGCCTTGGACAGGCCGCCGATGAACTTGGAGTAGCTCATGCCATTGGCGCGCGAACCGGCGTTGATGCGCAGGATCCACAGGCGACGGAAGTCGCGCTTCTTCTGCTTGCGGTCGCGGAAGGCAAAGCACAGGGCGCGCTCGACGCGCTCGCGGGCGGTGCGGTACAGGCGGCTGCCCGCGCCGATGTAGCCCTTGGCCATCTTCAGGAACTTCTTGTGCCGACGGTGGGCGGCAACTCCGCGCTTGACTCTCATGGAAACTTCCTCCGAATCGTTTCAAGCCGTGCGGCTCACAGGTCCGCGCGGCACGCTCGTTGGCGTAAACGGTTGTGGTTAGCCGTAAGGCAGCAGGCGCTTCACAGCACCCAGGTTGGCATCGTCGACCATGGCGCCCTGACCGAGGCGGCGCTTGCGCTTGGCACTCTTCTTGGTCAGGATGTGGCGCAGGTTCTGGCGGCGACGCTTGAACTTGCCGGCCCCATTCGAGGTGAAGCGCTTGGCGGCGCTCCGGTTGGTCTTCATCTTGGGCATGGGATTCCTCCTAAAATAACACGCGGAAGATTGGTTCCGCCGCGACGTTGGTTCTACTTCTCGCCCTGCTTCTTCACGGGCGTGAGCATCATCACCAGGGTGCGGCCTTCGGCCAGAGCGGCCTGCTCCAGCTTGGCGATGTCCTGGGTGTCGACCACGACCCGGTCCAGCATGGCCTGCCCGCGGTCCTTGTGCACGATCTCGCGTCCGCGGAAGAACACGGCCACCTTGCAGCGGTCGCCGTCCTCAAGGAACCGGCGGATGTGCTTGAGCTTGGTCTGGTAGTCGTGCTCGTCGGTCTTGGGCCGGAATTTGACTTCCTTGACCTGGATCACGGTCTGTTTTTTCTTGGCCTCTTGCTGGCGCTTCTGCTGCTCGTACTTGAACTTGCCGTAGTCCATGATGCGGCAGACGGGCGGGTCGGCGTTGGGCGACACCTCCACAAGGTCGTACCCCTTGCTCTGGGCCAACGCCAAGGCTTCTGAAGTCGCCATGATCCCGAGCTGCGTGCCTTCATCATCGACAACACGCACCTGGGGTATCCGAATCCGCTCGTTTCGGCGGACGCCGTCGTCCTGGGGACGCTGGTCCTGCCTCCTAGGAAAAGCTATAGCTCATCCCTCCGCGCTTGAAAGGTTCCTGGGCCGCTTCACGGACGATCCGCGCGGCCTCGGCAAGCGGCACAAACCCGACATCGGCGCCTGCGCGCACACGCACGCTCACGCCGTCGGCTTCCACTTCCTTGTCGCCAACCACGAACATGTAAGGAATTCGCTCGAGTTGCGCTTCACGCACCTTGTATCCGAGCTTCTCATTCCGCAAATCCGCTTCGGCGCGTATGCCCTGTTCCCGCAAAAACCGCAAGACTTTTTCCGCATGGGCGTTCTGGGCGTCGGTGACGGTGAGGATGCGCACCTGCTCCGGAGCGAGCCACACCGGGAACGCGCCGGAGAAATGCTCGATGAGCACTCCCATGAAGCGCTCGATGGAGCCCAGGATGACGCGGTGGAGCATCACCGGGCGGTGCTTGTTCCCGTCCTCGCCGATGTAGGACAGGTCGAAGCGCTCCGGCAGGGTGAAGTCGCACTGCACCGTGGCGCACTGCCAGCGGCGCTCCAGGGCGTCCTTGATGCGGATGTCGATCTTGGGGCCGTAGAAGGCGCCGTCGCCCTCGTTGATGACGTAGGGCATGCCCATGTGCTCCAGGGCGTCCTTCAGGGCCTCGGTGGCGCGCTCCCAGTCGGCGTCAGAGCCGATGCTCTTCTCCGGCCGGGTGCTCACCGCGGCCTCGAAGTCGAACCCGAAGATGTCCATGACGTCGCGCACGAACTGCACCACGCCGATGATCTCCTCGCGCAGCTGGTCCGGGCGGCAGATGAGGTGGGCGTCGTCCTGGGTGAAGGAGCGCACGCGCAGAAGGCCGTGGAGCACGCCGCTCTTCTCGTGGCGGTGCACCACGCCCAGCTCGAAGTAGCGCTGCGGCAGGTCGCGGTAGCTTCTGAGGCGGCTCTTGTAGA
>CAZCYB010000068.1:0-10640 GCA_964502805.1 uncultured Desulfocurvus sp.
GGCTTGGTGGGCTAGGCCAAGCTGGTCAGCCTTTGCCGGATTCGCCAGCGCATTTCCAACATTTTCCCCCTCCCAAAACGGGCCAACCGCGAGCGGGGTTTTCCGGCGTCTTCGCCGGAAAACCCCGCTCGCATGTTTGTCGGGCCATGCCGGAACGCCGGGCCAACGCGCCCCTCGCCCGGGCCATGCGCGGGGCCCGGGGGCGCGGAGCCCCCGGCAGGGGTCCAGGGGACGGAGTCCCCGGCGGAGGGGGGTCCAGGGGGGAGGCGGAGCCTCACCCCTGGCTGCCCTGCCAAAGCTAGGTGGCCGGGTAGTGGCGCATGCGTTCGATGCCTGCCAGGGAGTATTCGTAGATGTAGCCTGCCAGCATTTCCACGCCCAGGTTTTCCAGGGCCATTTCCGGGCACATGCGCCGGATGATTTGGCGCAGGTGGTCGAACAGCAGGCAGTAGCCCACCACCCCCGCGGCGCAGAGGTGTGCGGAGCGTTCGCCGCAGCCGGGCATCAGTTCGGCCACTATGCCCACCAGGGTTTCGTGCTGGGGCATGATGAAGCGTTCCATGATCTCGTCGAACTGTTCGGAGGGGTCGATGAACTCCTTGGTGAGCAGCATGCCCAGCTTTTCGTACAGCGGGTCGCCGTCGCCCAGGAACTTGTACAGGAGCGAGCGGATGTAGGCCCCAAGCCGTTCGGTTGCGGGGGCGCCGGGTGGCAGGCCCATGTCCACGGGGAAGCGCGCCTGTGCGGCGTGCATGTATTCGCCCAGCACGGCCATGAACAGGCGCTCCTTGCTGCCGAAGTAGTAGTTCACGGCGGCCACGTTGGCTCCGGCGCGCGCGCAGATGTCGCGCACGGTGGCCTCCTTGACCCCGCGTTCGGCAAACACCTCGCGGGCCACTTCCAGAATCCGCCGCTTGGTTCCCATGTCCGGCTTCGCGCTCATGCATCCTCCCGGGGCCGCTGCTTCAGCCACGGCTTGAAACAGTGTTTATCCGGCCCGTGGTTCCTGTCAAGGGCGCGGAGGCGCGCGGCGTGCCCCCCCGTTTCCGGCCCGTTGTCAGGCCGGGCCAAACCGGGCATAACGCGGCCATGGCGAAACAGCGCGAGGAATTCCGGTGCGAGGCGTGCGGGGCAAAGGCTCCCCGGTGGAGCGGCCAGTGCCCGGGCTGCGGCGAGTGGAACACCATGAAGGAGCACGCCGGGGCCAGCGCCCTGGGCGGCTGGACCGCGCGGGCCGGGAAGGACGGCAAGAAGGGCCAGCGGGCCGCCGCGCTCTCCGGGCCGGAGGCGCTTGAAGCCGTCGGGGCGGGCCTCTCCGGCGGGCGAGTGAAAGCGCGGGCCACGGGCCTGCCGCAGCTCGATGGCCTCCTGGGCAGCGGCCTGGTGCCGGGCGCGGCCATCCTGCTGGGCGGCGAGCCCGGCGTGGGCAAGAGCACGCTGCTGCTCCAGCTTGCGGCCCTGCAGGCCGGGGTTCTGGACTCCGGGGCCTGCGTATACGTCTCCGGCGAGGAGTCCCTGCCGCAGATCCGGGGCCGGGCCGAGCGCCTGGGCCTCTTGGGTCCGGGCCTCATGGCCGTGGCCACCAACAACGCCGACGACGCCCTGGCCGTGTTGGAGGAGTTGGGGCAAAAGCCCGGCCTCATCATCGTGGACAGCGTGCAGACCCTGGCCAGCCCACGGGCCGAGGGCATTCCCGGCAGCGTGAGCCAGGTGCGCGCGGTGAGCGGGGAGCTCATCGAGGCCGTGAAGCGCACCCAGGCCACGCTCGTCCTGGTGGGCCACGTGACCAAGGACGGCCAGATCGCCGGGCCCAAGCTGCTGGAGCACATGGTGGACACGGTGCTCAACCTGGAGGGCGACCGGCGCGACTACTCGCGCGTGCTGCGCGTGCTGAAGAACCGCTTCGGCCCGTCCGACGAACTGCTTGTCTTCACCATGGAGGAGCAGGGCCTGTCCGTGGTGGACGACCCCTCGACGTTTTTTTTGGGCGCGCGGGACGCGTCCCTGTCCGGCGCATCGGTAAGCCTGGCCATGGATGGGCGCAGGCCCTTCGCCGTGGAGATCCAGGCCCTGGCCACCAAGAGCTTTCTGTCGATTCCGCGCCGGGCGGCCCTGGGGTTCGACGCCAACCGCCTGCACCTGCTGCTGGCCGTGCTGGAAAAGCGCCTCAAGCTGCCCCTGGGCGCCTGCGACATCTACGTGAAACAGGGCGGCGGCCTGGCCCTGCGCGACCCCGGCCTGGACCTGGGCCTTGCCGCGGCGGTGCTTTCCTCGTATTACGACGCCCCGTTGCCGGAGGGCGCGGCCTTCTGGGGCGAGCTGGACCTGAACGGCCACATCCGCCCCGTGGCCAGCGCGGAAACCCGCGCCAAGCAGGCCGCGCGCCTGGGCTACGGCCCGCTGTACCACTCCGGCACGGTGAAGACCCTGGACGACCTGCGCCGCGCCCTGTTCGGCAAGGCGTAAGCCAACCACAACACACGCGAATTCAAGGAGAAATCCATGCTCCCCACCGCCTTACTGTTCCCCGGCCAGGGCTCCCAGGAGCTGAACATGGGCCGCGACGTGGCCGAGGCCCAGAGCTCCGCCATGGACATGTGGCTGCTGGCCGAGAAGCTCTCCGGCATCAAGCTGCGTGAAATCTACTGGGGCGAGCCCGATTCCACGCCCGCCCCGGAGATGAGCGACACCAAGGCCCTGCAGCCCGCGCTCATCGTCACCTGCCTGACCCTGTGGCACGCCGTTCCGGACAAATCCGCCGTCGGCCCCATCATCGGCGTGGCTGGCCACAGCCTGGGCGAATACGCCGCCCTGGCCGCCGCCGGGGTGCTGGGCGTGGAGGACGTGCTGAAAGCCGTGTGCGTGCGCGGCAAGCTCATGGCCGGTGCGGGCAAGGAAGGCCACGGCATGGCCGCCGTGGTCAAGCTGCCGCTTTCCACCGTGGAGCAGATCGTGGACAAGGCCGCCAAGACCTCCGGGGCCTTCCTGCGCATCGCCAACCACAACTCGCCCGCCCAGTTCGTCATCAGCGGCGAAAAGCCCGCCCTGGAGGCCGCCGCCGCCCTGGTCAAGGAGGCCAAGGGCCGCGCCGTGCCCCTGGCCGTGTCCGGCGCGTTCCACAGCCCGCTCATCAGCGAGGCCGCCAACGAGTTCGCCAAGGTGCTGGACCAGCTCTCCTGGCGCACCCCGGCCTTTCCGGTGTGCATGAACGTCACCGGCCAGCCCGAGAGCGACCCCGGCATGATCAAGACCTTCGCCACCGCGCAGATGACCTCCTCGGTCATGTGGACCACCACCATGCAGAGCCTTTACGCCGCCGGTGCGCGCCGCTTCGCGGAGATCGGCCCCAAGGGCGTGCTGGCCAAGCTGGTGGGCCAGAACCTGGAGGGCAAGGACGACGCCATCGCCCAGGGCGCGGGCAGCCTGGACGCCGTGCTGGCGCTGTAGGGAAGGGAGCGCGCAGGGGGGAGGCTCCGCCTCGCCCCCCGCCCCCCCTCCGCCGGGGGCTCCGCGCCCCCGGGCCCCGCGATCAGGGGCAAGGGGAGCGCAGGCAGATTCATAACCTCCCGACCCAACAAAAATTTTTGGTGGGGTGGGAGGGGGTTCGGGGGAGGGCGGGGCCCCCTTTTGAAAAAGGGGGCCCCGCCCTCCCCCGACACTCCACAACCAACCGCAACCATCTCCAACAAGAGGCGAATTCCATGATCACGAGCAGGAGCCTGCCCGAGAAGTTCCGGGCCGTTTTCAGCGATGGCGAGCACGAGTGCCACACCGACACCGTTGCCCAGTACGGCGGCGCGGGCGCCGGGTTCAAGCCCGTGGAGCTCATGGAGGCCTCGCTGGCCGCCTGCATCCAGACCGTGGTGCGCATCGCCGCGGACAAGCGCGGCATTCCCCTGGAGGGCGTGGCGGTGACGGCGACGCTGGACACCTCCAGCGCCGCCGAGACCGTGTTCACCTACAAGGTGGAGCTGGCCGGGCAGCTTACGGACGAGCAACGCGAGACGCTCATGCGCGCCGCCGGGGGCTGCCCGGTGAAGAAGGCCCTGTCCAGGCCCGTGGTGTTCAAGGAGGTCGAGTAGGGCTGTTCCCAAAAAGCGCCTTTCGCCCCGTAGACATCGTCGCGGGCCGATTGGCGGCCAGGGCTGTACCTTGGGAGTACTATCCCTGGCCGCCAACCGTTCCCGCTCCTCGCCCCGGCGCGAAATCCATCTTTTTGGAAACAGCCCTGCGCGCTAGCGCAGGACCCCGGCGGAACCGCCCAGCTTGGCGCTGATCCAGCCCGTGGGCTGCGGGGCCATGCCCGGCGCGGCCTCCCGGGCGTCCACGCCCCGGGCCTCGCGCAGCTTGTCGATGTAGGCGTTCCAGAACGCCTGGCCCAGGGCCGTGCTGGCCGTGAGCGGGTAGGCCAGGGTGGCCGCCAGGCGCGCGGTGAGCGCCTCCACCAAGAGCGCGTCGTACAGCCTGGGGTCGTCCAGGCGGCGCACGAAGGTCAGGTCCAGGGGCCCGGCCTCGCCGCACAAGAGCGCCCCGCCCTGCACCTCCCAGCCCTCCAGCCCCGCGGCGGAGCACTCCACCGCCAGCACGCGCAGGCAGTCCGTGGGCAGCGGGTAGGCGTGGGCGTGGCCGAAGGCCGGCCCCTGGGCGCTGGCGGCCAGGCGCACCTGGGCCGTGGCGCAGTTCCAGGGGTGGGCGCGCAGCACGGCGTCGCGCACGGCGGGCCAGCGCTGGTTGCACAGCCGCGCGGCCTTGGTGCCGTCGCCCAGGCTGGTGATGGGCTCCTCGCCCAGGTCGGTGAGGGCCGAGTTGCAGATCTCGATGATGCTGTTGGCCATTGGGGGGCTCCTTGCAGGTTTGCGCGCCAGGGGCGGGGTGCCCGGCGCAAATGCCGCAAGCATAGCATGGGGTTTGCCTCCCGGACAAAATGGGCATGGTTTTGGCCGCGAAAAGGACAAGAATTCCCCGTTGACAGGGTTGGCCGACCCCTTGCGCGCCCCTCCGGTTCTGGTACCATGAAGCCGTCCCCCCCACGGCTTTCCCGTCATCACCGAACGGGAGGTGCGCCATGCGCCCGGGACCGCTCCAGACCATCCGCTCCCTGCTGCCAGCCTTGCTGCCGGGCCTGCTGCTGGCCCTGGCCCTGGGGCTTTGCGGCTGCGTGGGCATCAAGTACACCGACCAGCCCACCGCCGCCCTGGACCTGACCCAGCCCGGCGCCCCGCCCGAGGCCACCACCCGCGTGCTGGCCAAGGCCATGGAGTGGCGCAACTCGGGCCTCATCGTCCGCAAGGGCGCGGCCTATTCCATCACCGCCGCCGGGAGGTGGCGCGCCGGGGCGGTGTGCCCGCCGACGGACGTGGACGGCGTGGGCATGTACGGCGGCCTGTGCATCGACTGGGGCAACGCCAACCTCAAGGGCTGGAGCCACCAGGCGCTCATCGCCAGGGTGGGCGAGACCGGACAGCCCTTCGGCGTGGGCAAGTCCCTGCGCTTCACCGCCCCGGACGACGGCGTGCTCTATTTCATCATGAACGACACGCCCGGCTTCTACGGCGACAACGACGGCTACGCCGACGTGAGCATCCGCGCCCTGGCCCCGGGCGCGCCCATCCCCGCCATGGCCGCGCCGGCCCTGGCCCTGCCCCCCCAGCCGGCTTCCCAGCAGGCGGGCCAGCAGGCGGGCCAGCAGGCGGCCCAGGCCGCCTTCGCCCGCAAGAAGTCCGCCGTGGCCAGCGCGGAGGCCGCCAAGATCCAGGCCAAGCAGCAGGCCGAGCAGCAGGCGCAGCTCCAGCAGGCCATCGAGGCGCTCGCCCAGCAGCAGACGGCACAGCAGCAGGCCCAGCCCGTTCCCCAGCCGGTGTACCAGCCCGCGCCGCCCGTGCAGCAGCAGGCCCCGCAGATCGCCCAGGCCATGCCCGCCATGCGCCGGGTGGCCCTGGTCATCGGCAACGGGGCCTACCCCGGCGCGCCGCTCAAGAATCCCGTCAACGACGCCCGCGACATGGCCGCCGCCCTGCGCGCCGTGGGCTTCGAGGTCATCCTGCGCGAGAACGCCAGCCTGCGGCAGATGGAGGAGGGCGTGGACCTGCTGTGGCAGCGCCTGCGCGGCGGCGGGGCCGGGCTGTTCTTCTTCGCCGGGCACGGCCTGCAGGTGGCCGGGCGCAACTACCTGGTGCCCGTGGACGCCCGCCTGGCCGCCGAGCAGGACGTGAAGTACCGCTGCATGGACGCGGGCCTGGTGCTGGGACGCATGGAGAACGCGGGCAACGGCCTGAACATCGTCATCCTCGACGCCTGCCGCAACAACCCCTACGCCCGCTCCTGGCGCAGCATGAACGAGGGCCTGGCCAAGATGGACGCGCCCAAGGGCTCCATCATCGCCTACGCCACCGCGCCGGACAGCGTGGCCGCCGACGGCAGCGGCCGCAACGGCATCTACACCGGCGAGCTCCTGCGCCCCCTGCGCACCCCGGGCCTGGGCATCGAGGAGATGTTCAAGCGCGTGCGCATCGGCGTGCTGCGAGACACCGGCGACAAGCAGGTGCCCTGGGAGTCCAGCTCCCTCACCGGCCACTTCAGCTTCGCGCAGTAGCCCCGCCGCTGGACAGGCCCCGCGCGCCGGGAGTAGTATTCCGTCCAGCATGCGAGAATTCCCACCAGGAGGCCCCATGAAACCGCGCTCGTTTTTCCTTCCGGCCCTGCCGACCCTGATGGCCCTTCTGGCCCTGGTGCTCGCTGGCGGCGGCTGCGTGGCCACCCAGAACATCCCCGTGTCCTCCGACCCCCTGGGCGCCGTGGTGTACCTGGACGGCAAGCAGGCCTGCCAGGCCACGCCCTGCAACATCGCCGTCACCAAGGACCAGGACCACCTGCTCACCATCGTCAAGCCCGGCTACCACCAGCGCGACGTGGCCCTGCGCCGCGTGTTCGACACCACCGGCGTGCTCAAGGACGAAATCCGCAAGGGCGTGCGCAAGGCCGCCACCGGCGGCGACGCCTCGGACGTGCTCTCCGGCGCGGCGCAAAACGTGGACAAGAAGGAACAGGACGGCTCGGCCTACGTCATCCGGCCCGACATGGTGGTCGCCCGGCTGACCCCCGCCGACCAGCCCCGGCCCGAAGACCGCGCCAACACCACCGACGACCCCTTCGCCGACCCCAAAACCCAGGACCAGGACCCCGCCAAGGCCCGCAACAAGGAACTGGACCCCCTGGAAATCGGCATCGACCTCTACCGCATCCTCAAGGGCAACACCGCCCCGGAATAGAAGGCGCAGTTGTAGCGCGGGTAATCGGGGGGCGGGGGGGGAACTTGTTGTAACAAGTTCCCCCCTCGCCCCCCGACCCCCCCACTCCCCCCTCAAAAACTTGTGTGGGGGTGGGTTTGTTTCTGCCGACTCCGTCAGTGTACTCCCAACATCTCCCCCCACCCAAAACGGGCCAACCGCGCGCATGTTTGCTGGGGCCAAGCGCCCGTCGCCAGCCTGCCGTGCCCATGGCCCAGGCCATACGCGGGGTCCGGGGGGCCCTTCGACAAGATAGGCGCCCCCGGCGGAGGGGGGCCCGGGGGGAGGCGGAGCCTCACCCCGGCAGGGGTCCAGGGGACGGAGTCCCCTGGCGGAGTCGCGCCCGCAGAAAGCAGCCACTTTTCCCGGGCCCTCCCCTTGCGCGCGAGTGAGTGCTCGCGTACAGGGGGAAAGACTTCTGCGTTATCAAGCACTTTGCCGATACGGGTTGACAAGACTACGTATATGTGCTGTGTAGGTAGCGCGACCCGGCGCAGCTCTTCCTTCTTCTCGCCTGCTGCCGTGGCCGGTCGTGCTTGCGGCATCAATGAACAGGATGCGGGCGGAACATGTCGATACACGTTCCGGGGCGCGCCAGCGTCGCCGGATTCGGCTTCGGTCCCCCCCGGAGTGGATGATGCTCAGGTCCATCAAGAAGCGCGATCTCAAGCTCGGCATGTTCGTGATCATGTATGGCCGCGGCACGGACTCAAGCCCCATCGTCTTTGCCAACGAGTATGTGCAGAGCGAGGAGCGCCTGCGCGAGCTGCAGACGGCGGACGTGGACGAGTTCAGCGTGGACGACAGCCTGTTCAAGGCCGTGGCCGCGCCCCCGCCGGTGTCCATCGCCCCGGAGCAGGTGGCGCGGGCCGCCGCCCTGGCCGAAGAGCTGCCCGTGGCCGAGAAGCTGTACAACGAGGCCCTCTCCCACGCGCGCGACTTCATGGACGACGTGCGCAAGGGCAAGGACGTGGATTACCGCGAGGCCACGCCGGTTGTGGACAGCTTCATCGAGAGCGTGTTCCGCAACGACGCGGCCGCGGCCACCATGTTCAAGCTCAAGCGCTTTGACGAGTACAGCTACACGCACTGCATCAACGTGGCGGTGCTCTCCATCATCCTGGGCAAGCACGTGGGCCTGGACAAGGCCACCCTGCGCGACATCGGCATCGCGGGCATGTTCCACGACGTGGGCAAGGCCCGCATTCCCGAGGCCATTTTGAACAAGCCGGGCAAGCTCTCGCCCCAGGAATTCCACGTGATGAAGACCCACGTGCTGGAGAGCTACAAGATCATGCGCGAGCAGAAGGGCCTGCCGGCGGATGTGCTGCGCGGCATTCTGGAGCACCACGAGCGCTACGACGGCACGGGCTATCCGCGCGGCATCGCCCGGGGCGACATCGGCAACTACGCCCGGGTCATCAGCGTGGTGGACGTGTACGACGCGCTGACCAGCAAGCGCTGCTACCGCGACGCGGTGCCCGCCTCCAGCGCCCTGCGCCAGATGTACGACTGGCGCGAGACCACCTTTCCCCCCCGCAGCATCGAGAGCTTCATCAAGTGCATCGGCGTGTACCCGGTGGGCAGCTTCGTGCGCCTTTCCAGCGGCGAGTACGCCGTGGTGGCGTGCAACAACGCCGCCACCACCACCCGCCCGGTGGTCAAGGTGGTGCTGGACGCCAACCTGAACATGAAGAAGCCCGCCCTGGTGGACCTGGCCATGGCCAACCTGGGCGGGGCGGGCATGGAGATCATGGAATGCCTGAACCCGGCCATGTACCGCATCGACGTGGCCAAGATGCTCACGGCCTAGCCGTGGGCGGAACAGCCCCACACCCGGAGTCCCCCGCATGAGCATCACTTCCTGGCAGGCCGAGAACCTCGTCACCGGCTCCTCCTCCGGCACCGGCTCCGGCGTGGGCTCCGGCCCCGGCCACTGCCCCCGCTACGACAACGACGTCCGCACCTTTCTGGAGGACAAGGCCGGGAGCCTGCTCATCCTCTCCGAGGACACCCTGTTCATCAAGACCGTGCGCGCCGGGGTGCTGCGCGCCCTGCAGATCAAGCGCGACTGCGTGGGCTCCTTCCGCGACTCCGAGGCGGCCATGAGCGCCCTGCGCAGCCAGGCGCGGGCCAATGTGCCCGTGCTGGCCCTGGTGGACCGCATCATCGCGGGCAAGCCCACCACGGAGTTCATCCGCATGGCGCGCCAGCAGTACCCCGCGCTCAAGCTCATCGTGCTCACCTTCGAGACCACCAAGGAGTCGCTCTCCCTGCTCTTCGAGATCGGCGTGGACCACGTCATCACCAAGCCGGTGAGCGTGGACACCTTGATCGAGAAGATGGCCGGGGTCATCACCCCGCAGACCAAGATAAGCCGCCTGGTGCAGGATGCCCGCGTGCACCTGGAGCAGGGCGAGTACGACAAGGTCTTCAACGTCTGCGACTCCATCCTGGAGATGAAGAACAAGAGCGCCATAGCGCTGATGCTGCGCGGCGAGGCCTTCATGCGCAACGGCAACGCGGGCGACGCGGTGGAGGAGTTCGAAAAGGCGCACAAGAGCGCCCCGCTGTACCTGGAGCCGCTGAAAAAGCTGGTGGAGGCCCACCGCGAGGGCGACGAGGAGCAGTACCTCTCCTACATGCTGCGGCTGGACAACATCAGCCCGCTCAACGTGGAGCGCAAGTGCGAGATCGGCAAGTGCTTCGTGCGGCGCATGGAGATGGACAACGCCCGGGAATTCTTCGACAAGGCCATCGAGTACGCCCAGGAGGAGGCCAAGCGCTACTTCTGCTCCATCATCGCGGACATCGCCCAGGCCACCCTGGAGGCCGCGCCCGACCTCTCGGAGAAGTACTTCGCCCAGTACTTCGACGTGAAGGGCGGCGACTTGTCCAAGGAGGACATGGTGGCCTTCAACAGCTTCGGCATGGCGCTGCGCAAGCAGGGCAAATGGCAGGAGGCCATCAAGAACTACGAGCTGGCCCTGCAGGTGGACCCCAAGGACCTGCGCATCATGTACAACTACGCCCTGGCCCAGGCCGATGGCGAGCAGCACCGCAAGGCCGTGGAGATCTACGAGAAGATCCTGCACAAGGAGCCGGAATTCCACCTCAAGGCCGCGGCCATCGGCTTCAACATCGCCAACTCGTACTACAACCTCAAGAACATGAAGCAGGCCAAGCACTTCCTGGAGGAGGCCCTGCGGGTGGACCCCAACCACGCCTCGTCCAAGAAGCTTTTGGCCAGGATCAAGTAGGGAGCGAATCGGGGGAGGGCGGGGGAACTTGTTCCAACAAGTTCCCCCGCCCTCCGCCCCTCCAAGCACCGGCCCCCCACCACCCCCCCCCCAA
>CAZCYB010000069.1:0-10624 GCA_964502805.1 uncultured Desulfocurvus sp.
CCACACCCGTGTCCATAAAGGAGGAGTAACGGAGG
Organism: uncultured Desulfocurvus sp.; assembly: GCA_964502805.1. Classification (GTDB taxonomy): domain Bacteria; phylum Desulfobacterota; class Desulfovibrionia; order Desulfovibrionales; family Desulfovibrionaceae; genus Humidesulfovibrio. The sequence continues at coordinate 36 of CAZCYB010000069.1, forward strand.
GGTGTCCGGCGTTGGGGGGGGGCGGGGGCGCCCCCGCCCCCAAAACACCCCACCCCGATATCCAGCCTAAATATCCAAGTCTTCCACGGTCATGGCGTTTCTTTCGATGAATTCCCTGCGCGGGCCCACGGAGTCGCCCATGAGCTCGCTGAAGATCCGGTCGGCCTCCTCGGCGTCGTCGACCTTGACCTGCAGCAGGGTGCGCTTTTCCGGATCCATGGTGGTCTCCCAGAGCTGCTCGGGGTTCATTTCGCCCAGGCCCTTGTAGCGCTGCACGGTGTAGCCCCGGTGCGACTCGTCGAGCACGGTGGCCAGCAGGTTGAAGAACCCGCTGACCTTGATCTCGCCGCCCTCGCCGCGAATGAGGGTGAATTCCTCGCCGCCGCAGTCCAGGAACAGCTGCTGGTGCAGCTCCTGGGCCTTGCGGTAGGTCTTGGACCCGAAGAAGTCCACGGCCAGGCGCGTGCGGTGGCCGCCGGGGCTGGTGAACACCACGAAGATGCGGCGCTCGCTCTCGTCCTCCTCCACGTCCAGCACGGCCTTGTAGCCAGCGGCCACGGCCGCCGCCACCAGGTCGTCCAGGCCGCGCACGCTGGCGCGCTCCTCGTCGGTGAGGGTGGGCCTGGGCAGCCGCGCGGGCGCGGGGACAAGCTCGCCGTCCTCGGTCTCGTCGGTGATGATCTCGTCGGTGTCCATGAGCTCGCCCGCCTCCTCGCCCACCATCTCGGCCAGGGCGGCCAGGGTGAACTGCTGCGGGGTCAGCTTCTCCGAGCCGACGAGCGAGAGGAACAGCGGCTCCTCGATGCCCATGTGCAGGGCCTCGCGCACGCGGTCCTTGAGCTGGCGCACGGCGTCGAGCAGCTTGCGCAGCTCCTTGCCGGTGAACTCGCGCGGGGCCACGCCGCCGTCGCCCTGGGGGCTGGTGCGCGCGGTGAGGGCCTTCTCCGCCTGGGCCAGCAGGAAGGCGTGCAGCTCCTTCTCGTCCTTGATGTACTTTTCGAACTTGCCCTTGTGCGCCCGGAACAGGGGGGGTTGGGCGATGTACACGTAGCCCCTGTCGATGAGCTCGCGGTACTGGCGGAAGAAGAACGTGAGCAGAAGCGTGCGGATGTGGCTGCCGTCCACGTCGGCGTCGGTCATGATGACGATCTTGTGGTAGCGCAGGCGGTCGAAGTCCGGCCCCTGGTCCTCCTCGCCGCCGCCGCCGGGCACGCCCACGCCCATGGCGGTGATGAGCGCGCGGATTTCCTTGTTGCCCAGCATCTTGTCGTAGCGGGTCTTTTCCACGTTCAGGATCTTGCCGCGCAGGGGCAGGATGGCCTGGATGCGCGGGTTGCGGCCCTGCTTGGCCGAGCCGCCTGCGCTGTCGCCCTCGACGATGAAGATTTCGGACTCGCCGGGGTCCTTGCTCTGGCAGTCCGCCAGCTTGCCGGGCAGGGCGTTGTCGGACAGGGCGCCCTTGCGGCGCACCAGGTCGCGGGCTTTCCGCGCGGCCTCGCGGGCGCGGGCGGCGTCCACCACCTTCTCGATGATGGCCCGGGCCTCCTTGGGGTTTTCCTCCAGGAACTGGGAGAGCTTCTCGTACACCAGGGTGGAGACCAGGCCCGCCACCTCGGAGTTGCCGAGCTTGGTCTTGGTCTGGCCCTCGAACTGGGGCATGGGCAGCTTGACGCTGACCACGGCGGTCAGGCCCTCGCGCACGTCGTCGCCGGAGAGCTTCTCCTTGACCTTCTTGGCCAGGTCGGACTTCTGCACATAGGTGTTGAGCGCGCGGGTGAGCGCGGTCTTGAAGCCCACCAGGTGCGTGCCGCCCTCTATGGTGCGGATGTTGTTGGCGAAGGTCTGGACGTTCTCCTTGTAGCCGGCGTTGTACTGCAGGGCGAACTCCGTGACCACCACGCCTTTGCCGCCCGCGCCGCCGTCGGCCTCGCCGATGCCGTAGATCATGTCGTGCACCAGGGTCTGGCCCTGGTTCATGTCTTCCACGAAGCTCCTGATGCCGCCCTCGAACTTGAAGAAGTCCTTGTCCCCGGTGCGCTCGTCCAGGAACTCGATCTCCAGGCCGCGATTCAAATAGGCCAGCTCCTGCAGTCGCTTCTTCAGGATGGCGTACTCGAACTGGTTGGTCTCGAAGATGTCCTCGTCGGGCTTGAAGCGCACCTTGGTGCCGGTGCCCACGGCCTCGCCCACGTCCTCCACCTGGGAGACGGGGATGCCGCGCTCGTACATCTGGCGGTAGGTGCGCCCGCCGCGCTTCACCGTGGCGGTGAGCGTCTCGGACAGGGCGTTGACCACGGACACGCCCACGCCGTGCAGGCCGCCGGAGACCTTGTAGGCGTTATTGTCGAACTTGCCGCCCGCGTGCAGGATGGTCATGACGACCTCAAGGGCCGTCTTCTTCTCCTTGGGGTGCATGTCCACGGGAATGCCGCGCCCGTTGTCCGAAACGGTGCAGGAGTTGTCCATGTGCAGGGTGATCTTGACCCTGGTGCAGTAGCCCGCCATGGCCTCGTCGATGGAGTTGTCCACCACCTCGTAGACCAGGTGGTGCAGGCCGCGCACGTCGGTGGAGCCGATGTACATGGCCGGGCGCTTGCGCACGGCGGAGAGGCCCTCAAGCACTGTGATGCTGTCCGCGGTATAGGCCGCGGCGTTCTTTTCCTTTTCGGTCATTTCAGGCTCGATCCTTTTAGGCGTTTTCTTCGGCGTAATAGGTCTCTTCCTGGATCATCATGGGCATGATGATGACGTCGTAGTCCGGGTCGCTCACCCCGGCGATGCCGCAGGGCGCCTCGGCCCCGGTGAGGGTGAAGGCCACCTCCTCGGAGTGGAAGTGCGAGAGGATCTCGATCAGATTCTTGGTGGGAAAGGCGATGCGCTGCAGGTCGCCCTGGAAGGTGGCCCCCAGGCTCTCGGTGCCGGTGCCCACGTCTTGGCCCTGGCTGTACAGCACCACCTCGCCGGGGCTGAACAGGAAGTACGTGCAGCGGTTGCTCTCGGTGTTGAAGATGGCGATGCGCTCCAGGGAGTCCACCAGTTCGGCGCGCTTCAGCGTCAGCCGGGAGGCCGCCGGGTCCTTCAGCTTGGAGAGGAAGCCCTGGTAGTTGGGGTACTGGTAGAAGGAAAGCGGCAGGCTGAAGGTCTCGCGGTGGTCGCCGGTGCGCAGGAACAGGCGCTTTTCGCCCAGGGCCATCTCCACCTCGTCCGTGCCGAGCCATTTTTTCAGCTCCGCCAAGTACTTGCGCTGGATGAGCGCGCCCTCTGCGGGCAGGATGGCGCAGATCTCGTCGTTGGCGAAGGTGAGCATGGCGAACTGGTGGCCATTGAGGCCGCAGACCTCCACGCGCCTGCCGCCCGCGCCGTCGTCCACGGGCTTCATGGACAGGCAGGCGATGGCCTCCATGCTGTCCTCCTCGCTGATGCAGAAGCTGATGCGGTCGATGACCTCCTGCAGGAAGGCGCCGCTCCAGAACACGGTGTCGCCGCCGGGGAACTCGCTGAAGGGCTGGAACCACTCGGCCTCGTTGGCGGGCAGCTTGTACTTGCGGCTGCCCTGCTCCACGTGCACGTTCTTGCCCTCGGCGTCGGTCTTGATGGTCAGCTCGCCCGCGGGCAGCTTGCGCACCAGCTCGTAGAAGGCGCGGCCCTGCACCCCGGCGCGGCCCGTGGCCTCCACCTTGGCCGGGTATTCGCCCGCGAACTCCAGGCTGGAGTCCGTGGACATGATCCGCAGGCTGCCGTCCATGGCCTCCAGCCAGATGCTGCGCAAAAACGCCGCGCCCGTCTTGGCCGGGATGATGCCCGCGGACTTTGCGAGGCCTTCGATGATGTCGTCTCTCACAACCTTCACAAACATATGTCTTCTCCTTGATGGCTTTTATTAGCCAGGCCCGTTTGTTCCCAACTCATCAAACCATGCTGAATGCTTCATTTTATTGTGAACACCGGCTGTTGTCTCACGCAAACAGGCTGGTGTTTCACGCGTCATTCGGCACCGCTCTCACGGTTGCCGACAGCGAACCTTCAATTCTTTCAACAGCTGTTTCAAAGTCTTGTCATCAGTCGGCAAATCCTCGATCTTCTTGACGGAGTAGATCACGGTGCTCTGGGCATTGCCGCCGAAGGCCCGGCCCAGGGCGGGATAGGAGAGCCCGAGCATCTGCCTGCACAGCCACATGGCCACCTGCCGGGCCAGGGCGATGTTCTGGCGGCGGTCCTCGCCCAGCACGTCCTTCTGGCGCGCCTGGTAGTGCTCGCAGACCACGCTGATGATGGTGTCCGGCGTGATGGCGGGCTGGTCGCGCTCCTCGGTGCTCATGAGGATCTGCTCGAAGTCCCGGGCGGAGATGTCCTTTCGCACCAGCTCGCGGAAGGCCAGAAGCTTGATGAGGATGCCGCCCAGGGCCCGGAAGTTCTGGAAGCGCTGGGCCAGGGTCAGCACCTGCTCCTTGCTCAAGGGCAGCTTCTTGGCCCGCACCCGGTCCAGCACGAACTGGGCGCGGATCTCCAGGTCCGGCTGCTTGAGGGTGACCACCAGCCCGCCCTCCAGGCGGGAACGCAGGGCGGGCAGCAGGTCCTCGTGGGCGGCCACGCGGTCGGCGCAGGTGAAGACCATCTGCTTCTTCTGGTCCTGGAACAGGTTGAACAGGGTCAGAAGCTCGTGCTGCAGGCCCTGGTCCCCGGCCAGCCAGTGGATGTCGTCCACCAGCAGAAAGCCGTGGCCCGAGAGGTACTGGCGCGCGGCCAGGCCCCTTTCGGGATTGTTGGCCTGGCCGTTTTCCTGGCCGTTGCCGGGCTTGAACAGGTCCTTCAGGCCCTCCCCGCTGGTGACCAGGATGGAGGACAGGGGGTGGCGCTTGGCGATGTCGTTGGCGATGGCCTTCAAGAGGTGGCTCTTGCCCGAGCCGGACTTGCCGCAGATGACGAAGGGGTTGAACTGGGCGTCCTCTCCCCGGGCCACCTGCCGGGCGGTCTCCAGGGGGAAGTAGTTCTTGGAGTTGGTCAGGAAGCTGTCGAAGCTGTACTGCGCGTCGAAGGGGTAGACGATGTGCCGCTGGGCCTGGGCGGGCCTGGCTGCGCCAGCGCCGTTGGAACCGTTGGCGCAGTCGTTTTCCGCCTGGGGCGCCTGGGCGGGCCTGGCGCCCACCAGGTAGCGCACGTCGCAGCCGTTGTGGCCCAGAAAGCGGAACAGCTCGGCCTCGAACTGGTCCTGCATGCGCCCGGCGAACCACTGGGCGAAGAAGCTGTGCGGAAAGCGCACGCGCACCTCGCCCTCGGACCTGTCTATGTCCAGGGGGTCGAACCAGCGCCGGAGCTCCTGTTCGGAGCAGGTGGCGGCCATATGGTCGCGCAGGGCTTTCTTCACGCCGGGGCTTTGTTTAACCAGGGTTGCAATTTGTGGAAAAACCAGGAGAAATTCCCAGGCCGGGCCGGGGGCCCGCCGCGCCGTGGTCACTCCCGGTTTTCTACCCCAAAACGCAACCAATGCCAAGCGAATACAGCGTTTCCAGCCGGGCTGAAAACCGTTGCGTTCCGGGCCGTTTTGGGCCATGCTGGCCCACGCGGAAAGCGCCGGTTTTTTCCACAGAATGTTCCCGGAAGCGAACGGGGTGTGGAAAAACTCCACGGCCCCGCCCGCCCTTGTCCAACGCGCCATCCGCGCCACCCGGAGGAAGCACATGGCCGAAAAACAGAAAAAGACGCCCGCGGCCAAAAAACCCGCCGCGCCCAAGGCCGCCGCGCCCAAAAACGCCGCAAAGAAGCCCGCGGCCCAGCCCGTGAAGCCCGCGAAGGCCGCCAAGCCCAAGGCCAAGCCCGCCGCCGCCATGCCGGGCGTGCTCAAGAACACCAAGACCATCGCCGAGATCAACGAGCGCATCAAGAAGGGCAAGGCCGTGGTCCTCACCGCCGAGGAGATGGTCGACGCCGTGCGCCGCCTGGGCAAGACCCGCGCCGCCCGCGAGGTGGACGTGGTGACCACGGGCACCTTCTCGCCCATGTGCTCTTCGGGCATGCTCTTCAACTTCGGGCAGGAGCCGCCGCTGATGAAGGCCAGCCACGTGTGGCTGAACAACGTGCCCTGCTACGCGGGCCTGGCCGCCGTGGACGCCTACCTGGGCGCCACCGAGCCCGCTGCCGACGACCCGCTGAACAAGGTCTACCCCGGCCGCTTCGCCTACGGCGGCGGCCACGTCATCGAGGACCTGCTGCGCGGCAAGCCCGTGCGCCTGCGGGCCAAGTCCTACGGCACGGACTGCTACCCCAGGAAGGACCTGGAGAAGGACGTGACCCTGGCCGGGCTGCCCTATGCCCATCTGTGGAACCCGCGCAACTGCTACCAGAACTACAACTGCGCGGTGAACCTCTCCGGGCGCACCATCTACACCTACATGGGCCCCTTGAAGCCCAACGGCCGCAACGCCAACTTCGCCACCTCGGGCCAGCTCTCGCCCCTGTTCAACGATCCGTACCTGCGCACCATCGGCCTGGGCACGAAGATCTTCATGGGCGGCGGCGTGGGCTACGTTGTGGGCGCGGGCACGCAGCACGTGGCCAAGCCGCCCAGAAACGAGCGCGGCATCCCGCTCACGGCCTCGGGCACGCTGCAGCTCAAGGGCGACCTGAAGGGCATGGACGCGCGCTACGTGCGCGGCGTGGCCCTGGTGGGCTACGGCTGCTCGCTGAACATGGGCGTGGGCATCCCCATCCCCATCCTGGACGAGGACCTGGCCTGGCGCACCGGCGTCTCCCACGCGGACATCCAGATGCCCATCCGCGACTACGGCTACGACTACCCCAACGGGGTCAACCGCATCCTGGGCCACGTGACCATGGAAGAGCTCATGAGCGGGGAGATCGACGTGAACGGGCGCAAGACGCCCACCGTGCCGGTGACCAGCTACACCATCTCGCTGGAGATAGCCCAGACGCTCAAGAAATGGATCGAGCAGGGGACGTTCCTGCTCACCGAGGCGCAGGAAACCATCCCGAGCAGCTAAGCGACAGGGGGGCCGGAAGGTCCCCCTTTTTTCGGTCCCAAAACGCGACCACGCACCCAAACCGCGCATTCAGGGTTTCCCATGGCAGAGATCTTCCGCGCCGCGCGAGTGGCCCCCCAGTGCCCCGGCCAGCCCCCGGTCATCGTTGACGGGGCCGTGGCCTGCGACCCCGCCGCTGGCGGGGCGGCGCGCACCATCCTGGCCGTGGGCACATACGCCGAGGTGAGCGCCCGGTTCTCCGGCAGCGTGCGCGACCTGGGCGACGTGACCCTGGCCCCGGCGGCGTTCAACAGCCACACCCACCTGGAAATGAGCCACCTGCTGGGCCAGGTGGCCTCGGGCCAGGGCTTCGTGGCCTGGGTGAAAAGCCTGCTGGCCCACCCGCTGTACACGCCCGACGACGCGCTCGTCCTGCGCGAGCTGGCCCGGCTGGAGGCGCGCGGCACGGCCTTCGTGGCCGACATCAGCACGCGCAACGCCTCGCGCATGGCCGGGCTCTTGGCCAAGAGCGGGCATCACTTCGCCTCGTTCCAGGAGGTCATCGGCGGCGTGGTGCCCGAGGACCCGGCGGAACTCTTCCACGCCCTGCCCGGCGGCAGCCCGGATGTGCAAGGCAGGGGAGTGCTGTCCATCTCCGGCCACGCGCTGTACAGCACCAACCCGGAGCTTTTGCGCGCGGGCAAGCTGGCCGCCAGCCGGCGCGGCCTGCCCTATTCCCTGCACCTGGCCGAGCACGCCGACGAGGACGCCATCCTGCTCACGGGCAAGAGCGCCTTCCTGGACCTGCTCATGGAGCGCGGGTTCCTCACGCACTACGACGCCCCGGGCAGGCGGCCCGTGCCCCTGGCCAGCGAGCTGGGCCTGCTGGACGAGAAGACCCTGGCCGTGCACTGCGTCACCGTTTCGGCCTCGGACATGGACACCCTGGCCCAAAGCGGCGCCAGCGTGTGCCTGTGCCCGCGCAGCAACGAGCACATCGGCGTGGGCCAGGCCCCGGCCCGGGAGCTTTTTGCGCGGGGCATCAACCTCTGCCTGGGCACGGACGGGCTGTGCTCCGCCCCGGACCTGGACGTGTACGGCGAGCTGGCGCGGCTCAAGACCGGCGCAATGCCGGAGCTGGCCCTGGCGGACGGCCTGGCCATGCTCACGGCCAACCCGGCGCGGTTCTTCGGCCTGGCGGACAGGCTGGGCAGCCTGGCCCCGGGCAGGCTGGCGCGCTTCTCCGTGGTGCCGCCGGAGGTGGAGGCCCTGTTTCTGGCGTAGCCGCCCGAATTTCCAGAGCCCGGCGCAGGCCGGGGGAAACCGCCGCCCGGAGCGATCCGGCGGCAAACGGCACGGAGGCCATGACTCATGGAGTCGCCCATGCAATGGAAACACAAGGACCTGCTTGACGTTTCCCAGTTCACGCCCGGGGAGATCCGCCACATCCTGGCCACGGCGGAGCACTTCCGGGCCATCAACACCCGCGCGGTGAAGAAGGTGCCCACCCTGAAGGGCCGCAGCGTGGTGCTGTTCTTCGCCGAGGCCAGCACGCGGACCAAGACCAGCTTCGACATGGCGGGCAAGCGCCTGAGCGCCGACACCTTCGCCCTGGCCAAGAGCGGCTCGAGCCTGGCCAAGGGCGAGACCCTCAAGGACACCGCGCTGACCCTGCAGGCCATGAACCCCGACGGCATCGTCATCCGCCACTCTTCCAGCGGCGCGGCGCAGTTTCTGGCCGAGCGGCTGGAGTGCAGCGTCATCAACGCCGGGGACGGCCGCCACGCCCACCCCACCCAGGCCCTGCTGGACGCCCTGACGCTCTCGCGCCGCTGGGGCGGCGACTTCGCGGGCAAGACCGTGCTCATCCTGGGCGACATCGCCCACAGCCGCGTGGCCCGCAGCAACGTCATCCTGCTGACCATGCTGGGCGCGCGGGTGCGCCTGTGCGCCCCCAGGACCCTCTTGCCGCCCCGGACGGACGCCTGGCCCGTGGAGGTGTTCTCCGACCTGGGCAGGGCCGTGAAGGGCGCGGACGCGGTGATGTGCCTGCGCCTGCAGCTGGAGCGCCAGCAGGCGGGGCTTTTGCCCGACCTGCGCGAGTACGCCCGCACCTACGGCCTGGGCGCCAAGCACCTGCTGGACGCCGCGCCGGACTGCTGCGTGCTGCACCCCGGGCCCATCAACCGGGGCGTGGAGATCGACTCCGCCCTGGCCGACTCCGCCGAGAGCCTGATCCTGGACCAGGTGGAGAGCGGCGTGGCCGTGCGCATGGCGCTCTTGTTCCTCTACCTCACCCGCAAGAGCCCGGACGCCGCCATGACCGGCGACGCGCTGTAGGAGGCCGCCATGACGGAAGCAGCGAAGAAGATCGACCTGGCCGTGCGCGGCGCGCTGTGGCTGGGCCCGCTGAAGGGCAGGAAAGCCTCGAAAAAGGGCCAGCTGGTGGACCTGTTCGTGGCCAAGGGCAAGATCGTGGCCCTGGCCCCGGCGGGCGCGCTGAACCTGAAGGCCGCCAAGGAGATCGACGCCAAGGGCCCGGAGGGAAACCCCCTGGTGCTTCTGCCCAGCCTGACGGACGCGCACACCCACCTGCGCGAGCCCGGCCAGGAGTACAAGGAGGACATCCAAAGCGGCCTGGCCGCCGCCGCCCACGGCGGGTTCTCGAACATCATGTGCATGGCCAACACCCGGCCCGTGAACGACACCGCCAGCGTCACCGAGCTGATGCTGGAAAAGGCGCGCCAGGCCTGGCCCCAGGGCCCGCGCCTGTATCCCATCGGCGGGCTGACCAAGGGCCTGAAGGGCCTGGAGCTGGCGCCCATGGCCGAACTCAAGGCCGCCGGGTGCGCCGCGCTGTCCAACGACGGCCTGCCCGTGGCCAGCACGGAGATCTTCCGCCGGGCCCTGGAATACGCCGCCGACCTGGGGCTCGTGGTCATCGACCACTGCGAGGACCCGTATTTGGCCCCGGCAGCCGGCATGAACGAGGGCGAGGTCTCCAGCCGCCTGGGCATGGCCGCCCAGCCCGACGTGGCCGAGGCCATCCAGGTGGCCCGGGACATCCTGCTGGCCGAATACCTGAACGTGCCCATCCACCTGGCCCACGTCTCCTGCGAGAGGAGCGCCGCGCTCATCCGCTTCGCCAAGGCGCGCGGCGTGGACGTCACCGCCGAGACCTGCCCGCACTACCTGACGCTCACCGAGGACGAGTGCGCGGGGTACAGCAGCGCGGCCAAGGTGAGCCCGCCCCTGCGCACCAAAGCCGACGTGGAGGCCATGCTGGACGCGCTGAACGACGGCACCATCGACATGCTGGCAACCGACCACGCGCCCCACGCCGCCCACGAGAAGGAAGTGGAGTTCGACCAGGCGCCCTGCGGCATCTCCGGCCTGGACACGGCCCTTTCCACCACCTGGGGCCTGGTGCGCTCGGGCAAGCTCGGCTTCGCGGCCTTTGTGCGCGCCTGGACCACGGCGCCCTGCGCGCGGTTCGGCCTGCCGGTGAACCGCTTCGAGCCCGGGGACCCGGCGGACTTCGTGCTCTACGACCAGGACCGCGAATGGACCGTGGGCCCGGAGACCATGCTGAGCAAGAGCAGGAACACGCCG
>CAZCYB010000070.1:0-10524 GCA_964502805.1 uncultured Desulfocurvus sp.
CGGGGGCTCCGCGCCCCCCGTCCCCGCGATATGGGGCCCCGCGAGGTGGCCCGGGCGAGGGGCGCGGAGTGCTGGCGTTCCGGCGTGGCCCGACAAACATGCGCGCGAGGGTTTTCCGGCGCAAGCGCCGGAAAACCCTCGCGCGCGGTTGGCCCGTTTTGGGAGGGGATAGACGCAAAAAAGGGCGGGCCCCCGAGGGAGCCCACCCTACAAAAGTTTTGGAAGTAGGGACGGGGTGCGGGGGAGGGGCGAACCTTTCTCCAAAAAGTTTAGCCCCTCCCCCGCGCTAACCCACCCTTCTTACAACGGGTAGTCCAGGGCCTCGGGGATCATCACCCCGGCCAGGGCCTCGCCCGCGCGGTCGCGGGCCAGGCGCGCCCCCGCCAGGGAGGCGTCCACCGCCGCGCGCAGGGCCGGGAACTCGCCGACCCCAGTGCCACCTTCAGAAGCGACGGAGTAGCCATAGGCCAGCTCCGCGCAGATGCGCGCCACCTCGCCCGCCGTGCGGGCGTTCTGGATGGTGGTCAGGTCGGCGTAGAAGCCGAGCAGGCCTTCCAGGCCCTCGGCCACCACCGGGTTCTCCGGCCCCTTGTTCTTCAGCTCCACCACGTCGTCCACGAAGCAGCGCGCCGCCACCAGCCAGGCCAGGGCGTCGGCCAGGGGGAAGGTGACTCCCTGGCGGTTGCCGCTGTAGAGCTTCTTGCCCTCGGCGTCCTTGCCGTTTTGCATCAGCTGCAGGGTGTGCAGCCACAGGCGCATGGCGTTGGCCAGGGCCTTGGTGCCCGCCTGGGGCCAGCTTTCGGCCAGCCCGTCCAGCTCGTCGATCCAGTGGCCCATGAAGGCCAGGAACACGGGGTTGGTCATGGTGGCGGTCATGTGGCGGCGCTGCACCACCTCCGGGCCCTCGTAGGTGGCCTCCAGCTGGGTGTCGTTCCACTTCTGGAACAGGAAGCCGGGGCAGTCCTCGGTGACGCCGTAGCCGCCCACCAGGGCCACGGCCTGGCGCATCATGTCCGCGCCAACGCCCGGCGCCCACAGCTTGCAGGCCGGGATGAGCACGTTGGTCTCGGCGTCGAGCACGATGCACTGCACGAACACGTCGGCGGAAAGTTCGGCAAACCGGGCCGCGTCGCGCTTGTCCTCGGGGGTGTACAAAAGCTTCAGGTACTCCAGGGCCAGGGGTTCCAGCTTCTTCAGCGCGCTCATCTGGGCGCGCAGGCCGGTGGTGCCCTGGGCGTGGAACAGCTTCTCCTTCTCCTTCTCCAGCGGGTCGAGCAGGTCGGCCTTGCGCGCGGCGTCGAAGCCCAGCGAGCTGCCCGCCTCGCCGCAGGCCCACAGGTCGGCCAGGCGCTGGGTGGCGTCCTCCTTCATCTGCAGGCCCTGCTCGTAGCGCGGGGTGCCGGGCTGGGCATCGCCCCCGCGGAAGCGGCCCCGGTGGTAGCGGATGATGGGCTCGACAGCGGACAGGAGCTTGGCCGAGCTCATGACGCCCACCGGGATGCGCGTGCGGTGGAACACGCTGCCGATGATCTCGGCGTGGGAGTAGTTGGGAACGATGACGCCGTCCTTCACGGTGTAGCCGCCGATGATGCGGCTGGCGGGCACCTTCAGGCTCAGGATGGGGTCGCAGGTGCTGGAGAGCTGGTGCACCAGCTTCTTGGTCACGGCCCCGCGGTCGAACACGCCGGGGTCGCCCTCCTCCAGGATGACCATGCACGAGCCCTTGATGCGCTCGTCGTCGCTGACCACGGCGGCGGTGACGAAGTTGGCGAAGTCCATGCCGGTGATGAAGCGGCCGCGCTTGTCCACCTGCAGCAGGGGCTCCTCCCCGTCCTTCCACTCGGCCACGCGCACCTTGCTGGTGAGAATGCCGGTGTCCACGCCCACGAAGGGCAGCGGCTCGGTGAGGGCGAAGGCTCCGCGCTGGGTGGGGCGTCCCTCCTGCGGGCAGGCGATGGCCATGTAGTGGTCGCGCTGCTCTGGCGTGCCCTTCTCGTGGATGGGCGCCAGGGCCAGGTTGGTGGCCAGGCCGCAGGTGGCGGCTCCGGCGTCCACCCAGGAGAGCTCGAAGGTGGTGAGGCACAGGGCGAAGTTCTTGGGGCCGTCGATGTAGCCGCCCTGGGAGGTGTCCATGTACAGGGCCGTCAGGCCCGAGGCGTCGAAGGCGTCGAGCAGGGTGTTCTTGCGCTCGGTCCACTCGTGGGTGTTGCGCACGCCGTCGGCCACCATGCGGGCCACGTGGCCGCGCGCCACGCCCCGGGCGGACTGCACCACCATCTGCAAGTCGTACCGATCGGTATAGCGCCACATGATCTGGCGGACGTCGTCACCGGGCAGGGTCGCGAGTTTGCTCATCAGTCAGCCTCGAAGTGTTCGGTTTTTAGGGGGCCGCGCCGCCACTGGCAGCCGGGCGCGACACAAAAGTTTGTGGCGTCCAATACGGCATTCACGCCGGGGTGTCAAAGCTGGGCGCGGCGGCTGGAGCCCGTGGCGGATTCCCGCGTTCCGGGCAAACGAAAGGGCCCGGCCGAGGATCGCTCGACCGGGCCCTGGTATTCTTGGCGCGGGGGCCTAGGGCTTCTTGGCCTCGGCGGCGGGCTTGGCGTCGGTCTTGGCTTCCGGCTTCGGGGCGTCGGCCTTGGGGGCGTCGGCGGCCGGGGCGGCCGGGGCGGCGGCATCGGGGGTGGCGGCCACGGCGGGCTTGGCCTTCAGGTCCAGGGTGGTCTTGTTGATCTCCTCGATGACCTTGTTGGTGATGTCGTTGGCCTCGTCGTAGGACAGGGCCACATCCTTGGCGATGATGACATCGACCTTGTTGTCCTTGCGGTACTTCTCGAGGATCTTGTTGAACTGCTCCTGCAGCAGGCCCACGACGCGCTGCTGCTCGGCGCCCATGGTGGACTGGTACTTGGTCACGGCCTCCTGGAAGGCGGCGGCGTTCTCCTGGGTCTGCTTGGCCTGCACCTTGTCCTGGGCGGCCTTGGCCTCGGCCTGCAGCTCGTTGTTCTTGTCGCGCAGGTAGGTCATGGCGTCCTGGCCGGGCTTGGATTCGCGGAACACCTTGGCCCCGTCGACCACGGCGATCTTGGGGGTGTTGTTGCAGCCGGCCAGGGTGGCGGCCAGGGCGGCGAGAAGCAGGAAGGAGAGAAGCTTCTTCATGTGCGGGATCCTCGTTTATGGTGTGGAGTTTGGCCTGGGCCGGCGCGGCCAGCGTATCTTGCGCGGGGGGCGCTCCGTGAGCAGGCGAGAAATCCTACGCCGCATCCGCGCGGTTGGCAAGAGTTCCGGGGCTCAGTTCCGCGCGCCGCGCCGGGGGTTTGCGGCCAGGGGCGGGCAGAAGGCCTCCGCCTGTGCGCTGAGCGACCCGTCCGGCCCGTAGAGCACCAGCCCCGGCTCCAGGGTGAGCGCCCCGCGCCCGCCGCGCACGGCCTCGATGAGCGCCAGGCGCGCGGGCCTGTCCGCCCCGTTTTGGCCGCCCTGGCCGCCCCGGCCCTGGCTCCCGTAGACCGGCAGCAGGCGCGCCGGGTTCAGGCCGTGGTCGCCCAGCAGGCGCAGGATCTCCGGCAGGCGCTCGGCCAGGTGCACCAGGAACAGGCGGCCCTGGGGACGCAGGCAGCGCGCCGCGCAGGCGCAGAACGCCGCCAGCCCGCCCGGCCCCTCGAAGCGCGCGCGGTCCTTCTCCGGGGTGGCCGCGCCGCGCCCGGTTCCGGCGATGCGGAAGGGCGGGTTGGCCAGCGCCAGGTCCAGCCGACCCGATCGGTCCTGTCTGTCCGGCCCGGCGGGCAGGCGGAAGCGGTTCACGTCGGCGACCTCGGCGCGGAAGCGCCCCTCCAGGCCCAGCAGCGCGGCGTTGGCCTCCGCCGCCGCCACCATGTCCGGGCCCAGGTCGATGCCGGTGAGGGAGAGATTGCGCTCCGGCGCCAGCAGCAGCAGGCCCAGGCTGGCCGCGCCGCAGCCGCAGCCCAGCTCCAGGCCGCGCAGGGGCTCGGCCCCGGGCCCGCCGCGGGGCAGGTGGCGCGCGGCAAAGGCGGCCAGCAGCAGCGTGTCCGCCCCGAAGCGGAAGCCTCCGGCGGGCTGGGCCAGCCCCCGGGGAAAATGGGCGCGGGCCTTTTCAACGGCATCCGGCTCCATGGCATCCGGCGCGGGCGTGGTCTGGGTGGTCATGGGGCTACTGCACCGTCTGCGGGCTCAGGGCGCGCACCTGGGCGCGGGCGCGCTCCAGCTCGGCGGGCTTCAGGCCTAGGGCGTCGCGGTGCACCTGGGCCATGGCCTCGCCGCCCTGGGCGGCCAGGTCCAGCCACAGGTAGGCCTGCTGGGGGTCCTTCTTGAGGCCCCCGGCCCCGGTGGCGTAGAGGGTGCCCAGGTGCAGCCGGGCCTTGGAATCGCCCGCCAGGGCCGTGGCCTTGAGCTCGCGCGTGGCCTGGGGCAGGTGCTTCTCCGCCTGGTCGCCCGCCTCCACCTGGGCCAGCACGGCCCTGGCCCGGGCGTGGCCCCCGGCGGCGGCGTGGCGCAGCTGGCGAAGGCCCTCGGCGTGGTCCTGCAGCACGCCCTCGCCGCGCAGCAGCAGCAGGCCGTAGGCGAACTGGGCCTCGGCCACGCCCAGCCCGGCGGCCAGGCGCTCGTTTTTGGCGGCCTGGGCCATGTCCCGCCTGGTGCCCCGGCCCTGGGCCTGCAGCACGGCCAGGTTGTGCAGGGCCTTGGGGTGGCCCCGCCGGGCGGAGAGCGCCAGCAGGTCGCAGGCCTCCTGGTCGCCCTGGCGCACGCCCTCGCCGCCCAGGAGCAGCATGGCCGCGCGGAACAGGGCCTCGCGGTCGCCCTGGCTGCCGCTGGCGCGGTACCACTGCAGGGCCGCGTCGCGGTCCACCGGGCCCAGCTGGCCCGAGGCGTACATCTCCGCCAACTGGAACTGCGCCGGACCGTTGCCCTGGTTCGCCGCCTGCTGCAAAAGCCGCCCGGCCTCGGGCAGGTTTTGCGGCCCGCCCAGGCCCTGGCGGAGCATCACGCCCAGCCAGTGCTGGGCCCGGGGCTCGCCCTGCTCCGCCGCGCGGCCCAGCCACAGCCGCGCCTGGCCGTGGTCCCGCGCCAGGCCCCGGCCCTCCAGGTAGCGCGCGCCCAGGGCGTACTGGGCCTCGGCCTTGCCCGCCTCGGCCTCCTGGCGGTCGCGCTCCACGGCCTGGGGCGAGTCGTCCGCCTGGGGGCCGGCCACGGCCCTCTGGGCCGATTCCCGGGTCACGATGGTCTTGGTGATGGAGAGGGGCTGGGCGGCGGCCAGGCCGGGGGCCAGCAGGCACGCGGCCAGCAGCAGGCAAAGCGGGCGGCCGAAGCGACCGGAGCGGGGCGATCGGGGTGACCGGGGCATGGGGGGGCCTCCTGTGCGTCTCGTGGGGGGCAATCGAAGGCAGAATACAGCATGACAAACCGCCCCGGCAACCCCCTGGGGGACTGCGCGGGGCGGTTGTTCCGCAGGCGCCTGAAAGCCTAGGCCACGCGGGCCAGCACCGGGCCGCCCAGCACCACTCCCCCGAGGACGGGGGGCGCCAGGGTCAGGTCCACGCGAGGGTCGGCCAGGACCGTGCCCTGGGTCTGGACGATGTTCACCATGACCTCGCGGTACTCCGGGTTGTTCTGCACCACGGTGCGGCTGATGGAGTTGTCCAGCACGAGGTTGCGGTCGTTGTAGGTGTTGTTGGAGAACTCCACGTTGCGGGTCTGCGAGAAGTCCTGGTGCAGCGTGTGCGACACGTTCTCGTTCACCGTCATGGAGCCCCGGGCGCCCACGCTGGCGTCCACCGTGGCCATGCCCACGCGCTCGTCCTCGAACAGCAGGCGCGGCGGCTCGTAGGCCGAGGGCTTCAGGTAGTCCGAGGCCAAGAACGGCGGGGGCGGATCGGCCGGTTCGCGCCCGGGCCACACATAGGAGGGCTTGTACGGCTCGTAGGCCTCGGAGTGCGTGGTATGGTGCTGCACGTGCACCGGGTGCCGCGAGGTGCGGCTGTGCTGCGGGGCATGGAAGCGCGAGGCCGGGGGCGGATGCACGTAGCCCACCGGGGAGGGAATGGTGCGCCCGCCGGGCGTCACCGTGAAGCCCTGGGTGCCCGCCGTGGGGGGGCCGCCCGCCGTGGCCGGGGTGAAGGCCTGGCCCACGCGCAGTTCCATGGGCGGAAAGCCCACGCCCGCGTACGCCACAGTGGAGTGCGTGCCGCCGCCGGGGCCGCCCACCGCGCCGGGGTTGCTCCCGGCGGAGGGCATGACGCCCATGTTGGTGCCCGCGGCCACGCCGCCGCCACCGCCACCGCCGCCGCCCACCGCGCCGGGGTTGGACCCGGCGGAGACCGCTCCGCCGCCGCCACCGCCGCCGCCCACGGTGCCCGAGGCCGCGGAGATCGCCCCGCCGGACGAGGCCGCCGAGACGCCGCCGCCACCGCCGCCACCGAAGCCGCCGCCGCCCGAGACCAGCCCGCCGCCGCCGCCGAAACCCGTGCCGCCAGCCGTGGCCGGGCTCACGGGCACGCTGGCCTGCGGGCCGGGGATGGGCGCCATGGTGGAGCCGCCCAGCAGGTGCATGGCGCCGCCGCTGGGCGCCGCGTAGGGCACGCGCGCCGGGAAGGTATCGATGGGCACGTAGCCCGCGCCCGAGGGCGGGGGCGAGGTCGTCACCGGGTACACCGGGGTGTGTCCGGCGGGTGCGGGCGTGAAGCTGCCCGGAGGACCGGCCATGAAGCTTCCGGCCGCGGCGGCGGTCACCTGCCCCGCCGGGCCGGCGACGATGTTGTCCGTGAGTCCGTACATGGCGCTCTCCACCTCCCCCAAACCCGCCCC
This sequence comes from uncultured Desulfocurvus sp., assembly GCA_964502805.1. Lineage (GTDB taxonomy): Bacteria > Desulfobacterota > Desulfovibrionia > Desulfovibrionales > Desulfovibrionaceae > Humidesulfovibrio. The sequence goes on from CAZCYB010000070.1 coordinate 6,820, forward strand.
CGCCGCCAGCACCCGGCCCGATCCGGACCGGACGCCGCCAGGGGCAGTCCCGAGGAGAACCCCAAACTACGCCTGTCACGCACCCGCCGTCAAGGGCCCGGCCCCTGTTTGCAGCCAGACGCGGGCGCGTTGACGGCGCGGAGGTTTGGCTATACTGATACGTAGTTCCGGTCCCGCCGCCAGGCGGCCCGGGCGCGAGCAGAGAGGAGCCCCGGATGATCCGATTCTTGAACGTGGAGTATGACGGCCCCCAGGACCTGGGCGGCATCCCGCGCGAGGTGCTGGAGCACCCCCGCGAGCGCGTGCTGGTGCAGGTGTTTTCCGGCGTGCTGGACGAGGGCCGCATCAGGGATCTGATCGATGGGCTCAATGCGCTCATGCCCGGGGTGGCCATCCTGGGCACCACCACCGGCGGCGAGATCGCCCAGGGCCGGGCCCTGGAGAACTCCATCCTGCTCAACATCACCTGGTACGAGCACTCCACGGTGAGAACCGCCCTGGCCCGCCAGAACGACGACCTGCCCCTGGCCGGGCGCCAGCTGGCCCAGGGCCTGCGCCTGCCGGGCCAGGCCGGCCCGGAGGGCCCGCAGGCGCTCATCGTGTTCAACTGCGGGGTGAAAAACCGGCGCATGGTCTTCGCCGAATCCCTGCTGGACTCCCTGCGCGAGGAATTCCCCGAGGCCACCATGGCGGGCGGCCAGGCGGGCGACAACGGCCGCGGCGAGCGCACCCTGGTGTTCACGGGCCAGGGCATCACGGACAGCGGGGCCGTGGCGGCCAGCATCTCCGGGCCGTCGCTCTCGGCCCACGGGGCCTTCACCCTAAGCTGGGTGCCCATCGGCAAGAAGCTGACCATCACCAAGGCCGAGGGCTCCCGGGTGTACGCCATCGATGGGCGCTCGCCCTACGAGATCTACTGCCACTACCTGGGCCAGGAGGTGGCCGACGGCCTGCCCATGAGCGCGGCGGACTTCCCGCTCATGGTGGAGCGCGGCGGCGTGCTCATGGCCATCCACGCCACGGGCGTGAACCCGGACGGCTCCTTCGAGTACATCCACCACTTCCGCGCCGGGGAGCAGCTGCGCTTCGGCTACTGCCACGCGGGGCTGCTGGCCCTGGGGGCGGAGATGCTGCGCGAGGAGCTGGCCCAGGCCAAGGCCGAGGCGGCCTTCGTCTACTCCTGCGTCTCGCGCAAGTGGATCCTGGGCGCGGACGTGCTGGTGGAGCTGCGGCCCATCGAGACCCTGGCCCCCTCGGCGGGCTTTTTCTGCTACGGCGAGTACTCTGGCCGCCCCCGCTCGCGGCCCCTGTTCTTGAGCCAGACCATGACCGTGCTGACCCTGGCCGAGGGCGGGCCGCGCGAGCCCAGGGAGGCGCCCCCCAGGGCCGAGGCCGACCCCCTGGGCCAGACCTCCAAGCAGTTCCGCACCCTGCGCGTGCTGCACCGGCTGGTGGAGACCACCTCCCGGGAGCTGGAATCCATGAACGAGGAGCTGGCGGGCATGGCCCGGCGCGATTCCCTCACCGGCCTGGCCAACCGGCGGCTGTTCGACGAGCGGCTGCTGCGCGAGCTCAAGCGCCACTCGCGCTCCGGCGCGCCCCTGTCGCTGGTGATGCTCGACCTGGACCACTTCAAGCTCTTCAACGACACCTACGGCCACGTGCTGGGCGATGCCTGCCTGCGCGCCGTGACCCAGGTGATCCAGGAGGTGACCCGGCGCGCGGCGGACATCGCGGCGCGCTACGGCGGCGAGGAGTTCGCGGTCATCCTGCCCGAGACGGGCCACCAGGCGGCCATGGCCCTGGCCGAGGAGGTGCGCCGGGGCATCGAGCGCCTGGACATCCCGCACGAGACCTCGCCCACCGCGCCCTGCGTCACCGTGAGCCTGGGCGTGGTCACCGCCCGGCCGGACCGGAACTCCACCCCGGAGGAGCTGGTGACCCTGGCCGACCGGCAGATGTACCTGGCCAAGAGCGGCGGCCGCAACCGCACCCAGGGCGTGGACCGCCAACCCGGAGAATCCGGCCAACCCGGATAGCCCCGGGCCCGGACAGCCCCCGTGCTGGAGCAAGCCCGCCCAGCGCCCGGCCATAGCCCGTTTCGATGCGGCCTCCGCCCATCGAAAAATCTCATCGACATATCGAGAAAATTCACGTCAAAGCCTTGACCGCCGCGCCCGGGCCAGCGTATCACCGCCCCCTGTGGCATCTCGAAATTGTCTAGACTTTTTGGCGTCCCCCGCGCCGCGCAAGGCTTTCCGGGTTTTTCCCTCATCCTGGCACGGAATCTGCTTCCCCGTGGGCATGGGAAACTCTCGCCGCCCCGCGCGCCTGCCGCGCCTGCCGCTCTTGGCCCTGCTGGGCCTGCTGCTGTTCTGCACGGGCGGCTGCGCCATGCTGCCCTTCGCGCTCACCGGGGCCTCCTTCGCCGTGCCGCCCGCCGCCAGCCTGGCCATGAGCGGGGCCAAGGCCGCGCACAAGGTGGGCTTTGTGGCCACGGACGAGCGCGACCCCAACACCATCATGCGCGACAACATGCTGGCCCTGAAGGGGCAGAGCGCCCTGCTGAACGGCCAGGGCGCCCGCGACGTGCACGTGTACGCCTACACCGGCGACATCTTCGCCGTGGGCCTGGTGGACAGCGTGGAGGAGCGCGACCAGATCATCCGCACCCTGCGCGGCGTGCGCGGCGTGGACGAGGTCAAGGGCCTCATCCGCCTGCGCGGCGAACCGAAGATCTACGCCCGCATGAGCGACACCGCGCTGCAGAACTACGTGCGCATGTCCGTGGGCGGCCACCTGCTGCACAAGAACGGCCAGGTGGAAATCGACGCCGTCAATGGCGAACTGTGCATCATGGGCGTCGTCGGCACCCACGCCGAGGCCCTGGACCTCATCCAGTACGTGGAGTCCATCACCGGCGCGCGCGCCAACTCGCTCTTGGCCATCCGCGACGAATACGCCGCGCAGCAGCCCGATACCAACCGCCGCTACCTGCTCGCCACCAGCGAGGAGGTCCGCGACCCCTACGCCTCCGCCACCATGGCCGGCCAGTCAGGCCAGCCAGGTCAATCGGGCCAGGCGGGTCAATCGGGCCAGCCGGGCCTCTCGGCCCTGCCGGGTCTGGCCAACGTGGCCAACATGGGAGGACTGGTGGGCCCGCGCCTGACGCTGCCCGTCTCGCCCGTGGCCTACCCGCGCGCCGCCCTCACCGCCCCGCCAACCAACGACGAACACCCCGCCCTGCGCACCGCCTGGAACAAGACCCGCCTGCGCCTGGGCGAACGCATCACCGCCATGGCCAAGCGCGAAAAAAGCGAGCTGGCCCGCTCCGAACTGCTGGCCCTGGCCGGACACATCACCACCGACCGCGACCTGTCCATCACCGACCGCCTCTCCGTGGCCGCGGCGCAAGCCCGCGACCCCCACGCCAAGCACGCCATCAATACCCTGCTCTCCGCCTACTAGCCGAGCTGCAGGGGTGAGGCTCCGCCTCCCCCCTGCCGGGCTGGCTGCCTCCGGCGGGCGGGGCTCCGCCCCTGCACCCTGCCGGGGGCTCCGCGCCCCCGGGCCCCGCGTATGGCCTGGGCGAGGGGCGCGCTGGCCCGGCGGCGGGCGCCTGGCCCCACAACATGCGCGCGAGGGTTTTCCGGCGTTGACGCCGGAAAACCCGCGCGCGCGGTTGGCCCGTTTTTTGGGCGGGTT
>CAZCYB010000071.1:0-10415 GCA_964502805.1 uncultured Desulfocurvus sp.
GGTGGTTGCCGGTGCGGTTGCAGTTGGCCACCGGCTCCAGGATCCAGTTGATGTTGATGCCCAGGAGGTGCAGCAGTTCGCGCGCCAGGAAGGTGACCTCCGCGGTGTCGATGCCGTAGGGGCAGAACAGCGAGCAGCGGCGGCACATGGTGCACTGGTAGAAGTAGATGAACCACTCCTTGATCACGTCTTCCTCAAGCACGCGCGCGCCGGTGAGCTTGCCCAGGATCTTGCCGGCCAGGGTGAACTCGCCGCGGTAGATGCTGCGCAGCAGTTCGGCGCGCAGCACCGGCATGTTGCGGGGGTCGCCGGAGCCGATGAAGAAGTGGCACTTGTCGGCGCAGGCGCCGCAGCGCACGCAGATGTCCATGAACAGCTTGAGCGAGCGGAACTTGTCCAGGCGCTCGCGGAAGCCGTTGACCACGATCTCGCGCCAGTTGCTGGGCAGCTTCCAGTCCACGTCGGCCGGGCTCCACTCGCGCGGGTTGGCGAAGATGCCGGGCATCTCGTGCATGAGGTACTCGACCTTCTCGGCCTTGCCCGGGTAGGCCCAGTTGCCGGGGCTGGTGTCCGTGGGCAGGTCCATCCACCCGGTGGCGGGCGGCGTGTAGTTGATGCTCTTGAGCATCTCGTCGGGTTTGATGATTTTTGCCATGTCTTCTCCTCGCGGAAAAAGTTTAGTGCGCTAGACCGGGAGCGACTGGGCCGCGGGTTACGCGGCCTCCTCCGGGCTCTTATCCAGGGGCAGGCCAGCCTCGAACATGGGCTCGCGGAAGTCGTCCTCGTAGGCCGCGTAGCTGTGCGGCTTCACATTGGGGTCGTTCCAGGGGTTCACGTGGTGGTGCATGCGGGTGTCGTTGGGCATGTTGCGCGTGGGGGAGAGGAACACCCCGCCCATGTGCATCAGCTTGCTGAAGGGGAAGTACACCAGGAGCGAGCTCACCAGGAAGATGTGGATGAAGAAGCTCACGTCGATGGTGGCGGGCACGGGCTTGAAGGTGAAGGTGGTCAGGCCCATGACCACGTCCTTGATGGCCATGACGTCCACCTTGGCGATGTAGCGCATGTACATGCCCGAGAGCGCGATGCCCAGGATGAGCAGGAGCGGGAAGTAGTCGTTCACCAGGGAGATGTAGCGCAGCTTGGCGTCGAACAGGCGGCGGGCAAGCAGGAAGCCCGCGCCGGCCAGGATGAGCAGGTCGGTCTGGTAGACGATGGGGGTGTAGATCTGCAGGACGCTGTCCACGAACTCCACGCCGGTGATGAAGGCGGGCACCGGCTGCAGGAACAGGCGCATGTGGCGCACGGCGATGATGAGGAAGCTGTAGTGGAACAGGATGGCGAACAGCCACAGCCACTTGGCCGAGACGTAGGAGACGATGGGGTTCTTGCCGTCGTCGTGGCGCATCTCCATCTTGGTGTTGCGGAACAGCGAGCGGAAGGTGAGCACCTCCAGCAGCATGCGCACCACGGTCTGCGGGCCGGTGGAGGGGTTGTCCCACTTGTTCTGCTTGATCCAGTCAAGCGACTGCTGCTGCCCGCCCGTGGTGGGGACGCGGAAGGGCACCGGGCGTTTGGCCCAGGAGATGATTTTGCACACGAACCCGACCACGAAGATGAGGAACGCAGTGCCGGGCACGCAGTAGGCGAAGATGGTCTGCATCTTGGCCGCGCCCGCGCCCAGCGTGGCTACCACCACAAGGGCCAGGACCAGGAAAAGTGAGAAGATCGCATTCATCAGCCGTCACCTCGCTTGTTGTTCAGCGCCCCCGGCCTGCTTGCCTGGTGCGCCAGCCATAAGAAATCACTCGGCCTTTTCGGCCGCAACGTCCTTGGTCATCAGGTTGGCCCGGCGCACGATGTTCACGTGCGCGCGCTTGATCTCCTCCACGCGCAGCCTGGACACATGGTCGCGGGCGCGCACGTAGACGTCAAAGGCGATGGTGGCCAGGTTGTCCACGCGGGTCTCGAAGGCCAGAAGCTCCTCCAGGGCGCCCCGGGCCGAAAGCTCGGCCTGGAACTCCTGGCGCAGCAGCTTCTTGAGCAGGAACACGAAGCTGACGGCCTGGGCCGGGGTGAAGTCCTGCACGGCGCGGATCTTCACCAGGGTCTCCAGGCTCTTGCCCACGGCCTCGGCGTCGTTCCAGGTCAGAAGAAGGGGGATGAGCTCGGAGGAGGCGGTGAGGATGGCGTGGCCCACGGGGTTGGAGAACTGGTCGCGGTTGTTCCGCCAGACGGTCTGCGTCTGGGCCGGATAGGTGCCCAGGATGAGCTCGGCCCATTTATGGGCCAATTCTTCCTGGCGCGCCGCGATAGCTTCCACAAGACTCATGCCACGCCCCCGCCTGACAAAAAAGTCCGGACCCGAAAAGAGGACGCCCGCCAACCCGCATCCCCACCCCCTCTCAGGAGGCGGGGCAGGCCGGGAAAGCGCCCGTTCTGCCATGTGAAATAGGGAACAATGCTCCGCACTGCTCTTCCACACTCCCCCCGAAAGGTCAAGCCGTTTGGCCAAGAAAACGAACACCTGCGTAGCGCCTCCCGCCTTGCCCCCCAAGCCCGGCGGAGTTTTTTGCGCGATGTTGTGCAACCTGTTGCGCGCATTGTGCCGCACCTTGCACATTTCCGCCCGGCACACGCTCCGCCAATTTAGCCCAACACCCCAACATCACTTGAAATGTGACCTTGGCACGGCAATTGCCTTATCCCAGGGCATGTGCAAAGAGGGTTTGCACCGCCGGGGACGGAGGTTCCGCTCTTCCACCTCCGTCCCCGTCCCTTCCCCTCCACGCGCATACAGCCCCCGAGGAGGCCGAAAGACATGACCCGCCGCCCGAACAACGCCCCCCCTCACAACAGGCCCCGCGCCATCGCCGTGCCCCGCCCGCCGCTTGCCGCCCCCGGCAGCCTCGTCATCATCGCCGCCCTGGCCGCACTGGCCCTCATGCTCTTTTCGCTGACCCCCAAGGCCCACGCCTTCGGCCTCTTCGGCGGGCCCAAGGAGGTCAAGGCCCAGGCCGGGAACGTCACCATCCCCCTGGCCGATGTCTCCGACGGAAAAGCCCACTTCTACAGCTTCAAGACCGGCGGCAAGGACGTGAAGTTCTTCGTGCTCAAGAGCAAGGACGGCGTGGTGCGCACCGCCCTGGACGCCTGCGACGTGTGCTACCGCGCCAAGAAGGGCTACGTGCAGGAAGGAGACGCCATGAAGTGCGTCAACTGCGGCATGAAGTTCCACTCCACCCGCATCATGGAAGTGAAGGGCGGCTGCAACCCGCACCCGCTGCCCCGCACCACCGACGCCAAGAACCTCACCATCCGCGAGGCCGACCTGGCCGCCGGAGTGGGATACTTCTAAGCGGCTGGGGGCGCTGCCCCCAGACCCCGCCAGGGGCTCCGCCCCTGGACCCCGGTCAAGGGAAGAAATGTGACACCTGCATTAAGAGGTCATGAGTTGCCGCCATGAGGTGAGAAGTCCCAGGAGCATCGACGGGAAACTTATCCCTTCATCTCCAGGTATTGGCGCAAGGCGACGGCCTGATTGCGCTCCCTCTCCCGGCTGGCATAGAGAAGCGTCACGGAGCCTTCGCGCAGGAGCGTGATGATCTTTTCGACCTCTTGCGGATGCCCGTCCAACTCGGCAAAATATAGATTCTTGAACTCCGGCCACTTATCTGGATCCTGGTTGAACCACTTGCGCAGGGCTGCGCTGGGGGAAATCTCCCTGAACCACAGCCCGTGAAGTTCCTCCTTCTTCAAGCCCCGTGGCCAAAGACGGTCCACCAGAATCCGGATCCCATCCTCTCCGACCGGCTCGTAGACCCTTTTGATGAAAATGCCCATTGCACGCTCCTGCTGGCGGGAAGGGACAGACGCGCCGTCCCTCCCCGCATGTCTGCCCTATGACTTCCTGAAGTAGCTCAACCAGATTGACCGCAGGAGGAAAAGCAGCAAGGAAAACGCCCCCACCGCGAAGACAACATCCGGCAGCATGCGGAGCCACGTCACCGTGCGGATGAACTCGCCGGAGGTGATTTCCGGGCTACGCGCATACCACATGCCTTCCTTGACGGCGAAGTAGAACTGATAGAATCCTGAGGGGATAAGACTCAAGACCATCATGCCGGCAAGGCCGCCATTGAGCCCCCAAAAGCTCCATTTGAGCAGGTGGTCAGACCACGAAGCCCTGGTGACGATGTGGCGCACCGAGAAGAGCATCAGGGAGATGGCGAGCATGCCGTACACGCCGAACAACGCGCCGTGCGAATGAATCGGCGTGGTGTTGATGCCCTGGGCATAGTACAGGACGATTGGAGGGTTGATCAGGAAGCCGAACACCCCGGCCCCGACGAGATTCCAGAACGCCACGGCCACAAAGAAATAGATGGGCCACTTGTATGCATACCCTCGTCCGCCGTCATCCACGATTCTCAGATTGTGGGCGGCCTCGAATCCCAGCAACGACAGCGGCACCACCTCCAGGGCGGAAAACACCGCGCCCAGAGCGATGACGATGGTCGGGGAGCCGCTCCAGTACAAGTGGTGGAAAGTGCCGATGACACCGCTGCCGAGATACAGGAAGATGATGAAGTACACGCTGGTCAAGGCGAACTTCTTGCTGACGGCGCCGATGTGCGAAAGCAGGAACGCCATGACGACGGTGGCGAAGACCTCGAAGAAGCCTTCGACCCACAGGTGCACGACCCACCAGCGCCAGTATTCCGCATCAGAGAGGTGGCTGCCCTTGCCGTAGAGAAGCCCTGCCATATAGAACAGCGGAATCGTCACGGCGCTGTACAGCAGCATGTGCGTCAGCCCGCCGCTGTCGCTCTCGCCTTTGACCGCCGGTCGGATGGCCCTCCAGACAAGGACGAGCCAGATGATCATGCCGGCGATGAGCAGCAGCTGCCACACCCGGCCGAGTTCGATGTATTCGTAGCCTTGGTGGCCGAACCAAAAGCCTTCGCCGCCGAAGAAGCCCGAGACGGAAAGCCAAGTCCCGCCAAGTGTACCCAGCACAACAACGACCAACGCCCCGAAGAGGATGTAGACCCAGGCCGCCTGTCCCTTCGGCTCCACCCCGACGAAGGGGCCGACGAAGAGGCCGGTGGCCAGGAAGCACGTGGCGATGAAGAAGATGGCCAGCTGGATGTGCCATGTCCGCACGGCCGCGTACGGCAGGAACGAGGCAATCGGGAAGCCGAAGAACGAGGTGCCCTCGACGGTGAAGTGGGCCGTCACCGCGCCAAGGCCCAACTGCAGAGTGAAAAGCGCGATGGCGGTCAGGAAGAACACCAGCGTCGCCTTCTGGCTCGGCGAGGGCTGCGGCTCAGGGAAATCAAGCAGCAGGTTGCTTTCGTACTCGCCCAGGCCGACGTACCGCTGGTAGACGAACAGCGATCCCGCAATGCCGAAAATGAGCAGGATGACGCTGACGATGGACCAGATGAGGAAATCCGGCAGCGGGTTGTTCCCCACAAGGGGGTCGTAAGGCCAGTTGGTGGTGTAGGTATAGGCCGCGTCTGGCCGCTGTGTGCCCGCCGCCCAGGAAAGCCAGGCGAAGAAGTCCGCCATGACGCGGCCTTCCTCGGCCGTCCGCACGATTCCCGACTGCAGCCCCATGCGGCTGTTGCCGTTCTGAAAAAGCTCCGTGTAATATCCGGTCAAGGCCGCAAGAGCCTCGGTCTGGAACTCCGTCAGAGCCAGCGTGCCCGTGCGCGGGTCGTAGCGGTTCTTCTTCATGTCCTGCGTCACCAGGACCTGTAGCCGGGCCTGCTCCGTCGGGTCCAACTTCTTGAAATCCTCCTGGGTGAACGACCGCGCCTGCGCAGCGTCCAGGCCGTGGTGGCGCGCCGCCAGGAAAAGCCCCATGCGGTGCAGAAAATCGGCGGACCAGTCTGGCGCGAGGTACGCCCCGTGTCCCCAGATCGTCCCGATGTGCTGCCCGCCCCTGCTGTAATAGTAGTTTTGACCGGCGATGACGTCTTCGCCCTTGAAGAGGACCTTGCCGGCAGGATCCATGACCTGGGCGGGGATGGGCGGTTTCTCCTTGTTGATGAGGTAGCCGCCGAAAATCAGGACGCCAAATGTCAGCGCAAGGCAAAACAGGAAAACCGCTTTAACCCGTGAGGTAACCATTTGCTGTCCTCCTTTTGGGTCTGGTTATGTACCAGAAATTCGTTCTCGACCTCAAGCCCCTCCTTAAACCTCCAGGTGATTTTCGAATCGTCGGCCATGCCGTATGGGAAAACGCAATGCTGTGGTTGAATGCGGGCCGTGGCTTTCGCCAGACCGTGCCGAGCATGGGAGTGATGCAATACTAGAAACAAGGCGAGGAGGTCACCTGACGGCGACTAGCTGACTGCCGGATGCCAAGCCTGGACGCTGCGCGCACCAAGGGGAGCAGCTACCGCCGCTCGGCAACGTCTTTCGACCTAGTGTGCGGACCGTCAATGTCCGCCAACATTCCGTCGCGCAGGTAGAACATCTGGTCAAACCGATCGAAAATCTTCTCGTCATGGGTAACGACCAGCACGGCCGCTCCCTGTTCAGCCGCCACCTTGCGCAGCAGGTCCATCACCACGCCCGCGCGTTCCGAGTCCAGGGCCGCCGTGGGTTCGTCGGCCAGGATGATGCGGGGGCGATTGGCCAGAGCCCGGGCTATGGCCACACGCTGCGCCTCTCCTCCAGACAGGCTGGAGGGCATGACTTCGCGGCGGTGCTCCACTTGCAGGTACTGCAGCAGCTCCAGGGCGCGCTGGCGGGCCGGCCCGGTGCCGGCACCGGCGATCTCGAGAACCACGGCCACATTCTCCAAGACGTTGAGAAACGGCAGCAAGTTGTGGAACTGGAAGATGAATCCGATGCGGTCGAGGCGCAGGCGGCGCAAGTCCTTTTGCAGCCACCGGCCGTCGTAGACCACCTGCCCGTCCAGCGCCACGCGCCCACTGCTTGGTTCCAGGATGCAACCGATGACGTTGAGCAGGGTGCTTTTGCCGGAGCCGCTGGGGCCGAGCAGGCCCACGACCTGGCCGGCATAGACCTGTAGGTCTATGTGCTTGAGGGCATCGACGCGGCCATCGCCCTGTCCAAAGGACTTGGACAGGTTCTGGATGTCCACCAGGGGGGGCGTGGTGATGGAGGCGGCCATCGCTTATCCCCCCAGCGCCACCGCAGGCTCTATCTTCAGGGCCAGGCGCACCCCCATCCCGCTGGCCAGCACGCACAAGACCAGCACCACAACGGCGAGCGCCAGCCCGTCCCCCGGCAGCAGTATCACCCGCCTGGGAAAGAAGTCCTTGGCGAGGTTGATGAGCAGGGCGCCCAGGGAGAAGCCGATCACTGCCATGGCGACGGCCTCCTGGATGATGAGCCCTATGATGGTGGCGTCCGGCGCTCCGATGAGCTTGAGGGTGGCGATCTCACGCACCTTGTCCATGGTCATGGTGTAGAGGATGAGGGCGATGATCACGGAGGAGACGGCAAGGAGGATCACGGTGAACAGCCCGATCTGGCGGCGGGACTTGTCCACCACCGACTTGGTCAGAACATCCTCCTGGGCGGACTGGCTCAGGGCGGTGAGATGCTTCCAGCGTCCCACAGCCTCGACCAACTGGCCGGGAGCTGTGCCCGGGGCGACCCTGGCCACCACGGCGTTGACGACATCCGTGGTGGCCGGAGGCGCGCCACGCTCGGCCTCCCGACGGGCCACCGGAGGCTCAAGCTCGAATTGCAGGCGCTGGGCGTCCTGCAGCATCAGATAGGCCACGGGGTCGCCCCCGGAGGAGACCTGGTCCCGGGTCAGGCCGACCACGGTGAAGACGTTCCGCCCCAGGCGCACTTGCTCTCCCAAGACCAGGCCGCTCTTGACGTCCGCCAGCATCTCGTAATGGCTGCGGCCCATGGTGCGGCCGGCGGTCACGTTCTCCGGACCTCCCGGCCGCCCTGGCTCGTAGCCCACCACGTAGAGCCGCAACTTGCCCCCGGAGCGCAATGCCTCCACCGACTGATAGGTCAAGGAGCCTGCCGCGGCCACCCGGGATAGACTGGCGATCACTTCACGGGTGTCTCCCGGTATCCGGGAAGACTCTGCGAAAGGCCCCCGCTTTCCAGCCTCCACCACCCACAGGTCGGCCCGAGGGGTTCTGGACAGGGACAGCGCCTCTTCCACAAGCCCTCGGTAGATGCCGATCATGGAGAGCACCAGACCCAGCAGCAGGCTGAGCCCCAGGCAAGTCAGCACAAAGCGCCCCAGATTGTGCCGGATGTCACGCAGCGCCAGGTTCATGGCCGGTCTCCGGATTGTGCCGTCGCCCGCCGTCCCTGGCGCAGGCCTGACGGCAAAGCTGCGAGAACACGAGCTCCCTCTGGCAACCCCTGGATCACCGGCAGGCGACCGTCCAGGGTGCCCTGCCCGAAAACCACCCGGCGCAGGTTGAGCCGACCATCCTCCATGATCCATATCTGCCCGCCATTGCCCTCGCGGCCCTGAACGAGGGCTTCCGGGACCAGCACGGCATTGTCCAGAAGACCGGTGTCGATCACTACTTCAGCCTGCTCGCCCAGATGAAACTCCCGGGGACAATCCCCCCAGGTCACGTACACCCGGCGTTCCTCGCCGACTCGGTCACTCTCCAAGTCAATGCGCGCAACCCTGCCGGCAAACCGCTGCCCGGGCAGGGAGCGCAGCCTCACCTCGGCAGGCTGTCCGACTGCGATGTGACCGGCCTTGGCCTCGTCCACAAAGGCCCGCACCCAGACGGAGCAGGGGTCCGCCAGGGTGAAGACCGGCTCGCCGGTCGGCAGGACGGTCCCCAGCTCCTTGTGTCGGCCGATGACCACGGCGCCGTACGGGGCCACCAAGACGTGCTGGGACAGACGCTCCTTTTCAAAACCGGCCTGGGCCTGGGCGTCCCTTACGGCGGCATTCGCCGCCCCCACCTCCGCTTCCGCCTGAGTCACCTCGGCCCCGGCGGTCTGCGCCGCCGCCAGCGACACTTCGGCCTCCTCGCCGGCCAGGACGCCTTGCTGGTGCAGCACCTGGCGTCGGCGGCTGTTCTGCTGCTTCAGGTCGAAATTTGTGCGAGCCTTCTGTAGATTGGCCTGGGCCAGCTGTAGATTGGCCTTCGCCCTTTCAAGGTTGGCCACGGCCTTGGCCACCTGGTTCTCCTGTTCGCTTCTGTCCAGAAACGCCAACGGCTGGCCCGCCTCGACCGAATCGCCATGGTCGGCCTTCAACTCCCGCAGGATCCCACTCACCTTGAAGCCCACCTTGGAGAGCACCCGAGCCTCCACGGTGCCCAGCCCGAATACCTGGAGCGGCGCCTTTTGCGCCGGCTCCAACACCGGGACGGAAATGGGGCGGAACGCATAGAGGTAAACCGACACGAGGACGGCGGCCACGCCTGCGGCGGCCAGGATCAGGATTCGCTTGCGAGGTCGGAGCATGACCGGACTCCTGAAAGGTCAACGTGCCTTGTGCAGGCAGTCGAGCAAGATTTCCAAAAGCCTGCGGCCCTCTTCAGCGAGGTCGAAGGAACGGCCGCTGAGAGACCATTGAGTGGCCAGCCCGGAAGGCAATGACAACAACAGCTTGGCGATTTCCTGGGGCGCTATGTTTCCGGGCAGATCTGCGGCTGCCTGGGCCTGGCGCGACAAGTCCGTCAGCACGGCATGGAAATCCTTGGCCATGTTGTGAAAGACCTGGCGCAGCTCCTCGTTCTGGGTGTGCAGCTCACGTGAGAAGATAAGGGAATGGATCGCAGGAGTGCCCTGTATGAATTGGAGGTGCGCCTCTATGACCCGCCTGATGCTCGCGAGGGGACTTTCTTCGTTCCGACAAGCCTCGGACCAGCGGCGTCGGGCCTCCGTCACGGTCCATTCCGCAACAGTGAGCCAAAGATCGCGCTTGGCCGGAAAATGTCGGAACACTCCGGCCTGGGTGATGCCGACCCGTCCGGCCACCGCCTGGGTCGTCACGCCTTCTGGTCCGAGTTCGGCGACGAGATCGAGGGTTGCTGCCACGATCTCCGTCTTTCTGTCGATGCTGTTCTTGCGTATGGCCACGAATGCCTTCCGTAGTTAGTGGTTGAACACTAACTAGTGCCCAGCCAATCTGTTGTCAATACCGCGCCGGGAGTAATAGTGCCCAATTGCCATTGCTCGTTCCAGACTGGATGCCCATATGGAGAGTAGACCAATGCCCAAGTGCGCGCCTTCGCAGTTGCGGCGGAATGACAGTTCGCAGCCAGCGAGGGGACCATTGTTCTCTCACCGGCATCAACACGATTCCCACGAAGACAGTCGAAGCTTTGGGCATCCCGCTTGATACTTGGGGGGTTCACTCCCCCCATGCCGAGACGCGGTCACGTCCGTCAAGGTGGTGTAAATTCCGTTGGCCATGAAGGTGGAAATCC
>CAZCYB010000072.1:0-9656 GCA_964502805.1 uncultured Desulfocurvus sp.
CGTAGACAACGCGGGGTTTGTATTCGGTGAGACCCTTACCCTGGAAACCGTTGATGTCGAACTCCGAAGGCAGGTGACTCTCATCGGTGCGGGTCATCTTGCCGCGAGCGTCCAGGTTGAGCGCAGATTGCAGGTCCTCCTCAAAGGCTAGGCTGCGGGGTTTGTAGTTGCGCGTGGTCACGTTGGCGATGTTGCTCATAACAACATTCTGACGCTGTAGACGCAGGTCCAGCACTTTATCCATCACCTGGATGTGATCTCCAAACAGACGTTCCATTGTTGTGCCTCCTTGCTTGCGGGCCAAAACGCCCAGGCTTGCGAGCCGGGACAAAACCCTACCGTTACGATCTGCAATGCCCGTTCCAATACAGTAACATCTTGGAATAGCTGAATATAGTTTCCATGAACAGGTTTCCACCACGAGTTGTGTCAACAGCAGTCCGTAAGTCCATCAGTGGTCTTGCCCCAACACTGACCAGTTTCTCATAGGCAGGGAAATGGCCGGGACTATTGTACGCTCACCAATGCCCCCGCACTCCTCCGGCTTCAGATCCACTGTCTGCGCAGCAGGAACGTCTTCACCCCCTGCGTCAGGAGCACGTAGCACAGGGACATGCCCGCCAAGAGCTGCCAGTACAGCGGCGGCAACGCCACCATGCCCAGCGCCTCGGCCATGGGCGAATAGGGCAACCACATGCCGACGAGCATGATGCCCGTGGTGGTCAAGATCAGGGGCCAGCTGGCCCGGCTCTGCACAAAGGGCAGCCCATTGGTGCGGATGACGTGGATGATGAGCGTCTGCGTCAGGATGGACTCCACGAACCAGCCGGTCTGAAACAGGGAGGCCTTGCCCGGCGCCAGACAGTTGAAGACGTAGATCATGACGCCAAATGTCGCGTAGTCGAAGATGGAGCTGCACGGCCCAATGAACAGGATGAAGCGCGTGATGCGGTCCAGCGCCCAGGGCTTGGGCTTGGCCAACAGCTCGGCATCGACTTCGTCCGTCGGGATGGGCACCTGGGAGAAGTCATAGAGCAGGTTGTTCACCAGCACCTGGATGGGCAGCATGGGCACAAAGGGCAGGAAAATGCTGGCCCCGAGCACGCTGAACATGTTGCCGAAGTTTGAGCTGGCGCCCATGCGCACGTACTTGAGGATGTTGGCGAAGACCTTGCGGCCTTCGAGCACGCCCTGCTCCAGCACCATGAGGCTCTTCTCCAGCAGCACCACGTCTGCGGCCTCCTTGGCGATGTCCACGGCCGTGTCCACGGACACGCCCACGTCCGCCGCGCGCAGGGCCGGGGCATCGTTGATGCCGTCGCCCATGAACCCGACCACATGCCCCCGCGAGCGCAGGGCCTGGATGATGCGCTGCTTGTGGGCGGGCGAGAGCCGGGCGAAGAGCGTCACCTCCTCCACCCTGGCCGCCAGGGCGGCCTCGTCCAGGTCCTCGATCTCCGACCCGGTAAGCACATGCTCCGTGGACACGCCCACGTCCCGGCAAATCTTGCGGCTGATCAGTTCATTGTCGCCGGTGAGCACCTTGAGGGACACGCCCAGAGCGCTGAGCGCCTTGATGGCCGGGGCCGTGGTCTCCTTGGGCGGATCAAGGAAGGCCACGAACCCGCGCAGGGTCAGGCCGGCCTCATCCTGCTTCACGTACACGGGCTTGCGTTCCAGATCGCGGTAGGCCAGGGCCAGCACCCGGAAGCCGTCGCTGGAGAGCTTCTCGTAGGCCGCATGGACCTCAGCCAGCAGGGCCGGGTCCAGGGGCAGCGTGGCCCCGCCGAGCTCGCAGGCAATGCAACGCTGGAAAATTTCCTCGCAGGCCCCCTTGGCGATGAGCCGCACCACGTGTTCCGGTGTCTCCACCACCACGGACATGATCTTGCGCTGAAAATCAAAGGGGATCTCGTCGAGCTTCTGAAAGTCCGGAATGCCAAGCTCGCCGTGCAGCTCGTGGTGAGACAAGACGGCCTTGTCCAGAACGTTTTTGAGCCCGGTCTGGAAATGGCTGTTGGTGTACGCCAGCACCAGCACCCCGTCGTCCTCATCCAGGCGGACATTTAGGTGCAGTTTGAGCACCACCTGGTCCATGGTCAGGGTTCCGGTCTTGTCCGTGCAGAGGATATCCATGGCGCCAAGATTCTGGATGGAGTTGAGCCGTTTGACGATGACCCGCTTCTTGGACATGGCCAGCGCGCCCTTGGACAGGCACACGGTCACGATCATGGGCAGCATTTCCGGGGTGAGCCCGACAGCCACGGCCATGGCGAAGAAGAAGGCCTGGTGCCAGTCATGCTTGGTCAGCCCGTTGATGATGAAGACCAGCGGCACCATGACCGCGATGAACCGGATCATGAGCCACGTGAACCGGGCCACGCCCTGGTCGAAGCTGGTGGGCGGGCTCGTCTCACCGATGGCGCTGGCCATGCTCCCCAGGTAGGTGGCGGGACCGGTCGCCACAACCACGGCCGTGGCCGCGCCGCTGCCCACGCTGGTGCCAAGGAAGCAGACATTGCGCAGCTCCAGCGGCATGTGCCCCGGCCCGTCCTCGACATGATCGAACTTCTCAGCGGGCAGCGATTCGCCCGTGAGACTGGCCTGGATAACAAAGAGATCCTTGCAGGAGATCAGCCGTACGTCGGCTGGGGTCATGTCGCCAGCCGCAAGCTGCACCACGTCACCGGGCACCACCTGGGTCAGGGGAATCTCGCGGGATTCGCCATCGCGCAGCACGGTGGCCGTCACCGAGATCATGGCCCGCAACTTGGCGGCTGCGGTATCTGCCCGAGCCTCCTGCACAAAACGCAACCCCACGCCAAGGACCACCATCAGGCCCATGACCACGGCGGCGCGCAGGTCGCCCGTGAGCGCCGAAAGCCCGGCCAGGACCGTCAGCAGGATCACCAGGGGGTTGAGCAGAGCCTTGCCCAGCATGCGCAGGCGGGTGTGACTCCGTTCGGTGCCCACGGCGTTGGCGCCATGAAACCGGAGTCGGCGTGCGGCCTCCGCCTGGGTCAGCCCCTGCGGAGTTGTATTGAGCCTGCCCAGGAGCGCTGGGATCTCTGAAGCCGAGGCCTCCACCAGTTCCGGGGACACCTGGATGGCCCCGGCTGCTTTGCGCAGGTGAGCGATATCTCTAGGGATGATGGAGGTACGGCTTCTCGGCATGTGCTCCCCATGGTGGCTGCGTGGGATGGAAATTTCTTCACTTCATATACGTATAGCATGTTTCCATTTCCGTCGACTTAAGAATGGTCTACTTCCTGAAAACAGTCCGGTAATTTTGTTAAAGTCCTAGCCACTTTTGGCTTCTTGGCGCAAGAGGTGGTCCCCAAGGGGAGAGGGCACGGCCCTTGAATGCCATTCAAGCAGAGTGGCGCGCATGCCCTGAAATAATTGTAGAAATTTCTCACCGCACTACAAAATAACGACCTTTCAGGGACTTTTGTAGTGCGGATTTGTAGTGCAAAGGGGGGCGCTCAACGTGCTTCCTGAGCGGCATACTCCATCCTAAGTCGACGCATGTGGCCGCCCTTCATGCCGGGAAACAGGGAGCCGGCACCATGTTGTCCATGCTTTGAGACGCCTCCTATTTCAGCACCAAATTCTCGCCATCCCTCTCAATATCGGCAGCCAGCGCCAGCAGAGTCACGCCCTTCTGCATGTGCGCGCGGACATTCTGCGTCACGCGTCTGAAGCCCAGGAGGCGGGCAGTTTCCTGCTCAAGGACATCCCGCGAGGCTGAGATGTGCTGACGGAGCACGTGGCGGGCGGCGTTGGCGATTTCCTCGGGTGGCATCTCGCCGGGGTCGCGCTGGCTCTCCTCGCTGCCTCCCGGAATCCTGAATCCCGTGTAGACATCAGGCGGGGTCTGTCTCTCCCAAAGGAACGTCTCGTCCTTGCCGCGGCGAACCAGGACATCGCTCGTGTTCTTGGCCACTCCGAGCACCCGCTCCTTGCACTTCTCCGTCGCCTTGGTGAAACCCCAGCGCGCGGCGACACGCCGCGTAAGCAGCGTCAGGCTCATGGGCGCCTCGCGCTCCATGACCTCCAGCAGGGCCTGCCGAATCTGCGGCGTGCTCTGGGGCTGATAGTATTCCTCCTGGGTTCCGAAGACGAGGGGCGCAAAGCTGGGCCTGTATTTCTCCAGATTTTCGTCCGGCGTCGGCCTCGCGGCCTGTCCCGCGGCCGGAGCGCTGGCGAACTGCTGCTCACAGGCCTCGGGCGCAACAAAGGCAGGGGGAGGACACGCCTCAGGCTCTTTCTGCTTTTCCGCCCGGCGGAGCAGCGCCTCCTCGATGGCGGCCTCCACTTTGGTCAGGGCGGCCTGCGCATTCTGCCACCAGTCCGTAGACCAGATGCGGGCTATCTCCCAGCCCAGCCCGCGCAGCACCATCTCCCGCAATCTGTCGCGGTCGCGGGCGTTGCGCGAGCGGTGGTAGTTGGCCCCATCGCACTCGATGCCCAGGAGATAGCGGCCCGGGCACTCCGGGTCCACCACGGCCAGGTCGATGCGGTAGCCGGAACAGCCCACCTGGGCATGCACGGTGTGCCCCTTGGCCCGCAGAGCTTCGCAAACCTGCTGCTCAAAGGGCGAGTCGAAGTCCGCCGAGGGGTCGCGGGCAATGGCCTCGCGAATGGCCGCCATGCCGCGCTCCGCATATTCCATGTAGCATTTCAGGTCCTGCACGCCCCTGGCCCGTGTGCGCGCCAGGTCGATCTGCTCCGGCTTGAGGGAGGAGAACAGGACCACTTCCTTTCTCGCGCGGGTCACCGCCACGTTGAGACGCCGCTCGCCGCCGTCGCGGTTGAGCGGGCCGAAGCTCATGCTCACCTTGCCTGCGGCGTCCGGCCCATAGCCCACGGAGAAGAAAATGGCGTCGCGCTCGTCGCCCTGGACGTTCTCCAGGTTCTTTATGAACACCCGATCCGGATTCTCGGGGTCGAAGAAGCGTTCAATCTCCGGATAATTCCGGCGCTCCGCCTCCAAAAGGTCGGCGATAAGGTCGCGCTGCGCCTGGCTGAAGGTCACCACGCCGATGCTCACCGCGGAAAGCACAGGGTCAAGCAGGCGCCGGACCATCTCGCCCACCAGCGCTTCGGCCTCAATGCGGTTGGTGCGGGACTTGGACTTGTCGTAGACTCCCGGAACGTAGCGGAAGCTCACGCCCTGCTCCAGGTGCGGAGAGGGGAACGTCAGCAGGCTGTTGTCGTAGTAGTGGTGGTTGCTGAAGGCGATGAGCCCCTCGTTGCGGCTGCGGTAGTGCCAGCGCAGGTGCAATTGCGGCAATCTGGCCGCAAGGCACTCGTCCAGGATACTCTCCTGGTCCGCCACGATATCTTCATCCATGTCGCTCTCGTCGTCCTCGCGCTGGAAGAAGCTCGTGGGCGGCAGCTGCTTGGGGTCGCCCACGATGATGGCCTGCCGCCCGCGTGCGATGGCGCCCACGGCGTCCCACACGGGAATCTGCGAGGCCTCGTCAAAAACCACGAGGTCGAAGGGGGTCTGCCCGGCGTCCATGTACTGGGCGATGGACATGGGACTCATGAGCAGGCAGGGCTTGAGCCGGGGCAGGAGGTTGGGAATCTTCTGCACCAGGGCGCGGATGGACATGTGGCTGCGCTGCCGCCGAAGCTGTCCGCTCAGGACGCCCATCTCGGACTCGCTGTTGGCCGCAGCCCCGGCGATGGGCACACGGGCGGACAGGCGTGCATGGATTTCGGCCTGCGTGAGCTTGGTGTAGCGCTCGTCCGTGTCGCGGAACTGCCGGATCTTGTCCTCGAAGCCGGCGCTGAAGAAATTGCGCAGCACTGGCTCGGCGTGGACGACGCTTTCCACCCACCACTGGTAGTAGCCGCGCTGGAACACGGGCTCGGCCTGTTCGGGCGTGATGCGCCCCTGCTCCAAGGCCAGCACCAGTGGCTTCAGGCCGATGCCCAGGGCCTCGTGGCGGGCTTTGCGCCACTGACACCAGAGGCGGAACTTGCCCAGGTGCTCGGTCAGCAATGCGGCCCGGCTGACGATGCGCTCCAGGGGCAACGCCTCGCCCGAGGCGGCGGCGGGGGAGACGCCTTTGCCGAAGCCCAGCAGTCCGTCCAGACGCTCCACGGCCTGGCGGAAGCCCTTGCGGGCGGCAGAGTAAGCTTCGACGCCAACGCAGAGGCGGTCGTGGTCGTTCCACAGCGTGGCGGCCCAGATGCGCTGGATGTCTGCGACGCCGCGCCCGGACAGGTTGGCGGCCTTGACGGCCTTGGCCCGAAGTGCTGTCGCCCGCGTCGCGAGAACCTCCAGCTCCGCGTCCGTGATCTGGCCCTCGGCCCAGGCAGAGCCAAGGAGGCGGGCGCCGGCATCGGACACGGCCTTCCACTGGCTTTCCAACTCGCGCAGTTCGCGGGCCCGGGCAAGGGTGGGCTCAAAGCGATTCGGGGCTGGCGCTTGTCCGTTTTTGGTCACGGGACGTAGTATTTTGGCGATGGCCCTGTTCTTGAACCAGCGCCCCAAGCCCCAGCTAGACTTGGCGGCCAGTTGCAGGGCGTCCAGGGCGTCCAGGTCCAGTTCAATGAGTTCCGGCGTGAACCCCTCGCTGAGGAACCCCCACAAAGCCTTGCGGCGGCGGCTCTTGCGCACCAACTCGTCGATCTCCGTGCGCATCGTGGGCCAATCGGCGGCCTCAAGCAAGGGCGCTGGCGGACGCGGCTGCGCCGTCAGGCTCTGGCCCAGCTCTTCGTATTCGTCAAGGCGGGCGGGCTGGAGCTGCCCGATGCCGAGCAGCGGCAGCAGCGCATTCGCCGAACGCTCAAGCTCTCCCGCAACCTCGGGAACATTCTCCAGGGCTTCTTGGACCTCCCGCTGCACCACCGGGCTCCAATCTTCGCAGGCGACGCCCTCCCAGGGATGCCCGGCGGGAGTCCCGATGGCCCCTGCGGTGAGGGCCAATTGCCGGGATGCCTGATTCAGGCGCTCAAGAAGGGGCTGGTCGATGGCCTCCGGCGAGGGCCAGGACAGGGCCACATGCAGCACGTCCGTGAGTCCGATGAGCTTGGACAGGCCCTGGAAGGCGGTTTCGCCGGAGCCCTGGACCTTGTGCAGGGCCTGAACGTACTCGTTCAGCTCCGCGCGCCGGGCGGCCAGACGCTCGGCTTCGCGCCGCCAGTGCTCGGAATCAAAGGTGGACGGCCCGGTGAGGGACTGGCCGAGCTGCTTGATGACCTCCTGCTTGTTGCTCTTGTTCGAGTGTAGTTCCAGGCAGAATTGCCCCAGCCCGCACTGGGCCAGACGGTCGCGTACCACAGTGAGCGCGGCCATCTTCTCCGAGACGAAGAGCACGGATTTCCCGCAGGCCAGGCAGTGGGCAATGAGGTTGGTGATGGTCTGCGACTTGCCCGTGCCCGGGGGACCATGCAGCACGTAGCTTTTGCCTTCCGCAGCGGCGTATACGGCCGCAAGCTGCGAGGAGTCGGTCAGCACCGGGCAGAAGGTTTCCGTGGGCGAGTGGGAATGGTCCAGCCGATCGGCGTCGGGGAAGCCCCCGGAGTCCGGGAAGGGCAGGTCCGGCGTGTTGACCAGGTGGGACACGATGGGATTTTTGAGCAGTTCCTCGGTGCGCTCCTCAAGGTCCCGCCACATGAGGAACTTGGCGAAGGAGAAGAAGCCCAGGCAGGCGTTCTCCACAATCTCCCAGCGGTCGATCTTCTTCACCGCCTCGCGAAAGGTGCCCAGGATGAACGGCATGTCAACGCCGTGGTCGTCCTGGGGCACGGGGTCCATGCTGGGCAGGGAAAGCTGGAAATCCTTGGACAGAAGCTCCAACAGGGTGGTGTTGATGCGCGCCTCGTCGTCGCGTTTGCGCAGGCGGAAGCCCTCCAGGGCCGAACCACGCGAGACCTCCACGGGCACGAGGATGAGCGGCGCGAGCAGGCGCTTCTGGCTGGCCGGCGTCTCGTACCAGGCCAGAAAGCCCAGGGCGAGGTACAGGGTGCTGGCCCCGCCTTCCTCCATTTGCAGGGTGGCTTCCCGGTAAATCTCCAGCATCTGGCGCGACAGCCTGTCGCGTCCGGCCTCGGCGCGTAGGCGCCTGGCCTTGAACTCCTCCTGAAGCACCACCTTGCGGGCATCGTCGCCCGTCCTGCGGCGGAACACCTCGGCGCTGCGCGGGTCGTCCTCGGCGAACTCGCTCGGGTTGGCCAAGACCTCGAACTTGTCGCCATCGGCCAGCGCGTCCTCAAGGCTGGAGATGTCCGGGCAGAGGATTTGCACGGCCTTGTTGGTGAACTTGAAGTTCAGCAGTTTGTTGCGCAGGGAAAGGTCGAGCAGCTTGCGCTTCCAGCGGTCCAGACGCGTGGCCGGGGTCTCGGGCTGCTCCTCAGGCTGAGCGTCGGGCCGCACCGCCCCTTCCACCAACGAGAGGTCCGGGGGCAAAGCCGCCCCGTCTGCCGCCTGCCCGGAACTTGGGCGCTCCGCCCCGCCAAGCGTTCCCCGCAGGGGCAGAGGGCGGATGGCGGCCTTGCGGCACCTTGCCACGTCCACCACGCAGACGAAGTCCTGCTCGCTCTCAAGTTTGGCCTTGCCCAACTGCACAGCGAGATTGAAGTCGTTGGGCGGCGCGGAAGTGAGCGTTGTTGCCTCCACAAGGCAGATTTCCGCCAGCTCGGCGCGTTTGCGGAGTCGCAGCACGTCATCACCCACCACATCGGGGAAGGTCTCCTCCACCAGCCAGAACCCGGCGAAGGCGTGCCCCTTGGTGAAGACCACGAGGGGATGGAGCCCGGCCTGTTCGAAACAGGAGGCCAGGAACAGAGCCAGGTCCAGGCAGGTGCCCAGGCCGTTCTCCAAGATGCGCTCGGCCAGGCGCACCTTCTGCCCGGCCTGCTCGAAGCTGGCCGGCGGCGATATGTATTTGAGTCCACGGCGGCGGATGGCCTCGTAGATGGCTGCGCCCTGCCGGAGCGCGTCCTGCTTCTTTTTCGTCTGGTAGGCGCAGAGCGAGGCGCCGCGCTCCCAGCCGGAAAGAATGCCTGCGGCGGCGGCCAGGATGCCCTCCACCACCGGGTGATTCGGGGTGACGAAGGCCGCCAGCACCTCGGGCAGGGAGCGCAGGCCGCTCCACTCGTCGTAGGCCAGCACGTCGATGCGCGCCGTTTCTTGCTTCAGCTCCTGGCCGGAGGCGCTGACAGACACAGTGATGGTCCCGGCCACGCGCTCGGTGAGTTCCGCCAGGAACTTGGGCGAAAGCTGCAAGGGCACATGGCCGAAGGCATACGAGGCACCCGGCTCCAGGCTGGTGACGCGCCCCTCCCACGTGCTTGCGAAGTCAGGCTCGACCTCAACGCGGACCAGCACATCCTTCAGGCACTCACCGCCGGAATTGGCCAGGCGAAGCTGCTTGATGACCGGGACGTCATTCTGCTGGAGGGCATAGTTGACCGTGGGGTCGTGGATGAGTTCAAGGTCAAGCGCTTCCGGCATGGCGAGGCTCCTGTGTGATTCGATAACGAAACGACTACGTACATGGCTCAATCCCCGCAAGATGTCTAGCGGCGCGAAGAAAATGTATACCTTGGACACCTTTGCATGGCATGGCAAAAGCCTGTATGGCGTTAGAGTCCACGGACGTGGTGTAAATTCTGAGGTTGGCCAGGGGGAGAGGGAT
>CAZCYB010000073.1:0-8684 GCA_964502805.1 uncultured Desulfocurvus sp.
GGATTTCCACCTTCATGGCCAACGGAATTTACACCACCTTGACGGACGTGACCCTTTGGCTGATTAGCCGATTTTGCAAGCCCTTGAGTTTTCCGTTTAATCCGCAAATATTGATCGTATTTTTTAAAACGATAATCTGGCTGGGGAACCTCGTGAGGATTTTCATAGAATTGAAGATGCCAGTTATGTTATCGCATCTGTAAGCCTCCATGGCAGCATACTCGCATATGAGTGCAAAGTTGCTCGCAGAAGATTTGAGGTACAGATTTAAGTCTGGCGAGGTGAGCATATTACTATCAATGATTTTGCGTACTGCTGTAGCCATAAGTATTCCCGTTGATTTCGGTCATGACTAGCTAAATTGGTTTACATTTTAGCATCGCGTACACGGCATCAGCTATATTTGTAAACATAAAAGCCCCCGGCACATCTCTGCGCCGGGGGCTTTGTCATTGGGGGGCGTGCGCCGGAAGCTTAGGCGATGGCCTGCTGCGGGGTGATGGCCGGGATGCCCAGGGCCTCGCCCACCGCCGGGCAGGTCAGCTGGCCCTTGTGGGTGTTCAGGCCCAGGGCCAGGGAGGCGTCCTCGCGCAGGGCGTCGAAGCCCTTGGCCGCCAGCTTGATGGCGTAGGGCAGGGTCTGGTTCACCAGGGCGAAGGTGCTGGTGCGGGGCACGGCGCCGGGCATGTTGGCCACGCCGTAGTGCACCACGCCGTCCACCACGTAGGTCGGCTTGTCGTGGGTGGTGGCGTGGATGGTCTCCACGCAGCCGCCCTGGTCCACGGCCACGTCCACGATGACCGAGCCCTCGCGCATGGTGCCGATCATGTCGCGGGTGACCAGCTTGGGGGCCTTGGCGCCGGGCACCAGCACCGCGCCGATGACCAGGTCCGCGTCCTTCACGAAGGCGCGCAGGTTGGGCTCGGTGCTGGTCATGGTCACCACGCGGCTGCCGAAGATGTCGTCCAGGTACTGCAGGCGGGCGTGGGAGAGGTCGAAGATGGTGACGCGCGCGCCCAGGCCCACGGCCATCTTGGCCGCATTGGTGCCCACCACGCCGCCGCCGATGATGACGACATTGGCCGGGGCCACGCCCGGCACGCCGCCCAGCAGCATGCCGCGCCCGCCCTGGGGCTTCTCCAGGTAGTGCGCGCCCACCTGGGTGGCCATGCGCCCGGCAACCTCGCTCATGGGGGTCAAAAGCGGCAGGCTGCGGTCGGGCAGCTGCACGGTCTCGTAGGCCACGCCGGTGGTCCCGGCGGCCAGCAGGGCCTTGGTCTGGGCCTCGTCCGCCGCCAGGTGCAGGTAGGTGAACAGCAAAAGGTCGCTGCGCAGGTACTGATACTCCGGAGCCATGGGCTCCTTGACCTTGATGACCATCTGCGCGCCCCAGGCCTCGGCGGCGCTGACGAGCTTGGCGCCCGCGGCCTCGTACTCGGCGTCGGCCAGGCCGCTGCCCACGCCGGCGCCCTTCTCCACCAGCACGGTGTGGCCACGGCGGATGAGGGTCTCCACGCCGCCGGGGGTCATGGACACGCGATTCTCCAGGGTCTTGATCTCTTTGGGGATACCGATGATCATGGCTTTGTCCTCGCTTCAGGGGTTGTGATTATTCCGCAAACCAGGTGCGCGCGCCCCGGGGCAGGGGTATCCACTTGCGCCTGGCCTTCATGACGACGAACGATTCGCTGGAGGCCACGCCGCCCACGCTGGACAGCGTCTTGTCGAGAAAGTCGTACAGCCCGGAGATGTCCTCGCTGGTGATGAGCTCCACCAGGATGTCGTAGCGGCCCGTGACCACGGCGGCCCAGTTCACGTCGGGCAGCGCGGCGATCTCCTCCAGCTTCTGGTCCAGCTGCATCTGGCTCTGCAGCTTGATGCCCACCAGGGCCACGGAGAGCCCCTTCACGGCAAAGGGGTCCACCAGCCCGGCGATGCGCATGAGCCCCTGGGCCACCATGCCGCGCACGCGGGTGCGGATGGTGGGCGCGGTGACGCCCAGGCGCTCGGCCAGCTCCCCGGCCCCGGTCTGGCCGTCCTGGGCCAGCTCGGCCAGGATGCGGCGGTCGGCGGCGTCGAGAATTTTCTTCATCCGGGTATTTCCTCGCGTTGAATTTTCGTATCCGAAAAAACGCAAGCCAGAAATATTCCATTTGCAAAGAAGTTGTCAACGGGGCGCAACGGGAAAATGTGCCGGAAAATGAGTTGCGCGCGCCGGAGGGGCCCGGTCTTGTGAGGGGGGGAGATTTACGCTACCATACAAAAAGCCCCGAATCCAACATCCATTCGCAGCCCAGGAGGCCTTTCGTGGCGTCGGACGAACGCTTGCTCTCCGTGGCCGAGATCGCCCGCAGGCTCTCTGTGCCCGAGTCCACCGTGCACTACTGGAAGAACCGCTTCGCCCAGCACCTGCCCAGCGCGGGCACGGGCAGGCAGAAGCGCTTCCGCCAGGGCGCCGTGGAGGTCTTCCGCGTCATCGCGGAGATGTTCTCCACCGGCCACTCGGCCCAGGATGTCATGGAGGCCCTGGCCAAGAGCTTCCCGCTCACGGCCAGCTTCGATCATCACAACGACGAGGCCGCCGGGCGGGCCGGACATGCTGGCGGGGCCGGTTCTCGCGCCCCGGTCGACCCCAATGCCGCCGAGACGGCGGTGCGCATGGCTGCGGCCATCGCCAAGGAGATGGGCGCGGAGATCGCCCGGAGCATCGGCGAGGGCCTGCGCCTGCACCTGGGCGGCATGGCCGCCCCCGGAACGGCTGGAGCGCCGGGAGCTGTGGAGGGCCAGACCCTGGCCGCGCTGCCGCCCCTGGGCGCGGAGGAGCTGGAGGCCATCAAGTGCGCCGTGGCCGATACCTGCGGCCGCCTGGATGACCACGCCGGCGAGGTGGCGCGCATGGCCGAGGAGAACGCCCAGCTCAAGGAGAAGCTCTCCGTGCTGGAGGCCGAGCTCATCCGCCTGCGCAAGGACCGCCGCGAGATGGAAAAGTACCTTCTTGACAAGATAAAAAGCATGTCTACCTAATTTCTCATGGGCCCCGCCGCAGGGCGCGGCCCTGCGGGGTCTTTCCTCCCCCGCTTCCGACGCAGGCCCGACACCTCCCAGCCCAGCCAAGGCCCCGCGCAAGCGGGGTCTTGTGCGGTCTGGGCACCATATGATCCCTGGAGGCACACGTGAGCGAGCAGACCACCCAAGCCTACGAGTTCAAGGCCGAAATCAAGCAACTTCTGGATATCCTCGTCCACTCCCTGTACACCGAGCGCGAGATCTTCCTGCGCGAGCTGGTGAGCAACGCCAGCGACGCCCTGGACAAGCAGCGCCTCACCGCCGCCAGCAAAAGCAACGGCGGAGGGGACGAGGGCGAGGACGAGGCCCCGCTGGACATCCACATCGACGCGGACAAGGAGGCCAAAACCATCACCGTGGCCGACAACGGCATCGGCATGACCAAAGACGAGCTCATCGCCAACATCGGCACCATCGCCCACTCCGGCAGCGCCCACTTCCTCAAGGCGCTCAAGGAGAGCGGCGGCCAGAGCGCCGATTCCATCATCGGCCGCTTCGGCGTGGGCTTCTATTCGGTGTACATGGTGGCGGACAAGGTGCGCATCCTGACCAAGAGCGCGCAGCCCGGCGCCGCCCCGGTGGAGTGGACCAGCGACGGCCAGGGCAGCTATACCATCCGCGAGATCACCGGCGAGGAGGCCGAGGCCATGGCCCGGGGCACGCGCATCGAGGCGCACCTGAAGCCCGACCTGGCCGACCAGTTCACCGCCCCCGAGACCCTGCGCCAGATCATCCGCAAGCACTCCAACTTCATCGGCTTCCCCATCCTGGTGAACGGGGAGCGGGCCAACACCGTGCCCGCCCTGTGGCGCGAGCCCAAGTTCCAGATCACCAAGGAGCAGTACAACGAGTTCTACTCCTTCCTCACCTACGACACGGACGAGCCCCTGGACACCCTGCACACCAGCGTGGACGCACCCGTGCAGTTCAACGCCCTGTGCTTCATCCCGCAGAAGACCAAGGACTTCATGGGCTTCGACCGCGAGGACTGGGGCCTGGACCTCTACGTGCGCCGGGTGCTCATCCAGCGCCAGAACAAGGACCTCATCCCCCAGCACCTCATGTTCGTGCGCGGCGTGGTGGATACCGAGGACCTGCCGCTGAACATCAGCCGCGAGACCCTGCAGGACAACCTGCTCATCCGCAAGATCAGCTCCACCCTGGCCAAGCAGGTGCTCTCCCACCTGGAGAAGATGGCCCAGGACAAGGAGGCCTACGCCAAGTTCTGGCGCGAGCACGCCCGCGTGTTCAAGGCCGGGTACATGGACTTCGCCAACCGCGACAAGTTCGCCGGGCTCCTGCGCTTCAACTCCAGCGCCTGCGAGGGCGCCGAGGAGCTGGTGAGCCTGGACGAGTACATCAGCCGGGCCAAGCCGGACCAGAAGAAGGTGTACTACGCCTTCGGCCCCAGCCGCGAGGCCCTGCGCCTCAACCCGCACCTGGAGATCTTCCGCAAGAAGGGCGTGGAGGTGCTCTACCTCTTCGAGCCCATCGACGAGTTCGTCATGGACGCCCTGCGCACCCACGAGGACTTCGACCTGACCCCGGCCGAGCTGGCCAAGCCCGAGGACCTGGCCGCCTGGCCCGACGTGGAGGCCGCGCCCGAGGCCGAGGCCCCGGCCCCGGAGCAGGACGCGCTCGCCGCGCTCTTCGCCCGCGTCAAGGAAGTCCTGGGCGACGCCGTCACCGAGGTGCGCGCCTCGGCCCGGCTCACGGGCAGCCCCTGCTGCCTGGTGAACCCCGACGGGCACACCACCTCGAGCATGGACAAGATCATGCGCGCCATGCACCACGATCAGTCCATCCCCAAGAAGATCCTGGAGCTCAACCCCAGGCATGAGCTCGTCCGCAACCTGGCCAGCCTGAACCAGGCCGACCCGGCGGACCCCTTCGTGGAACAGGCCGCGCGGCAGCTCTTCGAGAGCGCCCTGCTGCTGGAAGGCTACCTCTCCGACCCGCACGCCCTGGTGGGACGCATCCAGGACCTGCTGGCCAAGTCCAGCGGCTGGTACGTGAAGAGCAAGTAAGATGTGAGAACAGGCGAGAGCGGGGGCGGGGCGAAACTTTTTGGAAAAAGTTTCGCCCCGCCCCCGATTCCTTTCCTCTCCCTCTACAGGTGCCCCGTCCGGGGTGCGCCGGGGGTGGTGGGGAAGGCGAAGCCCTCGGCGAACAGCTTCAGGCAGGCGTCGGCGGCGTCGGGGTGGTAGAGGACGCCCCGGCCCAGCTCGATTTCCTTGAGCGCGGCGGGGATGCCCAGGCTGGGCCGGTAGGGCCGGTGCGAGCTCATGGCGTCCACCACGTCGGCCACGGCCAGGATGGCGGCCTCGGTGCTGATGGCCGCGCCCTTGAGGCCGTGGGGGTAGCCGGAGCCGTCCAGGCGCTCGTGGTGCTGGCGGATGATCCCGGCCACGGGCCAGTCCTCCCCCAGGTTCTTGAGGATGTCGTAGCCCACCTCGGGGTGCATCTTGATGACCGAGAACTCCTCCTCGCGCAGGGCGCCGGGCCGGTTGAGAAAGTCGGCGGGCACGTAGACCTTGCCGATGTCGTGCAGCTGCGCGGCGATGCGCAGGATATCCAGGGCGTTCTTGTTCAGGCCCATGGCCTCGGCCATGGCGCAGGAAAGGGCGGTGACGCGGGCCTGGTGCCCGGCCAGGTAGGGGTCGCGGGCCTCCACCAGGGCGGAGAAGCCCAGCACGATGCCGTCCAGCAGCTTCTTGAAGCGCTTGAGGGAGTAGAGTTCTCGCTGCAGGGCCTGCATGTGGCCGTGGCGGGCGGCGTCTTCCAGGGCCGCGCCCAGGGTTTCCGGGGGGCAGGGCTTGTCCAGGAAGCGGTACACGTAGCTCTGGTTCACGGCCTCCACGGCGGCCTGGTAGTCGCCGTGGCCGGTGAGCAGGATGCGCACGGTGTCCGGGTTTTTGCGCGCCACGTGGGCCAGGAGCGTGATGCCGTCCATGCCGGGCATCTTGAGGTCGGAGACGATGATGGAGAAGGGCCCCCGGCTGGACAGCAGCTCCATGGCCTGCTCGCCGCTGGTGGCGGTGGTGATGTCGTAGGACTTGCGCAGGGCCCGTCGCAGGGCCTCCAGCAGGTTCGCATCGTCGTCCACCAGGAGCACCCGGGGGTGGTCCCAGCTGGCGGCGGCCTGTCCGCCGGGTTCGGCGGTGGTTTCGGTTTCACCGGGGGCGCTCATGGGGTCCCCGCCGGGTTGGCCACGGGCTCGATGACGGCCACGGGCTGGTTGATCTTGATGCGCCTGGCGTTGTCCAGCAGGAACTCTATGACCGTGGCGTTGAGCTCGCGGCCCTTGGCCATGAGCAGCACGGTTTCGCCCCCGCGCTGGCCGTAGAGGTGTTCGGCCAGGATCATGCCCGGCACCAGGCCGATGAGGTGCACCTTGCGCAGGGTGTAGCGGGCCTGCTCGCGGATGACCTCGGCCAGGGCGGCGACCACGGCGGGGTCGTACACGCCCCTGCGGCGGTCCAGCTTGGTCAGGGCCTCGCTCTTGGTCATGCCGTTGGCCATGAGGATGTCCAGGTCCACCACCGCCTTGAGGATGCGCGCGCCCAGGGGGATGGTGGGGCCGGAAAGGCCCTCCTTGGGCGTGCCCCCGCCCTCGTAGTGCTTCTCCTGGTAGGCGATGATCTCGGCCACGGCGTCCATGCGCGGGATTTTGCTGACCAGCCTGGCGCCGAAGGCCGGATGGCTCAGGAACTGGGCCTGCTCGGACTCGGAGAGCGGCTTGCCCTTCTCCACCTTGCTTATGAGCGCGTCGGGCAGGGTGACGAAGCCCAGCATGGAGAGCATGCCCGCGGTCTCGGTCTCCCAGGGGCGGGGGTCCTTGAGCAGGCGGGAGAGCCCGCGCAGAAACGGCAGGATGCGCGACACCCGGCCGTATACCTCCGGCTTCACCAGGGACATGAGGTCGCAGAGCACGGATACGCTGCCCCGCAGGGTCTCCTCCAGCAGTTCCTTCTCGGCGGTGATGAGGTCGTGGTGGCGCAGGGCGTCGTCCAGGGTCTTCTCGATGGTCTCCGCCGGGCAGGGCTTGGTGAGCAGGCGGAAGATGCCGCTCTCGTTCACCGCGTGGATGGCGATCTCCAGGTCGGCGTGGCCGGTCAAGAGCACGCGCACGGTGTCCGGGCTGCCGTGGCGGATGACCCGGAGCATGTCCACCCCGTTCATCACGGGCATGTTGTAGTCGCTCACCACCACGGCGAAGGGGCCCTGCTTGGCCGCGGCCTCGATGCCGGCCTTGGGCCCCTCGGCGGTGACCAGCTCCACCTTCTTGCGCAGTTGCCTGCGGAAGCTTTCCAGCAGGTTTGCGTCGTCGTCCACCAAGAGCACTTTCCTGTTCATGCTTCCTCCCGGTCAAGGTCCATTGCGGCTACCACGCCGCGCCAGGCCTCCAGCTTGGTCTCGCCGCCGATGGCCTCCAGCCGCTCCGGATGGGGCACTGGCCTGGCGTAGTGATCGTTGAAGACGAAGGTCTCGTGCTCCAGCAGGTTGGCGAAGTAGAGCACGTTGGACAGGGTGTCCGGGCCGGGGGCGGACTGGGGGGTGTGGTGGCTGGCCACGGCGTCCACCACCGGGCCGGGCAGGCCCCACAGGCCCAGCAGGTAGGCCCCCACCTGGGCGTGGGTCACGCCCAGCAGCTCTGCCTCCACGTCGGCCACGCGGCGGTTCTGGGCGCGCACGATCTGGTAGACCTGCTGGCACTCGTCGGTGCAGCGGATGTCCAGCAGGAGCTTGCCCAGGTCGTGCAGGAGGGCGGCGGTGCAGGCCATGTCCACCATGTTCTTCTTCAGCCCCTCCGCACCGGCTATGGCCCTGGCCAGGGCGGAGGTGCGCAGGCAGTGGTTCCACAGAAGCGGCAGGGAGAAGGAGTGGACCTCTCCCTGGCCGAAGGACTGGAACACGTGCAGGGAGAGGATGAGCGAGCGGATGAGGTCCACGCCCAGCACGATGACGGCCTGGTGCGGGTCGGTGAGGTTGCGCGCCAGGCCGAAGTAGGCGGAGTTCACCAGCTTGAGGATGTTGGCCGACAGGCCCACGTCGCGGGCCACGATGTCGCCCACGGCCTTGGGCGAGGGGTCGCCCTTGGCCAGTTCCTCGGAGATGCGGCGGTAGGCCTCCGGCAGCACGGGCAGGTGCTCGATGCGCGCGATCTTCTTCAGGATGACCTGGTTGGTCACCAGGTCGCGGGCGCTGATGGCCTGCTCCAGGGCGGCGATGAGCACCTCGGCCTCGCAGGGCTTGGTGAGGTACTGGTGGGTGGGCGCTATGGAACGGCCCACCATCTCGTGGTCGGAGAACCCGGACAGGGCGAAGCGCACCACGTCCGGGTGGCGCTGCATCACCTGCCGCAGGAATTCCGGGCCGTCCATGCCGGGCATGCGCATGTCCGAGACAACGGCGTCGAAGGACACCGTGTCCATGAGCTCCAGGCCCTCCTTGCCGCTGGCGGCGAAGTGGGTGTCCCACTTCTCGCGCATGGGCCGCAGCAGGCGCTTAAGCCCCTGAAGGATGTTGGGCTCGTCGTCCACGAAAAGAATGGTTCGTTTCACGCGGTCTACTCCTCCGCCTGTGTCAGCGGCAGGCGCACCACGAAGGTTGTGCCC
>CAZCYB010000074.1:0-8018 GCA_964502805.1 uncultured Desulfocurvus sp.
CGAATTTTTGAGGGGGTGGGATGGGGTTCGGGGGAGGGCGGGGGAATCTTTTTGGAAAAAAGTTCCCCCGCCCTCCCCCGATTCACCCCGCCTATTCCACGGACTCTTCGCCTTCCATGCCCTCGTCGGTTTCGCTGCCGGTGCTGGGGTCGGCCTCGGCGATTTCGGTGGGCACGGGCCGTTCGAAGGGTTCGGGCTTGTCCATGCAGCGGGCGAAGACCAGGAAGCCGGTGTGCGCCACCATGCGGTCTTCCGGGCGCAGGCGGTCGGCCACGGTCTTGTAGCGGCGCACCAGGATCTCGAGCACCTCGATTTCGGTGAACGGCCCCTGGTCCAGGCCGCGCAGCAGGTCGCTGACCTGGTTGCAGGTGGGCAGGAGGAAGCCGCACATGGCGCCGGGGCGCACGGCGGGCTGGATGTGGTGCAGCACGTCCTGGGGCACGCGGACATCGAGGAACAGGGCGTCGGCCCCGGTCTGCTGGAAGCCGGTCTCCTCGATGTCGGCCAGGTGCTGTTCCACGCGGTGGGAGAGCCCCACGCGGGCGAGGTTCTTGGCGGCGTTCTTGTAGAATTCCTCGCGGCGCTCGTAGGTGTAGACCTTGCCGGTATCGCCCACGTAGGTGGCCAGGGCCAGGGTCAGCCCGGCGGAGCCGGTGCCGGTCTCGATGACGCGGCAGCCGGGCTGGATGCCCAGCTTGAGCAGCACGTAGCCGATCTCCTTGGGGTACATGATCTGGGTCTGCCGCTTGACGCCCTTGATGAGTTCGTACACCGTGGGCTTGAGGATGCGGTAGGGGAAGCCCAGGTGCGACCGCGCGATGCCGCCGTATCCGGCCTGGGCGATGTCGCTCATGAGGATGCGCCCGTCGTGGGTGTGGATCTCCTTGGCGGAGTCCAGGGCGTGCATGTAGCGCTTGCCCTTGGGGCTGATGACCAGCACGAGCTGACCGTCCTCGATACGGGGAGCGGCCTGGGGCCCGGCCTGGGGAGCGGGCTGCTGAACAATTTCGCTGTCGGTGCTTTCGGGCATCCGGTGTCTCCTGGGATGTATGGGGCTGGTGTGGGAATGCCCCAGGGCGTACCGGGAGAGCGCGCCTGCGTCAAGTTCGCCGCGCGCGCCGTTTCACGGGGTTCATGGGAGGAGCCATTGGAGCAGGCCGGGGAGTTCAGGTACGTTTTCGGACCCGTCATGAGCGGGCGGCTGGGTCGCAGCCTGGGGCTGGACCTGTTGGGGCGGCGCGTGTGCAGCATGAACTGCGTGTACTGCGAGTCCGGCCCGCTTGAGACCCTGACGCTCACGCGCAAGCCGTACGTTCCGGCCCGCGAGCTCCTGGCCGAGCTGGCCGCCTGGGAGGCCCGGCGGGTGGCGCGCGGCGAGCCCCTGCCGGACGTGGTGACCCTGGGCGGCCTGGGCGAGCCCACGCTGAATTCGGAGTTGCCGGAGATCATTGACGGGATTCGCGGGATTTTTTCGGCAGGGCAGGGGCCGGGGGTGCCCGTGGCGGTGCTGACCAACGCCAGCCTCATGACCGACCCCCAGGTGCGCCGCGAGCTGGCCGAGGCGGACATCGTGCTGCCCAGCCTGGACAGCCTGGAGCCCGGCGAGTTCGGCCGGGTGAACCGCCCGCACAGGGGCGTGGACCCGGCGGCTGTGGCCCGGGGCCTCCTGGAGTTCCGGGGGCACTTCGCCGGGCGGCTGTGGCTGGAGATCCTGCTCGTGGCGGGCGTCAACGATTCGGCGGAGAACCTGGCCCGGCTCACGGGGTTTTGCCGCGAGCTGGGGCCGGACAGGGTGGACGTGGTGACGCTTTCGCGCCCGGGCACGGAGCCGGACGCCCGGGCCGTGGACGCGGCCACGCTGCAGCTGTGGCGCGCCCGGCTGGAGCCCCTGGGGATGGCCGCCGATGCCCAGGCGGGGAAGGCACTTGCGCGCGGCGCGGAAAAGGGGCAAGGTTCCGCAAGGGGGACACTGCCGGAACCAGCGCAGGTCCGGGCGGCCATACTGGCCAGCCTGGCGCGCAGGCCGCAGACGGCCGGGCAGCTTGCCCAGGCGCTGCTCATCCCGGAACAGTCCGTGCATACGGTTTTGGACCAGCTTGTGGCCGGAGGCGCGATTGAGCGCCGCCAGGACGGCCAGGCAACATTTTTTCAGGCCCGCGCGCCCAGGCCGTAACGCTTGGCGCAGCGCGCCGCCGGGGGTGATCCCCCGGTTCTCCGCAGCCCGCAGGACAGCGTGTCCGCTGGCGCGAGCAGTTTTCCATATTTCGCTTGTGCGAGGTCTTTTCCATGACGCAGGATTTTGACGACGCGCCCGGCCAGGGATCTGGCGGGGGCGCGCAGGACACAGGTTCGCGCTCCGGCCCGGCGGACGGGCAGGGCGGCTCCCAGGACAATCAGCAGGGCGAGGGCGGCTCCAGGCGCAAGCGCTCCCGCGGCTCGCGCGGGCGCGGGCGCAGGCGCAAGAAGCCCGGCGAGGCCCAGGCCCAGCCCGGCAATCAGCCCAGTAATCAGCCCAGTAATCAGGCCGACGCCCAGCCCGCCGGCCAGCGCCAGCAGCAGCCCCGGCAGGCCGCCCGGCGCGACGGCCAGCGTGACGACAGGCGCGACCGCCGCCGCCCCGAGCGCGATGGCCGCCCGGATCGGGAAGATCGGCCCCAGCCCGGCAACCGCGCCGAACACCTTTCCGACCGCCAGGATCGCGGCGCCCGGGGCGCGCGCCCGGCGCGCGGCGACCGCCGCCCCCGTGGCGACCGCCAGCCCGGCCTGCCCTCGCTGGAGCAGCCCGCCATCCTCGATCCGCTGCGCGAATTGAGCGAAGAGGAGCTGGAGGCCGCGGACCGCGCCGCCCTGGCCAAGGCCAACGCCCTGGCCGACGCGGGCATCGTGCCCAGCGTGGCCGCCGCGCTTGGCCAGACCGCGCCCGCGCCCAGGAAGGGCCAGAAGCAGGGCCGCCAGCCCGGCAATCAGGCGGGCAACCAGGCCCCGCGCGAGGGCGGCCAGCGCCAGCCCCGCCAGGGCCGCCAGCAGGCCCAGCAGCCCAACCAGAAGGAACGCAGGCCCGAGCAGCCTCGCCCCGAGCACCGGGCCGAGCACCGGCCCGAGCCGAAGCCCGAGGCCCGGCCCGAAGCCCGGTCCGAAGCCCGATCCGAAGGAAGGCCGGAAGAGAAGCGGGAGCCCAGGCCCGAGGCCAAGGCCCCCCAGCACCACGACGCCCCCGAGAAGCAGGCCGACAAGGCCCCGGACAAGGCGCAGCACACCAGCCGCGCCGATGCCGAGATCGTGGAGACCAGCGGCAAGAAGGGCAAGCAGAAGATGTTCATCGGCGTGCTGCCCGGCGAGCTGGTGGAAGTGGTGCTGACCGAAGAGGGCGCGGTGCAGGAATACTACGTGGAGATGCTGCACCAGGCCAAGACCAAGGGCAACATCTACAAGGGCTACATCCACAACATCGACGCCGCGCTGCAGGCCGCCTTCATCAACTACGGGGCCGAGCGCAACGGATTCTTGCAGATCGACGAGGTGCACCCGGAATACTACCAGGGCTCCTACCCGCTCAAGAAGGGCGCGCGCTTCCCGCTCATCCAGAAGGTGCTCAAGCCCGGGCAGGAGGTGCTCATCCAGGTGGTGAAGGAGCCCACGGGCAAGAAGGGCGCCTTCGTCTCCAGCTACCTCTCCCTGCCGGGCCGCTACTTCGTGTACACCCTGGGGCGCGACCAGCAGGGCGTCAGCCGCAAGATAGAGGACGAGAAGGAACGCGAACGCCTCAAGAGCTGCATCGACCAGATCAGCCCGCCCGAGGGCGTGGGGCTCATCGTGCGCACGGCGGGCATAGGCCGCGCCAAGACCGAGCTGGTGCGCGACTACAAGTACCTGCACCGCCTGTGGACGGACATCAAGAAGAAGGCCCAGACCGAGAAGGCCCCGGCCCTGGTGTACAAGGAGTTGGACCTGGCCGTGCGCGCCGCGCGCGACTACCTGAACCAGGATGTCAGCGAGGTCTGGGTGGACGACCCGGAGACCTTCGAGCAGATCAAGCAGTACGTGGCCCTGGCCTTTCCCAAGCGGCCGGACATGGTGAAGCTGCACGCCGACCACGACAAGACCCTGTGGGAGCGCTTCGGGCTCACCCGCCAGGTGGAGCAGATCTACTCCCGCGAGGTGACCCTGCCCAGCGGCGGCAGGCTGGTGTTCGACCACACCGAGGCCCTCACGAGCGTGGACATCAACTCCGGCAAGATCGGGGGCGAGCAGAGCTTCGCCAAGATGGCCCACAAGACCAACATGGAGGCCGCCGCCGAGATCGCCCGGCAGCTCAAGCTGCGCGACATCGGCGGGCAGATCGTCATCGACTTCATCGAGATGAAGGACCCCAAGCACCTGCGCGAGGTGGAGAAGGTCATGCGCCAGGCGCTCAAGTACGACCGCGCCCGCACCGACGTGTCCACCATCTCCCCCTTCGGGCTCATGGAGCTGGTGCGCCAGCGCCTGGGCTCCTCGGCCATCTCCGTGTCCACCGAGCCCTGCCCCTGCTGCGGGGGCACGGGCATCCGCCGCAACCTGGAGTGGCAGGCCCTGCAGACCATGAAGACCATCCACCGCCTGCTGCGCCGCCCCGGCTGCCCCAACCCGCTGCAGGTGCCCCTGGGGCAGGAGCTGGCCATCTACATGCTCAACAACAAGCGCGAGCTTTTGACCGAGATGGGCGCCAAGATGGATACCAAGGTCGAGATCATCGTGGACATCAAGCAGCCCTAGCAATGCGCCAATCCTGGGAGGGGGCCGCGCGCCCCCTCCCTTTCCACCCTCGCCCGGAGGGACCGCCCATGACCACTCCCCGCCCGGACACCGACCTCCTGCTCCACGCCTGCTGCGGGCCGTGCTCCATCACGCCCGTCCTGGCCCTGCGCGATGCGGGCCTGAACCCCACCCTGTGGTGGTACAACCCGAACATCCATCCCACCACGGAGTACCTGCGCCGCCGCGAGGGCCTGGCGAACGTGGCCGCGCGCCTGGACGTGCCCGTGCTCTTCGCCGACGCGGGCGACCCGGACGCGGCCTTCCCCGCGCCCTGGCTGGAGCAGGTGGCCACGCTGGGCGCGCGGATGGGGGACATGGCCGCACGCTGCCCGCTGTGCTACGCCCTGCGCCTCTCCGCCGCCTCCCGCGCCGCCGCGTCCCTGGGCTTCGCGCGCTTCTCCACCACGCTTCTGTACAGCAGGTACCAGCGCCACGAGGACATCGTCTCCGCCGCGCGCGCCGCCTGCCAGGGCAGCTGCCTGCTCGGCGTGGGGCGGCCCGTGGCCTTCCACTACGCGGACTTCCGGCCCGGCTGGAGCGAGGGCATCCGGCTCTCCAAGGAGTGGGGCATCTACCGCCAGCAGTACTGCGGCTGCCTCTTGAGCGAGCACGACCGCTACCGGAAGGATTTGGAAAAGGCCGTGCAGGGCCAATGAATCGGGGGAGGGCGGGGAACGCGTTCCCCGCCCTCCCCCGATGCGGTCAGCCGCCAGTTGTCAACCGTCCGCCGCCAGCCGCCAGCCGGGCCGCCCGGCTCAGCAGCTGTGGCAGTCCTTGTGGATGTAGAGCAGCAGGTCGAACAGGTTCTGGGCGATCTCGTCGGTGAGGTCCGGCGTTGCGGGCGGGGTGTCGGTGCCCGCGGTGCGGTTGATGATCTTGGTGAACAGCAGGCCAACGAGCTGGTCGTCTCCGGGGGTCCAGGGGGTGGAGCCGGAGGGGAACTTCTTGTCGAATCCGTGGTAGTACATGCCCCGTCCCTGTGTGGTTTCGCGCCCTGCGGAAAAAGGGCCCCGGCTCTTGCCGAAGCGGGCTGGCGCGGGTAGACATCCGTGTCAGTACCCACCCAATCGGCGGCATTGGGCCGGGACTTTAGGCGCGATTTTCAGGAGGTCCCGCGTGGAGGGCAAGACGGTGCTCGTGGTGGAGGATCACGCCGAAACCAGGGCGCTTCTGGCGTACAACCTGGAGTCGGCGGGGTACTCGGTGCGCACGGCGGAAACCGGCGCGCGGGGCCTGGAGCTGGCCGGGCGCATCAAGCCCGCGCTGGTGATCCTGGACGTGATGCTGCCCGGCGGCATGGACGGGCTGGAGGTGTGCCGCAGGCTCAAGGGCGACGCGCGCCTGAAGTCCCTGCCGGTGATCATGCTCACCGCGCGCGGCGACGAGGTGGACCGCATCGTGGGCCTGGAGCTGGGCGCGGAGGACTACGTGGTCAAGCCCTTCAGCCCGCGCGAGCTTCTGCTGCGGGTCAAGGCCGTGCTGCGCCGCGCCTCGGCGGACGAGGCCGGGGCCGGGGCGGAGGTCTTCGAGCGGGCGGGCCTGGCCATCGACTTCGCGGGCCACGGCCTCACGGTGGACGGCGCGGCGGTGTCGCTCACGGCCACGGAGCACAAGATCCTGAAGGAGCTGGTGCTGGCCAAGGGCCGCGTGCTCTCGCGCGATCGGCTGCTGGACACGGTGTGGGAGACGGACTTCGACGGCACCTCGCGCACCATCGACACGCACGTGCGGCGGCTGCGGGCCAAGCTGGGGCCCTATGCGGACTGGGTGGAGACCGTGCGCGGGGTGGGCTACCGGTTCAGCCCGGCGGACTAGTGTCGACAAGCGATCGACAGCGCTAACGCTAGCAATTCCAAAATATTACTTGGTTATCGGCAAGTAGGACAGGGCCAGGAAGTGCGTAGCCCAGCGCTCCGCCGCGCCCGCCAGGGAGTAGCGCTCCGCAACATGCGCCCGGCCCAGCGCGCCCAGCCGCGCGCGCTCCTCCGGCCCGGCCTCCGCCAGGCTGCCCACGCCTTCCGCCAGGGCCAGCGCCCGGGCCTCCGGGTCCCCCGAGGCGGGCGCCAGCACGCCGCCCGGGCCCAGGATGGCCCCGGCGTCGCCCACATCCAGCGCCACTGCGGGAACCCCGCAGCTCACGGCCTCGGCCAGGGCGTTGGGAAAGCCCTCGCCCAGGCTCGGCAGCACGGCCACGTCCAGGGCCGCCAGCACGCGCTCCACGTCCGCCCGCTGCCCCAGCCGGATGCTCGCCCCGGCCAGCTCGTGCCCCTCAAGCAACGCTTGAAGTTCCGGCCAGCCCGGCTCGCCCTCCCTGGTGCCCAAACCGCAGAAAACAAAGCGCATGTTGGCGTGCCCGGCCCGCAGCGATTGGGCCCGCAGCAGCTGGGCCATGCGGCAGAACAGCGCGTGGCCCTTCATGGGGTCCACCCGCGCCACCAGGCCCACCAGCAGCTCGTCCGCGCCCGCGCCCCACTCCGCGCGCAACGCCTCGCGCGCCGCTGCATCGGGCCGGAAGCGCTCCGCGTCCACCCCGTTCTCGATGACGCGCATGGTCGCCGCGCTGTAGCCCAGGGCCCGCACATGATGCTCCGCGCCCGCGCGGGAATTGGCCACCACCGCCGACACCCGGCCCGACAACGCCGCGCAGGCCCGCACCGTCAGCCTCGTGCCCAGGCCGTAGCGCGAAAAATCCATGTACGCGCAGCGGATGCCCCACGAAAGCGCCGGTTTCGGCCCCGTCAGCAGCGCCCGCGACGCCCAGCCCAGCAGGTCCGCATGGTACAGCCAGGTCTGGACCACCGCCGGTCGCCACTGGCCCATGATCCCCGCCAGCCGCCACACCGCGCCCAAACCCGGCACGCCGCGCGCCATGCCCAGGCTCTGCACCGGCACGCCCAGCGCGCGCACCGGGCCCGAGAGCACGCCGTCAGGCAGCAGCGTCACCACCCGGTGCTCCAGCCGCCCGGCCCAGGCCCCGCGCGACAACGCGCCCAAGAGCCGCAGCAGCCAGGACTCCGCACCGCCCAGATTGAGCCCGGTGATGACATGCAATACGCGCACACGTTCCGACATGGCCCCACCCATAGCCCACCGCCGCGGCGCTGACAACGCTGGCGGCGCCAGACCCAGGTAGGGGGGGGGGGGGGCCCCCCCCCCCCCCCCCCCCCCCCCCGCGCCCCCCCCCCACCCCCCCCCCCCCCCCCCCCCCCCCCCCCCCCCCC
>CAZCYB010000075.1:0-7957 GCA_964502805.1 uncultured Desulfocurvus sp.
CCCCGGGCCCCCCTCCGCCAGGGGGCGCTGCCCCCTGGACCCCCGCCGGGGGCTCCGCGCCCCCGGACCCCGCGCAGGGCTCGGTGCGTGGCGTGGGCAGCCCTGGCCCGGCGTTCCGGCGTGGCCCGGCAAACATGCGCGCGAGGGTTTTCCGGCGCGGACGCCGGAAAACCCTCGCGCGCGGTTGGCCCGTTTTGAGAATTGCTGACCGAGTCGGCAGGAAGCTGGACAGCTCGGCCTGCCCCATTACCCCCCCTCGCCCCCCGAGCACGCCGCCTTCTTCTGCCCTGGGCGCTTGCGCTCTGGTGCGGGAATTGGCTATATCTTTTTTCGGAGCATGCCGATAAGTCTCGGGCGACAGGTGTGTGCTTGGGTGCCGGGGTTTGTGCCCGGCGGCATGACAACAAGGCGGGTGCTTTGTGGCGAAGAAAGAGGAAAAGGAGAAGGCCCCGGCGGAAGGCGCGGATCTGGACGCCGCCGAAGGCAAGCCCTCCAAGAAGAAGCTGATCATCAAGATCGTGATACTTGTGGTGCTGCTGGCGCTTTTGGGCGTGGGCGGCTTCTTCGGCTACAAGTTCTTTTTTGCCAAGAAGGCTGCCGGCGGCGACAACGCCACGGAGCAGAAGACGGAGCAGAAGGCCGAGGGCGAGAAGAAGGAAGGCGACAAGAAGGACGGCAAGGACGCCGCCGCCGCCTCCGGCGGGGAGTTGGTGAGCATTCCGCCGCTTCTGGTGAACCTTTCCGAGCCGCAGGGCCGCCGGTATCTCAAGCTGGCCCTGGACATCGAGGTGAAGGACAAGCTTGCGGCGGACCAGCTGAACAAGGAGATGCCCAAGGTCAAGGACGCGCTGTTGCTGCTCCTGTCCAGCAAGACCTACGAGGACCTGGCGAGCATCGAGAGCAAGATCCTGCTCAAGAAGGAAATCGTGGAGCGGCTGACGCTGGTCCTGGGCGAGCAGAAGGTCCTTCGGGTGTACATCACGGAGATCGTGATCCAGTAGCACGCTTTTTGCATTGGCTGGTCCAGCGCCTCGCAAGCCATGCTGCGGGCGGGGCGACACCACCAACGGGAGACTGACCCATGGCCGAAGACAAAGACCAGGATGCCCTGGCCCAGGAATGGGCCGCCGCCTTGGGCGGCGACGAGGGCGGCGACAAGGCCGAGGGCGGCGCTGGCGGCGGGGGCGACGACGCCCTGGCCGACGAGTGGGCCAAGGCCCTGGCCACCCAGGAGGAGGACGGGGTCAAGAAGGAGAAGGAGCAGAGCTTCCTTCGCACCCAGACCCACGAGCCCGAGTTCCAGGACATGACCGCCGAGCACAAGAGCCAGCGTCAGAATCCCGGCACCAAGCGCGACCTGGACTTCATCCTGGACATCCCGCTTGAGGTGAGCGCCGAGCTTGGCCGCACCAAGCTTCTGATCAACGAGCTGTTGCAGCTCGGCCAGGGCAGCGTGGTGGAGCTGAACAAGCTTGCGGGCGAGCCCATGGAGATCTATGTGAACGGGAAGCTGGTAGCGCGCGGCGAGGCCGTGGTCATCAACGAGAAGTTCGGCATCCGCCTGACGGACATCATCAGCCCCATCGAGAGGGTGAAGCAGCTTGCCTGATCAGCTCTTTTTTGACATTGTGAAGATGGTCGTGGCGCTGGCCGCCATCATTGGCCTGGTCTTCGCCGTGGTCTGGCTCATGAAGCGCTTTTTGCCCGGCGCGGCGCGCGCCGCGGGCGAGCGCGTGGACATGTACGTGGTGGGCCAGCTTTCCGTTGGTTCTCGCCAGCGGGTGGCCGTGGTCCGCGTGCACGACCGCGTGCTGGTCCTGGGCATCACCGAGGAGAGCATCACCACCCTGGCCGATCTGACCCCGCCCCGCGACGCCGCCAAGGACGCCGGGGCCAGCTCCAAGGAAGCCGATGACCCCAAGATTTTCGCCGATCTGCTCGCCTGGCCCAAGGACGGCCCCCAGCGGGCCCCCGCCGGCCAGCCCGGCCAGCCCGCAAGGCCGGCCGCCCCGGCGCCCGCCGCTGTGGCCGCCGCGGAGCTTGCGGGCAAGAACCTCGGCGCCATCGACAAGGACGCCAT
Source organism: uncultured Desulfocurvus sp. (assembly GCA_964502805.1). Lineage (GTDB taxonomy): Bacteria > Desulfobacterota > Desulfovibrionia > Desulfovibrionales > Desulfovibrionaceae > Humidesulfovibrio. The sequence goes on from CAZCYB010000075.1 coordinate 2,081, forward strand.
CCGCGACCTGTTCGACTCCCTCTCCGCTCCGCCCAAGAAGTCGTAGCACAGCCGGGCTTTCCCCGGCGCTGTTCTGCCTGGCCCTGCTGCTGCTGGGCCTGGTTCTGCCTGCCCTGGCCCAGGCCGCCGCGCCCGCCGCCAACTCCCCCGCGCTCACCATGACCCTCTCCGCCGGGCAGGCCGAGCCGGGCAAGGTCAGCGTGGCGCTGGAGCTGCTGTTCCTGTTCACGGTGCTCACCGTGGCCCCGTCCATCGTGCTCACCATGACCAGCTACACGCGCATCATCATCGTGTTCCACTTTTTGCGGCAGGCCATGGGCACCCCGCAGATGCCGCCCACGCAGATCCTCACCTCCCTGGCCCTGTTCATGACCATCGTCATCATGGGCCCGGTGCTCAAGGGGGTCAACGAGACCGCCTTCCAGCCGTACATGGAGGAGAAGATCGGCTTCAAGGAGGCCCTGGACAAGGCCCAGGTGCCGGTGCGGGCCTTCCTGTTCAAGCACACCCGCGAGAAGGACCTGTCCATCTTCTACTCCATCACCAAGGAGGAGCGGCCCCAGAACCAGGAGCAGGTGCCCACCATCATGCTCGTGGCCGCCTACACCATCAGCGAGCTCAAGACCGGCTTCACCATCGGCTTTCTCATCTACATCCCGTTCCTCATCCTGGACATGGTGGTGGCCAGCATCCTGCTCTCCATGGGCATGATGATGCTGCCCCCGGCCATGGTCTCGCTGCCGTTCAAGATCCTGCTGTTCATCCTGGTGGACGGCTGGACGCTCATGATCGGCTCGCTGGTCAACTCCTTCGGCTGACGACGGGAGAGGTGTAACACGTGGCGATCACACCTGAATTTGTCGTCGGCTTCGCGCGGGAGGCCATGGAGCTGACCCTGGTCATCAGCCTGCCCATGATGGCCGTGGGCCTGGCCGTGGGCATCGCCCTGTCCATTTTCCAGGCCGCCACGCAGATCCAGGACGCCACCCTCTCCCTTGTGCCCAAGCTGGTGGCCATGTTCGTGGCCCTCATTCTGGCCTTTCCCTGGATCATGGACAAGATGATCACCTACACCACCAATCTCTTCCTGAACATTCCCAACTACATACGCTGAGGCTCCCCGGCTTTCGCCCCGCCCTTCCGCCTCCGCCACGGAGACGCACGTGTCCCCCACGACCCTTGAGATCATCGCCGCCGCGCTGTTTGCCCTGGCCATAGCGCACACCTTCTGCACCAGGCATTTCGAGCACCTGGCCCGGGTCCAGCCGCGCCACGCCGGGGTGTGGCACCTGCTGGGCGAGGTGGAGGTGGTCTTCGGCTTCTGGGCCCTGGTGCTCATGCTCTGCATGTTCGCCATGGAGGGACCGGAGGCCGCCACCCGCTATGTGGACTCGCGCAACTTCACCGAGCCCATGTTCGTCTTCGCCATCATGGTCATCGCGGGCACCCGGCCCATCCTGCGGGCCTCCTCGGCGGCGGTGGGGCTGGCCGCGCGGCTGGTGCCCCTGCCCGGGGCCATGGGCTTCACCCTGGTGGTGCTGGCGCTGGTGCCGCTGTTGGGCTCCTTCATCACCGAGCCCGCGGCCATGACCCTGGCCGCGCTCATCCTCTCCGAGCGGCTGTTCAGCCAGGCCGTGGGCGCGCGGCTCAAGTACGCGGTGCTGGGCGCGCTGTTCGTCAACGTGTCCATCGGCGGCACGCTGACGCCCTACGCCGCGCCCCCGGTGCTCATGGTGGCGGGCACGTGGGGCTGGGACCTCGGGTTCATGCTGCACGCCTTCGGCTGGAAGGCCGCCCTGGCCGTGCTGGCCAACGCCCTGGGCGTCACGCTGCTCTTCTCCCGGGAGCTTTCCCGCCTGCTGCGCGACCCCGCCCGCGAGCCGCAGCCGCGCATGCCCCTGCCCATGGTGCTCGCGCACCTGTTCTTCCTGGCCGCCGTGGTGGTCTTCGCCCACCATCCGTCCATCTTCATGGGCCTGTTCCTGTTCTTTTTGGGCGTGGCCCACGCCTACCAGCGCCACCAGGACTGCCTGATCCTGCGCGAGGGGCTCCTGGTGGCCTTCTTTTTGGCCGGGCTGGTGGTGCTGGGCGGCATGCAGCAGTGGTGGCTCAGGCCCGTGCTCCTGTCCCTGTCCAGCGACGCCCTGTTCTTCGGCTCCGCGGGCCTTACGGCCTTTACGGACAACGCCGCCCTGACCTACCTGGGCAGCCTGGTGGAGGGCCTGTCCGACGAGTTCAAGTACCTGCTGGTGGCGGGCTCGGTCACCGGCGGCGGGCTCACCATCATCGCCAACGCGCCCAACCCGGCGGGGGTGGCCATCCTGCGGCGGCACTTCGAGGACGGGGCCGTGAACCCCCTGGGGCTGTTGGCCGGGGCCCTGGCCCCCACGGTGGTGGCGGCCCTGGCCTTCCGGCTGCTGTAGGGGGGCGGGCCCGGGCAACCTTGCCAAACCCCGCGCCCCGCGCTAGAACCCCGCCCAAGCGCCACTTGCGCCCGAGGATTCCCCGACGCCATGAGCAAGCATTCCCACATCCGCCTGGGCGGCCACGAGGTGCGCAAGCACCACCGCGACGTGTCCAAGGACGCGGCCATGGTGGCCCTGGCGCCCGAACTGGCCGGGCTGGCGGGTTCCAAGCCCTTGAGAATCTTCGAGGCCAGCGCGGGCCAGGCCTACCTCTCCCGCCAGTTGGCGGACAACGGTCACAGCGTCACCATCTCCAACTACCGGCTCCAGGGCATCCCCGGCGTGGCCGAGGTGGAGGCCGACCTGAACGGCCCGCTGCCCTTCGAGGCCGCCAGCTTCGACGTGGTGCTCTGCCGCGAGGTCATCGAGCACGTGGAGAGCGTGCCGCACACCCTGCGCGAGTTCGCGCGCATCCTGCGGCCCGGCGGCAGGCTTGTGCTCACCTTTCCCAACCGCCTGCAGATCCGCTCGCGCCTGCTCACCCTGTTCACCGGGTTCTACCGGGGCATGAAGTCGCCCATCAACCTGGACGTGGCCTTCGGCGAGGCGCACATCAACTTGATCGGCTACCCGGAGATGGACTACTTCCTGCGCAAGACAGGCTTCGCCGTCACCGGGGCGGGCAGCAGCTACTTCTCCAAGGCCGACAGGCTCTTCGCCCCCCTGCGGCCCCTCATCGCGCTGGCCACGCGCCACGCCGTGCTCACCCACAAGCCCAAGGCCGAGGAGCACGACAAGACCCGGCCCCTCAACCGCGCCTACAACGCCTTCGTGGCCGACATCATCACCGGGCCGGACCTGTTCTACGGCAAGGACGTCATCGTCAGCGCCCTCCGCGTGCCCGACGGCGCTCCGACATTCCCCGCGCCCGGCCAGAAGGCCTAGGAGCGCCCCATGGTCCAGCGCCTGCTCGACAGCCTGCGCCGCCGCCCCGGCCTCTGGGCCTTCGGCATGGTGGCCCTGGCCACCATGGTCCGGCTGTGGTTCGTGGCCACCAGCCAGCTGGGCCTGGTGCAGGACGAGGCCCAGTACTGGGACTGGACCCGCACCCCGCAGCTCACCTACTACTCCAAGGGCCCGCTCATCGCCTGGATCATCAAGGCGGGCACGCTCCTGGCCGGGAACACCGAGCTGGGCGTGCGCCTGGGGGCCATCGCCGGGGCCGCGGCCCTGCCCGCGGTGCTCTGGTGGCTGGTGGCGGGGCTGTGGAAGCGCCCGGTGCTGGCAGCCATCGCCGTGTTCCTGGTGGCCGTGTTCCCGCTGTTCGACGCCCTGGGCATCCTCATGACCACGGACAACCCCTTCGTGCTCTGCTGGGCCCTGGGCATGCTGGCCCTGTACGCCGCCACCACCCCGGGCGGGGACGGGCGCGACCGGGGCCCCTGGCCCTACGCGCTTTTGGTGCTGGCCCTGGCCGTGGGGGTGCTGGCCAAGTACACCATGCTGGCCTTCACGGCCTACGCCGCCGTGTACGTGTTCCTGCTCTGGCGGGCCGGAACCCTGCCCGCGCGCACCCTGCCGCGCCTGGCCGGGGCCATCGCCCTGGGCGCGGCCCTGGGCTTTTTGCCCTCGCTCATCTGGAACCTGCAGAACGACTTCGTGAGCTACAAGCATGTGGCGCACCTGGTTGGGGTCTCCGGCGGCGGCGCGGCCAAGCCCATCCGGCTCTCGCGCGTGCCGGAATACCTGGGAGCCATGCTGGGCTTTGCGCAGCCGTGGTGGTTCGTGCTGGCGGCGCTGGCGGGCTGGTCCGCGCTGAAGGTCGCCCTGCGGCCCTTGTGGGCCAAGGGCTGGCAGCCTTCCGCAACCGAGTCCAACAACGTGGTTGCGCTCAGCCACGCCCAGGCCACGCTCCTGGCCGTGTTCTTCTGGCCGCTCACGGTGTTCCTGTTCTTTTGGAGCTTCCGCGCCCAGGTGCTGGCCAACTGGAACGCGCCCAGCTTCGTGGCCTGCGCGCTCCTGGCCGCCGTGGCCCTGGAGCGGCACCTGCTTAAGCCCGCCAGCCCGCGCGCCCGCTCCTGGGCCGTGGCCGGGGTGGCGGCCAGCGTGGCGCTCTTCGCGCTCATCCACCTGCACCAGCTCCTGCCCATCCCGGCGCAACTCAACCCGGCCAACAAGCTCAAGGGCTGGCGAGAGATGGGCCAGCGCATGGAGGAGGTGGCCCGCGAGCAGTTCCCGGATCCCGCCCGGGTGTTCTACCTAAGCGAGGTCTACGACATCACCGCCGCGCTGTCCTTCTACCTGCCCAGCCAGCCCCGGGCCTACTGCCTGTGGACCACGGACCGGCGCATGAACCAGTACGACCTCTGGCCCGGGCCCCAGGACAAGCGCGGCTGGGACGCCGTGTTCGTCACCCGGGGCGACGCCGGGGGCCTTCCCCCGGGCCTTGCCGACATGTTCGCCAGCGTCCAGGGCCCGTTCCGCCACGTCTCCGTGGTGCGCGGGCAGAATGTGCGCAGCTTCTACTACTACCTCTGCAGGGGCTACAACGGCGCCTGGCCCAGGCGCGTCACCGGCGCATTTTAGCAGGAGCGGGGTCCGGCAGCGGCTTTTGCCCCCCGGCCCGAACCCTTTCTCGCCAGGAGCCAAAATTCATCTCCCGGCCTCCCGCCCCTTCGTCCAAACCCCCGTTGCCCCCTTCGCCCAACCCACCGCCCCGCCAGCACAAGTGCCTTGGCGCGCGTTTTTCTGCGTAGTATTTTGTTGCGCAACGATGACATTCCTTGACATCTTTTGACAACGGGTGCACATGCATGTATAGCTGTGCACAATGACAGACAGCGTTGGGCAAGAATCGGCAAATAGGCCGAATTTACTGACGATACGCGAAGTGGCGAATATCTTGCGCGTGCACCCCAGAACAGTGTACAGGCTGGTGCAGGAATCCGCGCTTGCCGCCATACGCGTGGGAACCCAGTGGCGCGTGCCGGAAAACGCCCTGCACGACTACATCGCCAACGGTTGGAAGCTATGGCGGCCCGACCCCGCCCGGATACGCGGGCGCGAGCGGGACAGGCAGCTCAAACTGCCCCTGTGACGAGACGACATCTTACGGAGCGAGCATGAACCGGACGCCACACGACCTCACCCACCAGGCACCCCGCGCCGTCACCCTGCCCAACTACTTCTGCGCGCCCATCAGCCTGACCGCAAGCCTCGTGGCCGAGGACATCCACTTCAGCACCGGCTCCGGCGTGCTCACCGTGGAAAAGCTCTACCGCTCCCCCGAGGGCCGCGTGGGCTACGGCATCATCGCCGCCTCCAGCGACAACCGCGAACGCCGCGCCTACAGCCTCGACGACCAGGGCGAAACCGTCATCGCGCACAACGGCACCTACGAGGTCGAAATGCCCGTGAACGACCTCTTCGATCTGCTGTGCATGGCCCTGCAGGCCGAAGACGCCCTCAAAAC
>CAZCYB010000076.1:0-7552 GCA_964502805.1 uncultured Desulfocurvus sp.
GGATTTCCACCTTCATGGCCAACGGAATTTACACCACCTTGACGGACGTGACCTCGCTCTGGAAGGTGAGCTGGTCTGGATTGACCGGATTTGGGCTCGGATTGGTGAATCGAAGGCCGGTGAAGTACCGGCCTTTGCTTTCGGCCAAGCCACGCGAAAGGCTCCAGAGGTTTAAGCGGTTCACGTTGCATCTGGCCATGAACAGGCTTGTGTAAAGCCGGATGGTGCGGCCATTGCCGTCGCGGAAGGGGTGGAGCCACGCCAGCTTGGCATGGCCAGCGGCTGCGGCGATCATTCTGGCCTCGCCGCCACGAAAGGCGTCCGGGTCGAAGATTTGGCCGAAGGCATCCATATTGGCCACCAGGTCGGGAATGGTCTTGGGGCCGATTGGCGCGAGGCCTCCACCTCCCATGCTGAGATACACGGGGGCGTCGCGGAACTCACCAGGCTTGACGGGATACCGGGCGAAGCCGCCGGGACTGTGGGTATACTGAAGCTCTGGCGGCAGCTCGGAGTAAAATTTGAAGTGGATGTCCCGGATGAAATCCGGATGGCTCACGTTGCAACGGGGGTGCTGGGCAAGCAGACGAACAAGCGCGGCTTCGGCCTTAACATGGGCCGCCCCTAGCTCGACCGCATACTTGTCGTCGGAGATGGGAACGTCCGCGGGGTCTTGTTGAGCCTGTCCAAGCCTGTCCTCGATTTCTGAATAGGTGGTGGAATAGCCTTCAATCTGGTTGCTAAAAAGGCTGTTCAGAATCCTGAGCCTTTCTCCCAATGCCTCGGCGGTTTCAGGCGCAAGCCTTGCCTCCAGGCCAATTGCTCCCGAGATGACCTCGCTGGCGAGGTCGCGCAAATCTTCCAAATCCTCGCCCACAGGCAGCGCAGGCGCGAGCTGGTAGGGGTTATTCCAAGTCAGTTCGTTCTCGCTCATGGATACCATCCTAAAGCTCCAGGCCTTCATCCTTCGTTCGTGTGGGGGACTTGGCTGGGCGAGGAACATTTTTGGGTTCGGGAATCGCGGAAGTCAAGCCGAAAGCCTGCCGCATGGCCTGGTCATGGATGTCCAGCACCTTGGCTGCGATCATGTACTTCTCGCGCGGGCAGCCGCCTTGCGCCCCGCGCCTACAGGACCTAGAATTGCGCAAAACCCCACGGGAGCGCCGCGCATGGACAGGAAATACTGGCTGCTGAAGACCGAACCGGGCTGCTTTTCCATCGACCACCTGGCCGCCGAGCCGGACCGGACCACCAGCTGGACCGGGGTGCGCAACTTCCAGGCGCGCAACTTCCTCCGCGACGGCATGCGGGAGGGCGACCTGGCGCTGTTCTACCACAGCGTCACAGACCCTTCCGCCGTGGGCACCGTGCGCATCGTGCGCGCGGGCTACCCCGACCCCACGGCCTGGGACCCGGCGGACCGCCACTTCGACCCCAGGTCAACCCCGGAGCGCCCGCTCTGGTACGCGGTGGACGTGCGCCTGGAGCGCAGGTTCGCCCGGCCCGTGCCGCTGGGCGTCATGCGCGGCGTCCCGGCCCTGGCGGGCATGGAACTGTTGCGTCGCGGCTCGCGCCTGTCGGTGATGCCGGTGAGCGGGGCGGAGTTCGAGACGGTGTGCCGCCTGGGCGGTCTCTAGGATCCCCGGCGCCTCTGGCGCCAGGCCACACCCCTTGCCCCCGCGCGGGGGGCAAGGGGTGTGGCCAACGCTGCGGCCAGCGTTGCGAACGGCCCCGCGCCGTGCTAAATCCGCCAGCGTCGGAAGGATTCGCCAGCGCCCGAAGACCACGGACCCCGCCAAAGGAGGCCGCCCATGCCCCGCCTGTTCCGCCCCGTCCTTGTGGCGGCCCTTGTTCTGGCCCTGGCTTCATCCCTTGCGGCCTGCGCCCGGCCCCTGGCCGAGCCCTCCGGCGCGGAGGCCACCCCGGCGGCCTTCCGGCTCACCGTGCTGCACGTCAACGACACGCACTCGGCCCTGGAGCCCTCCGACGCGGCCCTGACGCTCTCCGGGCGCAAGGTGACGGCCAAACTCGGCGGCTTCGCCCGGCTCAAGACCGCCTTGGACGAGGCCCGGGGCCGTACCTCCAATACCCTGACCCTGCACGCGGGCGATGCGGTGCAGGGCACGCTGTACTTCAACGTGTTCCAGGGCGCGGTGGACTTCGAGTTCCTGAATCTGCTGGGCATCGACGCCATGACCCTGGGCAACCACGAGTTCGACAAGGGGCCGGCGCTCACCGGGCGGCTGGTGGAGCAGGCCGCGTTCCCCGTGGTCAGCGCCAACATCGACGCCGGCGGCGAGCCCGGCCTGGCCGGGGCCCTGCGCAAGGGCCAGCTCAGGCCCTGGGTCATCCGCGAGGTGGCGGGCCAGCGCATCGGGATCATCGGCGCCACCACGCCCGGCACCCCGAACCTGGTGGCCACGGTGGGGCGGGTGCGCTTCCACAAGGCCGCCCCGGCGGTGGCCGCCGCCCAGCGGGAACTGGCCGCCCTGGGCGTGGACAAGATCATCGTGCTCTCGCACCTGGGCTACGACCAGGACCTGGCCCTGGCCAGGGCCGTGCCGGGGCTGGACGTCATCGTGGGCGGGCATTCCCACACCCTGCTGGGCGACGCGGCCCGGCTGGCCCCCCTGGGCCTGAAGCCCGGCGGGCCGTATCCCACTGTGGAAAAAGGGCCTGACGGGGGGACCACCCTGGTGGTTCAGGCCTGGCGCTGGGGCACGGTGCTGGGCGAGCTGGCCGTGGACTTCGACGCCCGGGGCCGCGTGGCGGGCTGGCAGGCCCGGCCGGAGCTGCTGGCCGGGAGCACCTTCCGCGCCGACGGGGCGTCCATCACGCCCGGTGGGCCGGACCACGCCCGCATGCTGGCCGCCCTCACCGCCAGCGGCGCCGCCCGGGTGGTGGCGGAGGACGCGGGAATCCTGGCGCGCCTGGCGCCATATGCCGCGCAGCTCGACGCCTTCCGCCACGAGCCCATCGGGGCCACGGCGGCCACGAACCTCATCCGGGGCACGGCCACGGACCCCGGGCCCCTCATCGCCGACGCCTACCGGGCCGCCGTGCCCGGCGCGGACCTGGCGTTCATCATGCCCGGCAACGTGCGCAACGACTTTTTCCAGGGGCCCATCACCGTGGGCCAGGTCATGGGCGTGCTGCCCTTCGGCAACACGCTCTTCGCCCTGGACCTCACCGGGGCGGAGCTGAAAAACGTCCTGGAGGACGCCGCCGAGTTCAAGCTCAAGGTGCGGCCCTCCAGCGAGGCGGGCGGCAGTCCAGACCTGCGCCGGGTCACGGTGCTGCACGCCTCGGGCTTCGCCTGCGCGCTGCGGGCCGATGCGCCTCGGGGCCAGCGCGTGCGCGAGGTGCGCATCCTGCGCCCGGACGGCTCCTCCGCGCCCCTGGACCCCACGGCCACCTACCGCCTGGTAACCAACAGCTTCCTGGCGGGCGGGGGCGACGGCGCGGCCACCCTCAAGGCCGCCACCCGCCGCGAGGACACCGGCATCCTGGAGGCCGACGCCCTCACCGACCACCTGCGCGCGCTCAAGACCGTGAGCGCCCCCCGTGAGCGCCGCGTGGTCATCGAGGTGGGCGGCGGGGCCGGGGGCAAGGTCTCCCGGCTGGGCCCGCCCCGGACCGGGGCCCTGGCCCGCGCGGCCTAGCCCGGACATTTGCCCGCGCGGGCCGGGTCTGGTACAGGCCGCCCAGCGTTTGCACACGGAGGCCCGCCCATGGACCAGCAGCTCACCCGCATCGACTACGCGCGCATAGACGCCTGCCTGGAGGCCGCCCTGGCCGAGGGCCGCACCCGGCTCTTCGAGTTCGAGGCCTACGAGGTGCTGCGCGCCTCCGGGGCGGAGAGCGTGCCCGGCTACCGCTTCCTGGACCGGGCCACGCGCCCCTCGGACGAGGAGCTGGCCAGCCTGCCCGGCGACAAGGTCGTGCTCAAGATCGTCTCGCCCCAGGTCATCCACAAGTCCGACGTGGGCGGCGTGCGCGTGGTGGACAGGGACCCGGCGCGCATCCGCTCGGCTTGGCGGCGCATGATGGACGAGGTGCCCGAGCGCCTGGCCGCGCAGATCGAGGCCGACTCCGAAGCATCCCCCGAGCCCTACCGGGGCCTTTCTGGCGAGGCCCTGCGCCGGGCCATCGGCGCGGACATCCGGGGCGCGCTCATGTGCCAGTTCATGCCGCCGGACTCCGAGGCCTTCGGCAACGAGCTCCTGGTGAGCCTGCGCCACACCCGCGAGTTCGGCATGGTGGTGACGGCGGGCCTGGGCGGCACGGACACCGAACTCTACGCCCAGCGCTTCCGCAAGGGCCAGGCCGTGGTCAGCGCCGCCTGCGCCCTCACCGACGGCCCGCGCTTCTTCGAGCTCTTCCGCCAGACCATCGCCTACAAGAAGCTGGCGGGCCTGACGCGCGGGCAGAAGCGCATCGTCTCCGACGCGCAGCTGCTGGAATGCTTCGCCGTGTTCATCGAGCTGGGCAACCGCTACAGCCCGGGCAATCCGCAGGCCCGCTTCGTGCTCGACGAGCTGGAGGTGAACCCCTTCGCCTTCACCGACTACCGGATGGCCCCCCTGGACGGGGTGTGCCGGTTCTCCCGCCGGGCGGACCACGCGCCTGTCGACGGATCCCGCGCCCCGCGCCCGCTGGGGAACATCTCCCGCCTGCTCAGGCCCGAGACCATCGGGCTGGTGGGCGTCTCCGAGAAGCGCGCCAACTTCGGCCGGGTGATCCTGGACAACATCCTCGCCGCCGGGTTCGATCCCGCCCGCGTGGCCATCCTGCGCGAGGGCGTGGACCAGATCGCCGGGGTGCGCTGCGCGTCTTCCCTCGAACAGATGGGCCGCGTGGACCTCTTCGTGCTGGCCGTGGGCGCGGACCAGGTGCCCGACCTGGTGGACCGGCTCGTGGCGGCCTCGGCACAGGGCCTGGGCGCCGCCTCCGTGCTGCTGGTGCCCGGCGGCCTGGGCGAGAAGCAGGGCAGCGAGGAGCGCGCCCGCGAGGTGCTGCGGACCATCCAGCAAGGCCGCGCGGCGGGCACCGGGCCGGTGTTCCTGGGCGGCAACTGCCTGGGCGTGCGCTCGCGCCCCGGCGGGTACGACACCATCTTCATCCCGCGCGAGCGGCTGCCCGTCACCGGGCCGGGCCGACGCACGGCCTTCGTGAGCCAGAGCGGGGCCTTCCTGGTCACCCGGGCCAGCAAGCTGCCCGTGCTCGACCCCTCCTACCTGGTCAGCGTGGGCAACCAGATGGACCTTACCGTGGCGGACTTCGCCGCGCATTTTGCCGAGGACCCGGACCTGGACGTGCTGGCCTTCTACGTGGAGGGCTTCCAGGACGGCGACGGCCTGGAGTTCTGCAAGGCCGTGCGCCGCGCCGTGCTGGCGGGCAAGGACGTGGTCTTCTACAAGGCCGGGCGCACCCCCGAGGGCAAGGACGCCACCGCCGGGCACACGGCCTCCGTGGCGGGCGACGCCATGGTCTGCGAGGCCTGCGTGCGCCAGGCCGGGGCCATGGTGGCGGATACGTTCACCCAGTTCGAGGACCTCTTCCTCGTGGCCAGCCTGCTCCACGGCAAGGCCATCGCCGGGAACCGCCTGGCCGCCATGAGCGGCGCGGGCTTCGAGGCCGTGGGCATGGCCGACAGCATCCAGGGCGACGACTTCAACATGGCCCTGGCCCGGCTGGCCCCCGCCACCCGCGAGGCCATAGCCGCCGCCCTGGCCGCCGCGCGCCTGGACGGCCTGGTGGACGTGAAGAACCCCATGGACATCAATCCCGCCTCGGACGACGCCATGCACGCGCGCATCATGGAGCTTCTGGCCGCCGACCCCGGCGTGGACGCCGTGGTGGCCAGCGTCGACCCGCTCTCCCCGGCCATGCGCACCCTGCCGCCCGGCGCCAGCGCGGACAAGCACCTGGACGACCCCGGCAGCATCCTGAACCTGCTGCCGCCGCTCTTCGCCCGCCTGCGCAAGCCCCTGGTCATCGTGGCCGACGGCGGCGCGCTCTTCGACCCCCTGGCCCAGGGCCTCGTGGACGCCGGGGTGCCGGTGTTCCGCAGCGCGGACCGCGCCACCCGCGCCCTGGCCAAGTACGTGGAGGGCCGCCTCTGCGCCGCCGGGCTGCGCGCCGGAGGAGAGTAGAGCAGAGGGGAGGAGCGGGGGGCGAGGGGGGAACTTGTTGGAACAAGTTCCCCCCTCGCCCCCCGAACCCCCCGCTCCCCCCTCAAAAACCTGTGTGGGGGGAGAAGGCAGGGCTGGGGCCGCGCAGGCCGGAACACCAACAATCTCCAACAGGATGGTTGCGGATGGGGCTGGCCCGGCCTCCTGTCCGTTGCCAGCGGGCCAGTGCGGGCGTATAGGCTGGGTGTGACCGCACCCCAGCCCCCGGAGGCACGCCCATGAGCACCCTGTTCAGCCCCTACCCCCTCGGCCCGCTCACCCTGCCCAACCGCATCGTGGTGGCGCCCATGTGCCAGTACTCCGCGCGCCACGGCCAGGCCACGGACTGGCACCTCATGCACCTGGGCAACCTGGCCCTGTCCGGCGCGGGCCTGGTCATCATCGAGGCCACCGCCGTGGAGCCCGGGGGGCGCATCACCTGGGCCGACCTGGGCCTGTGGGACGACGCCTGCGAGACCGCCCTGGCCCGCGTGCTGGCCTTCATGCGCCAGCACTCCAAGGGCCCCGTGTGCATCCAGCTGGCCCACGCCGGGCGAAAGGGCTCCAGCGCCCTGCCCTGGGAGGGCGGCGCTGCCATCCCCTGCGCCGATCCCCTGGGCTGGATGCCCTGCGCGCCCTCCTCCGTGCCCTACGACCCCGCCGACGCCCCGCCCTCCGCCCTGGACGCCGAGGGCATCGCGCGGGTCAAGGACGCCTTCGTGGCCGCCGCCCGCCGCGCCGCCCGTCTGGGCCTGGACTGCGTGGAACTGCACAGCGCCCACGGCTACCTGCTGCACGAGTTCCTCTCCCCGCTGACCAACCACCGCACCGACGCCTACGGCGGCAGCCTGGAAAACCGCCTGCGCCTGCCCCTGGAAATCTTCGCCGCCATGCGCGCCGAACTGCCGCCCTCCATCCCCCTGGGCGTGCGCCTCTCCGCCACGGACTGGGCCCCCGAGGACACCGGCCCCTCCTGGACCCTGGACGAATGCACCGCCTACTGCCGCGAACTGGGCAAACTCGGCGCGGCCTACATCCACGTCTCCACCGGCGGGCTCATCCCGCAGCAGCAGATCCCCGTGCGCCCCGGCTACCAGCTGCCACACGCCGAACACATCCGCCGCGAGACCGGACTGCCGACCATCGCCGTGGGACTCATCACCGAACCCGCCCAGGCAGAGGAAATCCTCGCCTCCGGCCAGGCCGACCTGGTGGCCCTGGGCCGGGCCATGCTCTACAACCCGCGCTGGCCCTGGCACGCCGCCGCCAGCCTGGGCGCGCAGGTGCCCGGCATACCCCAGTACCTGCGCTGCCAGCCCCACGGCCTGAAGCACCTGTTCAAGTAGGCGCGGGGGGAGGCTCCGCCTCCCCCCGCACCC
>CAZCYB010000077.1:0-5902 GCA_964502805.1 uncultured Desulfocurvus sp.
GGCCGCGCTTCCAGCAAACATGCGGGCGAGGGTTTTCCGGCGTATGCGCCGGAATACCCTCGCGCGCGGTTGGCCCGTTTTGAGAGCGGCTGATCGATTCGACCGAAAACTGAGCAGGTTGGCCTATTCCCACACCCCAACAAAAGCTTTTGAGGGGGGGAGGGGGCCCTGTCATTTGAGGGGCGGAGGGCGGGGGAACTTTTCACCGAAAAGTTCCCCCGCCCTCCCCCGACATCACCCCTTCCCTCCCAGCCGCACCAGTCCATTCGTCAGCGCGGTGCCCGCGAGCACCAGCGCGCCTCCGGCCAGGGTGGCGGGGGTGATGGTCTCGCCCAGGAACAGAGCCCCCCACAGCACGCCGAACACCGGGATGAGGAAGGTGACGGTGAGCGCGCGGGTGGGGCCGCAGTCGCGGATGAGCCGGAAGTAGAGCAGGAAGGCCGCGCCGGTGCACAGGATGCCCAGGGCGGCCACGGCGGCCCACTGGGCCAGGGTTGGGTCGTGGCGCAGGGGGCTCAGGGCGGCCAGGGGCGCCAGGCACAGGGCCGCGGCCCAGAGGCTGCCGTGGGCCATGTCCAGCGGGTCGAGCTGGAGCTTGGCCCAGCGGGTGTAGCAGCCGGAGAGCCCGTAGCAGCAGGTGGCGCCCAGGCTGGCCAGGATGGGCAGCAGGTTGGCAGTGTCTCCGGCCTTCAGGCTGCCGCCCACGATGACCACGACCCCGGCGATGCCCGTGAGCTGGCCCAGCAGCGACTGGCGTGTGATGGGCGTCTTCAGCCACACGGCGCCGATGAGCGTGCCCCAGATGGGCGCTGTGGAGTTGAGGATGGACAAGAGCGAGGCGCTGGCGCTCTGCGCGGCCCAGGCGAAGAGCGTGAACGGCAGGGCGGAGTTGAGCACGCCGATGACCAGGTAGTGCCGCCACTGGGAGGGGTGCATGCGGGCCAGGCCCAGGGCCCGGCAGACGAGCCAGAGGAAGGCCGCTCCCACGCCCACGCGCAGGAAGATGAGCGGCAGGGGCCCCAGGGCGGGCACGCTCACGCGCATGAACAGGAACGAGCCGCCCCAGATGGCGCCAAGCGCCACGAGGCGCAGCAGGTTGGCGCTGCCGATGGACTGCGGGGCGGGCGTGGTCATGGCGTCTCCTCCGGGCCAAGGCATAGCCCAAAGGGGTGCGGGGGGCCAATCGTTTTCGCGGAAGGGCCCATCAGGGAAGATGATGGGGCTACATGCCCACGAACTCCCGCTTGGCGGCCAGCACCTTCCTCAGGTAGTCGCGGGTCTCCTGGGCGCGGTGGCGGGTGGTGATGGCCTCGTAGACCTTGAGCGGGGGCATGTGGTTGATGGCGGCCAGCGCCTGGGCGCGGTCGGGGCTGAAGGTGCGCAACAGCGCACCGGGCCCGCCGTTGTAGGCGGCGATGACGCAGTACTCGCGCGAGAGGCTCTCGCCGATGCCCGCCAGGTGTCGGCGGTCCAGCAGGCGCAGGTAGGCGGTGCCGTAGGCGATGTTGTTGTCCGGCTCGAACAGGAAGGCCTTGGTCGGCTCGGACTCGCGGCCCGTGAGGAAGCCCTGGACCTCCTTGCCTGCGGTCTGCGGCACCACCTGCATCAGGCCCACGGCGGGCACGGTGTTAATGGCGTAGGGGTTGAAGTCGCTCTCCACGCGGATGATGGCGTAGATGAGGTTGCGGCTGACCTGGAACCTGGCGGCGGCCTGCTCCACCAGGGGCCGGAACTTGGCCGCGCGCACCTGCATGTGGTCGCTGGCCATGGGAATCTCGACGTAGCGCACCAGCTTGCCGGGCACCTCCGCCGGGCGCTCCCGGGGGCCGCTTTCCAGCAGGTGCCGGGCAAAGGCCTCGGCCTCGTCCTCGGAGTCGATGTTGCGGCCGTTGTGGTCCTTCACCTCGCCCAGCAGGAAGGGCCTGCCGCCCAGCTTCACCGGCCCGGCGGAGTAGAGGTCCACGGCGCGCGGGTCGTAGGGGGTCAAAAGCGTGGTGACGATGGCCTCGCGCAGGCTCTTGGCCGGGGTGTCCTGGTCCAGGGTCTCCACCAGGATGCGCCCGTTCTCGAAGTCCACGCTGGCGCGCGAGAGGTAGTTCTGGGTGTACTTCACGTACTCCTTGGGCCGGGCCTCGCGGGCATCGCTGCTGCCCCAGGTGCCGCCCACGGCCTTGCGGAAGGTGGCGAGCAGGCCCTTGAAGCGCTTGTAGTCCGCCGTGATGGCGCTGGGATTGGTGGCGTAGCGCAGCGCCTTGCTGCGGGCCATGCCCACGGCGGCGCTGGTGTCGCCGCTGGCCACGCGGGCGATGCTTACCGCGTCGGAGGCCGAGCAGGAGGGCAGCAGCAGCGTGAGGACCAGCAGCAGGGCGCAGGCGGCACGGGGGGTCATGCGGGCTCCTTGAGGGCGCGGGCCTCGGTCAGATACCTGGCGGACAGGGTCGCATCTCCGCAGTGCTCGGCCCAGGAGAGGTAGAGCAGGCGCAGGGCCGCGCGGCGGGCCGCCCACGAGGGGGAATCGAGGCTGGACAGTCGCTTTCCGGGCAGCTTGGCCTCCAGGCCTTGGCGCAGCATGGCCTCCAGGGCCAGGGCGCGGTGCCGGGGCCGGTGCGCGGCGTCCACGGCTGCGAAGCCCGCGCGGGCAAGCGCCTCGCGCCTCGGCGCGTCGGCCAAGAGCTCGCGGGTCCTGCGCGCGGCGTCGGCCTCGTCGTCCGGCGCGTAGGTGACGAAGTGGGTGCCGTCCTCGAACAGTTCGTCCTGGCCGTTGCCGATGCGCGGGGTGAGCAGGCAGGAGCCGCAGCCCAGGGCCTCGAAGACCCGGAAATTCAGGTCGCCGCGCTCGGCGATGTTCAGCACCACCTTGGCGCGGGGGAACAGCTCCGTGTAGTCGCCCCGGCGTACGGCCAGCCCGGTCGGACCCGGGAGGAGGCGGCCCAGGCGCTCCAGGAAGGCGTGGCGCAGCGGGGTGGTCTGCCTGTCCACGGTGCCCACGAAGAGCAGGTCGAACTCCTTGTCCGCCTCGACCACGGGGCGGGGCTGGCAGCGGTCCTCGGCAAAGGGCGGCAGCCAGAGCACGCGCTCCGGCGCAAGCTCGGCGGAAAAGCGCGGCAGATCGCCCTGCAGGCTCACGGCGCAGAGGTCGAAGGCCCCGGCGTACAGCGGGTACCAGCCGTGGATGTGCGAATCGATGCAGTAGAAGGCCGTGAGGCAGGGGAAGCGCTCCACCCCGGTGAGCGGCGGCGGCAGGCTGCGGTCCAGGTAGACCACGACGTCCGGCGACCTCCCGCAGCGCTCCACGATCTCCTCCCAGGTGAACGCGCCGGGGGCCGTGAGCGGCAGGCGCACCACGCGGTGGCCCAGCTCCTCCATGTGGTGCTGGGTGAACTGGCCGCCCACCCAGGCGATGTTCAGCGCGCGCGCATGCATGTCCTGCTCCACCTCAGGCCGCCCGCAGGTAGCCGATGAAGTCCGTGAGGCCCGCCATCCGGCAGCAGACGTAGGTCGCGGCGTACTCCGCAAAGGTGCGGGCCTTGCCGTAGGTCCTGTAGCTGGTCCCGGCACGGGCCCAGGCCAAGCCGTAGTGCGCGGCCACCTGCGGGTGCACGGGCAGCTCGAAGTCGGCGTAGTAGCCGCCCAGGGGCGGGATGGCGACCTGCCGGGGCGGGGCCAGGCCCAGCTCGCGCAATATGCCCCGGGCCGAGAGCCGGAGCAGCTCCGCGCCGGGGTGGTTCACGGTGAGGAACAGCGGGCGCGTGCGCCAATGCTCCAGCACGTGGTCCAGGTATTTGACGGGGGTGCGCTCCTCGCGCTGGCGCTCGATGCGGATGGTGTCGCGTAGGCGCGCGTCCAGGTCGTATTTCTTCTCCAGCGGCATGGCCAGGTACAGGCGCAGGATCTCCTGGGCGGGCAGGCCGGTGTCCACCAGCGCGTCCAGCAGCTCGTCGCGGTAGTCGAAGCCCGGCGCGCCGCTCCACAGCGGCCAGGGGCCCCGGAAGAACATGTTCGGGATGCACAGGCTGGGGCACCCGGCGGGCAGCCGCGCCAAGAGCGCCTCCGAGGACAGGGGGCCCCACTCCGGCCCCAGGTGCTGGTAGAGGAACAGGCCGCAGGCGTCCAGGTCCGCCTGGGGAATCTCCTGGCGGGCGTAGTTGAGGTACACGCGCGGCGTGAAGCAGCCCGCGAAGTCCGGGCTTGCGCACAGCGCCGCCGCCAGGGGCTCGCCCTGGCAGTTGGCGTGAAGGAGGGCCAGTCGCTTTTCCACGCCGCGAAACATGCAATGCCCGTGCCGGGTTTCCGGGCCGGAGAGCTTGAAAATCGCGCGCGGCTGGGCTACCAGTGCGGTCACACCGAGCGGACATCTCGGAACACGGTGCGATTCCGTGGCGGTCCCGCCGCCGTAACCGGGGACGGGGAGAGACACAGGGCCAACGCGCCCAGCCACTGACGGGGCCCACCCCGGCGGGAAGGCCGTCCCTCCCCGGCTGATCCGGAAGCCGGAAGACCTGTCCGCGCGGGCAGTTACTGGAACCTGATGGCAAAGGGTTCCGGCGGGCCGTGGTACGCCTGCCGGAACCCTTTTTTTCGTCAACCGACCAAGAATTTCGAGGAACATATGTCCGCACAGCCCTACGCCTCCCTCTCCGAAATGCTCGCCACCGTCATCCGGGCAGTCGCCCCGGTGGACCGCTCCCTGGCCGCCGCGGGCCAGGCCCGCCTGGACAACCTGACCAAGCCCCAGGGCAGCCTGGGACGCCTTGAGGAGCTGGCCCTGCAGCTCTTCCTGGTCCAGAACGGGCAGAAGCCCCAGGCCGACCCCTGCCGCGTGTACACCGTGGCCGGCGACCACGGCGTGGTGGAAGAGGGCGTGAGCCTGTTCCCCCAGGAAGTCACCCGCCAGATGGTGCTCAACTTCGTCAGTGGCGGCGCGGGAATCAACGTGCTGGCGCGCACCGCCGGGGCGGAGCTCTACGTGGTGGACGCGGGCTGCCTGGGCGGGGAGTTCCCCGAGCACCCCAACCTCATCCAGGGCAAGGTGGCCCCGGGCACCGCCAACCTGGCCAAGGGCCCGGCCATGACCCGCGAGCAGTGCCTGAAGGCCGTGCTGCTGGGCGTGGACCTGGCCGACCGCGCCCTGGCCGCAGGGGTGCGCGTGCTGGGCACCGGCGACATGGGCATCGGCAACACCACGCCCTCCACGGCGCTCTACTGCGCGTACCTGGGCCTTAAGCCCGAGGACATGACCGGGCCCGGCACCGGCCTCAACCGCGAGGGCGTGAGCCGCAAGGCCGAGGTCATCCGCCGGGGACTGGCCGCCAACGCCGGCGCCATCTCCTCCGGCGATCCCCTGGACATCCTGGCCGCCCTGGGCGGCTACGAGATCGCCTGCCTGGCCGGACTCATCCTGGGCGGGGCCAAGAACCGCCAGCTGGTCTGCGTGGACGGGTTCATCTCCACCGCGGCCTGCGTGGCGGCCTGGAAACTCTGCCCGGCCATCGCCGACTACACCGTCATGGCCCACGCCTCCGCCGAGCCCGGACACAAGCTGGCCCTGGCCCGCATGGACAAGGCCCCGCTGCTGCACCTGGGCCTGCGCCTGGGCGAAGGCACCGGTGCGGCCATCGCCATGTACCTGCTCAGAAGCGCCGCCGCCATCTACAACGACATGGCCTCCTTCGCCGACGCGGGCGTGAGCGAGGCCGTGGGGTAGGGGAGCGGGGAAGGGGGCGAACCGGGGGAGGGCGGGGGAACTTTTCGGTGAAAAGTTCCCCCGCCCTCCCCCAGACCCCCTCCCACCCCCTCAAAAGCTTTTGTTGGGGTTGTGGGGATAGGCCAGCCTGCTCAGCTTCCAGTCCAACTGATCCGCCCCCCCCAACACGGGCCCACCGCGCGCGTGGGTTTTCCGGCG
>CAZCYB010000078.1:0-5872 GCA_964502805.1 uncultured Desulfocurvus sp.
GGGAGGCGTAGCCTCCCCCCTGCTGCCCTGCCTACTTACGGTTGAAGCGCACCAGGCTTCGGGCGCCGTCGTCCAGGCCTCGGGCGTCGATGCAGTGCGTGGAGCAGGAGATGCACGGGTCGTAGGCGCGCACGAGCATGGAGAGCTTGAGTTCGATCTCCTTTTCGGACAGGCCCGCGAGCTTGGGCGTGAGGGCTTCCAGGTCCTTCTGGATGTTGGCGTGGTTCTGGTTGGTGGGGATGACGCAGTCGGCCTGGAACACCCGGCCGTTGTCGTCGTACTCGTAGAAGTGGAACAGGATGCCGCGCGGAACTTCCACCGCGCCCGCGCCGCGCCCGGCGCTGATGCGCGCGGTGGCCGGGGCCTCGTCGCGGATGCCCGTGGCCAGCAGCTCGTCGACGAGTTCGATGGACTCCTCAACGGTGTGCACGCATTCCACCAACTGGGCCACGGTGATGAGGAAGGGGTTGGTGCAGCCCTTGGCCAGGCCCAGCTTCTTGGCGGCCTTGGCGGCCATGGGGCGCAGGTGCTCTGCGTTCAGGTTGAACCGGGCCAGCGCGCCCACCATGTAGGAGTCGGTCTGGTTCTTGGTCCACTTGGCGGTGGAGGTGGGGATCAGGTACTCGCGGGTGACGTTGCGGTACTGGCGCACGGGCCTTCTTTCGTCACGGGTGGAACCGATCTCGCCCCAGTACATGGCGTATTCCGCCGGGGAGACCAGGCCCACGTACTCGGTGTCGCGCTCGAACTTGGGGAACTTGTCCATGATGCTGGCGAAGAGGTCCACGGCGAAGTCGAGGTTGGGCAGGGTCTGGGTGAGCATGGTGCGCAGGCTGGCCAGCTCCTCGTTGGTGGGCAGCTGCACGAAGCCGCCGGGGGTCATGCGCTGGGGGTGCGTGGTGCGCCCGCAGATGATGCGCGAGAACTCGTTGGCCACGCGCCGGGCGGCGATGAACTTGAGCACGGCGTCCTTGTGGGTAGCGGCCAGGGGCAGGATGGAGTCCACGCCCATGAGGTCCGGCAGCACCAGGTAGGCGATGTGCAGCAGATGGCTTTGCAGGTTTTCGGCGTGCAGGGCCAGGCGGCGCAGGGAGTGCGTCTGCTCGCTGACGTGGATGTTCAGCGCGTCCTCGGTAGCCTGCAGGCTGGCCAGCTGGTGGCCGATGGCGCAGATGCCGCAGATGCGCGAGACGATGTGGTGCACGTCGCGGTAGTCGCGGCCCACCACCATGGCCTCGAAGAAGCGCGGGGCCTCGGGCACCTCCCAGCGGCAGGTGCTCACCGTGCCGTCGGCCTCCACGTCCACCACGATGTTGCCGTGGCCCTCCACGCGGGTGAGGTAGTGCACGCGGACCTTCTTGGCTCCGGGCACGTTCTCCGGGGTGGACACCGGCGTGGCCGGGGATTTTTTCGCGCTGGCCTTGGCCGGAGCCTTGGCGGCGGTCTTTTTGGCGGGTGCGGTCTTGGCCATATGCTCTCCTCATCGGCGGCCCGCCATGCGGCAGGCCCCGTCGATTACTACAGTGCGGCGCCGGTATCGCCCAGGAAAAACCGTAAGAGATCCTGCGTCGCCTTGCGGTCGCTGCCCGCGCGGTCCATGACGATGCGCGCGGCGTCCAGGTTGGCCCCGGGCACCAGGCCCCGGCAGCCCCAGCAGTGCGCGCCCTGGGTCACGCAGGCCGCGCCGCAGCCGGCGCGGGTGATGATGCCCAGGCACATGCGGCCCATCTCGTAGCGGCACACGTTGCCCGCGCTCTTGCACTCCACGCACACCGGGAAGTCGGCTATCCAGGGCACGCGGCCCAGCAGGAGCTCCTTGGTGATGCGCGCGAACTCCGTGGGGTCGATGGGGCAGCCGTGGATCTCCGCGTCCACCGTGACCACGCTCTTGAGCGGGCGGGCGGCGTAGGTGGGGAACCAGCGGGCTTGGGCCCCGTAGACCTCCTCGCGGTACACGTTCTCCGCGATGAAGTTCTTGAGGCAGTTGATGCCGCCGATGCAGGCGCAGGCCCCCAGGGCCACCAGCACCTTGGCGTTCTTGCGGATCTCTTTCAGCCGGGCCTCGTCCTCGGGCCGGGTGATGGAGCCTTCCACAAAGGCCACGTCGTAGTCGTCGCTGTGGCCGGTGGCCACCTCGCGGAAGCTCACCACCTCCACGTGGGCCAGGATGTCCAGCAGGCGCTCCTCCAGGTTGGCGATCTGGAGCTGGTCGCCCTCGCACCCGGCGAAGTCGAAGAAGGCGATTCTTGGTTTGGCCATGATGATCCCTCCCCAGCGTCGCCTAGATGGCTTCCTGGTAGGCCTCGATGTCCGTGTAGCAGAACACGGGGCCGTCGATGCAGGTGTTGAGCTCGTTGATCTGGCAGTGGCCGCACTTGCCCAGGCCGCACTTCATCTTGCGCTCCAGCGAGACGAAGATCTGGTCCGAGGCGATGCCCTTCTTGCGGCACTCGCCAATGACGAAGCGGTACATGATCGGGGGGCCCACCATGGCCACGTATGTGTTGGCCGCGTCCAGGTCCACCTTGGGGAACAGGGTGGTGATGACGCCGGTGTTGCCCTTCCACCCGGCGTCGGGCATGTCCACGGTCTCCAGCACTTCCACGTCGCCGCTCTTCGCCAGGTCGGCGATCTCGTCCACGAAGATGCGCTCCTTGGGGTCGCGGGTGCCCACCATGAGCACCATGCGCCCGAACTCGTCGCGGTGGCGGAGCTGGTAGAACAGCAGGGACCGGAGCGGGATGTAGCCCAGGCCGCCGGCCACGATGAGCACGTCCTTGCCCACGAACTTCATCACCGGGAAGCTGGTGCCGTAGGGGCCGCGCAGGCCCACCTTGGCGCCGGGCTCCAGGGCGTGCAGGGCGCCGGTCACCGCGCCGATGCGGCGGATGGCGATCTCGAAGGTGATGTTGGTGCGCCGCGGGGCGGAGCTGATGGAGAACGGGGCCTCGCCCACGCCGTAGACCGAGAGGTTGACGAACTGGCCGGGCTTGTGGGCCAGGGGCCTGCCGTTGTCCTGCTCGAAGGTGAAGCGGGTGACGAAATCCGAGAGCTGGGTCTTCTCCACCAGCGTCACCGGTCGCGGGACGTAGGGCGAGAAGGGTTTAGTATTCATGCGCCGTTTCCTCCCAGAGTTCGTTGAACACCTTGAGCGGGTTGGCGATGCTGGCCGTGCAGGCCCGGACGCAGCGCCCGCAGCCCACGCAGCCCAGCTCGCCGATCTTGTCGTAGATGTATTTGCCCTTGCGGAAATAGCGGTGGCGGTAGCGGTCCTGGGCCTTGGGGCGGAAGTTGTGGTTGCCCGCCACCTTGGCGAAGCTCTCCAGCATGCAGCCGTCCCAGTAGCGGTGGCGCTCGCCCTTCTTCAGCTCGTCGTCGGCCTCCTCGCGGATGTCGAAGCAGTAGCAGGTGGGGCACACCAGGTTGCAGGAGCCGCAGGCCAGGCACATCTGCGAGTAGCGGCGCCACAGGGGCGAATCCCAGCACTTGGACAAGAGGCGCGGGGTCTCCTCCCAGTTGTAGCGCAGGCCGTGGCGGCGCGCCTTGGCCAGGATGCGCGCCTTGGCGCGGCGCGCGGCCTCCTTGTCGCCGGGGGTGGCCAAAAGCAGCGGCCCGGCCATGGCCAGGAGCTCCTCGCCCCGGGCGCTGCCCACCTCCACGGTGAAGGAGGCCGGGCCCACCTTGGTCCAGTAGAGGTCGAAGCCGTGGGCCACCTGGGAGGCGCCCACGCTGGCCCAGAAGGCGGGCTGCGAGACGGTGAGCGGCTCCAGGGCCATGATCACCGTGGCGTCGCGGCGGCGAACATAATTCTGGTCCGGCGCGCCGGAGATGAGCAGCTGGTCCAGCTGGTTGACGGCCTTCACGTCGTACGGGTGCACGCCGAAGAGGATCTGCGGCGGGGCCTCGAACACCGGGGCGGCCTCGTAGGTCTCCCGGTCGAAGGTGATGAGGGTCTCCCGCGCCGGGAGCAGGAAACGCTTGGGCGAGTTGTAGGCGACATCGAACTCCCAGGCGATCTCCAGGCCCTTCTTCCAGGGGACGAGGTCGTAGAAGCCCTCGCGCAGCTTGGCCGGAACATGCAGGGCGTACTGCCTGCTCCAGGCCTCGAACAGCGCGGGCAACTGCTCCTTGTACACGGTGTATGTCGTCATTGCCCCTCCCGGATCGGGTACGAAAGTGTATTTCACCACGCTCTATGTACAAAATCCAGGGGTTGCGCAACCCATGTTCCAAAATGAACATGCGCTTTTTGTAAAAAAAGGGGCGCCGCACAGACGCCCCCTTTCCATAAATCCCGGAATGACGGGAGATTATCCCAGGGAAAAAACCCAGGAACGAAGGGCCGAAAGTTGTTCGGCCACCGAGCCGGGACCGGTGCCGCCGGGCATGGAGCGCCGCGCAACGGCGGCCTCGTGGGCCAGCACCGCGTACACATCCTGCTCCACCAGGGGCGAAAACTGCCGGAATTCGTCCAGGGAAAGGTCCTCCAGGCGAACATTCTTCCGCTCGGCCAGGGCAACGGCGGCGCCGGTGGCGTGGTGCGCCTCGCGGAAGGGCAGGCCCTTGGCCGCAAGATAGTCGGCCAGCTCCGTGGCGTTGAGGAAACCCCGGTCCAGCGCCGCGCGCATCACCTCGGGCCGGAACTCCAGCACGGCCAGCATGTCGGCCATGATGGACACAGAGGCGGCCACGGTCCTGTCGGCGTCGAAGAACGGCTCCTTGTCCTCCTGCATGTCGCGGTTGTAGGTCAGCGGCAGGCCCTTCATGATGGTCAGCAGGGTCGTCAGCGCGCCGTACACCCTCCCCGTCTTGCCGCGCATCAGCTCGCACACGTCCGGGTTCTTCTTCTGCGGCATGATGGACGAGCCGGTGGAGTACGCGTCCGGCAGCTTCACGTAGCCGAAGTTGGGGTTGGCCCAGATGATGAGCTCATCGCACAGGCGGCTCAAATGCATCATGGCCACACTGCCGCAGAACAGGGCCTCCAGGGCGTAGTCGCGGTCGGAGACGGCGTCCATGCTGTTGGCGAAGGTGCCGCTGAAGCCGACCTCCTTCGCGACCATTGCGGGGTCGATTGGGTGCGTGGTGCCCGCCAGGGCCGCCGCGCCAAGCGGTGAAATCTTCACTCTTTTCAGGCAGTCGGCCAGACGCTCGTGGTCGCGCTTGAACATCTGGGCGTAGGCCAGCAGGTGCTGGGCCAGGCTCACGGGCTGGGCGGCCTGCAGGTGCGTGCACCCGGGCAGCAGCGTGGCCCGGTGCTCCTCGGCCCTTTCGGCCAGCACGGACACCAGCCGGGCCAGCTCCGCGCTCCAGACGCCAAGCCGGGCGGCCACGAAGAGCCGGAAGTCCAGGCCCACCTGGTCGTTGCGGCTGCGCGCGGTGTGCAGCTTGCCGCCCACAGGGCCGACGATCTCCGTCAGCCTGCGCTCGATGTTCATGTGCACGTCTTCCAACTCGCGCTTCCACACGAAGGTCCCGGCCTCGATCTCGGCCAGCACCGTATCCAGGCCGGCAATGATGGTCTTGGCCTCGTCCTTGCCGATGATGCCGCACTCGCCGAGCATCCGCGCGTGGGCCTTGGACCCGGCGATATCCTCTCGGTACAGCGCCCGGTCGAAGCTCTCGGACTGGGTGTACTCCTCCACCTTGGCCGCGGCGGCCTCGGCAAAGCGCCCGCCCCACATCTTCTTGGTCATGGCTCCCTCCTTGAGAGATGCTCTGGGTGAGGCTCCACCTCAGGCGGAATGCACTGGTGGAGGCTCCGCCTCCCCCAGGCCCCCACCGCCAAGGGGCTAGCCCCTTGGAACCCTCATCCGCCGCCGGGTCGCGGCGAAGCCGCGCCTCCTCGGCGGGACGGGGGCCAAGGGGACTC
>CAZCYB010000079.1:0-5812 GCA_964502805.1 uncultured Desulfocurvus sp.
GCCCTATCGCGGGGCCACCCTATCGCGGGGCCCGGGGGCCCTTTCAATTTGATAGGCGCCCCCGGCGGAGGGGGGTCCAGGGGGGAGGCGGAGCCTTCCCCCTGGCGCACTCCCCGGCTACGGCGCCTCGATCTTGACGCTGACGCGCTTGAAGATTTCCTGTGGAGCCTGGGGCTGGTTTTGGCGGCGGATCTTGATGATCACGTCGGTCTGGCCGGTGTGCAGGGTCTGGAACAGGTAGCGCAGGCGTCCGCCTTCCAGGGGTTCGATGCCGTTCAGGCGCAGCAGGGCGGGGTCGAAGGAGGCCCCGGCCAGGGTGTAGCCCTTGGGCGAGGGGTCGCGCAGGTCCAGGCGCAGCGTCTGTCCCCGGTCTATGGCGGTCTCGTGCCCCTGGTCGCCGTCCAGGGACAGGGTCACGTCGCCGCTGCCGCCGCCCAGCATGCGCGGCATGGAGGCGCAGCCCGGCAGGAGGGCGAGGGCCAGGAGGCACAGGGCGAGGAGCAGGGCGGTGGGGGCGGGGTGTCTCATGCCCGGGCTATAGCCCGGGCGGCGGCGGCTGGCAATCGCCGGGTGGTCCAAACGAGTGGGGCCGGCTTGCGCCGGGTTATCCAAACGAGTGGGGCCGGCTTGCGCCGGCCCCGGGGAGCGAGAGGAGTGGGTCATGAAAACGGGTGGAGTGTTCGTCTCGTCAGCGTCTTGCGAAAGCTACTGCCGCTTGGCTTCCAGCAGCTGGTGCTCCAGCCACTGCTTGACCTCTTCGTTGGGCGGGTACACGCCCTTCAGGTTGCCCACGGACTCCAGGAACTTGCGGCCAAGGTCTTCGGGCAGTTCCAGGTTCACCAGTTCCCGCGCCTCCTCGGAGTTGCGGCGGACCAGAATGGCCTTGGGGTTCTGGTCCCAGGTGTAGACCACGAAATAGTTGCTGAAGTCGGCCTTGGAGCGCACGGGCTGGTGGTCCGCCCGCCAGGAATTGTTGCCCCATTCCAGGTACAGGGTCACGGCGTCCCAGGGGGTCATGCTCCAGTCGATCTCAAGGTCACGGTATTCACGCAGGCTGCCCATGGTTCCTCCTTGGTTCATGGTTCAAATAGTAATTTCTCCTGTTAAGATGTCAACCACTTTTCTCGGAAATATTTCGTTGCAGGCCCGAAGCGCCCGCGCCGCAAGATTTTTTTGTGCAAAGCCCTCCTGTTTGGGGGAATTGATTGACCAGGGACGGGAGTTGTGCCAAAACCCGATGGTGCCCCTGGGGGGTACGCCAAGACCGTGATACAGCGAGGTTCCAAGGCCATGCTCATGACCGACATTCTGCCCGTGGAGGCCTGGGCCGCCCTGGAGCAGGAGATCTTCGAGAAGTTCCACGTCAACGCCCACGTGTACAACGACAAGGGCGCGCCTTTCACCGGGCACGTGCCCTACGGCAACCGCTTCTGCCCGGCCCTGCGCGAGCACCGGGCCGCCGCCGTGACCATCTGCGCAGGGGTGAACCAGGCCCTGGGCATGGAGGTGCGCGAGACCGGCGAGACGGCCATCACCGACTGCGATGCCGGGCTGTACGTGGTCTGCGTGCCTGTGTTCGTGGACGGCGAGCTGGTGGGCATGGTGGGCGGCTGCGGGGCCTTTGTGGACGACGCCGAGGCCGAGACCTTCCTCATCGAGAAGACCTCCGGACTCACCGAGGGCCAGGTGGAGGAGCTCTGCTCCGACATGCCGCGCCTCACCGGCGACCAGGCCCGGGAGATCGGCCACTGGATCGCCGCGCGCGTGGAGGCCATCCTCAAGGACTTCAACGCCAGGCGGGCCGGGTAGCGCCCGCATCTCCGGAGGTATCCCCATGCCCCGCAAGGTCGTCGTCATCGGCGCAGTGGCCCTGGGCCCCAAGGCCGCCTGCCGCCTCAAGCGCCTGGAGCCGGACGCGCAGGTCACCATGGTGGACCGGGGCGAGCGGATCTCCTACGGGGGCTGCGGCATTCCCTTCTACGTTTCCGGAGAGGTGAGCGACGCCGCCGAGTTGCAGGCCACCTCCTTCCACATGCTGCGCGACGCCGCCTTCTTCCGCGACACCAAGGACATCGAGGCCCGCAACAACACCGAGGCCCTGTCCATCGACCGCGCGGCCAAGACGGTGCGCGTGCGCCACCTGCCCACCGGGGCGGAGGAGGACCTGCCCTACGACCAACTGGTGCTGGCCACGGGCTCCACGCCGCGCAGGCTGCCCATTCCGGGCGCGGATTTGCCGGGGGTGCACGTGGTGGCCGACCTGGACGCCGCCGTGGCCATCCGCGCGGGCCTCACCGCTGGCAAGGTGGGCAGCGCCGTGGTCATCGGCGCGGGGTTCATCGGCCTGGAGATGGCCGTGGCCCTGGCGGACATGTGGGGCATCGAGACCACGGTGGTGGAGTACGCCGACCAGCTCCTGCCCACGGTGCTGGGGCCGACGCTGGCCCGCATGGCCCAGCGGCACATGGAGGAGAAGGGCGTGGCCTTCCGCCTGGGGGCGCAGGTCACGGCCATTGAAGGCGACGGGGCCGCCGAGCGCGTGGTGGTGAAGACCGCCGACGGCGAGGAAACGCTGGACGCCGAGCTGGTGATCATGAGCGTGGGCGTGACGCCCAACTCCGAGCTGGCCAGGGCCGCCGGGCTGGCCGTTTCCCCGCGCGGGGGCATCGTGGTGGATGAATTTCTGCGCACCAGCGACCCGGACATCTACTCCGGCGGGGACTGCGTGGAACTGGCGAGCGCGCTGACCGGCCAGGGCATGTTCCTGCCCATGGGCTCGCTGGCCAACCGCCACGGCAGGCTCGTGGGCGACAACATCGCGGGCCTGGGCCGCAAGGCGGACCCCGTGGTCGGCTCCTGGTGCGTCAAGCTCTTCGACCACGCCGCCGCCGGAACCGGCCTGACCCTGGCCGCCGCCAGGCGGGCGGGCTTCGACGCCGTGTGCGTGCACGCCAGCCAACTGGACCGCGCGCATTTCTACCCGGACAAGGACTTCATGTACCTTGAGCTGGTGGCCGAGCGCGGCACCCGGCGTGTGCTGGGCGTGCAGGGGGTCAGCCCCATGGGCGACGCGCTCGTCGGGCGCATCAACGCCGTGGCCGCCATCCTGGGGCAAAAGCCGGACGTGGACGCCATCAGCAACCTGGAACTGCCGTATTCGCCGCCCTTCACCACGGCCATGGACGTGCTGAACATGCTGGGCAACGTGGCGGACAACGTGCTGGCGGGCCGCAACCAGAGCGTGACCCCCGAGGAGTTCGGGGCCCTGTTCGCCGACCGCGCCTCGGAGAAGACCTATTTCCTGGACTGCCGCGAGCTGGGCAACGCCGCGCCCTTCCTGGAGAAGTACCCCGGCGTGTGGAACCACATCCCCCAGGGCCAGATCGCCGCGCGCCTGGACGAGATCCCGCGTGACCGCAAGGTCGTGGTGCTGTGCAACACCGGGGCGCGCTCCTACGAGGCCCTGGTGACCCTCAAGCACGCCGGATACGCGGACGTGGCCAATGTTTACGGCGGCATTGTCAGCCTGCACGCCGCCGGAGTGGATATCTAGGAGGCCCCCCTATGGACTGGATGTACTGGTACGACCTGGCCGCCGGGCCCATGCTCAAGGTCAGCTTCGCCGTGTTCCTGGCCGGGCTGGCCTGGCGCGTGGCCGCCATGCTGGCCCTGGCCAAGCGCATGGACCCAGCGGCGCTCAAGAACTTCCGCGCCGCCTGGGCTCTCCGGTCCGTGCTGCACTGGCTGCTGCCCGCCAACGTCACCGCGCGGGAGAACGCCGCCGCCACCGTGGCCGGGTTCGCCCTGCACCTGGGGCTCTTGGCCGTGGCCCTGCTGTTCTCCGGCCATGTGGTGCTGGTGGACCAGGCCTGGGACATCTCCTGGTGGATGCTGCCCGACCAGGCGGCCGACTGGCTCACCTACGCCTGCCTGGCCGGGGCGGGCTTCCTGGCCCTGCGCCGCCTGGCCCTGCCCCACGTGCGCGCCCTGACCAAAGGCGCGGACTGGCTGGCGCTTAGCCTCACCGTGGCCCCCATGCTCACGGGCTGGCTGGCCTTCCACCAGGTGGGCGAATACGAGATGATGATCAGCCTGCACGCGCTCTCCGGCAACGCGCTGCTGCTGGCCCTGCCCTTCACCAAGCTCTCCCACGCCGCGCTGTTCTTTGTCAGCCGCGCCCTCACGGGCAGCGACTTCGGCAAGCGCAGCGTGGGCGCGTGGTAACACCAGGAGCCCCCGCATGACCCTCGACCTCGCCAAACTCAAGGAAGCCCTGGACTCGCGCAACGGCGCGCGCCTGCAAATGTGGCTGGAGATCTGCGCCGACTGCGGCCTGTGCGCCCAGGGCTGCCACTTCTTCCAGTCCGAGCCCCTGCCCGAGCACGTGCCCGCCCACCGCATGGGCCCCGTGCGCGAGCTCCTCCGCAGGAAGGGCCAGGTGGACGAGGCCTTCATGGCCCGCCTGGTGGAGACCGTGTACGGCACCTGCACCATGTGCCAGCGCTGCACCATGTTCTGCCCCCACGGCATCTCCGTGGCCTTCATCGTGCGCGCCACCCGCGCCCTGGCCGTTTCGCAGGGCCTCACGCCGCCGGGCCTGGCCTCGGGCCTGGCCAACGCCCTGGAGGTCGGCAACAACCTGGGCATCACCCAGGACGAGTTCGTGGAAACCGTGGAGTGGCAGCTGGAGGAGCTCCAGGAGGAGATGCCCGGCGCGGTGGCCCCCATGGACAAGAAGGGCGCGGAGGTGCTCGTCACCTTCCACCCGCGCGACATCAAGTTCTACCCCCAGAACCTCTACGGCTACCTCAAGCTGTACAACGCCGCAGGGCTCGACTTCACCCTCACCAGCGCCAAGGGCTGGGACTCCACCAACATCGGGCTCTTCGCCGGGGACGACCCGGCGGCCACCGAGCTGGCGGGCCGCGTGGTGGCCGCGGGCGAGAACCTGGGCGTGCGAACAGTGCTCACAGCCGAGTGAGGGCACTCCATCCGCGCCCTCAAGTTTGAGGGACCCAACTGGCTCAAGCGCGACTTCCCCTTCGAGGTCATGGCCCCCATGAAAATGTGGGCCGACCTGTTCCGGCAGGGCAGGCTCAAGCTCAAGAAGCACTTCCACCAGGAGCCCGCCACCTTCCAGGACTCCTGCAACTTCATCCGCAACGCGGGCCACTTCGAGGACTCGCGCCTGCTGCTGAACCACGTCTGCGCCGACCTGCGCGAGATGCACCCCAACGGCGTGCACACCTACTGCTGCGGCTCCGGCGGCGGCCACGGCCTCATGGCCGAGTACAAGCAGAAGCGCCTGGCCACGGCCAAGGCCAAGGCCGAGGCCATCCGCGCCACCGGGGCCAAGATGTGCATCGTGGCCTGCCACAACTGCGAGGACGGCATCCGCGACGGCGTGAAGACCCACGAGGTGCCCGTGCACGTGCACCTGTTCAGCAACGCCCTGGCCGAGGCCGTGGACCTCGGGGAGTAGCTGGCTGCCTCCGGCGGGCAGGGGGCTCCGCCCCCTGGACCCCCGCCGGGGACTCCGCCCCCTGGACCCGCATCAGGGCTTTAATAAAAAGTGATTAATAAAATATAATTAGACATGATTTGCATCTAATGAATTAGATGTCAAAGGATTGTCGAATCATGCTGGCGCAAGGGTGATGCAGCAGGGTGTCTATTCCCCACTCCCGCGCAAATCACACAGCGGCAGGCGGATGCTGAAGCTCAGCCCTTGATCCATGTTTGAGGCGCTGATCCATCCTGACCTGCCCCCAAAAGTTGTACCACTTATTGTGTTAGTCCATGTTCCCCTCTT
>CAZCYB010000080.1:0-5560 GCA_964502805.1 uncultured Desulfocurvus sp.
GCGCAT
Organism: uncultured Desulfocurvus sp.; assembly: GCA_964502805.1. Lineage (GTDB taxonomy): Bacteria > Desulfobacterota > Desulfovibrionia > Desulfovibrionales > Desulfovibrionaceae > Humidesulfovibrio. The sequence continues at coordinate 7 of CAZCYB010000080.1, forward strand.
TTGTGTCTGCCTGTTCGCCGCGCCGCTGTCTACCGGTGTGCCTTCGCCGGCCACACCGCCCCCCGCCCCCGACCGATTCCTACCCCTCCTCCCTCTCCATCCCCCCGCGCACGGGCCAGGCCGGGAACTGCGCGCCGGGCTTGTGCCCCACGCCCACGGCCCCTTTCTGGACATAGAGTACGAAGGCCCAGGCCGGGTCGAAGCCGCTGGTGGTGGCGGACCACAGCCCCTCGGCGGAGAGGACGGGCGCGGCTTTCGCCAGCGCGGCGAGTTCTTCCGGCAGGGCCGGGTCGGCGCGTCCCGCGTCCACCAGGGATTCCAGCTCGTTGATGTCCGGCAGCCGCCAGCCTGGGCCGAACGTTGCGGCGAGGTCCAGGGCCTGCGCCCAGGCCTGGGGCGCGGCGGGGAGGCGTTCCGGCGCGAGCCAGAGCAGGCCGGTGAGGCTGTCCAGGATGCCCTGCGCCGTGCGCCGGAAGCGCGGTTCGGGCCAGGGCAGGCCCAGGCGCAGCTCGCCGTCCTGGCCGGTGCCGGCGCAGGGTATCTCCCGGCCCTGGGCGTCGTGGCAGCGCCCTTGGCCGGTGCGGGGCAGCACGGCGCCTTGGCCGCGCACGGGCCAGAGCAGGCGGAACTCGTCCTTGCGGCTGTAGAACATGCGCCCGCCTTCCAGGTGCACGTTCCAGGCGTAGGCCTCCTGCCCGGCCTTGGTGGTGCTGGTCCAGACCCAGCCCAGGAAGACGTCGCGGAAGGGGTGGTCCGGGGGCAGGGCTGGCTGGCGCTGGCCGTGGCAGACGAGGGAACGCAGCTCGCGGCGGTTGGGCAGCCGCCAGTCGCCGTGGCCGAGGAAATGCTCGCTGTTCCAGCGCGCCACGGCGTCCAGGGCCTCCTGCCAGGGCAGGGGATGGCCCAGCGGGTTGGCCGAGCGCGGCCAGGACAGCCCGGTAAGGCTGTCGCGCACGGTCTCGCCCTGGACCTGGAAGCGCGCGCCGGGATCGGGGGCGCTGGAGCAGTGGTCCGGATCGTCGGGGCGGGGCGCCATGGGCCTAGCCGCCGCGCGCGGCGCGGATGGCCTGGAGCGTGTGGCGGAAGGTGGGGCGGGCAGGGTCCAGGGCCACGGCGCGCTCGGCCAGGGCCTCGGCCTCCTCGGGATTCTTCCGCCGGGAGTGCAGCAGCCAGGCCAGGTTGTTCAAGGCTTCCGGGTTGTCCGGCTGGGCCTTCAGCGCCGCGCGGTACTCGTCCTCGGCCTCGCCGTATTTTCCTTGTCCGAACAGCAGGTTGCCCAGGTACAGCCGGGCCAGGGGCTCGCGCCGGGCGGCCAGGCGGTATTCGCCCTCGGCTCGGGCCGTTTCGCCCTTGGCCTCGTAGGCCATGCCCAGCTTCATGTGCTCTTTGGCCGAGAGCGGGTCGTCGTGGACGACGATCTGCGGCAGGGCGCAGCCGCCCAGAAAGAGCGCCGAGGCCAGGAAGACGGCGAGCAGCGGGCGTTTCATGGCTTGTCCTTGCGGGCCGTCAGCATGGCCCAGTTGTCCGCGCCCTTCCAGGCGGAGAGGAACTCGGCCCAGGGCATGGCCTGCTCGCGGCGGCGTCCGGAGTTCACCAGCACGCCCTCGGGCGCGTAGCCCACAACCACCATGTAGTGCATGACGCGGATGCCCCCGAAGCCCTCGTCCACCATGACCAGCAGGGGCTGGCCGGAATCCACGGCGGCGACGACATCGCCGGGCGCGCCCCGGAAGAAGCGCGTGGAAAAGCCGCGCGTGCGCGGATACAGGGCCAGGTCCAGGCTCACGGTGCCGCGCAGGTCCTTGCGGTAGATGGCCCGGGCGATGTCCTCCGGGGAGGCGGGGTCGCCCAGGCGGTTGAGGACCATGGCCAGGGAGGCCGGGCCGCACTGGTGGTCCTCCTGGGGGTGGAAGGGCATGTCCTGGAGCAGCACGCGGGACTGCGGCGGGGTGAAGCCGGGCGGCAGGCTCCCGGCGCAGCCGGAGAACGCCAGGGCGGAGAAAAGGGCGAGCAGCGCGGCCAGGACCGCCCGCGCGAGGCGGGAGCCCCCTTGCCCGGGGCCCGTTGCCGGGGGCGGGCGGTCCTGGCCGGTTGCGTTCATGGGCGTCAGCGTATGGTGACGGTCTTGTCGCTCAGCTTGAGGATCAGCACCACCAGCAGCACGATGACCAGCAGGGTGACGACGATGCCCAGGCCGTCGCCGCCGGCCTCAAGGGCGTTGAGCTGCGAGGCCAGCCTGCTCAGCTCCTCGTCGGAGACCAGGGAGAGCTTGGCGGAGATCTCCTCGTCGGTGTAGCCCAGGGCGGAGAGCCGGGCCTGGACGGCCTTGTTCTCCAGCAGCTTCTGCACCGTGGTCAGGTCCTGGGCGCGTGACTCCGAGAGCACGGACAGGGCCGTGGGCACCATGCTGGCCTCGGCCCTGGGCACGAAGGACAGCGTGGTCATGAACATGATCAGGATGAGCGCGGTGTTGCGCAGCACCGTTGCGCCGGGAAGTGTCAGCATCTCCTGCTCCTTTGGCCGAATGTTGGCGAGGTTGCGGAGCCTGGCGCGGCCCTTTCCCCCGCCGCGCCAGCCCGCCTTGATGCGACAGCTTTTAGCGCAGGGGCGCGGGGATGGCAACATTTTCGGGTGAAAGGAAATGCTTTCTGGTTTTGGGATAGGCCCCGGCGATGCTAGCCGGCCTGGGCTTCCTGGCGCACGGCGGCGGCGAAGGCCTCCACCTCGGCCTCGGTGGTGGCGAAGGAGGTCATCCAGCGCACCACGTTTTCCTCGTGGTTCCAGGTGTAGAAGGCGAAGCGGGCCTGCAGGCGCTCTATGGCGGCGGGGGCCAGGCGGGCGAACACGGCGTTGGTCTCCACCGGCTGGGTCAGCTCCACCCCGGGGACGCCCCTGACCTTTTCCGCCAGCAGGCGGGCCATGGCGTTGGCCTGGCGGGCGTTCTCCAGCCACAGGCCATCGTTGCCCTTCCCGGACAGCAGGGCCAGGAACTGCGCGGCGATGAAGCGCATCTTGGAGCACAGCTGCATGCCCTGCTTGCGAATGTACTGGAAGTCGCGGGCGAGCTCGGGCCGGAAGAACACCACGGCCTCGCCGAACATCATGCCGTTCTTGGTGCCGCCGAAGGACAGCGCGTCCACGCCGCACTTCACGGTGAGCTCGGCGGCGGTGCACTGAAGCGCCGCGCAGGCGTTGGCCAGGCGCGCGCCGTCCATGTGCAGCAGCAGGCCGTTCCCGTGGGCGAAGTCCGCCAGGGCGCGGATCTCCAGCGGCGTGTACAGGGTGCCCAGCTCCGTGGCCTGGGCGATGGACACCACGCGGGGCTGGTTGTGGTGCTCGTTGCCCAGGTGCGTCAGGAAGGGCCGCAGCAGCTCCGGGGTGAGCTTGCCGCCGGGCGCGGGCACGGTCATGAGCTTGCAGCCCAGCCGGGCCTCGGGCGCGCCGCACTCGTCCACGTTGATGTGCGCGCTCTCGGCGCAGAGCACGGCGTGGTGGGGGCGCGTCATGGCCTGGAGGGCGAGCACGTTGGCCGCCGTGCCCAGGAACACGAAGAAGGCCTCGGCCCGGTTGCCCAGCAGCTTCTTGAAGCGCTTGCGCGCGGCAAGGGTGAGCGGATCCGCGCCGTAGGCGGGCGCGGGGCCGTCGTTGGCGGCGGCCAGGGCGGCCATGACCGCCGGGTGCACGCCCGCGTAGTTGTCGCTGGCCAGGCAGGGGGCGTGGGACATCCCGCGCCGCCTACAGGGCCAGGGCCCGGCGGATGCGCGCCAGGCTCTCGGCCTTGCCCAGCACGCACATGGTCTCGAACAGGCCCGGGCTGGCGGTCTTGCCCGTGAGGGCCACGCGCAGGGGCTGGGCCACGGCCTTGAACTTGAGGCCGCGTTCGTCCAGGAAGGCCTGGGTGGCGGCCTCCAGGGCCTTGTGGTCAGAATAGTCGGAGGCCGCCTCGTAAATGGGCAGCAGGGCGGCCAGCAGCTCGCGGGACTCGGGCTTCAACTGGTCGGCCACGGCCTTCTCGTCGTAGGCCAGCCCGGCAGAGTCCACCAGGAAGAAGCGGGCCATGTCGGCCATTTCCACCAGGGTCTTGGCGCGCGGCTGCAACAGCGGGATGAGGCTCTCCAGGTACGCGGCGTCCAGCCTCAATCCCTTGGCTTCACCAAGGAATTCCGGCAGCAGGGCGGCCAGGCGCGCCGGGGCGGCCTCCTTGATGTAGTGGGCGTTGAGCCATTCGAGCTTCTTCACGTCGAACACCGAGGGCGAGTTGCCCAGGTTGCCCGCCGGGAAGTGCCGCACCAGCTCCTCGCGGCTGAAGATCTCCTGGTCGCCGTGGCTCCAGCCCAGGCGGGCCAGGTAGTTCACCAGGGCCTCGGGCAGGTAGCCCATGGTCCGGTACTCCATCACCGAGAGCGCGCCGTGGCGCTTGGAAAGCTTGGCCTTGTCCGGCCCCAGGATCATGGGCACGTGGCCGAACCTGGGCACGTCCCAGCCGAAGGCCTGGTACAGCAGGATCTGGCGCGGGGTGTTGGCCACGTGGTCGTCGCCGCGCAGCACGTGGGTCACGCCCATGGCGTGGTCGTCCACCACCACGGCCAGGTTGTACGTGGGCGAGCCGTCGCTGCGGCGCAGGATCATGTCGTCCAGCTCGGCGTTCTGCACCGCCGTGGGGCCCTTGACCATGTCGTCGAAGGCCGTGACCCCGTCCAGCGGGCCCTTGAAGCGCACCACCCACCCTTCGGATCCCTCGGCGGGCTTCTGGCCCAGCTCGCGGCAGCGGCCGTCGTACTTGGGCTTGCGGCCTTCCGCCCGGGCCTTCTCGCGCATGGCCTCCACCTCGTCGGGCGTGCACTTGCACCAGTAGGCGTGGCCGGTCTCCAGCAGCCTGTCGATGTGCGCGTTGTACAGGTCGAAGCGCTGGCTCTGGAACACGGCCTCGCCCTCGGCGGTCAGGTCCAGCCAGGCCATGGCCTCGATGATGGCGTCGGTGGCTTCCTGGGTGCTGCGCTCGCGGTCGGTGTCCTCCACGCGCAGCAGGAATTTGCCGCCCTGGCTCTTGGCCAAGAGCCAGCTGAACAGGGCCGTGCGCGCCCCGCCGATGTGCAGGTAGCCCGTGGGGGAAGGGGCGAAACGGGTGACGATTGTCATGTGCTTACTCCGTGACGTTCTCGACGGCCTTGATGCCGGGGACCTCGTTCTTGACCACGCGCTCCACGCTGCTCTTGAGCGTCATCTGCGACATGGGGCAGGTCTTGCACCGCCCGGTCAGGCGCACGGTGACGATGCCGCGCGGGCTCACGTCCACCAGCTCCACGTCGCCGCCATCGGCCTGCAGCATGGGCCGCACCTTGTCCAGGGCGGCTTCCACCTTCTCGCGCATGGCTGTTTTCCTCCGAAAATTGGCTGGGCGCAGAACTACGGCCTTTGGCCTGGGCTGTCAACGCGGCGGGGCGGGAGAGGGCGTATCGGAGCAGGGGACGGAGGGGGAACGGTTCCAGAAGGCCGACCGGCCGCGAATGCCAAGGGCCGTTTCAGCGCATGCGCTGAAACGGCCCTTGGCATT
>CAZCYB010000081.1:0-5247 GCA_964502805.1 uncultured Desulfocurvus sp.
GGGCTCGGGGGAGGGCGGGGGAACTTTTCACCGAAAAGTTCCCCCGCCCTCCCCCGATTCGCCTCCCCCTCTCCTACACCACCAGCCCGTCTTCCATCCGCACCACGCGGTGGGCGAGTTTGGCGTACTCGTCGTTGTGGGTGACCATGACCACGGACAGACCTTCGGCGGGCAGGGTGCCGATGAGTTCCATGACCGTGGCCCCGGTGGCGGAGTCCAGGCTGCCGGTGGGTTCGTCGGCGAAGAGGATGCGCGCGTTTTTGACCAGGGCGCGGGCGATGGCCACGCGCTGCTGCTCCCCGCCGGAGAGCTGGCCGGGCAGGCGGGCGGCCTTGTCCGCCAGGCCCACGCGGGCCAGGCAGTCCATGGCCCGCTGGCGCTGCTCGGCGGAGACCGGGCGCAGCCCGCGCATGAAGGGCAGCAGGGTGTTTTCCAGGGCGGTGAGGTAGGGCAGCAGGTAGTGGAACTGGAAGATCACGGCGAAGTCGCGGTGGCGCAGCTCGTCGATGTCGGCCTCGCTGGCACGGGCCAGGTCCGCCCCGGCGTAGGTCAGGGTGCCGGAATCGGGCTTGAGCAGGGTGGAGAGCACGGAGAGAAGGGTGCTCTTGCCCGAGCCCGAGCGGCCCACGATGGACACGAACTCGCCCGGCGCCACGCTGACGCTGACGCCCTTGAGGGCCTGGGTGGGCGTTCCGTCCTGGGTAAAGGACTTGGTGATGTTCTCCGCGACGAGGATGGGAGAGGCGGGTGCGTTCTGGCTCATGGCGCGGCTCCTACAGGGTCACCAGCGCTTCGCTGGGTTCGATGGCCGCGGCCTTCCACGCCGGGAACAGCGAGGCCAGGGAGGTGAGCAGGGCCAGGATCAGGCCCGTGGCGGCCAGCATCAGCGGCTCGAAGGGTATGGAGGACACGCCCTCGGAGAGCTCCAGCACCTCCAGGATGCGGAAGCTCACGGCGTAGCCCGCCAGGTAGCCCACGAGCCCGGCCACGAGCCCGATGCTCGCGGCCTCGGCGCAGAAGATGGAGAACACGGCCCGGCGCGAGAAGCCGAGGCTGCGCAGGATGCCGATCTCCTTCTTGCGCTCGTTGACGGCGGAGAGCATGGAGATGCCCACCATGCTGCAGCCCGTGAGCAGGATGACCAGGCTGACGGAGAGGATGAGCTTTTTGACGAAGTGCACGGAGTACATGCGCTGCTCCACCACGTTGCGCAGGGCCTTGATCTCCACGCCGGGCAGGGCCGCGCCCAGCTGGGCCACGATGTCCTCGATGGGGCAGCCGGAGCACAGGGCGGCCACCTCCACGAAGTTGGCCTTGCCCGGGCGGCCCGTGGCCTTTTGCACAAAGCCCAGGTCGGCCAGCAGCACGTTGTCGTCCTCGCTGCCCGTGGCGGCCAGGATGCCCGTGACCACCAGGTGCCCGCGCCCCAGGGGCAGCTTGTCGCCCAGCTTGAGCCCCAGCTTGGCCGCGGCCGCGCTGCCCGCCAGCACCGCGCTCTCGTGCGGGCCGCTTGGCTGGTGGGCGGCGGCATGGTCCGCCGGGGCGGCGGTGGGCGCGGGGGCGGAGGCGTTGGCCCCGGGCATGGCCGGAGCCATAGTCTGGTGCTCGCCCTCGGCCTGGGCGCGCAGGGCCAGTTTGGCGGCGGCCTGGGCGGCGTCCTCGCCGGGCAGCACGCCCTGTTCGGCCAGCCAGTAGCCCTTGAGCAGGCGCTCCTGCTCGAAGCGCACGCCCACGATGGCCACGGCGGTGTCCTTGAGTTTATCCATGACCACCAGCTTGGGCGCGATGACGCTGATGTTCTTGCGCAGCTCGATGGCGTCGATGCGGGCCACGGTGTCCTTCTCGTCCAGGTAGGCCACGTCGAAGAGCATGTCGCCCAGGGCGAAGCCGCCGTAGCTCACGGTGAGCTTCTCGCTCTTGGGCGAGACCAGAATATTCGCGCCGTAGCTCACCAGCTTCTTCTCCAGCCCCTCGCCCACCACCTTGGACACGAAGGACAGGGCCACGATGCTGACCACGCCCAGCGTGAACACCAACAGCAGCAGCAGCGTGCGCACCCATTTCTTCCGTGCGTTTCTCAGGGCGATGGTCAAGAGGTTCATCCGGTCGCCTTGCGGTAGGGATATCGGGGTGGCGGCACAGGCCCCGGGGGTGCCTGCCGGTGCACCTGACTCGGCGCGGCGGCCGGGCTGGCGTCCTCGCCAGGCCGTCCGCCGCGCCGTATCGGGGTTCCAAGGGGACGCGTCCCCTTGGCGGGGAGCGGGAAAGAAATATCTTACCCAAAGCGAAACAAACTTTGCCAGCAATTTCTGGCAACTGTCGCTTTGGGCGTTGCCAGGCCCCTTTTGACCCCCAAAAAAATCCTGGCATCATCGAAAAAGGCCGGCGCAGGATGCTCTCATGAAAAATACAAACCTCACCCCACCCCCGGCGTCACAGGCGTATATCTACATCAGGCTTTCGTCGCAAGCGCAAGCGTGGGGCGACGGCGAACGCCGGCAACACGATGCCGCCATGCGGTTCGTCGAAACCCATTGCCTGCCGGTTGCCGAGACTTTGCAGGACATCGGCGTGTCGGCTTTTCGTGGCGACAACGCTCTGACCGGGGAACTCGGCCGCTTCCTCCAGCGATGCGAGAGCGGTGAAGTACCGCCGGGCTCAGTGCTTGTCGCGGAATCCCTTGACCGTTTGACCCGTAACCGTGTGAACGAAGCACTGCTGTTGTTGCTCAACATCACGCAGCGCGGCGTCAGAATCGGCCTCACCGCGCAAAACGTCATCCTGGACCTCGCCTCGTACACGGCCTTCTTCCCGATCCTGGCAGACATGATGCGCTCGAACAGCGAGAGCGAGCACAAGTCCTTCAGATCACGTGCGAATTGGGAAACAAAACGCAAATTGGCGAAGACCGGTGTCATCGTGACAAGCCAAGTGCCGCGATGGCTCGAGGTGCGTGACGGCAAGATTCATGTGCTCGATGAGCGTGCGCAGCTCGTCCGTCGCATCTTCGACATGTATGTGAGTGGCTACGGGCGTGGCGTCATCGCCCGGACCCTCATAAAAGAGGGTATTCCGGCATGGAACATGCGCAAGCCGGTCTGGCATGAAAGCTACATCAACAAGCTGTTGTGCAACCGCGCTGTCGTCGGCGATTATGTCGCCGAGTTCAAGACAGAGGAAGGCGGCACGGGGCAAGAGGTCATCACGGGGTACTATCCCGCCATTGTTGACCAGGCACTCTTCGACCGCGTCCAGGACATGGCGTTCCTTCGCAAGAAAGGGCAGCGCGGTCGCAAAGGCAAAAGGTTCGCGAATCTCTTCCAGAAGCTCGCCCGTTGTTCGGTCTGCGGCGCCACAATGGGCTATCACAACGCCACCCAGGACAAGACGAGAAAAAACGGCGTCAGGCCTTGGGCGCACTACCTGACGTGCAACTCGGCGCATGCCGGGCATGGCTGCACGAACCGCCGGTACGTCAACTACCTGTACCTTGAAAACTTCGTGCTCTCCGGCCTCATGGACGACATCGACATCGTCGCAGCCGTTGGCATTCACAGTACCGCCCTCAAACAGCACACAGACCGCATCGCCTTGCTCGAAGCGCAGTTGGAGAATGCTGACGCCAGAATCCAGAAGCACGTGGCCCTGCTCGCCGACGATGATCTCGCTGAGCTTGAAGAGCTGGGGCAGCAGCTTGCCGAGCTGAAACGCAAGCGTGTCGCGCTGCGCACGGAACTCATGAAGGCGCGCGCAGAGGCGACGGCAGCACGCCAAGCGGCAGAAGACTCAACTCAATTCCGTGGACGTTCCGACGCTGACGTGCTGTCATCTGACACCGGCCTACCGGAATACGTCGACATGTCGGACGAGGCTGTCTACGCGCGCCGTGCGCGCATCGCGATGCAACTGCGCAGCGTTGTCGAGTCCGTCACGTGCAGCCCGGACAAGGGCGTCAAGATCGTGATGAAGACCGGCACGACGTACGAGCTCATCGAGAAAGAATGGATCTGCACGAAACAAGGCCCACTCACGCCTGTAGGAAAGCCATCTGTTTCACGAGCGTTCGTTGGCCGCGCGACTTGGCAGCTCGGTCAAGTGGAAGAGTCGGATTCAGACTGGCGTGAGACTGAAGCCGGTGGCGGCCCCGGGAACTCCTGCGGCTCCGCCACGAGCATGAGACGCCCTAAAGCCACAAGCCAAAGGCCCCGGAGCGTCGCCACCCCGGGGCCTAACGAACTCTGCCGAAAAATGCCAAGTCTACTCGGCCGGAACTGGGTCCATGAACCTCTCGAAGAATGGGCGCAGGAACAGGTTGTTGGCGTTGACGCGCTTGCCGGACCGACTCATGCCGTTTTTCCAGATGACAGTGTCGAGGGCGGGGCCGGGCTTGAGCGACAACGCTTCGCTGCCGAGGTTCTTGTCGATGAACCGCAAGACATGCTCCGGCGTGAGTTCGACGTGCGTCCGCTTCGGGAACAAGGCTTCCATCCTCGCCGCAGACCGATGTGCATTCTCACCCGGGGCCTCGGGCATCCAGTCGGCCCAACCCGCGTCGTTCCGGCCCACGAAGCGCGCGGCCAGGGCGTCGGGGTAGGCGGCGGCGAGGATCACGCCGGCGGAACTCGCGAACGAGAGAATGGCACTTGACGAGTTCCGCGCAAAGTCGCCGTTCTCCCACAGCAGCCCGACTGCCCGGAAAGGCGGCTTGATCGGGTCCACGGACGGAACGAGCATGCCGTGCATCGTCGCAAGACGGGCCACGATGTCGCCGTTCGACGTCGGCCAGGCGCCGTAGTTGTCCATCCCGTCCGGAAGGCGGAGCGACCTGTAGTCGAAAAGCGCCCCGGTGGCCGCCATGTCGAAGTTCGCGGCGGCGCCCTCATCGAGCGCTCGCACGATTGCGTCGCCTTGCGTCAATTCGCGAGCGTTGGCGATGCTGCGCGTTTGCAGCCGCAGCTTGTCACGCACAGCAGTCCGAAACACGCGCCCATTTCGGTCGCGGCAGCCAACAAGCCGCACAGGGCCGTCAAACTCGACGATAAGCCACCGCGTTTGCACGGCCCGGCAGGGCGCGCCGGTGCGGCGTGACAGGGCGGGAACCACAATGCCATGGGAGAGAGTGAGCAGAACCTGCCTGGGTGCCGATTTGTTGGCCATGATCCATCTCCTGTTGAGGTGAAAGGGATCATGATTGGTCACGTCCGTCAAGGTGGTGTAAATTCCGTTGGCCATGAAGGTGGAAATCCT
>CAZCYB010000082.1:0-5177 GCA_964502805.1 uncultured Desulfocurvus sp.
GCGGGTCGTCGTCGTCGCCGACGGGATGGAGTCCGCCTTCGCGCGCGCCGCGAACGGCGCCGATCCCGGGAGCCGCCTCCCGACCGGGCCGCCCCGGCCGGGACCGCGATCAGATGCCGGAGAGCACGACCGAGTAGTTCCCGGTCTGGGCGCCCCCGCCGGACGTGCTGCCGTCCACGACGAGGAAGTGCAGGCCGCGGGCCGCGATGGCGCCGGTCACCGTGGACATCCGGTTGCTGAAGGCGCAGGCGCCGTCGTTGTCGTTGCAGGCGAGGTCCGCGGCGGTGCAGGTGCCGGTGCGGAAGGCGAGGGCGGTGTTGTAGTTGGTCGTGGCGTTGCAGGTGGTGGCGGTGACGTTCCGTGCGCCGCAGGTGGGGAAGGCGTACAGCACGTCGTTGGCGGCGCCCCCGGCGCACGAGAGGGTCTGGTCGTTGCCGCTGGCGGCGGTGCTCCCGTTGTACGTGCCGTTGTAGGGGGGCGGCAGCGCCGTGGCGTCGCACGGGACGTGGCCGAAGCGAAGCGTGAATGCGCCGGAGGCGGCGGCCGAATAGCCGTCGACGATGAGGTAGTAGGTGCCGGCGTTGAGGACGACGACCCCCTGCGAGCGGAGGGTGCTGCAAGCGTCGTCCTGGCAGGCGGCCTGCGCCCCGGTGCAGGTGCCGGAGCGGATGTGGATCACGCCGTCCCAGGCGTTGCCGTCCAGCGTGTCGTAGTGGGCGGTCTCGCGGGCGGCCAGGGTGATCACCTACCAGACGTCGCGCGCACCGCCCGTCCCCCACCCCCCTGGGCGTCACCCTACCCGGCGCCGAGCAGGCGTCGCAGGCCGTCGCCGCGTTGTTCGGGGTGCATGCGCAGCAGTGCGCGCAGCAGGTCTTGGGCGAAGGAGCAGAGCAGTTCGGGTGCGATGTTCCGGCTTTGGTTGGGGTCGGCCAGGGCCTCGAAGAGTGCGCGCACTTCCTTGGGTCCGCCGTAGTTCTGGTGGAATTCGGGCAGGGTCTCGGTGAACATGTCGGCCAGGGCGGCGTCTGCGCGGCTGGGCAGGGGTGCGGCGTGGGGCCGCAGGGTGGAGGAGGCCAGCACCAGGGCCAGGGCGGAGTCGAGCTGTTTGCGCGTGGAGTCGGGCAGGCGGTCCAGGGCGGTTTCGGTGAGTGCGGAGTCCGTGGTGCTGGCGGGGTGCAGCAGGCCCAGGCAGAGCAGCGGGTCGCCGGACTGGTGGTCCGCCCCGGCGGGCCGGTTGAGTGTGCGCAGGCTGGCGAGCAGGGCCTCGGCCAGGCGTGCGGCGGCCTCGTCGGAGGCGTTGGCCAGGCGGGTCATGGCCAGGGCCAGGGCTTCGCGGCTGGCCTGTCGCAGCAGGGTGGCGCGGGCGGCCTGGTCGGGGGTGGGGGTGTCGGGTTTCAGGGGCGGGGTGGTGCGTTCCAGCTCGTCCAGGGTGCTCACGTAGCGGGCGCGCAGGGTCTCGGCGAGCATGGGCTCGGCCTCGGCCAGTGCGCGCAGCAGGGGCGTGGCGCGGAAGGTTTCGGCGGCGGCGGCCTGTGCGCGGCGCAGGCGTCCCTCGGGGCCCAGGTCGGCCAGCAGGGTGTGCCCGCCCAGCAGGGCCACGCCGAGGAACGCGGCGCTGGCGGCCAGGGCGGCGCGGTAGGATTTTTGGGGCACGTAGGGCGCTGGGGGCGGGGTTTGGCCCAGGCGGGCGAGCCGGGCCTCGCGCCGCCGGGCGGAGAGTTCCACCAGCCGCGCCGCGGCTCCGGCGGCCAGTCCCGCGGCGGCGAACAGCGCCACCCATTTCCACAAAGGCCCGAGCATAGATATGCACCTCGTAGGCATTATCATGCCCCATTTCGTGGCCGGACGGAAGGGGGGGAGGGCTGCGGGAGGGCCGGGGGGAGCTGAGCGGAAAGACGGCCGCACCCCTTGACCCGGCAGTGCGCAAATATTACACACGTGCGCTTGGCCTCCGTTCAGGCGCTTCGCGCTTTCCCAATGTTTCAAACGGTTTCCCCGGTGGCATGGGCCTTGCTTTTGCCAGGGTGGGCGAGCGTGTTTCGGGCCTGGTTGAGGTCCGGAGTGCGCACGGATGGTACACTGTTGCCAAGTGCGCGCCGCCAAGCAGGGGTTTCCGGGCCGGGGCGAACGGGTCGCCAGGGCCGACCGAACGGGAACGCCCGCGCAGGGCGACAAGACGCGGACCAAGGGTGTGGCGGCCGTCAGCTTAGGCGGGCCGCTGTTTTTGTGGGAGACCCCCACAGGCTTTGTGGAGACTAGGGAGGGTGCGGACGGTCCCGGCAGGGGCCCCACCGCGAGGCAAAACGACCATCAGCCTTATTACGCCACCTGGAGTTGGCGGCACTATGCGCAAGAATGCACTCATCGTGCTCATCGTAGTCCTTGCGAACCTGGGCCTCTGGGCCTGGTTCAACCGCCCGGCCGAGCCGGAGCTCGACTTCACCGGCCAGGTGAAGGCGGTGTCCTTCAGCCCCTACCGGGCCGACCAGGACCCCCTGGTGAACAAATTTCCCACGCCGAAGCAGATCGAGGAGGACATCGTCTTCCTGAAGGGCAAGGCCGGAGCCATCCGCACCTACTCCTCGCTGGACGGCATGGAGCTCATCCCCGCCCTGGCGGACAAGCACGGCATGCCCGTGATGGCCGGCGCGTGGCTGGACAAGCGCCTGAAGCGCAACGAGCAGGAGATGGCCGGGCTTCTGAAGAACCTGGCCGAGCACAAGAACATCGAGAAGGTGTTCGTGGGCAACGAGGCCATCCTGCGCGGCGACTTCAAGCCCGCGGCCCTGGCCGAGTACATCAAGCGCGTGAAAGAGGCCGCCCCCCACGTCCAGGTCTCCACCGCCGAGCCCTGGCACGTCTGGATCAACAACCCCGAGCTGGCCGAGCACGTCGACTTCATCGCCATCCACATCCTGCCCTACTGGGAGCGCATCCCCGAGGAGAAGGCCATCGAGTGGAGCCTGAAGCGCTACCGCCAGGTGGTGGAGCGCTTCCCGGACAAGCACGTGCTGGTGGCCGAAATCGGCTGGCCTTCCAACGGCGAGCGCTGGGGCAAGGCCAAGGCGAGCATCGCCAACGAGGCCAAGTTCCTGCGCGAGTTCATGAACATCGCCCAGGCCCAGAACATCGACTACTGCGTCATGGAGGCCTTCGACCAGCCGTGGAAGCGCCCGCTTGAGGGCGTGGTGGGCGCGCACTGGGGCATCTGGACCGTGGACCGCACCCTCAAGATCCCGCTCACCGGCGTGATCCTGGAGGACACCCTGTGGCCCGTGCAGTGGGGCCTTTCCCTGCTGTTCCTCATCCCCATCCTGCTCTTCTTGTACAAGCGCGGCGACCAGCCCTTCCAGGGCAAGCTGTTCTTCAGCCTGCTGGTGCAGACCGTGGGCAGCTCCATGGTCTGGATCCTGTTCACGCCCATCACCATCGAGTTCTTGCCCGCCGAGACCGCGGCCTGGGCCTTCCTGCTGCCCATGCAGATCGGGCTTCTGGCCGTCATCCTCATCAACGGCTTCGAGATGAGCGAGATGCTCTGGCCCGAGGGCTTGAAGCGCCGCTTCTACCCCCTGCGCCACGACTCGGACAAGGGCCTGCCCAAGGTCTCCATCCACGTGGCCTGCTGCCGCGAGCCCTCGGACATGGTCATCGCCACCCTGAACAGCCTGGCGAACCTGGACTACCCCGACTATGAAGTGCTCCTGATCGACAACAACACCCACGACCCGGCGCTGTGGAAGCCCCTGGAGGAGCACTGCGCCAAGCTGGGGCCGAAGTTCCGCTTCTTCCACCTGGAGGAATGGCCGGGCTACAAGGCCGGCGCGCTGAACTTCGCGCTCAAGAACACCGCCCCGGACGCCGAGATCGTGGCCGTGGTGGACAGCGACTACCAGGTGCGCCGCAGCTGGCTCAGGAGCCTCACCCCGTACTTCGCCAAGAAGGACATCGCCATCGTGCAGAGCCCCCAGGACCACCGCGAGTGGGAGGGCGACCCCTACAAGACCGTGTGCGCCTGGGAATACGACGGCTTCTTCCGCATCGGCATGGTGCACCGCAATGAGCGCAACGCCATCATCCAGCACGGCACCATGACCATGATCCGCAGAAGCGTCATGGACGAGATCGGCGGCTGGGGCGAGTGGTGCATCTGCGAGGACGCGGAGCTTGGCCTGCGCGTGATGGAGAAGGGCTACGAGACCGTGTACGTGCCGGAGAGCTTCGGCAAGGGCCTGACCCCGGACACCTACGCGGGCTACCAGCGCCAGCGCTTCCGCTGGGCCTACGGCGCCGTGCAGATCCTCAAGCGCCACTGGTCGCTCCTCATGCCCTGGAACAAGACCACCAAGCTCACCAACGGCCAGAAGTTCCACTTCATCGCCGGGTGGCTGCCCTGGTTCGCCGATGCCACGCAGATCGCCGTGCTCGTGGTCAGCCTCGTCTGGTCGCTGGGCATGCTGGTGCTGCCGCGCTACTTCGGCACCCCGCTGTCCATCTTCCTGCTGCCGCCGCTGGGCGCGTTCATCTTCAAGCTCTTCCACTTCATGTGGCTGTACAAGACCCGCGTGAAGTGCGGCGTGTGGGCGCGCATCGGCGCGGCCATAGCGGGCCTGGCGCTCACGCACACCATCGCCAAGGCCATCTTCCAGGGCATCTTCACCAAGAGCAAGCCCTTCCTGCGCACGCCCAAGTGCGAGGAGCGCTGCGCCGTGGTGCGCGGCCTCATGATGGCCCGCGAGGAGCTCATCATCCTGGGCCTCTTGTGGCTGGCCGCCGCCGGGGTCATCGCCCGCTACGGCACGGAGAACCCGGACATCGTCACCTGGGCCATCATCCTGGTGGTGCAGAGCGCGCCGTACCTGGCCACGCTGTGCCTGTCCCTGCTCTCGGTGATGCCCGGCCTGATCCCGGGCGTGAACACCGAGCGCGCCTGCTCCAGCGCCTGCCAGCTGGCCAATGCGGGAGACGCCGCGGCCATCGCCCTGCCGGTGCAGAAGAAGGACAAGGTGTAAGAACGAATATGCTCCGCAGGCCGGGGGAGGGGATGCCCTCCCCCGGACCCCCTGCACATCCAAGCGAAAGGGCCGGGTCACGCATGCGTGACCCGGCCCTTTCGCTTGGGGCGGCGGCTCCCTGTTGATTCCGCCGCGCCCTGCCACAACCCCCAACAGAAGTTTTTG
>CAZCYB010000083.1:0-4628 GCA_964502805.1 uncultured Desulfocurvus sp.
GTCTGGCGCTTGGCTACTGGTCGGGTCCGAGGTGGGTATTGCGTTGTGCGAGCATCCAGCGCTTGAGGTCTTCGGGCAGTGCGCGCCAGGAGCCGGAGCCGTCGCGTTTCCAGGCGGGCAGGTTCATCTGGCTGACGAGCCGGGCGATATGCTTGGGGTTTTCGCCCACGGCCTCGCAGATGGCGCGTGCGCCCTTGATGCAGATGCCGGTGTTTCCTTCCATAGGGGGTGTGCTCCTTGGGGGTGGGGGGTGTGTCAGGGGGCCAGTTCCAGGCCGTTGGCGGCCAGGGTCTCGGGTGTGAGGGTGGCCATGTGCCCATCGGGCTGCTGGTTGCACAGGCCGCAGCGCCAGGCGCTGGGCATGCGGGCGGGCGTACCGGGGCTGGTGATGGGCCGTGCGAGCACCACGCCTTCGCCGTGGCAGAAGTGGCAGGGCTTGCGCTTTTTGCGCCAGCCGGGGGTGGTCCTGGGTGGCGGCAGCCGGCGGATGATGGCGCGGGGCAGGTTTTCGGGCAGCCGGTCCTCGTCGTGTTTCAGGGTGCGGCAGGCCTGTTCCAGGGCTGCGCCGCCGGGGTAGGGCTCCAGGATATCGAACCAGGCCTCGAGCAGGGCGGGCTCGGGTTCGGGTTTGCGGAAGTAGGTGAGGATGCCCCGCATGGCCTGGGCGAACTCCTGGCGCGTCATGGCCGGTCTCCGTCGTTGTTGGCAGGCGCGTTGTGCTCCGGGGCGTTCTGGAGCCACTGGTCGATGGCGCCGCCGTGCCCGGTGGCGGGGCCTGCGGCGGTGCCGGTGGCCAGTCCCAGCCAGGAGCGCCGGGCCAGCCAGTTGGCGGGGGTGGGGATGAAGCGTCCGCCCTCGGCGGCCCAGGCGGGCGAGGCGCAGTGCCGGGCCAGGGCCTCCAGCAGCGTGTCCAGGGGCGGCAGGCCGGGCGTGGCGTCGCCGGAGGGGGTGGCGGCGAGTTCGGCCCAGAGGGTCCGGGCGGCGTCCTGGGCGGCCTTCTTGGGGTAGGCGTCCAGGAAGCGCTGGCAGTCCCTCCTGGCCTGTTCGGACAGCCCGGAGAAGGCGCAAGCCGAACCCGCGCCCGCCACGCGCTCTTGGTGGTCGGGCGGCGGGCTGGTTGCTGGTTGCGTGCCTTCCCTGGTTTCCTGGTTTGTATAGGGAGAGGGCTGGCCCTGGGTTTGCCCTGCGCTTGCCCCGCGCGTGCCGGAGGGTTCGCCGCCGGGCGCGCCTGCGGGTTCGCCCTGGTTTTTGTCAGGTTGCTTGTGCGGAGCGGGTTGGCGCTGGCCCCTGGGCCCGCCCTTGGTCGGGGCGTTTTTCTTGCCAGATGCCGCATCCTGGCCCTGATATTCTTGCCAATTGACAATGGTGATGCGCGTGCCCCAGGCCGTGCCCTCCGCGCGCAGCACGCCCACCCGCGCGCCCAGGGCCAGGGCGGAGCGCACCTCCTTCACGGTGAGGCCGGTGGCCTGGGCCATGCCCTCGGTGGTGGCGTAGAGCTCGCCGGGGCCGACATCCACGGGCTTTCGGCCCAGCAGGTCGCGGCCGGGCCTCCAGCGTGCGCTCATGAGTATCCAGGACCACAGCCGCCAGAGCTTGCGGTCCTTCCAGACCATGGAATCGAGGCTTTTGCGCCAGAGGAGGATGTAGCCGTTGTGCATGGCCAATATTTTGTCAACGAGACAATAATTTGTCAATACGTTATCGCAGGAAAAGTTGGACATGGACAAAATTTGTGCTAGGTCATGGCTGACAGACAAACACCACACGCCAACACAGGGGGACACGTGAGCTTCACCAGCAACCTGCGACAGATGCTCTGGGCCAAGGTGGGCGAGGGGGCGGAGTTCCCCAACCGCAAGCGCATGGCCGACGCCCTGGAAGTGGACCCCAGCCAGCTCAACCGCTTCCTGGACGGCGAGCGCGGCCTCTCCGCCGAGACCATCGGCCGCATCCTGGACGGCCTGGGCGCGCGCATGGTGCTGCCCGGGGCCGAGGCCGAGGTGGCCGCCCCCACCGCCCGCGAGGTCTGCTTCGTCTCCGCCCGGTCCACCCTGGGCGCGGGCGGCGGAAGGGACCTGCCCCTGCCGCAGAGCGAGGACTACTTCGCAGTGCCCCTGGCCCAAAGCGCCGCCGCCGCCGGGCCGGGCATACTGCCCGAGGACCAGGTGCGCGGCTGGGTGCTGGTGTGGCGCCACCACGAGAGCGTGCGCTTCCGCTCCGACCTGGTGGCCGTGGAGATCGGCAAGGGCGAGATGAGCATGGTGCCCACCCTGCACCCCGGCGACATCGTGCTGGTGGACCGCGCCGAACGCTCCCCCGACCCGGCGGGCAAGATCATGCTCGTGTGCGACCCCGAGGGCGGCTGCGCCGTGAAGCGCGTGAGCGCCCGGCCCGTGGAGGGCGACACCGAGCTGGTGTTCTACTCCGACAACTCCCGCGAGTTTCCGCCCATGGTGCGCCGCCTGCGGCGCGACTACGGCGGCGAGCTCGCCAGCGCCATCGGGGGCCGGGTGGTCTGGGCCTGGAGCGACATGACCCGCAAGTAGCCCCGCGCCGCCTCCACGCTGTGCGCCTGTTGCATGGGGGGCGACCCTCATGTTCCGGCCAATCTGGTCCGATATATTCCTATGGCGTTTTGGGCGCGGCTCTGCTATTGGTTGCGTCCTTGAACAGCACTGAGGAACATCGGGGCCTTCAATGAAGTGGTTTTCCAGATTCTTCTCCGACAGCGCGGACAACCAGAGCGGCGAACTCAACGCCTTTCTGGGCACCGGCACGCACTTCACCGGCCAGCTCGACTTCACCGGCAGCGTGCGCATAGACGGCCAGTTCCAGGGCGTCATCACCTCGCCGGGCACGCTCATCCTGGGCCACGAGGCCGTGGTCAAGGGCGAGATCCGCGTGGCCAACCTCAATTCCAACGGCTGCATCGTGGGCACCGTGGTGGCCGAGCGCGGCGCGCACCTGCACGAGCACGCCCTGTTCGACGGCCGCATCGTCACCCCGCGCCTGTCCATGGACGAGGGCGCGGTGCTGAACGGCAGCATCGAGATGCCGCGCGGCCAGAAGGCCACCGCCGTGGACGGCCTGGACGAGCTGGAGGTGGACGCCGTGCCCGTGCTGCCCACCGCCTCGGCCCTCACGGCCACAGCCGCCGTTGCCGCCGCCAGCCAGGCCGAGCAGGCCCCGGCCCAGCCCCTGGCCGGGGATGAGGACGAGGACGGCGGGTAGACCCCGCTTCCACCATTTCCGCCAAGCACAAAGGCCGGGCAGGACGTGCACGTCCAACCCGGCCTTTTCTCTTGCGATTTTGTCCCACTCACCCCAAGGAACGGGGCTGATTTCCGGAAGACGAATTTTGGTCTCTGGCGAGGAGGGGTGCGGCCAGGAGCCTGGGATAGTACTGTTGCGGTACAGCCCAGGCTCCTGGCCGTAGCGCGACGACATCCAGGGGCCAAAAGGCGCTTCCGGAAACAGCCCCCCCGGCCCGATCCCTAGCCCTTCCTCTTCTGTATCTCCCCGGTCATGGGAATGAAGAACACCCCCACGTCCTTGCGCGAGTGCACGCGGCCCTGCTTGTCCTTGGTGAACACGTAGAGCACCTGGCCCTTCTTGAAGGGCTGGCCGATGGGCACGATGAGACGGCCCTCGGGCTTGAGCTGCTTCAAGAGCTCCGGCGAGACGTACCGGGCCACGCAGGTCACCATGATGATGTCGAAGCCGCCCTTCACCTCCGGCCAGCCGAAATACCCGTCGCCCACCCGCGTCTTCACGTTGGTCAGGCCCAGGGGCTTGTAGATCTTGGCCACCTCGCTCCCCAGCGGCTTGATGATCTCCACCGAATACGACTCCCGCACGATGCGCGACAGAAGCGAACTCTGGAAGCCCGAGCCCGTGCCGATCTCAAGCGTCACGTCGCCGGGCCTGGGCCGGGCCAGCTGCGTCATGTACGCCTGGCCCAGATAGTCCGACAGGGCCGAACCGTAGCCGATGGCCCAGGGCTTGGGCGCGGGCTCGTACGCCTGCGAGGCGAACGACCGCTTCTGCTGGTAGTCCCAGTGGTAATACTCGCGCGGCAGCTCCTTGAAGGCCCGCAGCACGCCCGGGTCGGCCTTGCCGAAACGCTTGGCCAGGTAGCGCTCGATGGCCCCCAGGGCCTGCGCCTTGCGCGCCTGCAGCTCCGCAAACTCGCGCTCGCCCAAATCAGCCCGCCTGCCGCTCTGGCGCATGGCTTCCTGGTAGGTGCGGAAATTCCACGGCGCACCCGGCGTCCAGGCGCCGCCCGGCACCGGAGCCAAGGCCACCGGACCGGCCGCACCCGCCTGGCTCGCCTGGCCCGCCGACACCGCGCCCGCGCCGCCCACCGGCGGCACGGCGTCAACACCATGCACCGGGCCCGGCCCAGAGCCCTGTCCTGGCGCCACGCCCGGCTGCGCCGCCCAAACCGGCGCCGAAACACACACCACCAGCACCGCCAGGACAAGCGCCCGGCGCAATACGCGCACAACCATTTCGGAAAACTCCAGGAAATCGGATAGCCACTCCCCTAGCACGGACCACGCCCCACAGGGAAGCCCCCGCCAGGGGACTCCGTCCCCTGGACCCCTGCCGGGGTGAGGCTCCGCCTC
>CAZCYB010000084.1:0-4213 GCA_964502805.1 uncultured Desulfocurvus sp.
CGAAAAGTTCCCCCGCCCTCCCCCGATATCGCCGCGCCCCTCCACACCCCTCCTCCCCGAACCCTGTCAACAGGGTATTTTTGTCCTTTTTCCGGCCAAAACCATGCCCATTTTGTCCGCGTGGCGGGGGCGGGGGTATACTGCGCGGAAACGTGCACGGAGGTGACGGACATGCCGGACGATGTGACGCTCAGCGTGGCGTATGCCCGCTGTTTCGAGGGCGAGGCCGGGAGGCTGGTGCTGGAGGACATCGAGCGCAGGGGGCTGGTGCGCGAGAGCACCTTCCACCCCGACCCGCAGCGCACGGCCTTCAACGAGGGTCGCCGCAGCCTGGCCCTGCATGTATTGCGCATGCTCGAGCCCGGCGGCTTGCGCCGCCCCGGGGGCCAGGCCCCGCAGGGCTGAGGCGGCCGGGCGCGGGCAAAAGAAAAGGGGAGCCCGGAGGCTCCCCTTCGTGTGGCCTGTGGCCGAAGAAGTCTTAGGACTTCTTCTCCTCGGGCTTCTTCTCGCCTTCCGGAGCGGCCGGGGCGGGGGCGGCGGCGCCATCAGCGGGCTTGGCCTCGGCCGGGGCGGCCGGAGCGGCGGCGGCGGGGGCGTCCTTCTTCTCTTCGGCCTTCTTCTCACCGCAAGCGGAAACGCCGAGGGCCAGAGCAGCAACGATCATGACGGCAAACAGCTTTTTCATGGAATCTTCCTCTCTCTTATGGTGTTGAAAACGGGAACGAAATTCCTTCATCCCGGCGGGGCTCCACCCGGAACCCTCGGCCTCGGCCCTGCGCGCGGCGCAAAGCTGGGAGCCGGGAGCGCGGGAGCTGGGGCCTTGCACATGCACGGTAACGCCGCGCCTGCGCAACGCACCATTCCCTCACGCGCCCTCATTATACCTGTTGTTTTCGGTTGGCAACAGGAAAGACGCAGTTTTTTTCGCCCGGGCAAACACTCCGCAAGCGTTGCCCCACCTGCACGGACCCCCGCAAACCCACGGAGCCGGAGAACGATCATGCCCGTAACCCCACGCAACAACGCACATCCTTCCCTAAGCCCCCTCGCCCAGCCGCGGCGCTACAGCTACATGGACCTGGCGGACCGCCGAGGCGTTTACGCCACCGCAGCCCTGGCCGAGCACGCGGACTGCCTGGAGCTGCACCTCACCGTGCTGCGCTGGGGGCCGCGGAGCGCCCGCGCCCTGCGCCAGGATTTGGAGTGGCTCAAGCGCCACGCCCGCGCCCTGGGCAAGGCGCGCATCGTGGGCCTGATGCTGCCCGAGGGCCTGGAGGCCGACCAGCGCTGGTTCAAGTTCACGCGGGCCTTCGGCTTCACCGGCCAGCGCCTGCACCAGAGCGCCGAGCTGGTCCTCGACTAGCCCGTCCCCAAACCCTGTCAACCGGGAATTTTTGTCCTTTTCCCGGCCAAAACCATGCCGATTTTGTCCCGGCCCGGAAACCGGGGCTACAATGCCCGCAGTCCGCCCCCGGCACGGGCCGCCGGGCGGATCTCCCGCACCCCCCCAACCCCCAGAGGAGACCATCATGCCCGATGCCCGCACCGCCCAGCACCCGCAGCCCCCCGCCCCGCCCGCCGTTCAGGGCGGAGACTGGCGCGACACCCTGCCCGCGGACTGGACCGCCCCCGCCCGCGACGAGTCCGGCGCGGAGGTCCAGATCCCCCTGCGCAACCATCCCGCCCTGGCCAAGTACTCGTCCAAGGACGAGGCCATCAAGGCCCTGGTGCACGCCCAGCGCCTGCTGGGCAAAAAGCCCGGCCAGGGCCGCTCGCTGCTCTCCCTGGGCCCGGAGGACGGCCCCGCCAGGCCCGAGTCCCCGGAGGGCTACGCCCTGCCCGAGCTGGAGCTGCCCGAGGACTTCCGCATCGACGAGGCCCTCAAGGCCGCCTTCCTGGCCAAGGCCCACGAGCTGGGCCTTTCCGACAGCCAGGCCGGAGGGCTCTTCGCCTGGTTCGTGCCCATGAACGTGCAGGCCGCCCAGACCCAGGCCAAGACCCGCGCCGAGCAAGCCGCCGCCAGGCGCCGTGCGGGCCTGGAGGCCCTGCGCCAGGCCCACGGCGACACCACCCTGGCCATTGCCGAGAAGGCCTGCAAGGCCGTGCTGGCCCTGGGCGGCGAGCCGCTGCTGAAGGCCCTGGAGGACTGCGGCGCCGCCGACGAGCCCTGCGTGGTCCAGGCCTTTGCGCGCATGGCCCCCAGCCTGGGCGAGGCCGGGCTGCGCGCCCGGAATGGCGGCAGCGTGCCCGCCCTCACCCCGGCCAAGCTGCGCGAGATGATGCGCGACCCGCGCTACCACGACCCCAGCCGCCGCGACGCGGACTACGTGCGCCAGGTGCAGCAGGGCTTCGAAAGCCTCTACCCCGGCGAACGCGCCGCCAGCGCCCCGCGCTAGCGGCCACGCCAACGCACACCACCAACGCACAAGGGCCCGACCGAGCGTTCGCTTGGCCGGGCCCTTTCTCTTTCTCCTTCCAAAGGCCTACTCGAACACCACCTCGCCCTCCAGCGTGGCCCCGTCGGCCACCCTGGCCTGCTTGCGCGAGCGGTTGAGCACGCGCACGTTGCCCAGGCAGCGCACGTGCTTGCCGAAGCGCACGTCGCCGTGCACCTCCAGGCGCTCGCAGCCGAGGAGCGAGGGCGCGCCCTTGGGGAAGCGCTGCTGGAAGGCGTCGATCTTCTTGTAGAAGCGCTGGTCGAGCACGATGGAGGGCATGGGCGTGGTGCGCTGCGGGCTCTGCTCGATGGTTTCGAGCCGGGTGCGCAGGTAGCAGTCGCTCATGACCAGCAGCAGGTCCTGGGTGGTCTTCACCGGGGCGAAGCGGGTGCGCGGCACCAGCACGGCGCGGGCGTTCTCGAAGGCCGAGATGGCCGAGCCCATGGCCGTCTCCACCTGCAGCACGGCGGGCGATTCGGGGTCGCGCGGGTCCAGGGTCTTGGGGTTCAAGATGAGGTCCAGCGGCATCATCAGGTTGTCCACGAAGACCTTCTCCATCACCTCCAGGTCGATCCACAGGGAGTTGGTGTTGAAGTAGCGGTAGCGCTCGATGTCCGCGAAGAGCTCCAGCTCGCTGTCCGGGCACTGGGCCAGCTCGCGCAGCATCAGCCGGTCGCTGCCCTTGATCTTGGCCAGGTGGCCGCCCTTGCGGTCCAGGTGCGTGCGCCGCGCCACCTCCATCATGAAGGGCAGCTTCTCCGCCGCCATGTAGCCCAAGAGGCGCGAGTCCATCACCGCGCCCAGGTTGTCGGAGTTGGACAAAAAGGCGTAGCGGTAGCCGCGCTTGAGCAGCTTGGAGAGCAGGCCCGAGGTGACCATGGCCGTGTACACGTCGCCGTGGCCGGGCGGGTTCCACTCCAGCTCCGGGTTCTGCGGCCACTCCGCCGGGGTCAGGTCGCCCTCCAGTATCTTGGGGTACTGGTGCTGCACGAAGGACAGCGGAATGCCCGTGTCGCCGTTGTCCAGGCCTTCCACGGCCAGCATGGTGTCGCGGTGGGTCTTGAAGCTGTTCATGAACACCAGCGGCAGCGCGGACTTGTACTTCTTGCGCAGCAGCTTGGCCTGCCGCACGATGAGGTCCAGGAAGCTGTGCCCGTCCTTCACCGGGATGAGGCTCTTGGCGCGCTCCAGGCCCATGCTGGTGCCCAGGCCGCCGTTCAGCTTGATGACCACTGTGCTTTGCAGCGCGGCGCGGCCCGCGTCGATGTAGCCCTCCAGCTCCTCGTAGGGCCGCACGTGGCCTTCGCCGTCCGGTATGGGCTCGATCTCGTCCTCGCCGGTCTTGCCCTGCGCGCCCTGCATGATCTGGGTGTAGTAGCACTTGAAGATGTTCACCACGATGGAGGGGATGCGCCGCTCCTCCATCTTCAGCGCAAAGGGCCGGAACATGCTGTGCGCGGCGGCGTCCTGGGCGGTCAGGCAGGATATCTTCATCTTCATCGGACAGGCTCCAGGCATCGGGGTTTGTCGTGTCAGCCTGCACACTGTAGCGCGAAAAACCCAGGCAAGGCAAGGGCTGCGGGCGGATGCCCCGCGCCTGGCCCGTCCCGCCCGGCCAGGGGAGCCCCCGTTGGACTTCTGCCGCCGAGGGCGCCTATCTTGTCGAAGGGATCCCCGGACCCCTCGCACAGGCCACTCGCGGGGCCATATCGCGGGGCCATATCGCGGGGACGGGGGGCGCGGAGCCCCCGGCGGAGGGGGGTCCAGGGGGGAGG
>CAZCYB010000085.1:0-3870 GCA_964502805.1 uncultured Desulfocurvus sp.
GCCCGTGTCCGAGACGCGGATCTCCGCCCAGGGGCCCTGGCGCCTGGTGGCCAGGGTGATGAGCCCCCGGCGCTCCGGGTCGGCCTTCTGGGCCTCGGCTATGGCGTGGGCGGCGTTGACGATGAGGTTCAGGACCACCTGGTTGATCTCGCCGATCATGCACACCACCAGGGGCAGGTCCTCGTCCAGGTCCGTCTCCAGGTCGGCCACGTATTTCCACTCGTTGCGCGACACGGTGGCCGTGCTCTTCATGGACTCGTTCAGGTCCGCCGGGGCCATGGCCGTCTCGCCGGGGTGGGCGAACTGCTTCACCGAGCGCACGATGGTGCTGATGCGCTCCACGCCCTCCAGGGTCTGGGCTATGGCGCCGGGCACCTCCCCGGCCAGGTAGTCGATGTCGTTCTCGGCCAGCAGCCGCTCCAGCCCTGCCAGGGCCTCCGGTTCGGGGCACCCTTCCCGGGCGCGGCGCGCCAGTTCCCTGGCCTCCTGGCACACGGCCAGCATGTCCTCGAAGGCTCCCTTGATGAACTGGACGTTGTTGCCCACGTACTGGGCCGGGGTGTTGATCTCGTGGGCTATCCCGGCGGCCAGCTGGCCGATGGCCTCCAGCTTCTGGGAGTGCATGAGCTGGCTCTCCAGCAGCCTGCGCTCGGTGACGTCCATGACCAGCAGCCAGTAGCCCTTGCAGGCCCCGCTGGCCTCGTGCTGGGCCAGGGGCGAGATGACGGTGAAGACCTTGTTGCCGTCGGCGTCCAGCCAGGTGGCGTCGTGGCCCGTGGCGTCCGGGGTTTCGCCCAGGCGGGCCAGCTCCCGCTGGTGGCCGGGCAGGCTGGCCGGATCCAGGAAGTAGGCGGGCCTGCGGCCCAGAATGTCGTCGCGCCTGCGGCCCATGAGCGCGCAGAAGTGCGGGTTGCAGTAGGTGATGACCCCCAGGGCGTTCACCTGCACCAGGCCCTGGGCCATGGTCTCCACCACCTCGCGGAAGCGGTGCTCGCTCTCGGCCAGTTCGTCCGAGGCCAGCTTCCAGGCCGTGATGTCCTGCAGGAAGCCCTCCAGGCGGACCTCGCCGTCCTCCCCGGGCAGCAGGCGGCAGCTCAGGCGCGCCCAGAAGGTGGAGCCGTCCCTGCGGCGCATCAGGGCCTCGAAGTCGCGGGCCATGCCCTCGCGCTCCAGGATGTCCAGCAGGCGCTGGCGGTCCTCGGGACGGGCGTAGGCCTCGCGCGCCAGGTCGGTGAACTCGGCCTGGGCCTGCTCGGCGTTGTCGAAGCCGAACATGCGGGCCATGGCCGGGTTGGCGCTGAGCACATGGCCGTCCTTGGTGGACTGGAACACGCCCACCACCGCGTTTTCCACAATGCGCCGGTAGGTCTGCTCGATGTCGGCCAGGGCCTTCTGGGTGCGCTTGAGGGTGGTGATGTCGCTGACCACGCAGACGCAGCCGTACACCTCGCCCTGGGCGTTGCGCAGCACACTGCGCGAGCCGATGAACGAGCCGGGGATGTTGGCGAAGCTGAACTCGTCCAGATAGGTGTTGCCGCCATCCAGGCCGCAGAAGCAGCCGCCCGTGGACAGGCCCAGCAGCTCCGAACAGTTCCGCCCCACCTCCTCGCGCGGGGCCAGGCCCAGGCGCGCGCCCAGCGCGGCGTTGACGCGGATGATGCGGTTCTCCGTGTCCACCAGGAAGATCAGGTCGGTGATGGTGTCGAAGGTGCGCTCCCACTCGTTCTTGGCTTCCAGGATGAAGCCCTCCGCCTGCTTGCGGCTGGTGATGTCCTGGGCCACGAGGATGAGCCGCTCCGGGGCCTCGGCCAGGATGCGCCCGCGCGAGATGGTCAGGCTCATCCAGGTCCAGGAGCCGTCGCCGCGCAGCTGCTCGGCCTCCAGGGAGAAGTCCGTGGCGTCGCCCTGGCGCAGCTGGCCCAGCCGCTCCTCCAGTTCTTCCCGGGCCTGGGGCCGGAACAGGGCGCGCAGGTCCAGCGCTCGCATCTCCTCGGCCCCGCGCAGGTACAGCTGGCAGAGCTTGTCGTTGAAGTGGCCCAGGTGCCCGGTCTCGGGGCAGAGCCAGGCCACGCCCACGGCGGCCTGCTCGAACAGGGTGCGCAGGGAGGCCTCGCTCTCGCGCAGGGCGTCCTCGGCCTGCTTCTGCTTGGCGATGGCCTCCTCGATGCGGCCGCCGATGCGCCGGGCGTTGAAGGCGATGAGCAGGCCCACCAGAACCAGGGAGACCACGGTGGAGGTGGTGGTGAGCAGCGCCTCGGCGCTCTCCAGCGGGCCGCCCAGCATGGCCTTGAAGACGTCGTCCGCCAGCATCAGGAGCGGGATGGGCGGCAGGATCCAGCGCAGCAGCCGGGCCTGCACCGAGGGGCCCACCAGCAGGCGCAGGGGCCAGGCCTCCGGCCCGCTGGCCACGCCCAGGGCCGCTCCCAGGGCCGAGAAGGCCAGGGCCGTGGGCAGGGCCAGGGGGATGGTGGGGCCGGTGTAGAGCAGCGGGGTCTGGTAGAGATAGCCCACGGCGAAGATCTGGCCCGTGGCGGTGACCACTATGCCCAGGACGCAGGCGGCGCTGGGGTGGGCCGGGCCCAGGAGCACGGCCATGGCCGAGGCGGCGAAGAGCAGGGCCGTCACCGGGGACATCTTGCCTACGGGGAAGCCTCCCAGGGCCTCGCCGGTCTGGAAGATCAGCCTGTCGATGTCCGCCTGGAGCAGGGGGTCCAGCAGGGTAAGGGTGGCCAGGGCAAGGGCGAAGAGCGCGGCCAGCGCCGCCCCCCGCCGTGCGGTCACGGAGTCGGGGGTGGAGAGGCGCACCGCCAGGGCCAGGCCCAGCACCAGGAACAGCAGGGCCGTGTTCGGGGCCATGGGGATGAAGCCCCGGCCGAAGCTGGTCAGCACCATGGCCTGCAGGTCCCAGCCCACCAGTGCCAGCTGTCCCATGAGGGCCGTGAAGGCCGCGGCTGCGGCAGCCGCCCTTCGCCAGAGGCGCGAGGGGTCCGCGCTTGCTCTGTTCATCTGGCCTCCCTGCGCGAGGGGGGTATGGGTCTCGCGCTGCGCCGGTGGCGGGGCCGGCGCGGTCTACTCCTCCGCCTGTGTCAGCGGCAGGCGCACCACGAAGGTTGTGCCCCTGCCCTGTTCTGTTTCGAAAAAGAGCTGGCCCTTGTGCTTCTCCACCACGATGCTGCGGGAGATGGTGAGCCCCTGCCCGGTGCCCCTGCCCACCTCCTTGGTGGTGAAGAAGGGGTCGAAGATCTTGGCCTGTGCGCCCTCGGGGATGCCGGTGCCCGTGTCCGAGACGCGGATCTCCGCCCAGGGGCCCTGGCGCCTGGTGGCCAGGGTGATGAGCCCCCGGCGCTCCGGGTCGGCCTTCTGGGCCTCGGCTATGGCGTGGGCGGCGTTGACGATGAGGTTCAGGACCACCTGGTTGATCTCGCCGATCATGCACACCACCAGGGGCAGGTCCTCGTCCAGGTCCGTCTCCAGGTCGGCCACGTATTTCCACTCGTTGCGCGACACGGTGGCCGTGCTCTTCATGGACTCGTTCAGGTCCGCCGGGGCCATGGCCGTCTCGCCGGGGTGGGCGAACTGCTTCACCGAGCGCACGATGGTGCTGATGCGCTCCACGCCCTCCAGGGTCTGGGCTATGGCGCCGGGCACCTCCCCGGCCAGGTAGTCGATGTCGTTCTCGGCCAGCAGCCGCTCCAGCCCTGCCAGGGCCTCCGGTTCGGGGCACCCTTCCCGGGCGCGGCGCGCCAGTTCCCTGGCCTCCTGGCACACGGCCAGCATGTCCTCGAAGGCTCCCTTGATGAACTGGACGTTGTTGCCCACGTACTGGGCCGGGGTGTTGATCTCGTGGGCTATCCCGGCGGCCAGCTGGCC
>CAZCYB010000086.1:0-3736 GCA_964502805.1 uncultured Desulfocurvus sp.
TGTAAGACTTGGATATTTAGGCTGGATATCGGGGTGGGGTGTTTGGGGGGCGCTGCCCCCAGTCCCCCGCCAAAGGGACGAGTCCCTTTGGAATCCCATTTGGTTAGAGACTATTGTGGTTCATTGCAGTTGATACGCCAGGCCCGATCCTGACTTACCCATAAGGGGGTCAGGGGGCCGAGGCCCCCTGGCGGTGATGGGGGTCCGGGGGAAGAGGCGGCAGCCTCGTCCCCCGGCGCCACCCGGCCCGCCACATACGGAGGACATACGTGAGTCAGAACGTCACCATTGAACGCGAGATGCGCCGTTCCTATCTGGAGTATTCGCTCTCGGTCATCGTGGGCCGCGCCATCCCGGATGTGCGCGACGGCCTGAAGCCCGTGCACCGGCGCATCCTGTTCGCCATGCACGAGCTGGGCAACGCATACAACCGCGCCTACAAGAAGTCCGCCCGCGTGGTGGGCGATGTCATCGGCAAGTACCACCCGCACGGCGACAGCGCCGTGTACGACGCCCTGGTGCGCATGGCCCAGGAGTTCTCCATGCGCGACACCCTGGTGGACGGGCAGGGCAACTTCGGCTCCATCGACGGCGACGCCGCGGCGGCCATGCGTTACACCGAAGTGCGCATGAGCAAGCTGGCCAGCGAGTTTTTGGGCGACATCGAGAAGAAGACCGTGGACTTCCGGCCCAACTACGACAACACGCTGGAAGAGCCCGTGGTGCTGCCGGCCAAGGTGCCCAACCTGCTTTTGAACGGCAGCTCGGGCATCGCCGTGGGCATGGCCACCAACATTCCGCCGCACAACCTGGGCGAGCTCATCGACGGCACGCTGCACGTGCTGGACCACCCCAACTGCCAGCCGCGCGAGCTTTTGGCCTTCATCAAGGGGCCGGACTTCCCCACCGGGGGCGCGGTGTACGCCGGGCGCGGCCTGGCCGATGCCTACATGACCGGGCGCGGCAGCATCAAGATGCGCGGCGTCGTGCACGTGGAGGAAGGCAAGAAGGGCGGCAAGGAAAACGTCGTCATCACCGAGATTCCGTTTGCGCTGAACAAGTCCAGCCTGGTGGAGAAGATCGCCGCGCTGGTCAACGACAAGAAGATCGACGGCGTGGCCGACCTGCGCGACGAGTCCGACCGCAAGGGCATCCGCATCGTGCTGGAGCTCAAGCGCGGCGCCATAGCCGACATCGTCATCAACGCCCTGTTCAAGTACACGCCGCTGGAGAGCTCCTTCGGCATCAACATGATGGCCGTGGTGGGCAACCGGCCCATGCTGCTGAACGTCAAGCAGATCCTGGCCTACTTCCTGGAGCACCGGCGCGAGGTCATCATCCGCCGCACCCGCTTCGACCTGGACAAGAGCGAGGCCCGGGCGCACATCCTGGAAGGCCTCAAGATCGCCCTGGACAACATCGACGAGGTGGTGGCCTTAATCCGCGCCAGCAAGAGCGCGGTGGAGGCCAAGGCCGGGCTCATGGAGCGCTTCGAGCTCTCCGAGCTGCAGGCCCAGGCCATCCTGGACATGCGCCTGCAGCGGCTGACCAACATGGAGCGCGAGAAGCTGCTGGAAGAGTACGCCGAGCTCCTCAAGCTCATCGCCTGGCTCAAAAGCATCCTGGCCGACGAGAACGTGCTCAAGGGCGTCATCCGCGACGAGCTGGTGGAGGTCAAAAAGAGCTACGCCACCGAGCGCAAGACCCAGATCGTGGCCGAGGAAGCCACGGACATCGCCATCGAGGACCTCATCCCCGACGACGAGGCCGTCATCACCCTGTCGCGCCGGGGCTACATCAAGCGCACCAACCTCTCCAACTACCAGCAGCAGCGCAGGGGCGGCAAAGGCATCGCGGGCGTCTCCACCGGCGACGGCGACTTCGTGCACACCTTCCTCCTCACCAGCAACCACCAGTACCTGCTGCTGTTCACCAACCAGGGCCGCATGCTCCAGCTCAAGGCCCACCAGGTGCCCGAGGCCGGGCGCTATGCCAAGGGCGCGCACATCAACAACCTGCTGCCGCTCGAAAAAGAGGAATTCATCGCCACGGCCATCACCCTGCGGGAGTTCGCCGAGGACCGCCAGTTCCTCTTCGTCACCCGCAAGGGCATGGTCAAGCGCACCGTGGCCGCGCTCTACGCCAACATCCGCTCCACGGGCATCCGCGCCGTGACGCTGAAGGAAGGCGACGAGCTCATGATGGTCTGCGACGTGAAGGACGACGCGCACATGCTGCTCATCACCGAGCACGGCACGGCCATCCGCTTCCCGGTCGACGAGGTCCGGCCCATGGGCCGCACGGCGGCGGGCGTCAAGGGCATCACCCTGCGCGGGCGCGACCGCGTCATGGCGGGCGTGGTCACCGGCGACCCGGACCGCGAGCAGATCCTCACCGTGAGCGAGCTGGGCTACGGCAAGCGCACCCCCCTGGACGCCTACCGGGCCCAGTCGCGCGGGGGCAAGGGCATCATCAACATGCGCGTGACGGAGAAGACCGGCAAGGTCGTGGGCGCGGTGATGGTGGCGGAGACCGACCAGATGGTCATCCTCTCCAGCGCCAACAAGATCGTGCGCTTCCCCGTGCGCCAGGTGAGCCTGAACCTGGGCCGCGCCACCCAGGGCGTCAAGCTCATCAACCTGGACGAGGGCACCGTGGTGGCCGGGTTCGACCTGGTGCAGCGCCAGGGCCTGGATGCCGCCGAGGACGCGGACTTCGACGCCGAGAACGGCTCGGAAAACGGCGCGCAGACCACGGAATAACCCGGAACGGCCCATGCGCCCGACCCTGAAAGACACACTCCTGGCACTCGTCCTGTCGCTGGCGGCCCTGCTCCTGGCCGCCTGCGACAGGGCCGTGTCCGAGGACTCCGGCCGCGACCTCTCCATCGCCCGCGACGCCTACGCCGGGGGCTACTTCCTGGAGGCCGAGACCGCCTACGAGCGCTACCTGCAGTCCGACCCGCAGGGCAAGCACCGCCTGGAGGCCTGGAGCCGCCTGGTGGAAATCAACACCGCCGTGAAGGGCGACCTGGCCAAGGGCGTGACCCTGCTGGAAACCGCCACCCTGGAGTTCGCCACCCGGCCCGAACTCAACTGGCCGCTCTTCTTCCGCCTGGGCGAGCTCTACGAACAGACCGGCCAGCGCAAAAAGGCCATGGAGGCCTGGGGCCGCTGCCTGGACACCGCCGGAAAAGACGCCGCCCGCGCCGTGCAGGCGCAAATGCGCATGGCCGTGGCCGGGCGCGCCCTTGGCCAGCACGACCAGGCCGTGGACCTGCTCTCCCAGGCCGTGGCCCAGGCCCCGGACCCGGAACTGAAGGCCCGCGCCCTGTACGAGCTGGCCCAAACCTACGGCCTGGCCTGGAACTGGCCCAAGTGCAAGGCCATGCTGCTGGAACTGCAAGGCATGGAAAAGGCGCCCCAGGACGTGAAAATCATGGGCACCTTCCTGCTGGCCGAGGCCTACGAGGCCGAAAAAGACCTGCCCAAGGCCCGCGAACTGCTGCTCTCCCTCAAGGATACCTACCCCAACCCCGAAGTCATCGTGGCGCGCCTGGCAGGCCTGGGCAAACGCGACGACACGCCACCCATCGCCAAGCTCCAGCCCGGCGACGCCATGCCGCCCGAAGTGAACGACGCCCAGACACCCAAGGCGCGGAAGCGGGGCGGCGGGAAAGTGGAGTAGGGGAGCAGGGGAGTAGAGAGAGGAATTGGGGGAGGGCGGGGGAACTTTT
>CAZCYB010000087.1:0-3701 GCA_964502805.1 uncultured Desulfocurvus sp.
CGCACGGCGGACCAGGTGCGCGGCATCGCCACCGCCAGCGAGGAGCAGTCCGCCGCCAGCGAGGAGATCAACCAGACCACCGAGAGCATCAACCGCATCGCGGGCGAGACCGCCGAGGCCATGCGCCAGTCGGCCCACGCGGTGAGCGACCTCTCGCGCCTGGCCCAGGAGCTCAAGACCATCATCGGCAACATGCAGGATTAGGGGCTGTTTTAAAAAGCGCCTTTTGTCCCCTGGGGTCGTCACGAGCCGGTCCGGGGCCAGGGCTGTACCACAAGAGTACTATCCCCGGCCCCGGACCGGCTCCTTCCTCGACAGGGACCAAAAATCATCTTTTTGAAAACAGCCCCTGGCGAATGCCCAGGAAACAGGCTCTTCGCGGCCGCGGCGCGGCGGGCCAAAAAAGACACGGGGCGGGAATCCATTCCCGCCCCGCGCCGTTTGTGGGGTGAAAGTCCGTCCGGCTAGCTTCTGTAGTAGTCGCCCCGGTTGAACTTGATGCGTTCCGTCACCGCCATGACCTCCAGTTCCGAGACCATGCCCTGCAGGGCCGGGCTCATGCTGGAAAGGTCGGGATTGTCGCCCTTGAGCTTCTTCACCGTGCCGTCGATGTCGTCGAGCACACCGTAGGCCCGCTTCAGTCCGGCCTCTCCTGGCGCGCCCTGAAGGCTCTGTGCGTACACATCCCACTTGTCGAGCAGGTTTTCCACCGTCTCCATGATCGCCTTCTCCGCCTGGGGTGCCTGGGTGGTGGCCTCGACCGCTTCGGCGTTCCGGGTGGCCGTAAGGGCCCCCAGCGCGCCAAGGGTGCCGAGTCCGCCCGGCGGGGGCAGGGGGGCGACAGGTTTGGCGGTCTGCCCGCCCGATCTGGAAACCTCCTGGTTCAGGAGATCGCCAAAAGCGGTGCTGGTCGACCTGGGCTTGCCCGTCTGGCCGGTCTGGTCCGGACGGACGCCCTCCAACTGGTCAGGATGGATTTTCATGGTCGCTCCTCATCCTGTGGTTTGCGTGGTTTTGTGCAGAGACCATGCCAACGCGGATGTGGCGTTTATCACTGAAATAACTCGTTTTATGCTGTGCGGGCAGGGGGCAAATCTTGCCTGGCCCGCCCCTGCCCCGGGCCTGTTCGGATGCGCCAGCCTCAACAGCTATCCCAAGGCGCCCCGTTTGTCCAACCGGGCGCGAACCCCTGGCCTCGTCAGTCTCTTCGGCGGGATTTGTCCTTGCGTTAAGTGGCTTGGGTGATTATTTTCACATTGGCGCCGACCCGGCCCCCCGCGCAACGCGGGCAACCTGCATGGATTCCAAGGAGGAGAGCCGTGGCCCAGATCAAGAAGATACTCTGCGCGGTGGACTTTTCCGAACACAGCCCCGCCGTGGCCGCCTACGCCGCCGAGCTGGCCAAGGCCCTGAACGCCAAGATCGTGTGCCTGTACGTGGCCCCGTCGCTGTCCCAGTACGTGGGCTTCCACGTGCCGCCCAGCTCCATCGAGAACTTCGTGGGCGAGATCGTCAGCGGCGCCGAGGCCACCATGAGCGCCTTTTTGGGCGAGAACTTCTCCGGCGTGGAGGCCGAGGGCCACGTGGTCACCGGCTACGCCGCCGAGGAAATCTTCAGCATGTGCGCCAAGGAAAACGCGGACATGATCATCATGGGCACCCACGGCCGCAAGGGCATCGACCGCATCCTGTTCGGCTCCGTGGCCGAGAAGGTGGTCAAGGGCGCCCGCTGCCCGGTCATGACGATCCGTCCCCAGAAGTAGGGACGCAGAAGTAGGCCTTGCAGCCGGGCGCGCCCGGCAGTACACAAACGCCACGTCGCCGGGGGACGGATCTGGTCCGTTCCCCCGCGCCTTTTTTCGTTCGTCCGTCCACGCAAGGGGAGAGCTCATGTCCGGCCAACGCGTCAGGCCCGAGATTCTGGACTTCAAGCCCTATGTCCCGGGCCTGTCCATCGAGGAGATCAAGGAGCGCTTCCACCTGGAGCGCGTGGTCAAGCTGGCCAGCAACGAGAACCCCCTGGGCGCGTCGCCCCTGGTGGTCAAGGCCATCGAGCAGGCCGCGCCCGACGCCTTCCGCTACCCCCAGAACCACACCCCGCGCCTGGCGAACGCCATCGCCAGGGCCATGGGCGTGCCCGCCGGGCAAATCGTGGCCGGCAACGGCAGCGACGAGATCATCGACCTGCTCTTCCGTGTGATTGCCCGCCCCGGCGTGGACAACGTGCTCTGCTACGAGCACAGCTTCAGCATGTACGGCCTCACGGCCAAGCTCTGCGGCGTGGAGTACCGCGAGGTGCCGCGCGGCGAGGACCACCGCCTGCCCCTGGAAAGCCTGGCCGAGGCCGCGGACCACAACACCGCCATGGTCTTCGTCACCACCCCGGACAACCCCACCGGCCTGGCCGCAAGGGCCGAGGAGCTCATGGTGCTGGCCGGGGTGCTGCCCAAGGGCTGCCTGCTGGTGGTGGACGAGGCGTACATGGACTTCACCTGGCCGCCGGAAGAGTACACCGTGCTGCCCGCGCTGAACGAGCTGGACAACGTGGTGGTGCTGCGCACCTTCTCCAAGGCCTACGGCCTGGCCGGGCTGCGCCTGGGCTACGGCGTCATGCCCCAGTGGCTGGCCGACCACGTGCGCCGCGCGCGCCTGCCCTTCACCGTCAACCTCCTGGCCGAGGCCGCCGGCATCGCCGCCCTGGAGGACGAGAACTTCTACAGCGAGACCCTGAGCCTGGTGTTCCGGGGCCGGGAGCTCTTCGAGAAGGCCCTGCCGGAGCTGGGCTGCCGGGTCTGGCCCTCCCAGGCCAACTTCGTCATGTTCCGGCCCCCGCGCCCCGCCGGGGAGGTCTGCGAGGAACTCCTCAAGCGCGGCGTCATCGTGCGCCATCTGAAGAGCTTCGGCCTGCCGGACAACATCCGCGTGAACATGGGCACCATGGAGGAGAACGCGATCTTCCTCGACGCCCTGAAGGAGATCCTCCATGCCTAGCGTCCCCAAGCAGAACGGGCCCATGATCGTGACCCTGGACGGGCCCGCCGGAGTGGGCAAGAGCACCTTGGCCGGACGCCTGGCCGGGGAACTCGGCATCGCCTTCCTGGACACCGGGGCCATGTTCCGCGCCGCCGCCTTCACCCTGGGCGAGGGTGCCTGGGACTGGACCCAGGGCATCCTGCAGCAGAAGCTGGGCGACTTCGAGTTCACCCTGCGCGGCAGCGGCCAGGACACCGAGCTGCTCCTGAACGGCCAGCCCCTGCCGCCGGAGATCCGCTCCGAACAGACCGGCAAGTGGGCCTCGCAACTGGCCGTGGTGCCCTCCGTGCGCGCCTACATGAAAATGGCCCAGATCTTCCTCGGCCAGACCACGCCCCTGGTGGCCGAGGGCCGCGACATGGGCACCGTGGTCTTCCCCCAGGCCGCGTACAAGTTCTTCCTCGATGCCGACCCCGAGGAACGCGCCCGCCGCCGCTGCCGCCAGCTTGAGGCCCAGGGCAAGCCCGCCGACCACGACAGCATCCTGGCCTCCATCCGCCAGCGCGACGACCAGGACCGCAACCGGGCCATCGCGCCGCTCAAGCCCGCTGCCGACGCCATTCTCCTCGACACCACACACCTCACCGAGGGCGAGGTGCTCGAGGCCCTGCTCGCCAACATCCGCACCCGCAGGTAGGGCGAGGCGCCAGGGGGGAGGCTCCGCCTCC
>CAZCYB010000088.1:0-2641 GCA_964502805.1 uncultured Desulfocurvus sp.
CGTCCTTGCGCACGTAGGTCCAGCGGCGGGCGTCGTAGGCCTCGGCCCCGCCCTGGCGCGCCAGGGCCACAAAGGCCTCGAAGCCCTCCACCGGGCGGCCCAGGCGCAGGGTGAGCTCGCGCCCGTAGGCCTCCACCTCCTCGGGCAGGTGGATGGCGGCGGGGGTGCGCAGGCCCACCATCTCCGAGGCCGCGTAGCCCAGCATGCGCTCTGCGCCGGAGTTGAAGATCCGGATGATGCCCTGGGCGTCCGTGGCGATGATGGACACCCGCGTGGCCGCGCGCAGCACGCCCTCCAGGCAGGCGTGGTCGAGGGCGCCGCCGCCGAGGCTTGGGGCATGCGGGTCTGCGGGCTGCACGGCGGCGACCTCCGGGGGGATGCTGCGGGCCGGGAAACAGGAATCCTTCCCGCCCCAGGTACACCAAAGCGCGGCCCCGGGCAACCGGCGGTCGGCCCAAGGGGTGCAAAGCGCCTGCTGCCGGGTCACGGCTTGCGGTCGGCCCGCGCCGGGGGTAGGAAAAGTTGGGCCCACCCCTTTACATACCCCCCAGAGGTAGTATCCTACGGGAAAGCCCCAAGGAGACCCCCGTGAGCGCCGACACCCCGAACCCTCCCGGCCAGCCCGATCAGGCCCGCGCCCGCGCGCGCATCACCGGCATGCATTGCGCGGCCTGCTCCGCGCGCATCGAGCGCATCCTGCGCGCCACCGAGGGCGTGGCCGAGGCCCAGGTGAACCTGGCCGCCGAGAGCCTGGAGGTGGCCTACGACCCGGCCCGGGTCTCCACGGACGACATGGCCCGGTCCATAGCCGAGGCCGGGTTCGGGGCCGAGTTCGAGCGCACGGGCGGCCAGGGCGCGAATCTCTTCCTGGCCATCACCGGCATGCACTGCGCGGCCTGCTCCGCGCGCATCGAGCGCATCCTGAAGGCCCAGGACGGCGTGCTGGAGGCCCAGGTGAACCTGGCCGCCGAGACCGCAACCATCGCCTACGACCCGGCCCTGGCGCGCCCGGCGGCGCTGCGCGAGCTCATCCACGAGGCCGGGTTCGGCACCCAGGTGGTGAGCCGCTCCAGCGCGCTGTTCGCCCAGCGGCGGCGCGAGGCCCGGGAGCGCCTGGACGCCCAGCGCCGCGAGATCATCCCGGCCTTCGCCTTCGCCCTGCCGCTGCTGGTGTTGAGCATGGGCCACATGGCCGGAATGCCCCTGCCGGACTTTCTGCACCCGGACCACTCCCCGTCCGCCTTCGCCCTGGTCCAGCTGGCGCTCACCCTGCCTGTGCTCTGGGTGGGGCGCGGGTTCTACCTGCGGGGGCTGCCCGCGCTCGTCCGCCGCGCGCCCAGCATGGACACCCTGGTGGCCCTGGGCACGGGCGCGGCCTTCCTGCACAGCCTGTGGGCCACGGGCATGATCCTCTCCGGCTCCGCCCACCACGCCCACGAGCTGTACTACGAGTCCGCCGCCGTGCTCTTGGCCATGATCAGCCTGGGCAAGTACCTGGAGGCCCGCAGCAGGCTCAAGACCAGCGACGCCGTGCACGCCCTGGTGCGCCTGGCGCCGGAGACCGCCACCCTGCTGAGGGACGGCGCGGAGATTCCCACCCCCGCGGCGGAACTGGCCCCCGGCGACGTGATCCTGGTGCGCCCCGGCGAGCGCATCGCCGCCGACGGCGTGGTGCTGGAGGGCCACGGCGGCGTGGACGAGAGCATGCTCACCGGCGAGAGCCTGCCCGTGGCCAAGGAGCCCGGGGCCCGCGTCTCCGCCGGGACGCTCAACGGCTCCGGGGCGCTGACCGTCCGGGCGGACAAGACCGGCGAGGACACCATGCTCTCGCGCATCGTGGACATGGTGCAGCAGGCGCAGGGCTCCAAGGCGCCCATCGCCAACCTGGCCGACCGCATCAGCGCGGTGTTCGTGCCCGTGGTCATGGCCGTGGCCGCGCTCTCGGCCCTGGCCTGGCTGGCCGCCGGGCAGGAGGCCGGGTTCGCCCTGCGCATCTTCACCGCCGTCATGGTCATCGCCTGCCCCTGCGCCATGGGCCTGGCCACGCCCATGTCCATCATGGTGGCCACCGGGCGCGGCGCGGCCCTGGGCGTGCTGGTGAAAAGCGGCGAGGCCCTGCAGGCCGCCGGAAGCGCCGGGGTCGTGGTCTTCGACAAGACCGGCACCCTGACCCACGGCAGGCCCGTGCTCACCGAGATCGCCATCGCGCCGGGCCAGAAGCTCTCCGAGGCCGACCTGCTGGCCCTGGCCGCCGGGGCGGAGGGCCGCTCCGAGCACCCGCTGGCCCAGGCCGTGCTGAACGCGGCCTTCGACCGCGAGATTGAGGTTCCGACCCCGGCCTCCTTCCAGGCCGTGCCCGGCCAGGGCGTGGAGGCCGTGGTGCCCGGGCCCCTGGGGCTTGCGCACACCGTGCGCCTGGGCAACGCTGCCTTCGCCGGGCCGGCCTTCGTCTCCGGCCCGCTGGCCGAGGAAATCGCCCGGCTCTCCGACGCGGGAACCACCCCCCTGTGCCTGGCCGTGGACGGCGCCCCCGCCGCCATCCTGGCCGTGGCCGATACCCCCAGGCCCGGCGCCAAAGGCAAACGCACCACCCGCAACGACCCAGGCACGCACGCAAGCGCGCCGAGCAGGGAAAGCGAGC
>CAZCYB010000088.1:2651-3580 GCA_964502805.1 uncultured Desulfocurvus sp.
TCCTGGCCGTGGCCGATACCCTCAGGCCCGAGGCCAAAAGCGTGCTCGCCGCGCTGAAGGGCCAGGGCGTGCACGCCGTCATGCTCACCGGCGACAACGAGCGCACGGCCCGGGCCATCGCCGCGCAGGCCGGGCTGGCTCCGGCGGACGTGGTGGCGGGCGTGCTGCCCGACGGCAAGGCCGAGGCCATTCGGCGGCTCAAGGAGGAGCTCTCCGGCACCGGGCGAACCGTGGTCATGGTGGGCGACGGCATCAACGATGCCCCGGCCCTGGCCCAGGCCGACGTGGGCATCGCCATGGGCGGCGGCATAGACGCGGCCATCGAGAGCGGCGACGTGGTGCTCATGCGCCAGCTGGCCGACTCCGACAGGCAGGGCGAAGACGGCCAGGGAGGCGGCTCGCTCTCCGGCGTGCTGGCCGCGCTCTCGCTCTCGCGGGCGGCCATGCGCAACATCCGCCAGAACCTGTTCTGGGCCTTCGCCTTCAACGTCATCGGCATCCCCGTGGCCGCCGGGGCGCTCTTCGCCTTCGGCGGACCCACCCTGAACCCCGTGCTCGCAGGCACGGCCATGGCCCTGTCGTCCGTCACCGTGGTCAGCAACGCGCTGCGCCTGCGCTTCTTCAACCCCGAACGCTAACCCCCCACAGGAGGCCCCCATGCCCAGCGTCAAAGTCAAAGGCATGACCTGCAACCACTGCGTCATGAGCGTCACCAAGGCCGTCTCGTCCGTGCCGGGCACCAGCAACGTCAAGGTGGACCTGCTCTCCGGACAGGCCAGCTACGACGAGACCAGCCCCGTGGACCCCGCCGCCGTGAAGAAGGCCATCGAGAAGATCGGCTTCGAGGTGGTGGGGTAGAGGCGAGCGGGGGAGAGCGGGGGAGGGGCGAAACTTTTTGGAAAAAGTTTCGCCCCTCCCCCGCACCCCCT
>CAZCYB010000089.1:0-3390 GCA_964502805.1 uncultured Desulfocurvus sp.
CCCGCCCTCCCCCGAGCCCCCACCCACCCCCTCAAAAACTTTTAGTGGTGGGTTTCCTGCTGCCGGATTCGTCAGCGCATTCCCAACATTTCCCCCCTTCCAAGACGGGCCAACCGCGCGCGAGGGTTTTCCGGCGTCTGCGCCGGAAAACCCTCGCGCATGTTTGTCGGGGCCAAGCGCCCACCGCCAGCCTTCCGCGCCCATCGCCCAGGCCACACGCGGGGTCCGGGGGTGCGGAACCCCCGGCGGGGATGCAAGGGGCGGAGCCCCTGCCAGGGGTCCAGGGGACGGAGTCCCCTGGCATCACCCCGTTCCATTCCTGCGCGAAGTGGTTTAGCGTGGTGCCATGGGTCTCAAATTGTGGAGCAGGGGTGCGCGGGGCATGCGGCTGCCGTGGTGGACGGTTGTCCTGTTGCTTGCGGCGGCGGGTCTGGCCGCCTATGCGGGCTATCGCCAGCCGTGGCTTTTGCGCCAGGGCGAGCTGCTTTTGTACGACGTGAACGCGCAGAGCGTGTCGCGTTCGCCCGCGCCGCGCATGGCCCTGGTGGTCATTGGCGAGCGGTCCTTGGCGACCATCGGGGCCTGGCCGTTTCCGCGCGGCCTGCACGCGCAGCTGCTGGAGGGTCTTGCGCAGGCGCGGGTGGTGGGCCTGGACCTGCTGTTCGCGGAGCCCTCGCCCTGGGCCTCGGACGACGCGGCCCTGGCGCGGGCCATTGCGGCGCACGGGCGCGTGGTCTTGGCGGCGCACACGGCCCCGCTGACGGACGCGAAGGACGCCGGGCAGTTCGCGGTGCAGCCCACGGCCCAGCTGTACGAGGCCGCGGCGGACATCGGGTTCACCAACGTGGACAAGGACGTGGACGGGCTGCTCCGGTATGCGCGGCCTGTGCGCACGGGCGGGGGCGAGATGCTGCCCTCGCTGGCGCTTTCGCTGGCGCGGCAGGCCCTGGAGGACGAGGGCTCGCTGGAGATCGGCGGTGGGGGTTACCGCCTCCGGTTCCGGGGGCACGCGGTGCAGATGGACGAGGACGCCCGGCTGTGGTTTGTGCCCACGGCCCAGGGGCCGCCGGTGTTCGAGTACGTGGACGTGCTGCAGGGCCGGGTTCCGCCGGAGGTGTTCAAGGGGGCCATAGTGCTGGTGGGCGCGGGGGCCTCCGGCGCGGCGGATTTCCAGATCGTGCCGCAGGCCTTTGGCAGCCGGGTCATTTCCGGGGTGCGCTTCAACGCCGAGGAGCTGCGCGCGCTGCTTTCGGGCGATGCCGTCCGCGTGCAGCCGCCCATGGCCAATGCGCTCATCGCGGGGCTTCTGGCCCTGTGCTGCGGCCTGGCCATGCTGCTTTTGCGGCCCGTGCACGGCGGGCTGGTGCTGCTGGGCGTAAGCCTGTCCTGGCTGGGCGTGGAATGGTATCTCTTGTCTCGGCATCTGGTGTGGCTGGCGGGGCTGACGCCCGTGGTGGGCGCGGCCGGGGCCAGCGCGCTGCTGCTTTTGGCGCGCATGGTGGCGCTGCACGAGAGCTGGCGCGCGCAGCACATCTCTCTGGACAGCATCGTGTACCTGGACGAGGAGGAGGCCGGGCGGCACCCCAGCCTGGAGGCCTACCTGGGCTCGCTGTGGGCGCGGGTGCAGAAGGAGACCGGAGTGCGCTTCCTGGGCGGCCCGGTGGCGCTGGAGGACCTGCCCGGGGAGTTCCGCGGCGCGGCGACCGGGGGCGACGGGGTGCTGATTCTTGGCCGGGCGGGCCAGGGCGGGGCGCGAGGCGCTGGCCTGGTGGGCGAGCCGAGGCGCATGGCCGTGCCGCTCAAGTTCGGCGCGGGCACGCGGTACGCCCTGTTCGGGCTGGGGCGCGGCGTGGGCGACGACGGCGCGCGGGCGGCGGCGGCCCTGGCCATCTCGGCGGGCTGGTTCTTCCGGGTGCAGAAGGAGGGCGAGCGCCGCCGCAAGATCCTCACGGACACCATCAAGGCGGTCTTCACGGCGCTGGACTTCCGCGACCCCATCACCGGCGGCCATTCCACGCGCGTGTCCGAGCTGTGCCTGCGCATCATGAACGGGCTGAACCTGCCGCAGCAACTCTACGAGGACATCCACCTGGGCGCGCTGATCCACGACCTGGGCAAGATCGGCATTCCGGACAGCATTTTGAACAAGCGCGACACCCTGACCGAGGACGAGTACAGGATCATCCGCAACCACCCGAACATCGCGCGCAGCATCCTTTCCAACGTGGAACTGCCGCAGGCGGCGCTGGAGGCGGTGTACCACCACCACGAGCGCTTCGACGGCTCGGGCTACCCGCAGGGCCTGCGCGGCGACGAGATCAGCCTGGCCGGGCGCATCGTGGCCATTGCCGACGTGTTCGACGCCATGACGCACAACAGGCCCTACCGAGAGGGCCAGACACTTGACGAAGTGCTGGGCATGATGACTATATCGGCAGGTAGGCATTTCGACCCGGAGCTCATGCGCGTGTTCCTGGAGCTGTTTGAGGAGCGCGCAGGGCATCTGACTGAAAAGCTTGGCAAATCCGGTACGGTCGGCGTTCCGACCGGCGGAGAAGCAGATCCCTCCAAGGAGGAGGAACCCCTATGACGTCGCGCAAAGCCTCCCCCGCTTTGGCCGCGCTGCTTGCGGCCCTGTTCCTGACGCTTTTGGCCCCGGCCGCCCACGCGGCGGAAACCAGGGTGGCCACCCACGGCGAGGCCGTGGTGCACGCGGCCAACCCCTCGGCCCTGGCCGCGGGAGACCGCGTGGTGACCGGCGCCACGGGCACGGCGGATATCGCCGTTCCTGCGGCGGGGCTCAAGGTGCACGCCGGGCCCGGCAGCGAGGTGTCGTACAAGGGCACCACCTCCACGGGGGCGCAGAATTTCAAGGTGACCAAGGGCAAGGTGCGTTTTTCCGTGGTGCCGGGCAACCACCTGGACGTGGAGACCCCGCACCTGGTGGCCAGCGTGCGCGGCACGGAGTTCGACACCACGGTTTCGGCCCAGGCCTCGTCGGTGAGCGTCACCGAGGGCCGGGTTTCCGTCACGGACCGGCAGGGCACCACGGCCATGGTGGCGCGCTCCTGGGCGGCGGAGGCCACCCGCGAGGGCTTCACCCCGGCCACGCGCTCGCAGCTGGGCAACATGGGCTCGCCGCGCGCGGTGGGCCCGCGCTCCCAGGGCGAACAGTCCGAGAAGGCCGGTCCCGGCCAGGGCCAGGGTCAAGGCCAGGGCCAGGGTCAGGGCAACGACAAGTCCGGCAATGACAAGTCCGGCGGGAAGTCCGGCGGCAACTCCGGCGGCGGCAACTCCGGTGGTGGAGGCGGCGGCTCTGGCGGTGGCGGCGGCTGCGGTGGGGGCGGCGGCGGCTGCGGCGGGGGTGGCGGCGGTGGCTGCGGGGGAGGG
>CAZCYB010000090.1:0-3366 GCA_964502805.1 uncultured Desulfocurvus sp.
CATGTGGCCCCGGCCAGTGGCCGGGGCCACTACTCAACCACCATCACGGCAGGACAACTCATGACGCAACAGTATCCCGCCCCGGCGCCGTATATCGGCCTCAGCGAAGCCGAGGCCACCCGCCGCTTGGTGTCAGAAGGCTACAACGAGATTCCCCACGGAAGCAGCCGCAGCGTGTTCGCCATCGCCCTTGAGGTGATGCGCGAGCCCATGTTCCTGCTGCTGGTAGCCTGCGGCAGCCTATACCTGCTCATGGGCGAACTCTCAGACGCGCTCATGCTTCTGGGCTTCGTGTTCGTGGTCATGGGCATCACCATCGTGCAGGAGCGCCGCACGGAGCGGGCGCTGGACGCCCTGCGTGACCTTTCCAGCCCACGCGCCCTGGTGCTGCGAGACGGCCAACAGCGGCGCATTGCCGGTCGCGAGGTCGCCCGTGGTGACCTTATACTGCTCTCGGAAGGCGACCGCGTTCCGGCGGACGCAGTCCTGCGCCAGGCGCTCAATCTGTATGCCGATGAATCCCTGCTGACAGGCGAGTCCGTGCCGGTGCGCAAGGCCAGCTCCGAGACGGCCAGCCAGACCGGCAAGCCTGGCGGCGATGACCTGCCTGACGTCTTCTCAGGCTCGCTCATCACCAGGGGGCAGGGCCTGGCCGAGGTGGTGGGCACGGGCGCGCGCACGGAGCTTGGCAAAATCGGCAAGGCGCTTCAGACCATCGAGCAGGAGAAAACACCG
This sequence comes from uncultured Desulfocurvus sp., assembly GCA_964502805.1. Classification (GTDB taxonomy): domain Bacteria; phylum Desulfobacterota; class Desulfovibrionia; order Desulfovibrionales; family Desulfovibrionaceae; genus Humidesulfovibrio. The sequence continues at coordinate 736 of CAZCYB010000090.1, forward strand.
CTTCAAGGCGAGACGGGCCGCATGGTCAAGCAGCTGGCCGCCATCGGCCTGGGCCTCTGCGTGGTGGTCATCGTGGCCTATGGCGTCTCGCGCGGGAACACAGCGCAAAGCTGGGTGCAGGGCATGCTTGCCGGCATCGCCATGGCCATGGCTGTCCTGCCGGAGGAGTTTCCTGTCATCCTGACCATTTTTCTTGCCTTGGGAGCTTGGCGCATTTCCCGCAGTCGCGTCCTCACACGGCGCATGCCCGCCATCGAGACCCTGGGCGCGGCCACGGTGCTCTGCACGGACAAGACCGGCACCCTCACGCTGAACCAGATGACCGTGCGCCAGCTCCACGCTGACGGCCAGACCTTTGTCGCCAGCCAAGGTGCAACCCTGCCGGAGTGCTTCCACGCGCTGCTGGAGTATGGCGTTCTGGCGAGCAAGAAAGAGGTCTTCGATCCCATGGAACGCGCCTTGCGACAACTGGGCGACGAGCACCTGGGCAAGACGGAGCACTGGCACGAGCAATGGACAATGGTGCGCGACTATCCCCTTTCACCCGAGCTGCTAGCCCTGTCCCACGTCTGGCGCGCAGCGGACGGGAAACACTTTGTAGTTGCCGCCAAGGGCGCGCCAGAGGCCATTGCCGAGCTGTGCCACATGGAGCCGGAGCCCATCGCAGCCATGGTCGCCCAGGTGGCCTGCATGGCTGGGCAAGGGCTGCGCGTGCTCGGCGTGGCGCGGGCCCATTGGCCCCAGGACACTCTGCCGGGTGAGCAGCATGACTTCACCTTCGAGTTCCTCGGCCTCGTAGGCCTGGAGGACCCTATCCGACCCACCGTTCCGGCGACGATCCAGGAGTGCTACACTGCGGGCATCCGGGTGATAATGATCACCGGGGACCACCCGGACACGGCCCGTAGCATCGCCAGGCAGATCGGACTGCGCAACGCGGAGGGCATCATAACCGGGCCGGAGCTGGACGCCATGAGTGACGAGGAGCTCACCCGGCGCATCCCGGACACCGACGTGTTCGCGCGCGTGGTGCCAGAGCAGAAGCTGCGCTTGGTCAACGCCCTCAAGGCCAACGGCGAGATCGTGGCCATGACCGGGGACGGCGTGAACGACGCCCCGGCGCTCAAGGCCGCGCACATCGGCATCGCCATGGGCGGACGCGGCACGGACGTGGCGCGCGAGGCCTCGGCCCTAATCCTGCTGGACGACGACTTCTCCTCCATCGTGCAGGCCATCCGCCTGGGTCGCCGCATCTACGACAACATCAAGAAGGCCGTGGGCTACACCCTGGCCATCCATGTGCCCATCGCCGGGCTGTCCATGATCCCGGTTTTCCTCACCGACTGGCCGCTTTTGCTCTTGCCGGTGCATATCGTCTTTCTTGAACTCATCATCGACCCGGCCTGCTCCCTCATCTTCGAGGCCGAGGGCGCGGAAAAGGACATCATGCTCCGCCCCCCCCGCAAAGCCAATGAGCGGCTCTTCAACGCGCGGGTGCTGATTGTCAGCGTGCTGCAGGGTGGAGCCGTCCTGGCCGTGCTGCTGCTGATGTACTGGGTGGCAGGGGCCCTTGGCCAGCCGCAGGAGGACGCGCGGCGCTCCTTTGTCTTCGTCACCCTGGTGGCGGGTAATCTGGGGCTGATTTTGACCAACCGCTCCTGGGTCCGCAGCATGGCCGCCATGTTCCGGGAACCCAACTCCGCACTGTGGTGGGTGGTGGGCGGCGCGACGGTGATGCTGGGGCTGGTGCTCAATATTCCGGCGCTTCGCAGCCTGCTCCACTTGAGTGCGCTGCGGCCCATGGACCTCGGGCTCTGTGTGCTGGCTGGCGTAGCCAGCATTGGGTGGTTTGAGGGCTTCAAACTTTGGCGCGGGACACGACAGCATGGGTGAGGACAGTCGCCCACCGCGCACCTGCCATATCTGTGATCTTGAGCAGAAAAGTATCAATCACCGCTTTGGAATCTGCGCAAGTGACGTTTTCACTCGCTTGGCAGCCCTTGGCAGAAGACTCTGTGTATCGGCGCAACTGCCTATAATCACCGCAACCTGGAGAGATGCATCATGAAACAGGGCCTGGGGATTGCTCTCATTTGCATGGCTATGGCGCTGTGTGGCTGCTCAAATGAAAAGGCACCGGAACAGCCGCAGAAGATTCCCAGCTTCACGCTTTCGCCGAGCGAGAAGGAGGCGCTGGCAGCTTATTACAAAGACCTGCTAAGTGCCGAAGGTCTGGCGGACAAAGCCGTCAAACTTGCGGAAGATGAAGTGATGAATGTTATCAAAGGGGGCGGGGGTTCTATTACCCTGGCGACCATCATAGACAAGGCGAAGAATGAATGCCTGCGCACCGTTGGATCCTTGGCCAAGGCAAGCGTTCCTGAGGCCTTGCCCCCTGAAATGAAGAGCTTACTGAGTGAGGGCAAAAATGATTTGGTTGCCGCCTATAAGGCGCATGCGGAATCATTTGAGGCCATCAACACCTTTGTCGCGGAGAAAAGTCCCATGGCCCTGCTCGAGTACCGGAAGAAAAATTCAGAAGCGCGGGAATTGTTTAGCAGAGCCACCGGCAAGTTGGATCAGATCATGGTGGCCTCAGGAGTATCCCGATAAGTCGCATACGTGAAGTGA
>CAZCYB010000091.1:0-3298 GCA_964502805.1 uncultured Desulfocurvus sp.
TCTCCCCCCAGCCCCAGCCCCAGGGCCTAGTGCCCGGAGCCGTGGTGGCACACGTGTCCGGCGCCGTGTTCTGCGCAGAGCAGCTGGTTGTCCTTGAGGGTGCCGTCGAGCCAGGCCCGGAGCACGTCCTGGACGGGGCCGGAGGCGCCGCGCACCACCTTGATGCCCGCCTGCTGGAGCTTCATCACCGCGCCCTGGCCCATGTTCCCGGCCAGCAGGTATTCCACGCCCATGTCCACCAGGGTGGGCACGAGGTTGGACTTGCAGCCGCAGGCCGGGGGCGGGGTGAAGGACTCGGTGGCCGTGACGGTCTTGGCGGCGTCCAGGGTGTAGATGGTGAAGGATTCGCAGTGGCCGAAGTGTTCGTCCACGATTCCGGCGCGGGTGGGGATGGCGATCTTGAGCATGGGGATCTCCTTGTTGTGGTCGTGGTGGGTTAGGGGTTGGGGTCGTCGTCGCGGCAGGGAGGGCTCCCGCCCTCGGATTGGGCGCAGCCGGAGCGGTGGAAGTGCGGGCTCTTGCAGGCCGGGCAGCCCTCGGGCCTGCCGGTGCCGAAGGGCTCCTGCCAGGCGTGGCCGCAGGCGGAGCAAAGAAAGTGGCGCAGGGCGGGCAGGGCTCCGGCCTCGCCCTGGGTGGTCTCGATGCTGAGCACCAGGCCCAGTACCAGGGCGCGCGCCACCTTGCGCCGCGCGGCCTCGATGGTCCGCCCGAAGGTCTGCCTGGAGACGCCCATGCGCCCGGCGGCCTCTTCCTGATAGAGCCCCTCGTGGTCCGCCAGGCGGATGGCCTCGTACTCGTCGAGCGAGAGCGCAACCACCTCCAGGCCCGAGGCGGGCACGCCCATGGGCTTGAACAGCTTGCAGGCGGGCAGGCCGGAAATCCTCCGGCAGCAGCGTGGTCTTGGCATGCACTCCTCCGTTGCCCCGGACATTATGGGCATATGCCCAAAACGTCAAGGGGGTCAGAGGAGAAAAGGCGGGGGAATTGTCCGCTAGCGCAGGTCCATCCGGTCGATGGGCGGCTCCTCGCGGTATTCGGTCTCGCGGTTCATGGCCTTCAGGGTCAGCCAGCGCGACAGGGACTGGGCCGCGCGCAGGCCGCTGTAGACGGCCTTGCCGATCTTGCTGGGGCCGGAGAGGGCGTCTCCGGCAACGAACACGCCCTCCAGGGCCGTCATCTGCAGCCAGTGGATCTCGTTCTTGCGCACGCTCTCCAGGCCCAGCCGGTGGGCAAAGGGCGGGGCGGGCACCTCGCCGATGGCCGCCACCACGATGTCCGCGGGCAGCACCACCTTGGCGCAGGAGTCCGGGATGGCCGAGCGCCTGCCGTCGGCGTCCGGGGGGCCCAGGTGGCATTGGATGCACTCGATGCCCTCGACCTTGTCCGTGCCCAGGATGCGCAGGGGCGTCACCAGTTCCAGCCACTGGCCGCCCGCGGCCTCGAACTGCTCGATCTCGTGCGCGCCGCAGGGGGCCTCGCGCCTGGTCCGGCGGTAGATGAGGCTCACGCGGGCCGCACCCTGGCCCAGGGCCCCGTGGCCCACGTCCACGGCGGAAAAGCCCGCGCCGATGACCACCACGTTCCTGCCCGCCACCTCGATGCCCTGCAGCGCCGCCGGGTTGTAGCTGGCCGCGCGGATGGGGAACAGGAAGGCCAGGCCGGTGTACACCCCGGGCAGATTCTCGCCCTCGATGCCCAGTTTGCGCGGCTTCCAGGAGCCGGTGCACAGGATCACCGCGTCGTGCTCGCTCACCAGCTGGTCCAGGCTGACGCACTGGGTGGCCAGGTCGTCGCCGGCGGCCCCGGTCTCCACCTGGGGGGCCTGGCTGTCGCCGCAGACCAGGGTGCGCGGGTGGAAGCGCACGCCGTAGCGCTCCGAAAGGGTGGCCACGCCCTGGGCGATGCGCTCCGCCGGGATGCGCTCCGCCGGGATGCCGAAGACCATGAGCCCGCCGGGCTGGGGCAGCTTGTCGTACACGTCCACGCCGTAGCCCAGGCAGGCCAGAAAGCCCGCCGCGGCCAGGCCCGAGGGCCCCGCGCCGATGATGGCCACGCTGCGGCCGTTGGGACGCGCCGGGCCGGGTCCGGCAAAGGCGAAATTCAGGGGATGGGTCATGGCCGCTCCAGCTGTGTTGATGCCCGGAAGCTACGCCAGATGCCCGCGCGAGGCAAGCCGCGCCCCCTTGCGCGCGCCCCCGGCCGGGCGTAAGGGAGAATCATCGCCTCCCCCGCACCGCAACCCAGGAGCCACCCATGCGCCGCATCCTTTTCTCCGCCGTCCTCGCCATCGCCTGCGCCAGCCCGGCCCTTGCCCCTGTGGCATACGGCGGCTGGACGGACGTGCTGGACAAGGTCCAGTCGAACATCCCCGCCGCCACGTCCGGCGGCTCCTCGTCTACCTCCGCCGCCGGGCTCTCCAACGCCGACATGGTCTCCGGCCTCAAGGAGGCGCTGGCCGTGGGCACGAAAAAGGCCGTGACCAGCCTGGGGCAGAACGACGGCTACTTCGGCAACCAGGCCGTGAAGATCCTGCTGCCGGAGTCCCTGCAGAAGCTCGAGGGGCCCCTGCGCCTGGCCGGCCAGGGCAAGCTGGTGGACGACCTCATCCTGACCATGAACCGCGCCGCCGAAAAGGCCGCGCCGGAGGCCGCGTCCATCCTGGCCGACTCGGTGAAGGCCATGACCGTGCAGGACGCCAAGGGCATCCTGACCGGGCCGGAGGACGCTGCCACCCAGTACTTCCGCAAGACCAGCGGTGAGAAGATCAGCGCGCGCTTCCAGCCCATCGTGGCCAAGGCCACGGAGAGCGCGGGCGTCACCAAGGCGTACAAGCGCCTGGTGTCCAATCCCGTCGCCGCCAGCTTGGCCCAGGCCTACGGCGCGGACCTGGACTCCTACGTCACCGGCAAGGCCGTGGACGGCCTGTTCACCATGATCGCCAAGGAGGAGCAGGGCATCCGCACCAACCCCGCCGCGCGCACCACGGACATCCTGAAGAAGGTCTTTGGGGCGAAGTAGGGGGAGTGAATTGGGGAGCGGAGGGGGGAACTTTTGAAAAAGTTCCCCCCTCCGCCCCCCAAGCCCCCCACCTCCCCCCTCAAAACTTTTGTAGGCTTTCTGTCAGTCAAGCCGCACCGGACAGCGACCTTCCCACATCTTCCCCCTCTTCAAATGGGCCAACCGCGAGCGGGAGTTTCGGCGTCCTCGCCGAAACTCCCGCTCGCATGTTTGCTTGGGCCAAGCGCCCGATGCCGGGACGGTCGCACTCATGGCTGGGGCCCTGCGCGGGGACCGGTGG
>CAZCYB010000092.1:0-3247 GCA_964502805.1 uncultured Desulfocurvus sp.
AGGGGGTGCGGGGGAGGGGCGAAACTTTTTCCAAAAAGTTTCGCCCCTCCCCCGCGCGCTCTCCTAGATATTCAGCAACGCGGCGGTGGTTCTGCGCTTGCCGAACTGCATGGCGTCGCCCCCGGCCAGGAAGATGTCGATGGCCTTGGAGTGCCGGGCGTTCATGAGGTCGTTGATCTCGAAGATGCCCAGGCCTTCCAGCCGCACCTTCTTGCCGAAGACCCAGCCCTTGTTGAACAGGTCGCGCGAGACGGCGATGGTGCCGGGCTTGACCCGGCGCATGGAGGCGGCGATTTCGGGGTCGGAGTCGGTCTGGGCGGGGTCGGCGTTGTAGGCGGTGACGGTGACGCTGGCCACGGGCCGCACCTGGGCTTCCAGGCGGGTGAGGTATTCGGGGTCGGAGACGAGCATGCGCACCACCTCGGCGCGGTACTCGCAGTGGGTCAGCGCGCCCCGGAGCTCGGCGAGCTCCTGGTGCTGGACGGTGAGGGCGATGAGGGAACAGAGCAGGGCTGCGATGAGCACCGGCAGGATGGCGACATGAGCGAACTTGTTCATGCGGTCCTCCTTTATGGGTATGTTTTTTGGAGGCCGGGGTATGCCCGGCGGATCCGTTTGTGTCAAGGCTGCGCAGGGGGCGTAGCAAGAGCCGCGCCAGGAGCCTGGCGTGCGAGGAATGGCAAGGGTTGGCGGGAGGTTAGGCGTCGGTGCGCGGGGTGCAGTCCACGCGGGCGGTCAGGATCATGACGGTGCCGCCGCCGGGGCGCGGCTGAACGCTGATGCCGCCGCCCAGGCGGGCCGCGAGCTTGCCGGCGATGGCCAGGCCCAGGCCGGTGCCGCCGTATTTGCGGGTGGTGGTGGCGTCGGCCTGGATGAAGGGGCCGAAGACGCTCTGGCGCAGGTGCTCCGGGATGCCGATGCCCGTGTCCTCCACGCGGAAGGCCATGAGGGCCGGGGCATCGGGCTGGTGGGGGCAGGGCAGGGCGCGCAGGCGCACCTCGCCTGCCTCGGTGAACTTGATGGCGTTGTCGATGAGGTGGGCCAGGGCCTGGCGCAGGGCCGCCGGGTCGGACTGGGCCAGGTCGGGCAGGCCGGGCTCGGCCTCCACGCCGAAGGCCAGGCCCTTGGCCCTGGCGGCGGGGGCGAACTGGGCCTCAAGGGAGTGCAGCAGGTCCGTGGGCGGAAAGAGCGTGCACTCGGCCTCGCCCGCGGCGTCGAGCCGGGCGAACTCCAGCACGTTGTTCAGCTGGGTGGCCAGCTTGCTGGCGCTTTGCAGGGCCACGTCCGCGCAGTCGGCCTGCTCCTCGCTCAGGCCGGTGCTCTGCAGCACCTGCAGCATGCCCAGGATGCCGTTTAGGGGCGTGCGCACCTCGTGGGTCATGTTGGCCAGGAACTCGCTCTTGGCGCGGCTGGCGGCCTGGGCCTCGTCGCGGGCGCTCACCAGCTCGGCGCGGATGCGCAGCTGCTCCGCCCCCAGGGCGTAGAGGTCCGCCAGGGACTGGACGGCGGCCAGGTCCTCGGCGGTGTAGTCGGCCCCGGGGTTGGCCAGGGCGATCTGCCCGATGGCGCGCGGGCCGCCGCTGGCGGGGATGAGCACCGGCACGGCCAGCAGGCGCGCAACCGGGATGTGGCCCTGGGGCACGCCGCGCGCGCTGGGGTGCCCGGCGGGGTTGTTCTCGTAGAAGCCCTTGCGCGTGGTGAGGCTGTGGCCCCACAGGCCGGGGTAGCGGTCCTTGTCCACGGGGGTGAAGAGGTGCCTGCCCTCGGGCAGGGGGTGGCCGGGCATCATGTCCGTGGCGGCCAGGATGTCCAGGTGCCCGCCCGGCTGGGCCACGGCGGCGACCATGCCGTGGGCGCTGCCCGTGAGCTCCCGGGCGCGGGCCAGCAGCAGGGCGGCGGCGCTGGCGGGGGTGGCCCCGGGGTCAACCAGGGCGCGGGCCACCTCGGCCAGGGCGTTGCTCACGCGCAGCTGGCGGTCGGCCCGGGCCTGGATGCGCCTGCGCTCGGTGATGTCGCGCACGATGGCCTGGACGTATTCCCGGTTCTCGTGCCGCGCCAGGGAGGCGGAGATCTCCACCGGCAGCTCCGAGCCGTCCTTGCGGCGGAAGCTGGCCTCGTAGGTGGCGCGGCCCTGGGTGCGCAGGCGCTCCACCAGGAGCGACCAGCCCAGGGGCGCGCGGCCGGGGTTCACCAGGGCCACGTCCATGCCCAGCATCTCCTGGCGGGTGTAGCCCAGGGCCCGGCAGCAGGCCTCGTTGACGAAGTCGATGCGCCGGTCCAGGGTGCCGGTCCAGAAGATCATGTCGCTGGCGCTGTCCACGGAGGTCTGGGCGCGCAGCAGGTCGGCCTCCAGGGCCTTGCGCTCGGAGATGTCGCGGGCGATGCCCACGGCGTACTGCTGGCCCTCGTGCTCCACCAGGGACACGGTGGTCTCCACGGGCAGGAAGGTGCCGTCCTTGCGGCGGTAGGCCGCCTGGAACAGGAACCGGCCCTGGGTGTGCAGCAGGCCCTTGGCCTTGCGCCAGGAGTCCTCGTCGCGGGCGGGATTCAGCTGCTCCACGCGCATGCCCACCAGCTCCTCGCGGGTGTAGCCCAGGGCCTCGCAGGCGGCGCGGTTGACGAAGTGGAAGCGCCTGTCGGCCAGGGAGGTCCAGAAGATCATGTCGCTGGCGCTGTCCACCGAGGCCTGGGCGCGCGTGAGCTCCGCCTCCAGGGCCTTGCGCGCGGCGATGTCGCGCACGATGCCCACCACGAACTCCCGGCCCTTGTGCGTCACCAGGGCGGCGGTGATCTCCACGGGCAGGCGGGCGCCGTTCTTGTGGCGGAAGCGCGCCTCGCGCACGGCCCGGGCATTGTGGCGCAGGTCCTCGACCAGCTGGCGCCAGGAGGCCTCGTCGCGGTCCGGGTTCACCAGGGCCACGTCCTGGCCCAGGAGCTCCTCGCGGCCGTAGCCCAGGGTGGCCAGCGCGGCCTCGTTGACGAAGTCGATGCGCCGGTCCTCCGCGCCGCACCAGAAGATCATGTCCGCGGCGCTGTCCACGGAGATGAGCGCGCGGTTCAGGCGTGTCTGGAGCTTCTCGCGCTCGGTCATGTCCACGGCGATGCCCAGGAAGCCCTGGATTTCTCCGGGCTGGCCGGCGGAAGCCTCGGCGCGGATGGCCGTGACCACCAGGTCCACGGGGATGTGGCCGCCGTCCTTGCGCACGTAGGTCCAGCGGCGGGCGTCGTAGGCCTCGGCCCCGCCCTG
>CAZCYB010000093.1:0-2821 GCA_964502805.1 uncultured Desulfocurvus sp.
GTGGACAAGCTCGGCACGGACTTCCGGGGCGACCCGGCCTCGGCCCTGCTGGAGGTGCTGGACCCGGAACAGAACTTCAGCTTCACCGACCACTACCTGAACGTGCCGTTCGATCTCTCGGGCGTCATGTTCATCTGCACCGCCAACACGCTGGACACCATCCCCGGCCCGCTTTTGGACCGCATGGAGGTCATCCGCATTCCCGGCTACACCGAGCAGGAGAAGGTCAAGATCGCCCGGCGCTTCGTCATGCCCCGCCAGGCCAAGGACAACGGCCTGAAGGAGAGCGAAGTGAAGATGCCCGACGAGGTGCTGGCCAAGATCGTGCGCGAGTACACGCGCGAGGCGGGCCTGCGCAACCTGGAGCGCGAGGTCGGGAGCATCTGCCGCAAGCTGGCCCGCAAGAAGGCCGAGGGCGAGAAGGGCCCGTTCACCGTCAGCGAGAAGAACCTCTCCAAGCTCCTGGGCGCGCCGCGCTTTCTGGAGGACGAGAAGGAACTGGTGCTGCCCCCGGGCGTGGCCGTGGGCCTGGCCTGGACCCCCTACGGCGGCGAGATGCTGCACGTGGAGGTCTCCACCATGCCCGGCACCGGCAAGCTCATCCTGACCGGCAAGCTGGGCGACGTGATGAAGGAGAGCGCCCAGGCGGCTGTGTCGCTCGCCAGGGCCAAGGCCGAGAAGTACGGCATCCCGCTGGACTTCCACGAGAAGCGCGACATCCACATCCACGTGCCCGCTGGCGCCACGCCCAAGGACGGCCCCAGCGCGGGCGTGACGCTGGTCACGGCGCTCATCAGCTCGCTCACCGGGCGGCCCGTGGACGCGGAGACGGCCATGACCGGCGAGATCAGCCTGCGCGGGCGCGTGCTGCCCGTGGGCGGCATCAAGGAGAAGATCCTGGCCGCCGTGGCCCAGGGCATGAAGCGCGTCTTGATCCCCAGCCAGAACAAGAAGGACGTGCAGGACATCCCCGAGGACCTGCGCGCCAAGATCGCCATCAAGTTCGTGGAGCGCGTGGACGAGGTGTGGCCCCTGGCCAGGGCCAAGGCAGCCGAAAAGGCCGCTGCCGCGCCCAAGGCCGAGGGTCCGGCCAAGCCCGCCAAGGTCGCGGCCCCCGCGAGGAAGGTTGCCGCACCCAAGGCCCCCGCGAAAAAGGCCAAGCCCAAGTCGAAATAATCCCGGCCACCGGGGCGGCGTTGCGCCAGCGCGCGATATGCGCTACACACAGCGCCGCCCCGGCCATCCGCCGGTGCCGCAAACGACGCCAGAGGAATCCGCCATGCCCATATTCGAATACGTGTGCAAGCGCTGCAAGAACCAGTTCGAGGAGCTCGTGTTCAGCCAGGACGAGCAGACCGTGTGCCCGTCCTGCGGCTCCACTAGGACGGAAAAGCTCATGAGCTGCTGCCGCTCCAAGGTGGGCGGCGGCGGCGGCGACCACGACGCCCCCGCGGCCACGGCCCCTTCCCGCCCCTCGGGCAGCGGCTGCGCGGGCTGCTCCGGCGGCAGCTGCTCCTCCTGCCACTAGGCCCGGTGCGCACCATGAAGAACGTCACCATCGCCACCCGTGGCAGCATGCTGGCCCTCTGGCAGGCCGAGCACATCTCCGCCCTGCTGCGCGCCCAGTACCCCGGCCTCCAGGTCGAGCTGCTCAAGATCAAGACCACCGGCGACAAGATCCTGGACGTGCCCCTGGCCAAGGTGGGCGGCAAGGGCCTGTTCGTCAAAGAGATTGAAGAGGCCCTGCTGGACGGCCGCGCCGACCTGGCCGTGCACAGCATGAAGGACGTGCCCACCGAGCTGCCCGCCGAGCTCGTCGTGGGCGTCATCCCCGTGCGCGAGGCGCCCACCGACTCCCTGCTCTCCGTCAATTTCGACGGCCTGGACGCCCTGCCCCAGGGCGCCAAGGTGGGCACCAGCAGCCTGCGCCGCCAGGCCCAGCTCCTCACCCTTCGGCCCGACCTGAACATCGAGTCCCTGCGCGGAAACCTGGACACCCGCGTGCGCAAGCTCCTGGAAGGCCAGTTCGACGCCATCGTGGTGGCCACCGCTGGCCTGAACCGCCTGGGCCTCTCCGCCCCCAAGCACGAGATCCTCGGGCCCCCGCGCTTCCTGCCCGCCGTGGCCCAGGGGGCGCTCGGCATCGAGTACCGCAAGGACCGGCCCGAAATGGCCCAGCTCCTCTCCTTCCTGAACCACCCCGAGACCGCCGCCCAGGTGGCCGCCGAGCGCGGCTTCCTCACCGGGCTCGACGGCGGCTGCCAGGTGCCCATCGCCGCCTGGAGCCAGCTCGACGGAGACACGCTCACCCTCACCGGCTTCGTGGCCGGAATCAGCGGCGAAAACCCCATCCGCCTCCAAGCCGCTGGCTCCCCGGACAAGGCCTGGGACCTGGGCGCCGACCTGGCCCGCCAGGTGCTGGTCGCGGGCGGCAAGGCCATCCTCGACGAGGTCTATGCCCGGAGCTAGCCCGAGCCAGGCCCCGGACCCGGCGGTGCTGAAGGACTTCCGGCGCATTCCCGGCGTGGGCAAATCCATCGCCGTGGACCTGTGGAGCCTGGGCCTGCGCGGCGTGGACGATCTGCGCGGCAGGGACCCCCAGGCGCTTTACGAGCGGCTGGAGGAACTGGCGGGCCAGCACGTGGACCGCTGCATGCTCTATGTGCTGCGCTGCGCCGTGTACTTCGCGGAAACCCCGGACCCCGACCCCGAACGCCTGAAGTGGTGGAACTGGAAGGACTAGGCTGACGAGACCAGAGGACGGGGGGCGCAAACCAAAGGGCTCTTCAGCGCATGCGCTGAAGAGCCCTTTGGTTTGCGC
>CAZCYB010000094.1:0-1839 GCA_964502805.1 uncultured Desulfocurvus sp.
CCGCGAATGGACCGTGGGCCCGGAGACCATGCTGAGCAAGAGCAGGAACACGCCGCTGCTGGGCCGGGCCCTGCGGGGACGCGTGGCAGCCCATTTCCTTGCGGGAAAAAGCATAGTATAGGGCTTGCGCGCGGGCGCATCGGCCCGCCTTGATGCTCGCAACCCCCGCCCCGGCCCAGGCGCCCGCCGCCCGGCCAGGGGCAGCCAGATGGAGGAAGAATGATCGACCCGTTCAAAGAGGCCGTGGGCCTGTGCAAGACCATCATGCGCAACGGCTACGACGCCTACGTCATCAACGCCCGCCTGCAGAAGGACGTGCTGAAGGCCCAGAAGCTTTCCGGTGGCGGCCTGTGCATGGACATCAGCACCGAGCTGGACTTCGAGGGCCTGCGCCGCCTGTTCCCCAAGATCGTGGCCGGAGCGGCGACGCAGATGGGCGAGGGCGTCACCGGCTGCATCGAGCTGGAGGGCGTGCACTTCTGCTTCCACCCGGCCATCACCGAGGACGGCGCCCACCCCGAGGAATGCGTGGCCCGGCTGACCCCGCGCCTTTTGAAGGTGCTGCAGGAGCGCGGCGAGATTCCCCTGGCGGCGGCCTGCGCCTACCTGCCCCCGCCCGAGGACCAGGACCAGGGCCTCACCGGCTTTGACCAGGGCGTCATCACCATCAAGGGCTTTCCGGACCAGACGCTCAAGAAGGACTACCTCCTGGCCGTGCGGGCCATGCGCTTCGCCGCCAACCTGCACCTGCCCATAGAGCCCAACTCCTGGATGGCCATCATCCGGGGGGCCCGGCGCGTGCTGGACTACTGCCCGGTGACGGACATCATGGACGAGTGGCGCAAGGTGGAGGCGGAGAACATGCACGCCTTCGTCAAGCTCCTGTTCGAATGCCAGATCCTGCACGGGCTGATCCCGGAGATCGCCGCCCTGGCGCGGGTGCGCCAGCTGAAGAACCCCGAGGCCGGCGAGGAGACCGTGTTCCAGCACACCCTGGACGTGATGCGCTACTACCCCGAGGTGCTGCCCTACGACTGGTACGGCACCCTGGCCTGCATGTTCCACGACGTGGGCAAGCTGTACACCGCGGAATACTCCGACGGGCTGTGGAGCTTTTTGCAGCACCACCGCGTGGGCGCCAAGGTGACGCGCAAGATACTGAACCGCCTGCACTTTCCCAGCGAGGACATCGAGCTCATCTGCACCCTGGTGCGCGACCACATGCGCCCGCACTTCATGCTCACGGACAAGGGCGTGCGCAAGCTCCGCGCCATCGACGAGTACCCGCGCATCCTGGAGATGGTCCGGGCGGACATCAAGGCCCGGGGCGGCTCGTACCGCGAGTTCAACCACATCCTGAAGATGCTGGAGCGCGCGGACATCCCCGAGGAGGCGCTGGAGCCCTTCCTCAACGGCCGCGACATCATGCAGGCCACGGGCATGAACCCCGGCCCCTCGGTGGGCATCATCCGCGATGCGCTCTTGAAGGCCCAGATCGCGGGGGACGTGACCAGCGTGGACGAGGCCAAGGCCTTCGTGGCGCGCTACGCCGAGGAAGAAGGCCTGAAATAGCGCCAGCTTCCGGGTGTTTCACAGGAAACATCGCGGCCCGGCTCCTTGATTGGGGGCCGGGCCGTTTTTTGTTGCGGGCGGCGGGGGGAGGAACCGGGGGGCGAGGGGGAGGGTTTGGGCGATAGGAGCGGGAGGCTGGAAGAGGGCGCAGGCGGACGGGGAAAGGCATGGAACCTTTCCCGCAACCCCCTACAAAAGTTTTGGAAGTGGGGAGGGGGTGCGGGGGAGGGGCGAAACTTTTTCCAAAAAGTTTCGCCCCTCCCCCGC
>CAZCYB010000095.1:0-1789 GCA_964502805.1 uncultured Desulfocurvus sp.
CCACGTACTGGGCCGGGGTGTTGATCTCGTGGGCTATCCCGGCGGCCAGCTGGCCAATGGCCTCCAGCTTCTGCGAGTGCATGAGCTGGCTCTCCAGCAGCCTGCGCCGGGTGGTGTCCTGCACCAGCAGCCAGCGCTCGGCCGGTTCCCCCTGGGCATGCCGGGACACGGGCGTCACCACGCTGAAGACTTTTCCGGCGTCCCCGCCCACCCAGACGATCTCCAGGCCGTCGGCCAGCGCCGCGTCGCATTCGCCGGTGAGGGCGCACAGGGCGCCGCGCCCGGAGGGGTCGAGCATGAACCGGGCAACGTCGTGGCCCAGCACCTCTTCCTCCGGCCGTCCCAGCATCTTGAGGAAGTGCGGGTTGGCGTAGGCCACGGCGCCCTGGGCGTCCAGCCGCACCAGGCCCTGGGCCATGGTCTCCGCCAGGGTGCCGAACCGGGCCCGGGTCTGGTTCAGCCTGTTCTCTGCGGCCAAGGCGTTGCGCAGCACCACGGAGCGGTGCAGCTTCCAGATGACCAGGGAGCCGACGAGCATGCTCAGCGCCAGGGCCGCCACCAGGTAGTTCACCGAGCGCACCCGTTCGCTGATGCCCTGCTCCACCTCGGCCTCGCTGATCCGGGTGACCATGGACCAGGAGCCGTCGGGCAGGGTGGTCAAGGCCGCCACCACCGCGTCGCCCCGGGAGTCCAGGCCGCGCACCACCCCGTGGCGCCCCAGCACGGCCTGCACGGCCATGACCTCAGTGCTTCCGATGGGCATGGTGAAGGTGAGGCGGGAGTTGTCCCTGGTGCGCAGGGGGCTTAGGTAGCGCACCGTGTCGCCGTCGCGGCGGACGATGTAGGTCTCGCCGGTCTGGCTGGAGATGGGCCACCGGCTGATGAGCGGATAGATGAGGGTGTCCGCCTGGATGTGCAGCACCGCGTAGCCCAGGACCTTGCCGCCTGGGCCGCCCTCGAAGATGGGGAAGGCCGTGGCGCAGTAGATCTGCCCGTCGTGCTCGCTGCGGTAGAAGTCCAGGAAGCGCACACCTGGGTCCTCGCCCCCCTCGCGCAGCATGGCCAGGAACCAGTGGGAGACGGGCATGTCCTCGTGCGAGGTGCTGACCACCCTGCGCCCGGCGGCGTCGATGAGGCAGAGGCTGTCGTATTCGATGTAGGAGGAGTGGATGTGCTTGAGCCAGCGGTGGGCCCCCTCGACCGCGGCCTTGTCTTGCGGGTTCCGCAGCGCCTGGGCCGCCAGCGCCTGGAACCAGGCGTTGCCGCGCAGGGCCTTGGCGTTGCCCAGGCGCTCCTTGCGCCACTGGACCAGCTCGGACTTCTTGAGCTCGCTGATGGCCTCCAGCTGGTTGACCACGGACAGGAAGTAGGCCTCGCTGATGCTCCGGGTGTGGTGGAGGCCCGCCACCAGGATGGCCGCGGCCAGGCCCAGCAGCAGCGCCACCAAGCCCAGCGCGGCCCAGGTCCGCCGGGTATCCAGGCCGAGGCCGCGCGGCCCGGAAGCGGGGGAAGATGGCTGGGCGTCCATCACGCGCCTTCCTCCAGCTCGATGGGCAGGCGCACCACGAAGGTGGTGCCTTTGCCCGGCTCGGTTTCAAAGAAGATCTGGCCCCTGTGCTTTTCCACCACGATGCTGCGGGAGATGGTGAGCCCCTGCCCGGTGCCCTTGCCCACCTCCTTGGTGGTGAAGAAGGGGTCGAAGATCTTGGGCCGCACATGCTCGGGGATGCCCGCGCCCGTGTCCGAGACGCGGATCTCCGCCCAGGGGCCCTGGCGCCTGGTGGCCAGG
>CAZCYB010000096.1:0-1517 GCA_964502805.1 uncultured Desulfocurvus sp.
GCGACAGGCAGTTCATGGGCTTCACGCCGTAGGCCTGCTCGTCGATCTCGGTGAAGTACATGTTCTCGCGGTAGTTGTCGTAGTGGCCGCTCTTCTCCCACAGCTCCCTGCGGAGGATGAGCGGGCCCTGCACGAACTGGTAGCCGCGCTTCAGGTGCTCCTTGCGCTCGAAGTCCTCCAGGATGGCCCGCACCACCGCGCCCTTGGGGTGCCAAAGGACCATGCCGCCGCCCACGTCCTCGTGGAAGCTGAACAGGTCCAGCTGGGTGCCCAGCTTGCGGTGGTCGCGCTTCTTGGCTTCCTCGATGCGCTCCAGGTAGACCTTGAGGTCCTTGGGGTTGGCCCAGGCCGTGCCGTAAATGCGCTGGAGCTGCTGGCGCTTCTCGTCGCCGCGCCAGTAGGCCCCGGCCACGCTGGTGAGCTTGAAGGCCTTGAGGAGCCCCGTGCGCGGCACGTGGGGGCCGCGGCAGAGGTCGGAGAAGGCGCCGTGGGTGTACACGCTCACGTCCGTGACGCCCATGTTGGCCCGCAGGTCGTCGATGAGTTCCACCTTGTAGGGCTCGCCCTCGGCGTCGAACTTGGCCCGGGCCGCCTCCGCGCTCATCATCTGGCAGGCGAAGGGCTTGTCCGCGCCCACGCTGCGGACCATCTCGGCCTCGATGGCCTCTAGGTCCTCGGGGGTGAAGGGGCGCTCGTAGTCGAAATCGTAGTAGAAGCCGTTCTCCACCGCGGGGCCGATGGTGACCTTGGCCGTGGGGAAGAGCTTCTTCACCGCCTCGGCCATGAGGTGGGCGGTGGAGTGGCGGATGATGTCCAGGCCCTCGTCGCTGTCGGCGAACACGGGCTCCAGGGCGGCGCGCCCGGCGAGCGCATCGGCGGGCACCGGCGCGGTGAGGTCGAGGAGGGTCTCTCCGCAGCGGGCGACCACGGTGTTCTTGAACTGCTTGCCCGAGAGGGCCTGCTTGAAGACGTCGGCGATGGCCGCGCCTGCCTCGACGGAAATGTCCTGACCGGCCACTGTGACTTGCACGGCGAACTCTCCTTCAGATGCGGCTGCCGGCCTTGAACGCCCGGCGGCCAAAAGTGGAAAGGGAGGCACTTGGCCTCCCTTTCCGATAACTATGGTAGGCACGAGGAGACTTGAACTCCTGACCCCTTGCGTGTCGAGCAAGTGCTCTAACCAACTGAGCTACGCGCCTAAATTGCTCAAGGGAAGGACCATCTACCCAAACCCCCGGCGCTTGTCAACACTCCGGCGCCGGGTTTTTTCGGCTCAGGCGCGGGCCAGGTTTTCCAGGGCCGCGCGGGCCGCCTGCCCCACCGTGGGCAGGGCCAGCTCCCCGTCCGAGTAGAGTTCGAACTCCGCCGGGTCCTCGGCCAGGCGCTCCAGGGCCTGGCGCCCCAGCGGGACGTCTCCGCCCGCGCAGACCAGCCCCAGGGCGCGGGCGCACAGGCCCCGGTTCGCGGGATCCTCCTCGGACAGCCCGGCCAAAAGCGCGGGCAACTCGGAGCGCAGC